>CAMLJY010000064.1 GCA_946480465.1 uncultured Burkholderiales bacterium
GAAGGTGATCGCCGAGGGCGTCGAGACCGAGCCGCAGCGCGCCTTCCTGCTGGACACCGGCTGCGACCAGTTCCAGGGCTTCCTGTACGCACCGGCGCTGGACGCGCTGAGCTTCGACGAACGGGTCCGCGGCCGGCCGCGGCCGGCGAAGCCGCAGCTGAGTCTCGTCGGCCGCTAGGCTAGGAGCCAGCGCGGCAGGGACCGGGGCCCCGATCTCTGCCGCGCTGGCTTCCAGAAGGTCAGACGGGGCACCGCGCCCCGGGGCCTGCCCGCCGTGGCAGGCATGCCGCATGCCGGCCGTCCTGCATGACCCGTCCGGTTGCGACGGACCGTGAATTTTTCTAGAGTCGGCCGCACCCCGACTCGCCGCGTGAACGTCATGCAGGCCCTGGAAGCGCTGGTTCGCGACAAGTTCGACAACCTCGGTGCACCCGCGGCGCTGGTCCTGCCGGGCGGCCAGCGCTTCGGCAGCGCGGATGCACGCGTGACGGTGCGGCTGAACGACATGCGCTCGCTGGCCCACGTGGCCGCGGGCCAGGTCGGCAAGCTGGCCGAGGACTACGTTGAAGGCCGGGTCGAGATCGACGGCAACATGCGCGACCTGATGGCCAGCGCCGCCGAACTGGTCGGCGGCGACCCCACGGCCGGCGGCGTCGAGCGCGGACCGTGGCGCTGGTGGCGCGAGCTGATGCGCCGCGGCAAGTCCCTCGGCAGGCACAGCGCCGACGTGGACGCGAAGCAGGTCCAGTTCCACTACGACGTCTCGGACGACTTCTACGCGCTGTGGCTGGATCCGCGCCGGGTCTATTCCTGCGCCTACTACGGCGAGCCGTCAATGACGCTGGCGCGCGCCCAGGAGGCCAAGCTCGACCACATCTGCCGCAAGCTGATGCTGCGCGAGGGGGAGCGCTTCCTCGACGTCGGTGCCGGCTGGGGTGGCCTGCTGCTGTGGGCGGCCGAGCACTACGGCGTGCGCGCCACCGGTATCACGCTGTCGAAGAACCAGCATGTGCACGTCACTCGGCTGATCGAGGAGCGCGGCCTGGCCGGGCGCGTCCGGATGGAGCTGCTCGACTACCGCGCGCTGCCCGAGGATGAGCCCTGGGACAAGATCGCCTCGGTCGGCATGTTCGAGCACGTCGGTGCCGCGCTGCTGCCGATTTACTTCCAGAAGCTGACGCGCCTGCTCAGGCCCGGCGGGCTGCTGATGAACCACGGCATCACCGCCGGCGGCACGCGCAACGCGCAGCTGGGCGCGGGCATCGGCGACTTCATCGAGCGCTACATCTTTCCCGGGGGCGAACTGCTGCACCTGTCGCACGTGCTGCGCGACATGGCCGATGCCGGGCTGGAGCCGCTGGACGTCGAGAACCTGCGCCCGCATTACGCGCGCACGCTGTGGGCCTGGTCGGACGGGCTGGAGTCGCAGCTCGGCCGCGCGCGCGAGATCACCGGCGAGAAGGTGGTGCGGGCCTACCGCCTGTACCTGGCCGGCTGCGCGATGAGCTTCGAGCAGGGCTGGATCTCGCTGCACCAGATGCTGGCCGCACGGCCGACGGGGTCGGTCGCGGACGGGCCGATGCGGGGCGCACAATCTACCTTCCCTTTCCAGCGGGGCTACGTGTACCGACCATGATCTACAAGTTCAAGAGCAAGGCCGCGGGCGACCTGATCATGCTGGGGCCCAATGGCGACGCGCTGCTGCGTGCGATCGGCCGTGAGCCGGCGCCCAAGGGCATCATCGAGCCGGGCGCGATGCCCGCGGCCATCGCGGCCATCGAGCACGCTATCGCCGCCGACGAAGCGGCGCGCGCCGAGGCCGAGCGCGAGGCGCGCGAGCAAGGCGAACCGCTGCCCCCGCGCGAAGGCGTGACGCCGCGGCAGCGTCTGTTCCCCATGGTGGAGATGATGCGCCGCGCGATGAAGGAAGACGAACCGATCGTGTGGGGCGTGTGATCGGCCCACCCCCCGGAGTGGCTGCGCCACCTCCCCAGGGATGGCCCGCCCCCGGGAGTGGCTGCGCCACCTCCCCCTGAAGGGGGTTACGCCGCCGGCCCGGCAGAGCCGGTTCCGGGGCGTGTGCTTGGGAAGACGGTGCAAGCGGCGTTTGGGATGCTGAGAGAAAGGATGTGAGATGAGACTGTGGAGCGACAGCTGGCCCAACGGCGAGCCGATTCCCGCCCGTTACGCGGCGGGCAGGCGCATCGGCGAAGGCGTGGGTTTTTCCGACAACCTGAGCCCGCACCTGGCCTGGAGCGACCTGCCGGCGGGCACCCAGTCGCTGGTGCTGATCTGCCATGACTTCGACGTGCCGAGCAAGGGTGATGACGTCAACCAGCCTGGCCGCGAGGTGCCGGCCGACCTGCCGCGGGTCGACTTCTTCCACTGGCTGCTGGTCGACGTCCCGCCGTCGCTGGGCGGCTTCGCCGAAGGCGAGTGGAGCCGCGGCTTCACCGCCCGCGGCAAGCCCGGCCCCGCAGCGGCTCACGGCGCGCGCCAGGGCGTCAACGACTTCACCGGCTGGTTTGCCGGCGACGCCGAGATGGCCGGCCAGTACTTCGGCTACGACGGCCCGTTCCCGCCCTTCAACGACTCGCTGGTGCACCACTACGTCTTCACGCTGTACGCGCTGGACATCCCCCGCCTGCCGGTCGATTGGGCCTTCACCGGCGCGCAGGTGCGGGCGGCGCTGGAAGGGCACGTGCTGGACGCCGCGACCCATTCCGGCACCTACACGCTGAACCCGCGCTTGATCGCCGAGCACCACGCAGGCGGCGCCGCTTGAGCGCGGGCGCGACGCGGATCATCGCGATCCGCCATGGCGAGACGGCGTGGAATGCCGACTCGCGACTGCAAGGCCACCGCGACGTGCCGCTGAACGAGCATGGCCGGCGCCAGGCCGCCTGCCTGGCCGCGGCGCTGGCGGACGAAGGCATCGAGGCGGTCATCAGCAGCGACCTCGGTCGTGCCGCCGAGACCGCGCGCGCCTTCGCGCAGCCGCTCGGCCTGCCGCTCACTTTCGATGCTGGGCTGCGCGAACGCGGCTTCGGCATGCTGGAAGGCCACACCTACGACGAGATCGAGGCGAAGTTCCCCGAGATGGCGTTGCGCTGGCGCGCGCGCGACCCTGGCTTCGGCCCGCCGGGCGGTGAGGCGCTGAGCGAGTTCTACGCCCGCAGCGTCGCCGCCGCCGCGCGCTGGGCCGATGCACACGCCGGCTCCACGATCGCGCTGGTCACGCACGGTGGCGTGCTGGATTGCCTGTACCGCGCCGCGCTGCGGCTGGAACTGCAGGCGCCGCGCACCTGGCAGCTGGGCAATGCGGCGGTCAACCGGCTTCTGCACACCGGCGAAGGATTCACGCTGGTGGGCTGGAACGACCACCAGCACCTGGCGGTGCTGGTCAGGGACGACGCGGCGGCTTGAGGTGGCGGGGGGCGCGCCGCCCCCTCATCGTTCGCCGCCGCTGGTCAGCGCACGATGTCGCGCCAGGCGTTCTTGCGGGCCGGGATCACGGACGGGTCGATGCGTTCCTTGGTCAGGTTCTCGCCCGTGGTGAGCCGGGTTTCCTCGAACATCTTGTCGCCCGACTGCACGTAGGTCGAGGACAGGGCGTTGGCATCGGCGGACAGCAACTCGGTGCTGCCGATCACCGAGGAAGCGGTGGCGCCGTCGGCCCGCACCTTGATCATGTAGTGGTTCGCCGACTGCGCGCAGTTGCTGCCGCCCGCGGTGTTGGCGTTGACGTGCATGTAGCCCAGCACCATCTTCGGATCCACGTTGACCTGCTGGCCGGAGGGCAGGTCCAGGTGCCAGCCGCGCGAGGTGGCCCAGTCGACCTTGCCCATGATGTCGCTGGCCGACATCGTCAGCTGCGTGGTCGCGGTGCGCGCATTCGACAGCGCGGTGCCGGTGTCGGAGATGGCGTAGATCGTCTGCACGTTCGTCGATCCGAAGTCGCCGATGTCGAGCAGCCGCCCGGTACCCACCATGATCACCCGCTTGCCGTCGATCTGCGTCAGCAGCGGTTTCGTCGTCACCGGCTGCGGGTTGCCGCTGGCGTCCTTCAGCGAGGCGACCAGCGTGGTGGTGCCGGTGTTGAGGTCGAACTTCCACAGGTTGCCCAGCAGGTCGCCGCCGTAGACGTAGCGGGCCTTGCCATCGTCCTCGCGGTAGGCGGCGATCTGCGCCAGGCCGGCCTCGGCGGACGTGGACCCGGCCGTGGTCGTGAAGGTGCGGATCACGCCCCCGGTGCTGGAGTTGAGCATCCACAGCCGGCCCTTGCCGTCGCCGATGGTCTCGCCGTTGTCATAGCCGGAGGTCACCAGCGTCACGTCGCCGTCGGCGGCCGACGTGGTCACGACCGGCCTGCCCACCGTGTAGCCCATGGTGGCGTAGTTCGTTCCATCCGACGGCGCGGGGAAGGTCCACTTCACATTGGCGGCGGCGGCGGCCTGGCTGAGCCCCAGCGGGCTCGTGACGTCGATGGCGTAGTAGCGGCGGCCGGCGGCGCCCATGCCGGCCACCAGCAGCTTGCCGCTGCCATAGGCGCCGACCGTGGGCGAGCCGTCGAGCTTGGTCTTGAAGGCGTAATCGCGCAGGGCCGTCTGGCCGATCGTGGACAGCGCGCCATAAGGCACGTAGGCCCATTCCTCGGCGCCGGTGCTGCTGTTGAACGCATGCAGCATGCCTTCGCCGGATGCCACGTAGACGACGCCGGTGCCGATGTCCACCACCGGCTCCGCGTTCAGCACCGAGCCCATCAGGCTGGTGCGGGTGCGGTAGGTCGAGCCTTCGTTGGCGCGGCTGCCGCGCAGGTAGTCGATCAGCGGTCCGGGTGCGAAGCCGGTGCTGCCGGCGACCGTGCCGCCGACCGCGGCACTGGTGAATTCCACGCCGCTGGTGCCGTCGCTGGCCACGATGACGCGGGTCGTCCAGTCGCGCGCGGTCAGAAGCGTGCCGGCGCTCCAGGTGGGCGTCGTGGAGATGACGCCGGTCGACGTGTTGATCGGGCTCGCGGTCAGGTCGCCGACCCAGCCCGAGGGGTTGTAGCTGGCTTCATATGCCTTGCCGTCGCTGGCCAGCAGGTTGAAGCTGCTGACGGCCACCGAGCTTTGCGCGCCGACCTGGCTCTTGATGTCATCCAGGCCGGCGCGGATGCGCAGGGCCGTTTCTTCCGGCGTGGTCGCCAGGTACATGCGGCCGCGGCCGTTGATGGTGGCATGCCAGAGGTCGTCGATCGAGATGGGGCTGTAGCTGACGGCAGAACTGGCCCAGGCGGAGGCGGACGTCGGCTCGGCCACCGTGTCGGTCGTCAGCAGCACGCCCCGTGCACCGAGCGTGAGGCCATACGTGTTGACGTGCAGGTCGGGGTTGGTGTCGCGCGTGGTGGTGGGCGACTTGCCCAGCGTGAGGTCCGTTCGCGGGTTGTTGGTGTAGTAGCGCAGGCCGAAGTCGGCGATGGACCCGATGTGGGTCGTCTCGTACGGCACGCCTGAGCCCCACGTCGCCGCTGACTTTCCGGACTGGTAGGCGGGCGGCGTCGGTGAGGTGTTGGTCGCGAAGCCATCGGTGACGATGAAGGCGTTGTTGCGCTGGCAGGCGTACTGGATGACGCCGGCGTCCGAGAATTTCGCGCCGACGAAGTTCAGCGTCTCGCGTGTCGGGGTGCCGCCGTTGCTCGGGTTTTCATAGAAGTGGCCTGCGGCTCTCAGTCGGTTGGAAGTGGCAACGGTGGAGTCGGCGTCGTACATGGTCGGCGTGCCCGACAGACTGTTGAAGCGCACGATGCCCAGCCGCATGCCCGTCAGTGTTTCCAGCGTTTCCCCCATGGCGGCGGCCAGCATGAATTTGCGCTTGCGGTAGTACTGGAACCAGTTGGCGAAGTTCTGCAACTCCGCCGTGTAGGTCCGGCCCGACGGGTAACTGGTCACCGAGGACTTGATCTCGTAGCGTTTCAACCACGAGCCATCCGGTGCCTGGACACAAGACATCGCTGCGACGCTCGTGCCGCCCGGATCTGCGGTGCAGGACTCCTTCACCCAATAGGTGGCTGGGTGGTAGGCCATCGCCACGCGGGTCACCGCGTTGACCACGGCGGTCTCGTCCGCGGTCACGTCGGTCCAGGAGCTGGGGCAGCTGCCGTTGGTCCAGTTGCACACCTTCTTTTTCGAGCCGGCCGGAATGGTCATGCCCGGCAATGCGGTGAACACCTTGTTGTTGTCCGTGTTCAGCGACAGGCTGCCAGTCAGATCGAATACGCTGGATCCATACGACGTGATCGGGTGGGCGCGCGTGGCCGAGGGGGTCGCATCCACGGGAGCGAAGGCGCCACTGGACAACTGTGCGGGTGACCAGGGCTTGTAGGTGATCAGAGGGTTGTAGTAGAGGGGGTTGTGATTTGGCGAATCGGAGGGATTCGAGGGCGCCATCTCATAGGTGGAGCCGTTCTTGTAGACGCCGGACCACCGCATGTGCGCGAATTCCGAGGTGGGCAGGATCGCAAAGTGGTCGTATTGGCTGTCCGTCAGCTTGCGCTGGTCGTTCGCTCCAGAGCCGTTCGGGAACAGATAGACCATCTTTCGCCAGTTGCCGCTCGCGCCGCTGCCGCTGCTGTTGAACCAGTTGGCTGTCACCGTGCGCATCGATACGTTCGGATGGCTTCCGTCCAGGCCCGCGCCGCTCCCGTAGCTGGAGGTGTTGGGAATGTTCCACCAGAAGGCACCGTCGTTCGAGTACAGCATCACCTCGAAGTCCATCGACCCCGAATCGTCCATGCCGAAGATGACGTTCGGCTTGGCCAGCACCGAGGCCTTCAGCGGTTGTTCCGCCAGGGTGGTGGCGTTCGCGGTGGCCTGGAACAGCAGGCCGCTGAGTGCGAGAACCGAGGTCGCGAACTGGAGAACGGGCTTCATCGAAAGGCTCCTCTGTGGGCAGTGACGCCGGGGCGTCACAGCGCGGCGCGGTTGACCAGGGCCTGGGTCCAGGTCTGGGTGCCGCGCGGGTCCGTCACACGCACGGTGATGCGGAATTGGCGCGAGTTCTTCGCGTCGTAGGTATAGGCCTCGGTGCTCCTGTCCTCGAGCACCGTCGGGTCGAACTTCACCAGGCATTCACGCGTGGGCGTGACCACCACCGCCACGGTGCACATGCGCTCCACCGCGTACGTCACGGTATAGCGGCCGACGCCGCCGGGCACGACCGGGGTGGAATTGAAGTCGATGGTCGGGATGCCGTTGGCATCGGTGGGCTGCATCGTGGCCCAGTACCAGCCGCCGAAATTGGCGCTTTCCGACGCCAGGGTCTGGACCTGCGCATAGGCCACGTTCCAGCCCACTTCCGCGGCGTGGATGGAGGCCTCCTTCGACGCCACGTTGCCGCTGACCAGCGAGCCGCTCTCGGCCATGCGCGTCAGCGCCAGGCCGCCGAGCATCGTCACCGTCAGCAGGATCAGCACCAGCAGCAGGGTCAGGCCGCGCTGGGCGCGCCGGGCCAGGGTTGCAGGGGGACGCTTCATGTTCACAGCCCGTGGACGACGTTGCGCATCGGCGCGATGACGATGGCGCTGCGGTAGCGGTAGCACTGCCAATCGGTCACGTCGGGTGTGACCGGGGTGCCGAACAGGGTGGGCATGGCCGACGTCGCTTCGCAGGTGCCCAAGGCGTTCTTCTTCTCACGCTGCGGACTGCGCACGACGATGCCGATGCGCAGCGCGCGCACGCGGCCGATGTTGGTGTTGTCGAGGGTGGCGAAGGCGCCGCTCGGGTCGTCCCAGTTGCTCAGCGTGTCGGTCATCATGTTGGCCGAGGTGCCGTACTGCACGCGGAACGCCAGCACGTTGCGCATCAGCACCGAGGTGTTGCCATCCATCACGCGCGTGAACTGCAGGTTGTTGCCCACGATGCCGTAGCGGTTCCACTGCACGGTGCCGAGCAAGGACACGCGGGAGTTCTCGCCATAGGTGGCCGGGGTGCTGAAGGTGAACTCGTTGTGCTTGCCCGTCGTGGCGAAGGTGAGCGACTGGCGTGTCGTCGCCGTTGCGGCCGCATTCGCGGTGACCGTGCGGACCAGGCAGGGCGCGGTCAGGTCCGTCGAGGCGATGAGCACCGCCTGGCCGACGGTGACCGGCAGCAGCGACTTCAGGTTCGCGTCCGGCCCGGTCGAGGTCGACGACAGCCGCACGGCCGCGCCGGCCGCGACCTCGGTGCCGTAGATGACGTCCAGCGTGTCGTTGCCCGCGCTGTCGCGCGTCACCATGATGGGTGAGAAGTTGCCCCCGTCCACGACGGGCGCCAGGCCCCGGCTGAGGTTCAGGCGGTTGCACAGGTAGACGGAATCGCCGAAGAAGCCGAGGCCGCCATTGCCGACGTCGTTCTTGATCGACGTCAGCACCGAGCCGATGTTGGCGCTGCTGCCGCCGGCGCTCACGCCTTGCCGCTGCGATGCGGTGAAGAGCCGCGCGCTGCTGACTGCGGCGATGCCGACGAGCACGCCGCACACCAGGCCGACCAGCAGCTCGATCAGCGTGATGCCGCGCGCTGGCCGGCGCATTGGCGAGTTAGCGGATGTCACTGATCACCTGATGGGTTCGTTGATCGGTGTCGTTCTTGAACTGCCAGGTCAGCGTCACCGTCATTCGGTTGTTCGTGCCGTCGATGATGGACGTGGCGTCGATCGCGCCCGGCAGGCTCGCCAGCGCTCTCACCTTCCAGTCGTCGGCGCGCGCGCTGGCGGTCGGGCTGCTGCAGGACCCTGTGGCGGGCAGCGTGTAGCAGGCGGCATTCGCGTTGTCGACCAGCATGGTGTTGAGCAGCTCGTCGGCGAGCAGGGACGCGGTCATGCGCTGCTGGCCTTCGGTGGCCTGCACCAGCATCCGTGTCTGCAGCTTGCTGAGCCCGAGCAGGCCGAAGGCCAGGACGGCGAGCGCGATCAGCGCATCCAGCAGCGTGATGCCGCGTTGCGCGGCGCGTGGGGGACGCTTGTTCATGGGCAGCTCAGCTTGTTCGCGCACAGGCGCAGCGCGCCGCCGGCATCGACCTGCAGGCGCGGGCAGCGGTATTCCTCGGAGCAGGTGACGCTGGTGCTGTCGATGTCGACGGTGACGTCGGTGCCGCGCGGGCGGGTCATGCCGTCGCTGCCGAAGTCCACGTTGACCACCTCCGCCACGATGCGTTCGGGGAAGAGCCGGTCGCGAACCACCATCGGGGCCACGCCCGTCATGTCGATGACCTGCGTTCCGCCGGTGGTCACGGCCAGGCGCACCTGGCCGTTGCGCTTGATCGCCTCGCTCTGGGCGAACAGCGCTTCGGCCATCAGCGAATTGCCCGACTCGCGCAGCCGTGAATTGGCGATGTAGTCGCTCAGGAACGGCGCCACCATCGTCGAGGTGATGGCCAGGAACACCAGCACCATCATCATTTCGATCAGCGTCACGCCGCGCGCGCGCGAGCGGTTCAGGTGTCGCATGAGACCCCCTTGATGGTCCAGCAGTTGGTGCTCGGCGTGCCCTTCGGGTGGGAGGTGGTCCGCCGCACGGCGTCCTGGTCGATGGAGTAGGAGTAGCCGGACATCGGCCCTGAGCCGGTCACCGTCGCGGTGTAGCCCTGGCCGCCAGCCGTTATCGCGCAGGCCAGCGTGAACTTGTCTCCGGTCGGCACACTGGGGGTGCAGCTTGCGGTGCCGTAGTTGCCCACGTCCTGGTAGCGCTGCTCCATGCGGGATGCATAGGAACTCAGCATCTCCAGGCCCTCGGCCACGCGCGAGCGCTGCACGGAGTTGTTGTAGACAGGCAGCGCAATCGCCGCCAGGATGGCGACGACGGCGCAAGTGACCATGAGTTCCAGCAGCGTGAAGCCGCGGGTGCGAGAGGCAGGCATCGTGCGCTCCGGGACCGTGTCGCCAGCAACCCCTGGCGACCTGGGGACGGGTCGGACTCTAAAGAGCCTCGCCCCGCTTTCACCAGCGGAATCGGTCACGAATCACCCCGGCTTGAGGGGTCGAAGGCAATCAGATGTGTCCCCGCCGACAAGCGGTGCGTGGTACCTACCGAACGGCGGGAGCGGCGAGGGCCGTGGAGCCGGTCCGGTGGCGCCCATGGGCCGGTCCGCGCGGCCCGCGTGCGGGATCGCCCGCTGCATCGCACGCCGTCCCGGCGCCCACAATTCCGCATGACCGACGCGCAGATCATCGTGCTCGCCACGCCCGTGTTTCTCGCGCTGATCGCGCTGGAATGCGCGGTCGGCATTGCGCGCGGGCGCAACACCTATCGGTTGAACGATGCGATGACGAGTATCGGCCTGGGCATGCTCAGCCAGGTCGTGGGCCTGTTCACCAAGCTGTTGATGGTCGGCATCTACACGCTGGTCTTCGACCAGGCGGCACCCTGGTCGTTGCCGGCCGACTCGCCGTGGGTCTGGCCGGCCGCGCTGCTGCTGTACGACTTCCTCTACTACTGGAAGCACCGGCTCGGTCACCGGGTGGCCCTGCTGTGGGCGGCGCACGTCGTGCACCACCAGAGCGAGGACTACAACCTCTCCACGGCGCTGCGCCAGACCTCCACCGACTGGATCGCCGGCTGGGTCTTCTATCTGCCGATGGCGCTGCTGGGCTTTCCGCCGCTGGTCTTCGGCGTGGTCGCATTGGTCGACCTGCTGTACCAGTACTGGGTGCACACGCAGCAGATCGGGCGCCTGGGCTGGTTCGACCGCGTGTTCTGTTCTCCGTCGAACCACCGGGCGCACCATGCCGTGAACGACCGCTACCTGGACAAGAACTACGGCGGCATCCTGGTGCTTTGGGATCGCCTGTTCGACAGCTTCGAAATGGAGCGGGACGACGACCCCTGCATCTACGGCACCCGTTCGCCGCTGCGCAGCTTCAACCCGCTGTGGGCGAACCTCGAGGTGTATGCCGCGCTGGCCCATGACAGCTGGCACGCGCGGCGCTGGGCCGACAAGTTCAGGGTCTGGCTCATGCCGCCGGGTTGGCGGCCCGACGACGTCGCCCGCCGCTTCCCGAAGCCAGCCTTCGACCTGCGGCGCGCCGAGCGTTTCGACCCACCGATGGGCCGGTTGCAGCGCGTGCTGGCGCTGCTGCTGTTCGTGGCGGTGCTGTGCGGCGTCGTGGCCTTGCTGTGGACCGCGCACAGCCTGAGCCGCCCCGAACAGCTGCTCGCCGCCGCGGCCTTGCTCGCTGCGCTGTGGTTGCTGGGCTGGCTGGGCTGCGGCGGCGGCGCCGTCGCGGTGCGCCAGCTCGACAGGGCCTGAGGTGGGCCTGAGGACGCCGGCGTCCCGGCGGGGCGCCTCGTGATGCGCTCAGCTTGCGGGTTAGCTTTCTCTCGCCGCGCGGGTGCGCCGCGTGATGCGAAGAGGGGATGCGGCCGGCGTATCCCTCCGGCGCGGCGGCTACATTGCGCGGCATGCCGATCGATGCCGCCCGAACCTCGACCCGCAGCCGCCTGAAGCGCGCCATCGCCACCATCGGGCGCAAGCGCCGCGCGCGGCGCACCTCCAGCGGCCTGGACTTCGTCCTCGCTGACCGCATCGATTTCGTCAACCCGGCGCACTGGGACGAACTGGCCGCGCAGACGGTGTTCCTGTCGCGCGACTACCTGCGGGTGCTCGAGGCCCATGCGCCGGACAACGTCGAACCGCGCTACGCGCTCGCCTACGACGAAGGCCGGCCGGTGGCGGCCATGCTCTTCCAGCGCGTGCTGGTCGGCGGCGAGCGGCTGCGCAAGCCGCGCAAGACCTCGCTGCTGGACAAGCCGGTGGCCCGGCTGCAGGAGCGCCTGCTGGTCTGCGGCAACCTGCTGGTGTGGGGCGCGCGCGGCGTCGCTTTCGCGCCGGAGGTGGATGCCGAGATGCTGTGGCACGGCGTCGGCGAAGCGATGTACCGGCTGCGCCGCGGGGACAAGCTGCTCGGCGAGTCGGACATCGCGTTGGTCAAGGACTTCTGCGGCCAGGCGCCGGCGGTGCGTGAGTCGCTGCGCCTCTTGGGCTACCGCAGCGTCGACACCGAGCCCGACATGGTGCTGACCCTGGCCCCCGGCTGGCAGCGCTTCGACGACTACCTGGCCAGCCTGACCTCCAGCTACCGCAGCAGTGCGAAGAAGCTGCTGAAGGACTGCGCGGCCGCCGGCGTCACGCTGCGCTGCATCGACGCCGACGAGATGGCCCGGCGCCAGGACGAACTGCATGCGCTGTACGAGCAGGTGCACCAGGCCCAGGGCCTGCGGCTGGCCTCGCTGCAGCCCGGCTACCTGCCGGCCATGGCGCGGGCCCTGGGCGAGCACGGCTTCGCCTGCCGCATCGCGGAGCTGGACGGCCGCGCCGTGGGCTTCGTCACCGCAGTGAAGGACGGCGCAACCGCGCTGGGCTACTACATCGGCTACGACCGCGACACCAACCAGCACGCGCCGGTGTACCTGGCGCTGCTGCAGTCAACGATCGAGGACGCGCTGCGCTTCGGCGCCGCGCGGCTGTCCCTCGGCCGCACGGCGCTGGAACCCAAGGCCCGGATGGGCTGCAAGCCCGAACCGCTGGCCTGTGCGGCGCGACACCGCGTTTCGGCGGTGAATGGCCTGGTCAGCGCCATCACGCGCAGCGCCACACACGACGAACCGCCCGATCGCAGCCCGTTCAAGCAAGGCGCCAAGAGCGCGGAAGTCTCCCCGGGCAGCTGAGGCCTGGACCATGCTCGCGGCGTGCCGGCCTGGCGCGGCCGGCTTCCGCGCGGGACGGACCTCAGCCGGCGAACAGGTCGCCGGCGGCGCCGCTCTTCGGCGGCGCGACGCCCAGGTGACGGTATGCCGCCAGCGTGGCGATGCGCCCGCGCGGCGTGCGCTGCAGGAAGCCCTGCATGATCAGGTAGGGCTCGATCACGTCCTCGATCGTGCCGGGTTCCTCGCCGATCGCGGCGGCCACGTTGTCCAGCCCCACCGGCCCGCCGTCGAAACGGTGCACGACCGCTTCCAGCAGCTTGCGGTCCATCAGGTCGAAGCCTTCGGGGTCCACGTCGAGCATCTTCAGTGCCTTGTCGGCGATGGGGCGGGTGATGACGCCTTCGGCTTTCACCTCGGCATAGTCGCGCACCCGGCGCAGCAGCCGGTTGGCGATGCGCGGCGTGCCGCGCGAGCGGCGCGCGATCTCGAAGGCGCCTTCGGCCTGGATCGGCACGTTCAACAGGCCCGCCGAGCGCTTGACGATGGTGCCCAGTTCCGCCGGCGTGTAGAACTCCAGCCGCGCGACGATGCCGAAGCGGTCGCGCAGCGGATTCGTCAGCATCCCGGCGCGCGTGGTGGCGCCAACCAGCGTGAAGGGCTGCAGGTCCAGCTTGATCGAGCGGGCAGCGGGCCCCTCGCCGATCATGATGTCGATCTGGTAGTCCTCCAGCGCCGGGTACAGGATTTCCTCGACCACCGGGGACAGGCGGTGGATCTCGTCGATGAAGAGCACGTCGTTGCGCTCGAGGTTGGTCAGCAGTGCCGCCAGGTCCTTCGGTTTCTCCAGCACCGGGCCCGAGGTCTGCCGCAGGTTCACGCCCAGCTCGGCCGCGATGATGTGCGACAAGGTCGTCTTGCCCAGGCCCGGCGGGCCGAACAGCAGCACGTGGTCCAGCGCTTCCTCGCGCTTGCGGGCGGCGCCGATGAAGATCTCCAGCTGCTCGCGCGCCTTGGCCTGGCCGATGTATTCCTGCAGCAGCTTGGGCCGCAGCGCGCGTTCCAGCGCCTCTTCCTGCGGTGACTGCCGTGCGGCGCTGACGACCCGCGGCGGCGGGGCGGCTTCGAAGTCGTCGGTCTGTATGCCCATACAGCGGATTGTCGCTCGCGCCCGGGCCGCCGGGCCACAGGGTGGACGCTACTTCGACAGCGCCTTCAGCGCCTGCCGGATGCCTTCGGCCACGCCGACGTCCGGCGGCAGCGCCTTCAGGGCCGCAGCGGCTTCCTTTTCGTTGTAGCCCAGCGCCATCAGCGCCTGCACGATGTCGGCCTGCGCGTCGCTGGCCACCGCCGTGCCTGGCGCGGCCATGTCCGGACCCAGCTTGCCCTTCAGTTCCAGCAGGAGCCGCTCGGCAGTCTTCTTGCCGATCCCCGGCACCTTGACGAGCCGGCCAGCCTGCTGCTGCGTCACCGCCTGGCTCAGTTCGCCGACTGACAGGCCCGAGAGGATCGACAGCGCGGTGCGCGGCCCGATGCCCGAGATGCGGATCAGCTGTCTGAAGGTGGCGCGCTCTTCATGTGTTAGGAATCCGTACAGCAGCTGCGCATCCTCGCGCACGACGAAGTGCGTCAGCAGCGTGACGCGTTCGCCCAGGCCGGGCAGGTTGAAGAAGCTCGACATCGGCACGTCGACTTCATAGCCGACGCCATTCACGTCGATGAGAACTTGGGGCGGGGCCTTTTCCGCCAGGGTGCCGACGAGCCGACCGATCATCGGCGGATTATGTGAGCACAGGCTATGTGAGCACAGGCTGCTGGGCAGCCATGCCTCAGGTGCGCGCGCCGGGCCGCATCCCGCGTGGCTGTGCGCCGGGAACGGTCAGCGCCGGAAGAGTCCCAGGCGCTGCGCTTCGAGTGCTGCTTCGGCGCGCGAGCTGACGTTCAGTTTGCGGTAGATCTGCTTCACGTAGTCGGCGATCGTGTGGCGCGACAGGCCCAGCTGCACGCCGATCTCCGGCAGCGTGAAGCCCTTGGCGACACGCAGCAGCACCTCGCTCTCGCGCTCGGTCAGCGACACGTCCGGCATGGCCGACGCCGCAGGCTTGGCCATCGACGCGAAGTACTTGATGACCTTGCGCGCGATCGAGGGCGAAAGTGGCGGCTCGCCCTGGCTGATGCGCTGCAGCTGTTCGGTGATCAGCTCGCGCGACTGCTCCTTCAGGATGTAGCCGTAAGCGCCGGCCTGCAGGGCGGGGAAGAGATGGTCGTCGTCGTCGTGGATCGTCACCACCACCGACTGCGCGTCCGGCTGCGCATCGCGCAGCGCCGCCACCACGTCGGTGCCCGAGCCGTCCGGCAGGCCCAGGTCGATCAGTGCCAGGTCGAACTTCATCGCCGCGACGTGGGCCAGGGCGTCGTGCACGCGCGAGCACTCCGTGATTTGGGCGTTGGGAAAGACCTGCAACACCAGGCTGCGCAACCATGCGCGGATCTCGTGCAGGTCCTCGAGCAGCAGGATGTTGTTCATGCGGTTGGATGGGGGATTGAAACCAAACCCGATCCATCGTAGCAGTCACTTACGTTGCTGTGACGTGCCGATCGAGCGGCAGCGTGAGACGTATCACGGTTCCATAGCCTGGACCCGACTCGACCAGGCACTGCCCCTGCAATTGCTTGGCGCGGCTCTTCATGCTGGCCATGCCGTGGCCCTTGTCGAGCCTTCCATCCAGCTCCATGGGGATGCCATTGCCGTTGTCCTGGATCACCAGCTGGAAGTCACCTCCGCCCAGCGTGCAGCGCACCGCGCAGTGCGAGGCGCCGCTGTGCTTGATGATGTTGCTGATGGCCTCGCGCAGGATGCGCGTCGTCTGCACGTAGGCGCGCGCGGACAGCGTTCCCGGCACGTCGTCGTCCGAGGGCGCGCTCCACTCGCCCTCGACGCCGGACTGCGCCAGGCGCGACACCACTTCGGCGCGCCAGTCGCCCAGTGCGTCGCTGAGGCGCACCGGCTTGCCGGTGAGGCCGCGTACCGACAGCCGCATCTCCTCCAGTGCCTCGCGCGCCAGCGTGGAGATGCGCTCGTTGTCGCTGGTGTGCACGATGGTCAGCAGCTTCGCGCCCAGGTCGTCGTGCAGGTCGGCGGCGATGCGCTTTCGCTCGCGGTCGGTCACCTGTTCCACCTTCATTTCCGACAGCTGCGCGAAGTTGCGCTCGATCTGGGCGGTCGCCTCGCGGATGCGCACCTCCAGCTCGGCGCGGCCCTGCTCGGCCGACTCCAGCGCCCGGCCGTACTGCTGCACCAGCCGCAAGCCAAGCGCCATGAACACCAGCGACGGCACCAGCTGCGCTACGTAGCCCACGCGCACGTCCAGCGCCGTTTGCTGAGCCAGGAACTCGGTGGCCAGTGCGACGCCCACCACCCCCAGCAGGGGGCCCATCAGCCACAGCTGCTGCTGGCGCCGGCGGTGCGTCTCCAGCAGGTAGTAGGCTGCGGCCACGCCGATCTCCAGCGACAGCAGCGCGAACCAGGCCGTCGCCATCGGGTACAGGCGCTGCGGTCCGGCGGCGAGCAAACTCAGCAGCATCACGATGGCCTGCGAAGGCAGGCCGATGTCGACCCACCGCACGCGCCGGCCGACATAGCGCAGCAGGAACTGCACCGCCGCCAGCGCGATGAGGCTCATCAGCGTGGCCAGCAGCAGCTCGGTCGTGGCATGCGGCCATGGCAGGTCGGTCAACCACAGTCGCGACAACGCGAGCGACCAGCCCACCATCAAGATGCCGAAATAGGCCAGGTAGCTCTGGCGCCGGTTCAGCCAGCCCATCACGAAGAGGCCGATGCCCATCAGCGCAAGCGTGCCGCTGACCACCTCGGGCAGGCGCACGGCGAACAGCGTGCGCCAGCGGTAGCGCTGGTGCAGCGTCTCGTGCGGACCGAGCTCCACGGCCGCCAGGCCGCCGGCGCGGTCACGCGAGCCCACCTCTTCCAGCGCGAAGCCGCGCAGGTGCAGTTCGATGACGTTGCCCTTGGGCTGCAGCAGCGCTGCCGGCACCGGCACGAACTGCGGCAGCTGGCAGTGGCGCGATACCGGCTCCACCAGCTGGCCGCCGGCATGGATCAGCTGGCCGTTCAGCCTCACCTCCAGCGCGCTGCAGGCCCGCTTGATGTACAGCGCGAAGAGGGCGCCGCTGCCGGCCGCGGCATCGGCATCGAAGCCGAAGCGGTAGGCCGCCACTCCGCTGTAGCGCGGACGGCTTCGGGCCCAGGCGTCGGGCAGCGGCACCGTGCGTGCGTGCGTCCAGTCGGCCGGTTGGCCGGGGCTCAACTCGATCGTGGCGGCCTGGCCGAACTCCAGGGTCTGCGCCCGCAGGCCGGAGGCTGGCCACAACAGACCGGCCAGCAGCAGCATGGTGAGCCAGATCCGCCCGCGCCGCGCCCACGCGGCCACGGCCGCCGTCACCCGGGCGCGGGAGGGGACATTCGGCATGGCGCGCGATTCTGCCGGAGCGGCTCGGCGCCCACCGTGCGTTCTTGCGCGCCTCGCCATCGATCGGCACCACAAGGCGGACAATCCCGCCAATGATTCTTCGCCACAGCTTCGAACCGGTCGACAACAGCCGCCTGGCCCACGTGTGCGGCGCACTCGACGAACACCTGCGCACGATCGAGATCGGGCTCGACGTGCGGATCACCCGCCGCGAGGCGCAGTTCGCGGTGGAAGGCGACCGTGCCGCGGCGGAACGCGCGGTCGCGCTGCTGCAGTCGCTGTATTCCCGTGCCGCACGGCCCATCCCGGCCGAGGCGCTGCAACTGGCCCTGGTGGAGGTGCGCACCACCCAGGCAGCACCCGCGCCCGCGACCGCGCCGGACGGCGAGGTGGTGCTGCACACCCGTCGTGCCGACCTGCGTGGCCGCACGCCGAATCAAGTGCGCTACCTGCGCAACATCCTCTCGCACGACGTCAGTTTCGGCATCGGGCCGGCGGGTACGGGCAAGACCTACCTTGCGGTGGCGTGCGCGGTCGATGCACTGGAGCGCAGCAGCGTGCAGCGCATCGTGCTGACGCGCCCTGCGGTCGAAGCCGGTGAGCGGCTGGGGTTTCTGCCCGGCGACCTGGCGCAGAAGGTCGACCCCTACCTGCGTCCGCTGTACGACGCCCTGTACGACCTGATGGGCTTCGAGCGCGTCACCGCCGCCTTCGAGAAGGGCACGTTGGAGATCGCACCGCTCGCCTTCATGCGCGGCCGCACCTTGAACCATGCCTTCGTGATCCTCGACGAAGCGCAGAACACGACGCCGGAGCAGATGAAGATGTTCCTCACCCGCATCGGCTTCGGCTCGCGCGCGGTCATCACCGGCGACGTCAGCCAGATCGACCTGCCGCGCGGCACCACCAGCGGCCTGGTCGACGCCGAGCGCGTGCTGGACGGCGTGCGCGGCATCGCCTTCAGCCGCTTCACGGCGGCCGACGTGGTGCGCCATCCGCTGGTGGCGCGCATCGTCGAGGCCTACGACGCGGCGAAGGCGAAACCGCAATGACGATCGCCAAGCCGGACTTGCGCCTGTCGCTGCAGTTCGCCGATCCGCGGCACCGTGCCCTGCTGCCGCGCCACAAGGTGGCGCGCTGGTTGCGGGCGGCGCTGGAGGGCCCGGCGGAGCTGACGGTGCGCATCGTCGACGCGGACGAAGGCCAGGCCTTGAACCGCGATTTCCGCGGCAAGGACTATGCGACCAACGTGTTGACCTTCGACTACCAGCACGAGCCGGTCGTCGTGGCGGACCTGGTGCTGGCCGCGCCGGTGGTCGAGGCCGAGGCGCGCGAGCTGGGCCTGGACGTCGGCGCGCACTATGCGCACCTGCTGGTGCACGGCGCGCTGCATGCGCAGGGCTACGACCACGAGGCCGACGACGAGGCCGCCCTGATGGAGGCGCGCGAGACCGAGTTGCTGCTCGGCCTCGGCCTGCACGATCCCTACCCCGGACGCTGAACCGGGAGTCAGCGCTGCTGCAGCAGCCGGGCCGCGTCCAATGCGAAGTAGGTCAGCACGCCGTCGGCGCCAGCGCGCTTGAAGGCCAGCAGGGACTCCATCATCACCGCGTCATGGTCGAGCCAGCCGTTGGCGGCGGCCGCCTTCAGCATCGCGTACTCGCCGCTGACCTGGTAGGCGAAGGTGGGCACCCGGAACTCGTCCTTGACCCGGCGCACGATGTCGAGGTAGGGCATGCCGGGCTTGACCATCACCATGTCGGCGCCTTCGGCAATGTCCAGCGCCACCTCGCGCAGCGCCTCGTCGCTGTTCCCGGGGTCCATCTGGTAGACCTTCTTGTCGCTCTTGCCCAGGTTGGCCTTGGACCCGACGGCATCACGGAACGGGCCGTAGAAGGCGGACGCGTATTTCGCGCTGTAGGCCATGATGCGGGTGTGGATCGAGCCGGCGGTCTCCAGTGCGTTGCGGATCGCGCCGATGCGCCCGTCCATCATGTCGCTGGGCGCGACGATGTCTACCCCAGCCTGGGCCTGCACCAGCGCCTGGCGGCGAAGCACCTCGACCGTCTCGTCGTTCAGGATGTAGCCGGTGTCGTCGAGCAGGCCGTCCTGGCCGTGCGAGGTGAAGGGATCCAGCGCGACGTCGGTCAGCACGCCCAGTTCCGGAAAGCGGTCCTTCAGCGCCCGCACCGCGCGCGGCACGAGGCCGTCAGGATTGGTGGCCTCGCGACCGTCGGGCGTCTTCAGCGCCGGATCGATCACCGGGAACAAGGCCATCACCGGCACACCGAGCGCCACGCACTGCGCCGCCAGCGGCAGCAGGCGGTCGATCGACAGGCGCTGCACGCCGGGCATGCTGCCCACGTCCTGCACCTGGTCCTGGCCGTCCAGCACGAAGACCGGGAAGATCAGGTCGGCGGCGTGCAGCCGGTGTTCGCGCACCAGGTCGCGGGTGAAGGCATCTCGGCGCAGCCGGCGCGGGCGGCTTGCGGGAAACGGTGGGGGTGTGTGCATGGGTGTGTGGGTCTTGGCGGGCCGCTCGCGCAGGTGCCTGATCCTGCGCATCTCGGTGGAATGGAGAAGAAATCCTCGTTTGCCCTGAGCTTGCTGGCCCTTGCGAGCGAGGGCGATATGCTAATATTGGCATCGAATGATAGCCGCGAGGTTGTCATTCCCTGCTTTTCCTCCCTGAGCAGGTGCCTTACCGTGATGACAGCGTTAAGGCTTGCGACCCCGGCCCGAGGCCGGGGTTCTTTTTTTGGCGGCCCGGATAATGCCTTGCCCATGGATCGCCACCAGCTCATTTCGTTCGTCCCCCGCAAGGGTATGTCAGCGCCCTGCGGGCGGTTCGGCAGGCTCTGATGCACGGCTTTCTCTGGGTCAAGGCATTCCACATCGTGTTCGTGGCCAGTTGGTTCGCGGGCCTGTTCTACCTGCCGCGGCTGTTCGTCAACCTGGCGATGGTGCCGGCCGACAGCCATGCCGAGCGGGAGCGCCTGCTGCTGATGGCGCGCAAGCTCTACCGCTTTGCCAATCTGCTGATGCTGGTGGCGCTGGCGCTGGGACTGGTGCTGTGGCTGGGCTACGGCGTCGGTCGCGGACCGGGCCAGCTCTGGCTGCATGCCAAGCTCATGCTGGTCGTTGGTGCCATCGGGTACCAGCATGCCTGCGGGCGGCTGATGCGGGACTTCGAGCAGTGCGCCAACCGCCGCAGCGACCGCTGGTACCGCGTCTTCAACGAGATCAGCGTGCTGATCTTCGCTGCCATCGTCGTGCTGGCGGTGGTCAAGCCCTTCTGATGCCTGCCTGATGTCCACCGGACCCGCACGGCGTTCCGGCACCGCGCTGCTGGCCTGGGCGTGGGTGGTGCTGATTACCTACGCCACGCTGTTTCCGTTCACGGATTGGCGCTGGCCCCCCGGCGCCGTCCCGAGTGACCTGCTGGCGCTGCGCTGGCCCCGCTGGTGGGGCGGTTTCGACGTTGGTGCGAACCTGCTGGGCTACTTGCCGCTGGGCTTGCTGGTCGGGCTGGCCATGCTGTCAAAGGGGCGCGGCAAGCTGCTGGGGGCGATGGGCGGCTTCGTCGCGGGGCTCGGCCTGTCGTACGCACTTGAGGTCACCCAGCACCTGCTGCCCCAGCGCGTTCCTTCCCTGATGGACTGGGTGCTCAACAGCGCAGGGGCCGCGCTCGGGGGCCTCCTGGCGGCTGCGCTCGGCGCTGCCGGCTTGCCGCCGCGACTGCGCCAGGCGCATGACCGGTGGCTCGGTGCCGGTGGCGCCGGCGCGATGGTGCTGCTGCTGCTGTGGCCGGTGGCGCTTCTGTTTCCCGCGCCGGTGCCGCTGGGCTTGGGCCAGGTCGGGGGCCTGTTGCAGGAATGGGCGCTGATGGCGCTGACGGACGTGCCCTGGGCGGAACCGGCCATCGAATGGCTGGAGGACGAGCCGGCGCAACCGTCGCTGTCGCGCCTGTCGGAGGGCTTGGCCGTGGTGCTTGGTCTGCTGTCGCCGTGCCTGATCGCCTTCGCGGCATCCCGGCCCCCGTGGCGGCGGGCCGGTTGGGCGATCGGCGCGCCCCTGGTTGCGGTGGCGGCCACGACCTTGTCGACGGCGCTGAACTTCGGCCCCGACCATGCCCTGGCATGGCACACCCCGGGCGTCCTTGCTGCGCTGGCGATCGGCACCGTGATCGCGCTGTCGTTGGTCTGGGTGGGGCCGCGCGCAGCCGCCGGCCTGGCGTTGGTGGCACTGACTGGCCTGGTGATGTTGGTGCACCAAGCGCCCACCGACCCGTATTTCGCCCAGAGCCTGCAGGGTTGGGAGCAGGGACGCTTCATCCGCTTCCACGGCCTGGCGCGCTGGGTGGGATGGCTGTGGCCCTACGCGGCGATGGGCTGGTTGCTGGCTCGTCCGCGCGCCGCAGAGTGAACCACGGCTGACCGACTGACCCGCGCTGCCCGTCCGGGTACACCCTGGTTCCTACAATCGCGCCCGATGAGCTATTACAAGCACCATGTCTTCTTCTGCCTGAACCAGCGCAGCAACGGTGAAGCCTGCTGCGCCCAGCATGATGCCCAGGCGGCTTTCGACCACTGCAAATCGCGCGTCAAGGCCGAGGGCCTGGCGGGCCCCGGCGGCGTGCGCGTCAACAAGGCCGGGTGCCTGGATCGCTGCGCGGGCGGTCCGGTTGCCGTCATCTACCCCGAGGCCATCTGGTACACCTTCGTCGACCGCACCGACGTCGACGAGATCGTCGACGAGCACCTGAAGCACGGCCGTGTCGTCGAGCGGCTCCTGTTGCCGCCGGACGTCGGCCGCTGAACATGAACCGCGATACCCGCCTCGCCGCGATCGAGGGGCCGGCAGGCGCCATAGCCTGCGCCATCGACGAGCCGCCCACCGCGCCGCGCGGCACAGCGGTGCTGTGCCACCCGCATCCGCAACATGGCGGGACCATGGACAACAAGGTGGTGCAGACCCTGGCGCGCGCGTTCCTGCAACTGGGCTACCGCGCCGTGCGCTTCAACTTTCGTGGCGTTGGGGCCTCGGCCGGAAGCTGGGACGAGGGGCGCGGCGAGGTGGATGACGCGCTGGCCGTCATCGCTGCGCACCGTGATGCCACGCTGCCGCTGGCACTCGGCGGCTTCTCGTTCGGGGGCTTCGTCGCCGCCAGCGCAGCCGCGCGCCTGCCGCAGGGCCAGTGCGTCGAGCGCCTGGTGTTGGTCGGTCCAGCTACCAGCCGTTTCGATGTGCCTGCCGTGCCGGCCGATACTGTCGTGATCCACGGCGAGGCCGACGACGTGGTGCCGCTCGCCGCCACGCTGGACTGGGCCCGGCCCCAGACGCTCCCGGTGATCGTCTTCCCCGGCGTCGGCCACTTTTTCCACGGGCAGCTCACGCTGCTGAAGAACCAGGTCGTCCAGGCCTGGCACCGCTCTCCGATCTCCGCATGAAAAGACTCATCGCACTCGTGCTGGCCTGTGCCGGCCTGGTCTCCGCCTGGGCGCAAGCCCCGCAACCGCCCGAAGTGGCCGCCAAGGCCTACGTGCTGCTCGACGTCACCGCCAACCAGGTGCTGGCGGAGCGTCAGGCCGATGCGCAGGCCGATCCCGCTTCACTCACCAAGCTGATGACTGCTTGGCTCGTCTTCGACGCCCTGAAGGCCAAGAAGCTGGCGCTCGAGCAGACGCTGCCTGTGTCCGTGCGCGCCTGGTCAGAGCGCAAGGGGGGGGGCTCATTGATGTTCATCGACCCGAAGATGACGCCCAAGGTCGATGAACTGCTGCGCGGCATGATCGCCGTTTCGGGGAACGACGCGGCGGTGGCGCTGGCCGAGGGGGTGGCCGGCTCCGTTGACAGCTTCGTCGGGATGATGAACCGCCAGGCCCAGGCCTGGGGGTTGAAGAACACGCAGTTCAAGAACGTCACTGGACTGAGCGAGGCCGGCCACTACAGCAGCGCGCGCGACATGGCGCTGATCGCGCTGCGCGTGGTGAACGACTTCCCCGAGTACTACGCCACCTATTACTCACTGAAGCAGTACACCTTCAACAACATCAAGCAGGACAACCGCAACATGCTGCTCGGCCGCGATCCTTCGGTGGACGGCATGAAGACCGGCTACACCGAAGGTGCCGGGTACTGCTTGATCGCCAGCGCACAGCGCGACTTCCCGAACGGCAAACGCCGGTTGCTCAGCGTGGTGCTGGGCACCGCCTCGCGCGAGGCGCGGGCCAGCGAGAGCCAGAAGCTGCTGAACTGGGGCTACACCGCCTGGGACGCCGTGCGGCTGTTCGAGGCCGGCAAAGCCGCCACGACGGTGCCGGTCTGGAAGGGCGCGCAGCCAACCGCCCAACTGGGCGCAGCCGGCGGCGTGGTGATCGCCGTGCCCAGGGGCGAGGGGGACAAGCTCAAGACCACGATAGAACGCGCCGACCCCTTGGTGGCACCCCTCGCCAAGGGCCAGAAGGTCGGCACGCTGAAGGTGACGACCCAGGCGGGCGCGTCAATCGCCACCGTGCCGCTGGTGGTGCTGGAACCGGTGGAGCAGGCCGGCATCCTGGGCCGCGCCTGGGATTCCCTGCGCCTTTGGATCAAGTAGTCGTGCCGCGCGGCCGAACCGCCGATAGCCGCGGAGGCGCGCATTCGGTAAGCTGGCGCGTTGCTGCCGCCCCGAAAGGACCGCGATGCCCAGCCTGCCCGACACGCTCTGCCACCTGAACGGTCGCACGCTGCCGCTGAACGAGGCGAAGGTCTCGGTGCTCGACCGCGGCTTCCTGTTCGGCGACGGCATCTATGAGGCCTTTCCCGCCTATGGCCGGCGCCTCTTCCGCTTCGACGACCACATGGCGCGGCTGGAGCGCAACCTGGCCAAGCTCCGCATCACCAATCCGCATCGGCGCGAGCGCTGGCTTGCGCTGGTGCGTGAACTGGTCGCCGCACACCCGGCCGAAGACCAGATGGTGTACCTGCAGGTCACCCGGGGAGTCGCGATGCGCGACCACGTCATGGTCGAAGGCCTGGAGCCCACGGTCTTCGTGATGACCAATGTGCTCAAGCCTATCGCCGCCGAGCAGCGTCACCAGGGCGTGGCCTGCACCACGGCGCGGGACTTCCGCTGGGAGCGCGCGGACATCAAGACCATTTCGCTGCTCGGGAACGTCATGGCGCGGCAGATGTCCGCCGACCACGGCGCGGTCGAGACCATCCTGTTCCGCGACGGCTGGCTGACCGAGGCGTCCAGCAGCAATGTTTGGGTGGTGCACGAAGGTGCCGTGCTGGGGCCGCCGAAGAGCGAACACTTGCTGGAAGGCATTCGTGTGGGCCTGCTCGCGGAGTTGTGCGAAGAGTGCGGCATCGCCTACAACCTGCGCCCCATCGCCGAGGCGGATGTCTTCGCGGCTGACGAGCTGCTGCTCAGCTCCGCCAGCAAGGAGGTCCTGCCGGTGACCCGGCTCGATGGCGAGCTCGTGGGCCATGGCGCCTTGCGCGGCAAGCCCGGTCCCGTCTATGCCCGGCTGTACGAGGCCTACCAGCGCGCCAAGCGTGAACAGTCGATCTGATTCCTTCCGAACATGCCTGAGATCCCGCCCGAGCAATCGCTCATCACCTACCCCAGCGCCTTTCCGATCAAGGTGATGGGCGAGCAGGTCGAGGGCTTCTTCGAGGCCGTCGTCGCGGTTGCCCAGCACTTCGACCCCGGCTTCGATCCGGGCACGGTCGAGCGCCGTCCCAGCAGCACTGGGCGCTACATGGGCCTGACGATCACCATCACCGCGACCAGCCGTGCCCAGCTGGACGAGCTGTACCGCACGCTGTCGACGCATCCGATGGTCAAGGTCGTGCTGTGACGGCGATGCGCCTGTCCCGTCGCGGACCCCGAAGTCCGGCGCATGCATGGGTGCGTGGCGCGCGGCTACATTGCCGGAATGACAGCATGCTCGCCGCCGTTCGTCCGTTTGCTCGGGCGCCAGCCCTACCGGGAGACCGAGCAGGCGATGCGGGACTTCACTGCCCGGCGCGGGCCTGACACGCCCGACGAAATCTGGCTCGTCGAGCACGACCCGGTCTACACGCAGGGTCAGGCAGGCCTTCCCGAACACGTGCTCGACCCTCGCGGCATCCCCGTCGTCGAGACTCAGCGCGGTGGTCAGGTCACCTACCACGGGCCGGGCCAGGTCGTGGCCTACCCGCTGGTCGACCTGCGGCGACTGGGCATTTTCGTCAAGGAGTACGTCTACAGGCTCGAACACTGCGTGCTGAAGGTGCTGGAGCAGCACGGCATCACTGGCCATCGTGTGCCCGGCGCGCCGGGCATTTACGTCCGGCTGGACGATCCCGCCGGCCATGCCGCGTTGACGGGACCGTTGCCGCCGGGCGAGCCGTTTCGAGGATTGGGCAAGATCGCCGCGCTCGGGATCAAGGTCAGCCGCCACTGCAGCTACCACGGCGTGGCGCTTAACGTGGCCATGGACCTGGCCCCCTTTGGCGGCATCAATCCGTGCGGATACGCCGGTCTTCAGACGATCGACTTGGATACACTTCGGGTTACTACCGACTGGGACACGGTCGCGCAGCAACTGGGCAGTCGCCTGGCCGCGCATCTGAGCCGCTGACCCCCTCGACCCTCCCACGAGCGAGCAGCATGGCCCAACAGAATCCCCCCGCCGGCGGCGTCCCTTACGACGCGAGCGCGAAGCAGAAAGCCCAGGCCAAGACGGCCCGCATACCCATCAAGATCGTTCCTGCCGAGACGCTCAAGAAGCCGGACTGGATCCGCGTCAAGGCCGGCTCGCCGACCACCCGCTTCTACGAGATCAAGCAGATCCTGCGCGAGCACAAGCTGCACACCGTCTGTGAGGAAGCCTCCTGCCCGAACATCGGCGAGTGCTTCGGCCATGGCACGGCGACCTTCATGATCATGGGTGACAAGTGCACGCGCCGCTGCCCGTTCTGCGACGTCGGCCACGGGCGTCCGGACCCGCTGGATGCCGACGAGCCGCTGAACCTCGCCCGCACCATCGCCGCCCTGAAGCTGAAGTACGTGGTGATCACCAGCGTCGACCGCGATGACCTGCGCGATGGAGGCGCAGCGCACTTCGTCGAGTGCATCCGTCGCGTGCGTGAGCTGTCGCCCGCCACCCGCATCGAAATCCTGACGCCCGACTTCCGCGGTCGCGACGACCGCGCGCTCGAGATCCTGAAGGCCGCTCCGCCGGACGTGATGAACCACAACCTGGAAACCGCGCCGCGCCTGTACAAGGAAGCGCGACCGGGCAGTGACTACCAGTTCTCCCTGAACCTGCTGAAGAAGTTCAAGGCCTTGCACCCCGAGGTGCCGACCAAGAGCGGCTTGATGGTCGGACTGGGCGAGACGGACGAGGAAATCCTCGATGTCATGCGCGACATGCGTGGACACGACATAGACATGCTCACGATTGGCCAGTATCTGGCACCTTCCGGCCACCACCTTCCGGTGCGCCGCTATGTCCACCCGGACACATTCAAGATGTTCGAAGACGAGGCGAAGAAGATGGGTTTCACGCACGCCGCGGTGGGCGCGATGGTGCGTTCCAGCTACCACGCCGACCAGCAGGCGGCGGGCGCCGGCGTGGCAGTCTGATTCCCTGGGGCGGCGGGAGTCGCCGGGGTCAGGCTTCGGCCAGAAGCTGCTCCACCAGCTGGTGCAGTGCGGCGAAGTCCGGAGCGCCCACGTAGCGCTTCACCACCTCGCCGCGCTTGTTGATCAGAACCGATGTCGGCGTGATGCGCACGTCGCCAAAACGCTTCGCAATCTCGCCGGTGTTGTCGATCGCGACCCCGAAAGGCAGCCGGCGGCTCTGTGCGAAGTTCGAGACATGGGCTGGTGCGTCGTACGACATCGCTACCGCGAGCGTCTCGTAGCCGCGTGCCTTGAACTTTTCGTGCGTGGCGACGATCTGCGGCATTTCGGCGACGCAGGTCGCGCAACTGGTGGCCCAGAAGTTCACCAGCAGCACCTTGCCATTCAGCGTGGCCGTGTTGTGGCGGCTGCCGTCCAGCAAGGTGTAGTCGACCAAGGGGGCCCTTTCCCTGCCCAGGGCGAACCAGCCGACAGCGGCGAGTCCGCCGATGCCGGCGATGCTGGCAGCGAGTTGGCGGCGGGACAAAGGCATGATCGGCGGCGTGAGTGGGGGCAGGCGGGCAGTTTACGGTGCCCCCCCGCCCCATGAGCCGCCGTGGCCTTGCGGCTGATCAACGCCGCCGTGTCATCTCGATCACCAGGGCAGCCGGCAGGGCCTGGCCCAGTTCGTCGATGACCACCCGCCGCACGGGGCGCTCGCCAGATGCGGCAGGCTCGTAGCCATCGCGATCGGGCGTGATCTCGATGAAGGGCGGGCCGCCGGCCAATTGGCCGAGCCGGCTGCGCAGGCGGTTCATCGAGACGCCCGAGAGGGTGGACGCGTAGACGACCGCCTGCGGCAGGCCTTCGTCGCAGTAGTCGCGGGCGGCATCCACCGAGGTTACGTAGTCCACCAACAGGTCCAGCCCTTGCACCGCGCGCCGCACCTGGTGTCGGATGTCGCGGTCGTTCGACACCACGAGCAACTGGCAGCCCGCCAGCAGGCGCATGTCGGCAGCGGAGGCCTGCCCCGATTCAGCTGGCGCGACGAGCCGGTCGAACACCACGTTCAAGGCCGTGCTTGCCGCGCCGTTCTCGACGTCCAGCTTGGCCCCGAGGGGCACGGCAGCGAACTGCATGAGGTGCCAGCTGAGCGGCTCAGCCCAGTCGCTCTTCTCGGCTAGTCGTGTGTACCGACACGTCAGAACGGCTTGCTGCGATCCCGAGCTGGCGCCCATCCTCAGTTCGATGGGGGAGGCCGCGCACTCCACGCACCAATCGATGACCGACCGCAGCAGCGCCCCAACCAGCCCCGAATCCGCAACGATCGTCGCTGGTTCCAGCTGTTCCCGCAGCGCCGCGGTACTGTCTCGGCGCTGCTCATCGATCAGTTCGCGCAGCATCGCCTGCAGGTCGACCGGCTCCAGCACCTGCCTCACGGCACCGGAGGCCAGGCGCGCGATCTGCTGACCCAGGATTCCGATGTGCCTGGCCCGGGCCACTTCCTCGTACAGGGCATGCAATTGCTCCGGATCGCCGGTGGAGCCTGCCTGCAGGGCCCGGATGCGCTCGAGCGCGCGGGTCAAGGGTGCGGCCACTTCGGCGGCCAGTTGGCCGATCACATCTTGCAGGCTTGCAGGGGCTGTCTGCAGATCCTTGATTGCCATGCAGCGCTCCAATCACCACACAATGCCGCCGGGACGGAGGAGCATGCTCGGATCGGGCCGGCTGGGTGTCCACCCCATGCGTCCGGGGGATGCTTGGTGATCTGTGACTTTCGTCACGGTGCCGCCGTCGATCAGGGCTCGACATGATGATGAAGCGTTGGTTGGGGCGCGTTGCGTGCGCAGGGGTGTTCACGGGCGCGGCAGGATGTTCGCCTGCACTGGATTGGCGCGAAATGCGGCCCGAGGGAACGCGGCTCGCAGTAGCCATGCCTTGCCGCCCGACGAGCCACGAGCGGGAGCTGCGGTTGGCCGGACAGCGGGTGACGATGCGCCTGCTTGCCTGTCAATCGCACGGTGCCACTTTCGGGCTGGGTCACCTGCGTCTGCCCGATGCCACGCAGTCAGGTGCCGTGCTCACCGCGCTGGGAGAGGCCGCGCGCGCCAATGTACAAGGGACTGCTGATGATGGAGAGCCGGCCCAGGTGCCCGGCATGACACCGCTGCCGCAGGCGCGGCAGTGGCGCTGGTCAGGCGTGCGTCCGGATGGGCAGGCTGTGACGGCTTGGGTCACCGTGTTCGCTTATGGCCCCAACGTCTACCAGGCCACGGTGGTCGGTGCTGCGGTCGATGAGGCCCTGGTGCGACATTTCCGCGCGGCCTTGGCGGTCCGGCCGGAGGCGTCGTCATGACCGACGCGGCAGGCCTGGGCTTGATGGTCCGCATGTTCCTGACCTTCGCGTTCGCGTACTTCTTTTCCGCGCTGCTTCGGGCCATCACGGCGACGCTGGCGCCGTCCTTCAGCGCCGAACTCGGCCTCGGTTCCGCGCAGCTGGGCTTGCTGGCCGGCGCATACTTCCTTGGCTTCTCGGCGATGCAGCTGCCTCTCGGCAGCGCGCTCGACCGGTTCGGCCCGAAGCGGGTTCTGGCTGTGCTGCTGGCCGTGGCAGTGGCCGGTTGCGTCTCATTCGGCTTGGCGCGCGAGGTTCCCCAGCTGCTGCTGTCGCGCTTTCTGATCGGCGTTGGCGTGTCTGCCTGTCTGATGGCACCGCTCACGAGCTATCGGCACCGCTTTCCACCCTCTCTGCAAATGCGGAGCAACTCCTGGATGCTGATGACTGGCTCGCTGGGCATGCTCGCCTCCACGCTGCCGGTGCAATGGCTGCTGCCGGCGACGGGCTGGCGCGGACTGTTCATCGCGGTCGCTGCGCTGTTGTTGCTGGCGCTGGTGCTGATCGCCGTGGCGATTCCACCCGACGGGCCGTCACGCGTGGTCGAGCCGGGTGCCCGCGCTGCTGCCTCAGGCTACGCCGTCGTATTCCGCCATCCGGCTTTCATCCGCATGGCGCCCGTCGGCTTCTTCGTCTACGGGGGCATGGTCGCCATGCAGTCGCTCTGGATCGGCCCTTGGCTGACCCTGGTGGGAGGACTGTCTGCCGGCCAAGCTGCGGAGGGCCTGTTCCTTGTCAACCTCTGCATGTTGCTGGCCTTCCTCTCCTGGGGCCTGGTCTTGCCGCGGCTGCTGCGCAACGGCCGCACTGCCGAGGACGTCATCGCGTGGTCGTGGCCTGCAGGCGTCGCCGCTTTGGCCTGGATCCTGTGGGCCGGGCACGGGGCTGGCGCAGGGAGCTGGGCCGTCTGGTGCGTGTTGACCAGCGTGGTGTCCCTGAGCCAGCCGGCCGTCGCGCAGGCCTTCCCGTCGGCTGTTGCCGGCCGCGCACTGTCGGCTTTCAATTTGGTGATCTTCGCGGGCGTCTTCGCCTTGCAGTGGGGCATCGGATTGCTGCTGGATGCGCTGCAGGCAGCCGGCTTGACGACGCTCCAGGCCTTCCGCGTCAGCTTCGGTCTGTTCCTGCTGGCGTGCATGTTGTCGTTCGCATGGGCGCAGTGGCGTGGTCCCGCGCCTGGCCCGGTCACCAGGCTGCCGGCTGGCCGCTGATATTCTTCGCCCCTTACCAACATGGCTCGCCTGCTCGTCATCGCCCATGCTCCGCTGGCCAGCGCATTGCGCGAGGTCGCGGCGCACATCTTTCCGGAGCAGGCCGCAGCCATGGCGATCTGTGACGTCCGGTCAGACCAGTCCGCCGAGGACGTCGAACGCCATGCGCTTGAGCAACTCGAGCAGAGCCCGGAGGCCGAGTGGCTCATCCTGACGGACGTGTTCGGCGCGACACCGTGCAACATCGCCCGCCGGCTTGGCGATCGGCCGGGGACGCGGGTGCTGGCGGGCGTCAACGTCCCGATGCTTTGGCGCGCGCTCGGTCATGCGACCGAGCCGCTCGAACGGCTTACCGCGGTGGCGATAGCCGGTGCTTCGCAGGGCGTGATGCAGTTGGCCAGTGCCCGTCCCCAGAACCAGGCGCTGAAGCCTGCCGCTCATGATCCGAACGACGATCACCATCAGCAATAGGCTGGGCCTGCATGCCCGGGCGTCCGCGAAGCTCACCAAGCTGGCGGGCGGCTTTCAATGCGACGTTCACATGTCGCGCAACGGCCGACGCATCAATGCCAAGAGCATCATGGGCGTGATGATGCTGGCTGCGGGGCAGGGCACCGAGATCGAGATCGAGACCGATGGCGCCGACGAGGAAGCGGCAATGGCGGCGCTGCGCGCGCTGATCGATGACAAGTTCGGTGAAGGCCAGTAGCGGCCGAACGCTGGGCGGGCTCTTCAGCCGCCCAGGAAGTGCCGGCGGTAGCGGGTCGGAAGGTCGGCCAAGCGCATCATCAGCGGCAGGTCGGCCGTGTTGAAGGCCGGATCCCATGCCGGCGCACCGAGCACTTTCGCCCCGCAGCGCAGATAGCCTTTGATCAGCGGTGGTGGCTCCACCGCCAGGCGGCAGTCGAGTTGCTCCACGGGCAGGGGTAGGTGTGCCTGGACGCAGTGCTCGGGCGATGCCAAATGGGTCTGTCGCAGCCTGTGCCAGAGGCTCGCGGCTACATGCCCGCCATCACGCATCCCGATGCTCGCGCAGCCGATCAGGGTGTCCAGGCCGTTGCGCTGCATCAGGTCCGCCACAGCGCCCCACAGCAGCATGATCACGCTGCCCTGGCGCCAGTCGGGATGTACGCAGGAGCGCCCGAGTTCAACCATGCGGGATCGCAATGCGCGCAAGGGGTTGAGGTCGAACTCCGTATCGCTGTACAGGCCGCCAGCGCGCGTGGCTGCCCAGGGCGTCAGGATGCGGTAGGTGCCGATGACGGTGGCTGGTGTGCGATGGTCCTCCCGCGTCCGCACGATCAGGTGCTCGCAATAGCGATCGAAGAGATCGGCGTCATGACCCGGCGGCGTTCCGGCCGGCGCATCCGGTCGCGCGCCCATCTCGTCCACGAACACCCGGTAGCGCAGCCGCTGTGCCGCTCTGACTTCATCGAGGTGGCGTGCCCAAAGGACGTCGAGCACCGGCTCGTTCCGGTGCAGTGCCGGCAGCTCGAAGCTGCTGACGGGCTGGGTGGGATTCGGCAGTTCCATGTCTTCGCCTCCGCTCGATGCGCGCATGCTGGGCGGATGCGGTGACGGGGCCATGAACCGGCAATGACACCCAAGTGACGTGCGCCGGGCCGGGCCTGCCCGCCGCTGGAAAGGGCGAGCAGTGCGCTGCTAAAGTCGCCTGAATGAGCATCCAGGTGTTCGGGCTACCCGTTTCGAGAGGTGTGGCAATCGGTCGGGCGGTGCTGGTCGCATCGAGCCGCGTCGACGTGGCGCACTACTTCATCGATCCGCGACAGGCAGAGGCGGAGATCGACCGCCTGCGTCAAGCGCGGGATTTGGTGGCACGCGAACTCACCAACCTGAAGAACGAGTTGCCAGCCGACGCGCCGGGTGAACTTGCGGCGTTGCTGGACGTGCACTTGATGCTGCTGCACGATGAGACTCTCGCCGATGCCACGAAGCACTGGATCGAGCAGCGCCACTACAACGCGGAGTGGGCCATTTCGGCGCAAACGGAGGTCCTCGCGCGCCAGTTCGATGAAATGGAAGATGAATACCTGCGGGAGCGCAAGGCCGACATCGAGCAGGTAGCGGAGCGTTTGCTGGGTGCCTTGGCCAAGGGCGAGTCGATGCTGCCGGCCGCGGGCAGCGCGCGGGATTTTGCGGGAGAGGATCCGCTCGTGCTCGTGGCCAACGACATCGCGCCGGCCGACATGCTTCAGTTCAAGGGCAGCGTCTTTACGGGCTTCGTCACCGACGTGGGTGGGCGCACCTCGCACACGGCCATTGTCGCCCGAAGCATGGACATTCCGGCAGTGGTTGGCGCGCGCGAGGCGAGCCGGCTCGTGCGGCAGGACGACTGGCTCATCATCGACGGCGATGCCGGCGTGGTCGTGGTCAACCCGTCCCCCATCGTTCTTGAGGAGTACCGTTTTCGGCAGCGCCAGAGCGCACTGGAGCGCGCCCGCCTCGATCGCCTGCGCCACATGCCATCGGTCACTCTCGACGGGCAGGCGGTCGAACTCCTCGCGAACATCGAACTGCCGGGCGATGCGGTCGCCGCATTGGATGCCGGCGCGGTTGGCGTGGGCCTGTTCCGAACCGAATTCCTGTTCATGAACCGCAACGGAGAGCTTCCGGACGAGGATGAACAGTACGAGGCCTACCGGGCAGCGGTGCTTGCCATGAAGGGACTTCCGGTCACCATCCGGACGGTCGACATCGGCGCTGACAAGCCGCTCGACCGGCTCACCGTTCACGAACTTCGTCACGAGCATGCACTGAACCCCGCGCTCGGATTGCGTGCCATCCGCTGGAGCTTGTCCGAGCCGGCGATGTTCCGGCAGCAGATCCGAGCGATCCTTCGGGCAAGCGCGCACGGAAAGGTGCGAATGCTCATTCCGATGGTGGCGCATCTGGCGGAGGCAAGGTTGACACTTGAGGCCGTCGCCCGAGCGAAGCAGCAACTGAGCGAAGCGGGTGTGCCGTTCACCGACATCGAAGTTGGTGCGATGGTCGAGGTGCCAGCCGCGGCAGTGGCCTTGTCCCGCTTGCTACGCTATTTCGATTTTGTGTCCATCGGCACGAACGATCTCATTCAGTACACGCTCGCCATTGACCGCGCGGACGAGGCCGTTGCGCACCTGTACGACCCGTGGCATCCAGCGGTCTTGGCCCTGATCGCCGACGTGATCGCCGCTGCGAATGTGGCCGGTAAGGCCGTCAGCGTTTGCGGGGAGATGGCCGGCGATGTGGCCTTCACCGAACTGCTTCTGGCCATGGGACTCCGCAGCTATTCAATGCACCCTGCGCAGCTGTCGTCAGTAAAGCAGCGGTTGCTCCGAGCGGACAGCGCCCGTCTCTCCGCGGCCTTGCCGGTCGCCCTGCAAAGTGACGATCCGGCTGGAGAGTGGGCTCGGCTCATGGGGCTGAGCGCGCCCCACTAAGAGTCGCTGAGGGAGCCGCGCGACAGGCGGGGCGGGGGACGCCAAATTTTCTCGCTTAGGGGGCTTCCGTTCGCCGGTGTCATGCGTCATAATCGTGGGCTTCGCTGCTCACCGAGGTCTTTGCCGCAGGCAAGCGCCGCGAGGGGTGACGAAAAAGAAGGTGTTGACAAGACTTAAAGAATGCGGTCATAATCTCACCTCTCTGCTGATGACAAGTCGGCGGGTCGCGAAAGCGAAGCTCTTTAAAAATCAACAGCCGATAAGCGTGGGCGTTTGAAGGCGGGTGCCAAGAAGTCGCAAGACTTCGAGGTCCTTGGACCTTAAACGCTCACTGAATTGAATTTTCATGCAAGTGAAGTTCACTTCAATT
>CAMLJY010000065.1 GCA_946480465.1 uncultured Burkholderiales bacterium
TGCGGGCCCGGCATTCGAACCGGCAGCTGGCGCAATCCAACGCCACGCTGGCCCATGCCAGCACGCACGACGCGGTGACCGGCCTGCTGAACCGCCGCGCGATGGAAGCCGACACCGAGGCGATGGCCCACAAGGCCTACGTGTGCGTCAGCCTCTCGGTCAAGCAGTTCGGGCTGATCGTCGGCAGCGTCGGCCACCAGATGGGCGACACGCTGCTGTGCCGCATCGCCGAGCGGCTGGACGCCGAGGTGGTGCGCCAGGGCGGCCGCCTCTACCGCGTCGACGGCGTGACCTTCGGCGCCATCGTGCCGCTGGACGAGCCCACCAGCCTGCTGACGCCGATGCTGGCCGCGCTGGCGCGGACGATGGACGCGCCGTTCGAGATCGGCAACCAGGACCTGATCGTGTCGATCGGCCTGGGTGCGGCCCAATACCCGAAAGACGCGTCCACGGCCCACGAGGTGGCGCGGCTCGCCGAGCTGGCCAAGCTGCAGACGCACGCCGAGCCGGGCAACACGCTGGTCGTCTACGAAACGCGCATCGGCGAGGGCCAGCGCGACAAGCTGCGCCTGGAAGCACGCATGCTGAAGGCGCTGGAGCAAGGCGACTTCGAACTCTTCTACCAGGCCCAGCGCGACGCCAGCGGCCTGTTCAGCGGCTTCGAGGCGCTGCTGCGCTGGCGCGACGGCGACACCATGGTCTCGCCGGCGCAGTTCATCCCGCTGGCCGAGGAAACCGGGCTCATCGTGCGCATCGGCGCCTGGGTGCTGCGCGAGGCCTGCCGCCAGGCCAAGGCCTGGGCCGACGCCGGCTTCGGCGCGCCCAAGGTCGCGGTCAACATCTCGCCGCGCCAGTTCGCCCACCCCGACTTCCTGTCCATGGTGCGCGAGACGCTGCGCGAGACCGGCGTCGAGCCCTCGCAGATCGAGGTCGAGATCACCGAAGGCAGCGTGATGAACGACGCCGAGGCCAGCATCACCCAGCTGCATGCGCTGCGCGAGATGGGCCTGAAGCTCGCGATCGACGACTTCGGCACCGGCTACGCCAGCCTGGCCTACCTGCGCCGCTTTCCGCTCGACCGCCTGAAGATCGACCGCTCCTTCGTCACCCCGCTGGGCAGCAGCGCCGACGCCGACGCCATCGTGCGCACGGTGATCGAGCTGGCGCACTGCCTGGGGCTGTCGGTCACCGCCGAGGGCGTCGAGACCTCGGCGCAGGAAGCGCTGCTGCGCAGCTGGTCCTGCGACGTGGTGCAGGGCTTCCTGCATTCGCGCCCGGGGCCCGCGGCGGGGGCCACCGCCCTGCTGCAGGCGCAGCAGGAGGCGATGGGCTGCGTGGCTTGAGGCAGCCTGGCCCGGCCCTGGGCCGGTCGGCGGGGGTCAGCCGACATATGCCCGAAGGCGAGCCGAAGCCGGGATCCGGTCGCACGGAGCCGTCACACCACCTCGCCGAGCTTGTAGATTGGCAGGTACAGCGCCGCTGACGCGAGCGGAACGATGACGATCGCAATCGTCGCCAGCAGCACCAGCGAGGCCAGGGCCGCCCGCCGGAAGCGCCGGCTGCCCTGCCGGTGCCGCCACACGATGACCGCGCCCGCGGCCGAGGTCAGCGGCAGCACGCCCCAATAAGGCGCCGATGCCACGACCAGGCGCGTGATGGCCGGCAGGTCCGCACCGAAGGATCGGAACACCTCTGTGAAGCGCGGAATCTGAACGGCCGCGACGGCGGCGATCAGCGCGAGCACGGCCGTCGTTGCCACGAAGCCGGCCAGCAGACCCACGCGCCACGCCAAGGGCTGGCGGTCAGGTGCCGCTGGAGGCGGGTCCGCCAGCTCGGTGGCGGGAGGCACGTAGGGATTGGGCATGGCGGTGAAGGTGAAGGCGCTGCAAGGCGCGGGACTGCTTGCCGAAGGCACCGCACGCCACCGCGTCTTTTGGAAGTCAGGCGGCGCGGATCGGCCGGCGCGCCGCCCAGTCTACGACCCCTGCCCCGCGCCACCATCCCGGCATCAATAGCGCACCTTGCCCTCCGCCGTCAGCATCGTCAGGTCGATGAACTTCGAGCCCGCGTGCTGCCCCGGCGCGAAGTCGACGCGAAAGTCGCCCAGGTCCAGTTCGCGCAGCGATTGCAGGCCCGCCACCAGGGCCGGGGTGGCGGTGCCGCTGGCGCGCCGCAGGCCCTCGGCAAAGGTCTTGGCGGCGACGTAGCCCTCGATGCTGCCGTAGCCGGGCTCGAAGCGTTCGCCCAGCGCGGCGCGGCCGGCCGCGAGGTATTCGCCGGCCAGCCGCGTCTTCGGTGCAAAGGGAAAGGGCATGACCTGGCTGACGACCACGCCCTGCGCCGCGGGCCCCAGTTCACGCGCCAGGGCCTGCGCGTTCGCGAACGAGGTGTTGTAGAAGCTGCCGCTGAATCCGGCACGCCGCGCCGCGCGGATGAAAGCCGCGCTGCCGCGGTAGGTGCTGACCTGCACGATGGCGTCGGGCCGGCCGGCCAGCACCGCCTGCACCGGGGCGGCCACGTCCTCGGCATTCGGCTCGGCGAAGGCCACGCCTGCCGGGGCCTGGTATTGCAGCTTCAGCGCCCGCGCCACGCCCAGCAGCCCCGCCTTGCCGTCGGCATCGTTCTGGCAGAACACGCCGATGCGCTTGATGCCGACCGAGGTCAGGTGGCGCACGATCGCATGCGTTTCATCGACGTAGGACGCACGCAGGTGGAATGCCAGCGGGTTGAAGGGCGTGCGCAGCGCCTGCGAGCCGGTGAAGGGCGCGAAGAACACGCGCCGGGCCGCGCTGGCCAGCGGCAGTGCGGCGCGGCTGGTGGCACTGCCGACGTAGCCGAACAGCGCCAGCACGCCATCGTCCAGCAACCGGCGGGTGTTGGCGACGCAGCGCGCGGGATCGAATGCGTCGTCCAGGCTGCGCAGCGTGATGGGGCGGCCGTTCAGTCCGCCGGCCGCATTCCAGCGCGAGAAGAACAGCTCCGCGCCCTGCTTGAATTGCAGGCCCAGGGCCGCGGCCGGCCCGCTCAGCGCGGCCGACTGGCCGAGCACCAGGGCCTCCGCTTCGCGCGGCGCGGCCGCGGCCAAACCCGATGCAGCGGCCAGGCCGCCGAGAAAACCACGCCTGTGCATGTCGTGAACTCCATCGAAAAGCCGGTCCGGCCCGCGCCGGAGGCCGGCGCGCGAGCGATCAGGAAAGTGGGGGGACGACCGCCGCTCAGGGCCGGGGCTTGTAGGTGCGCTGCAGCACGCCCTGCAGGTGCTGCGCCGCGGCCTCGGGGGTCCACTGGCCCTCGATCACCGCGGCGCTCGCACGCCAGAACTCGTTCTCCAGGTTCGGCGTGCCGCGCGACAGCCACTGGTAGGTGGCGCGGATCGTCGTCGCGCATTCGGTGCGCCAGGCGGCAAAGCTGCGTGCCAGCGGGCTGGCCACCTGCAGCGGCGCCTGCGTGTTCAGGCTGAAGAAGCCGGGCAAGGCATTGGCATACAGCGCGGCGAATGGCGGCGAGGCCACCCATTCGAGAAAGCGGCGCGCCTCCTTGGCGTGCGGCGATCTCGCATTCAGCCCCAGGCCCAGGTCGGGGTGGTCGGTCACCTGGCAGCGCTCGCCGGGCGTGCCCCGCGGCGGCTTGAACACGGCCAGCTTGAGCGTGGCCTGCTTCTCGAAGTCCGCCACCTCCCAGGAGCCCGCCGGGTACACCGCGCCCAGGCCCAGCATGAAGAGGTTCTGGCTGTCCGGGTAGGTCTGCGCCTCGAAGCCTTCGCCCAGGAACGGGCGCCATTTCGCCAGCACCCGCCAGGGCTCGACCCAGGCGGCATCGGTGAGCCGGGCCTGGCCGGCCAGCAGCGCGCGGCGGCCCGCCTCGCCGCCATAGAAGGCGGGGCCGATGTTCTGGTAGCCCATGGTCGCGCCTTCCCAGCCGTCCTTGGTGCCCAGGATCAGCGGGATCCAGCGGCCATCGGCCTTGATGCGCTGCAGCGCCGCGAAGAACTGGTCCCAGGTCTGCGGCGGTTCCAGGCGCAGGGCCTTGAAGGCGTCGGCGTTGTAGATGAAGCCGTGGATCACCGAGGCGATGGGCACGCAGAAGGTGGCGTTGCCGTCGTCGGTGGTCCAGGCCAGGCGCGCCAGCGGACTGAAATGCTGCAGCCCGGGCAGGTCCCTGAGATCGGGCAGGTGGGCCTGGCGGTGCAGGCGCAGCGCGGTGTCGAAGGGCCGGCAGGTGATCAGGTCGCCGGCGCTGCCGCGCGCGAGCCGGGCTTCCAGCGCGCCGTCGTATTCCGCGGGCGGCGTCGGTGCGAAGACGACGCGGATGCCGGGATTCGCTTTCTCGAAGGCGGGAATCAGCGTGTCCCGCCAGGCCGGCAGGTCGTCGTAGCGCCAGCTCTCGATCTTCAGCGTCACCACCGGCTGCGGCACCGCGGGCACGGCGGCACCGGCCAGGCCGGCCAGCAACGCGGCCAGGCCGCGCCGGAACAGGGCTGCGCAGTGCATTCGGTCTCTCCATCCACCCGGGGCAAACGGCCCGTTGTGAAATTCAGTATCGGGTTCGCCCCAGGCCGCGGACAGCCGCTCGAATGGCGTCGACTGATACGATCGTGGCAAGAAAAGATAGGCTGCGATCCATTTCACGGGTTGCCGCGCACAGCCCACCCGAATCGGTTCACAGTCCGTTTCCAACAGCCCCCCTGTCGTTGGGCGGCGCCAAAGCGGTGAGGCAACAAGCAATGAACGCGCTGCTGGAAAGCCTGCTGGTCCCTGAAGGCTCGAACTGGACCTATTTCTATCGCCGGCTGGACGAATGCATTCCGTTCAACTGGCATTACCACCTCGAATTCGAGTTGACGCTCACCGTCAACAGCCGCGGCCAGCGCTATGTCGGCGATTCGATCGAGGCCTATGGCGATTGCGACCTGGCGCTGCTGGGCTCCAACCTGCCGCACACCTGGATGTCGCAGGAGCGCATCGATCCCACGCAGCCGCACCTGGCGCACGTGTTCTGGATCCGCCCGGAATGGCTGCACACGGTGATCGACACGCTGACCGAGCTGCGCCCGGTGAAGGCGCTGCTGACCGCATCGAACCGCGGCATCGTGTTCTCGCCCGCCACCGCGCAGGCCGCGCGGGCCCGCATCGACACCATGCGCACGCTCTCGCCCGCGGGCCGGCTGGTGCGCTTCATCGAGGTGCTGGCCATCCTGGCCGAGGACACGGACTACCGCCTGCTGTGCGCGCCGCGGCCCGAGAACGAGCCCATCCGCGTCGTCGACCGCCCGCGCATCGACCGCACGCTGGAGTACATCCACAAGCACTACCAGGGCGAGATCTCCATTCCCGCGCTGGCCGACCTGGCGGCGATCAGCGTCTCCGGCCTGCACCGGCTGTTCAAGCGCCACACCCGGCTGACGGTGGGCGAGTACATCGCGCAGCTGCGCATCGGCAAGGCCTGCGCGCTGCTGGTGTCCACCGACAAGCCGGTGTCCTGCATCGCCGACGAGGTGGGCTACGGCAACCTGTCGCACTTCAACCGCCAGTTCCTCGCCATCAAGGACCTGACACCACGCGAGTTCCGCCGGTCCTATTCGCAGAAAGAACCGCTGCTGGGCGCCGACGGCCTGCCGCCGCTGCCGCAGCCCTTGCCGCCGCGGCGGCGCCCCGGTGACCAGCCCGCGCCGCCCACCGCCCCCGTGCACTGGTCGGTGAAGGCCGGCGAGCGCATGGCGCGCGAGGCGGGCGCACCGCGGGCGCTGACCACCAGTCCGCCGGCCTGACGCCAAAACGCCCTGACGCCCCGCGCTGCTATTGCAGCGCCTGTGAATGGGCGCCGCCGGGCGCCGAGATGTCGGCGATCGCCTCCCCCAGGCACTGCGCGCTCTCGCGCCGCGACAGGTCGCCGAGCGAGATGATGCCGACCAGGCGCTTGTCGCGGTTGACCACCGGCAGGCGGCGCACCTTGACGTCGCCCATGTTCTCGGCCACGTCCTCGAGATCCTCGTCGTCGAAGCAGTACAGCACCTCGTTGGACATCACGTCGCGCACCGGGGTGTCCGGGCCCAGGTCGCAGGCCACGGCGCGCACGGCGATGTCACGGTCGGTGAGCATGCCGATCAGGCGGTCGCCATCGCTCACCGGCAACGCGCCGAAATCTTCGTCGGCCATCAAGGTGGCCGCCTCGCGAATGCTCTGGTTGGCGTTGACCACGCGCACGGAGGGGGTCATCGCTTCATGGACTTTCATCGGGAACTCCTTGCTGCAATCGAGGGAGAAGCGGCGGCGGCCCCCCGCCGCCACCCCGGCGTGCCGGAGGAACGGCGATGGCCGCCCGCCGCATTCCGACCGTCGGCGGCAGGTGGCGTGCCCATGGGGAGGAGCGAAAGGTGCGGCCCAGCGGCCCAGCGGCCCAGCGGCCCAGCGGCCCAGCGGCTGAGCGGCTGAGCGGCTGAGCGGCCAGGCGCCAGGGCCCGCCGGGCCTCGGTGCCACAGGCCCACCGGCACATCAACCCTGCCGCGTCCTGAACACCGACACCGCCCCCACCAGCTGCTGCGCCTGCTCGCGCAGGCTTTCCGATGCGGCGGCCGACTGCTCCACCAGCGCCGCGTTCTGCTGCGTCGACTGGTCCAGCTGCGCGATCGCGTCGCACACCGCGGCGATGTCGCCGTTCTGCGTGCCGGTGGCCTGGCTGATGCGGGCGATCAGCCCATGCACGCCGCGCACCTGGGCCGAGATCTCGTCCATCGCGCTGCCCGCCTCGCCCACCAGCGTGCTGCCGCTGTCCACGCGCTGCTGGCTTTCCTCGATCAGCGCCTTGATGTCGCGCGCGGCCTGCGCGCTCACCTGGGCCAGCGCGCGCACCTCGCCCGCCACCACGCCGAAGCCGCGGCCGGCATCGCCCGCCCGCGCGGCCTCCACCGCGGCATTGAGCGCGAGGATGTTGGTCTTGAAGGCGATGGAATCGATGACGCCGGTGATTTCGCCGATGCGCTGGCTGGAGTTGAGGATGCTGCGCATCGTCGCCACCACCCGGGCCATCACCGCGCTGCCCTGCGTGGCCAGGCCGGTGACGCCATCGGCCACGCGCGCGGCACGCATGGCCGATTCGTCGATGGCCCGCACCGCGGCGCGCAGCTGCACGGTGGACGAGGCCAGCTGCTGCAGGCGCGCGGCCTGCTGCTCGGTGCGTTGCGACAGGTCCACGTTGCCCAGCGCGATCTCCTGCGCGCTCATCGCCACCTGCTCGCTGCCCTGGCGCACCTCGGCCACCAGCTTGTCCAGGCTGGCCGTCATGGCCTGCAGCGCGGCCAGCAGCTGGCCGGTCTCGTCGCGGCCGCCGTGCGGCACCCTGACGGTGAGATCCCCCGCCGCCACCGCCCCGGCGACGCCCACCGCCGCCTTCAGCGGCCGGCCGATGCTGCGCGCGATGACGATGGACAAGGCACCGCCCAGCACGATGGCGCCGGCCAGCAGCGCCAGGATCCAGCGCCGTGCGGCGGCGAAGGTGGCCTCGCTGGCCGCGGCGGCGTCGCGCCCGCCGGCGATGTTGCGGTCGACCAGCGCGCGCAGCGCGGCCGACGCGCCCTCGTACTTCTTCTGCGAGTTGTAGGTCAGCATCGCCTTCGCATCCTCGACCTGGCCCGCGCTGGACAGCCGCATCAGGCGCAGGTGCTCGTCCAGGTAGCGCTGGCGCTCGCGCTTGAAGGCGTCGAAGAGCTTGCGGTCCTCGGGCGTGGCCAGCAGCGCCTCGTACTCGCCGGCGTGGCCGGCGAGCGCCGCGGCCACGGTCTTCAGTTCGCGTTCGAACTGCGTGCGCTCCTCGGCATCGGCCGCCAGCAGGTGCTTGGCCTCGGCGATGCGGAAGTCGGACGCATCGGTGTTCATCTGCGAACTCAGGCGCACGCCGGCCATCCAGCGGCTGCTGATCTCGGTCGACGATTGGCGCACCACCTGCAGCTGCGCGATCGCGAACAGCCCCAGCCCGGCGGCCAGCGCCAGCAGCACCGAGAAGGCCAGCGCCAGGCGGGTGCCGATGCGCAGCCGGTTCATCCAGGCGGCGCGCGGTCCGGGCCGGCCGATCCGCGCGCGCAGCGCGGCAAGAGGCGTGGAGAGGTTCATCGCGACTGCTCCTTGTGTGGGACGGCGCGTGAGAAGGCGCTCGTTCGCTAACGCATGAAAGACATGAATGGCACTGAAAAAAGTGCCGGACGCCGGAGCGTCCGGCCCAAGGGCGTCGGTTCGGCGCGGGCTCGGCAGCTGCTGCTGCCGTCCGCGCCGGGAGCCGGTTCGCCCGCTCTCACTCGAGAAGAACGGCACGGTGCCGGCAGCGGCACCGTGGTTCAGGGCCGGTCAGAACCAGGTCTCGACCTGCAGCCCGTAGGACGTGGCGCTCTTGCGGTCGCCGAACACCGGCCCGCCTTCGTTCGCGCCATTGACCGCGGCCTTGGCGGCGTCGTTCCAGATGGCGTGGGTGACGAACAGCCGCAGCTCCGGCCGTGACCAGTAGCCCTTGCCGGCGGTGATGGTGGGCGCCAGCGTGATCTTGGTCAGGCGCTGCGTGGGCTTGCCGTTGGAGAAGCTCACGCGGTCGGTGCCGACCTCGCCCTGCAGCTTGAAGTTCTTGCCCAGCGCATACACAGGCCGCACGCCCAGCGTGGTCCAGGTGGACTTGCCGCCGGCACTCGATTCGTCGCGCTGCAGCAGCGCCACGAATTCCATGCTGAACTCGTTGGTCGGCTGGATCCACAGCGAATCGAAGACGCGCAGGCGCTTCACGTCCCGGCCCTGCGTCGTCGGGCCCGAGGTGCCGAGCCGGTTGCAGCATTCGCCGCTGGCACCGGGGCCGACGCCGTACTGCAGGCCCAGCGTATTGCCGCCGCCGAACACCCCGCCCTGGTTGTGCAGCAGCGTCGCATTCCAGCCGTCGTGCTTGCCCTCGCCACTGGCGCTGATGAAGGTGGTCAGCAGGTCCAGCGTGCCGCCGGGATTGACCGGGATGCCTTCGTACATCAGGTTCTGGCGCAAGGCGGCGGTGGAATTGACGATCTGGCCGCTCGCGTCCGCCACCGACGAATCGTTGTCCTTGAACATCGCGTAGCTGAACTTGCCGGGACCCAGCTTCATGCGGTCCACGCCGCCGCCGGTACCGGTCAGGCTGGTGTACATCAGGTCCAGCATGTGGATGTCCGGCCGGCGGTATTCGCGCTTGCCGATCCAGGCCGTGCCGCCATTCAGAAAGTCGAGCCCCTTGGCCTCGACGTAGACCTTGCGCCAATCGGTCTTCAGCACGGTGTCGGTGCTGTAGTCGGAATTGGGCGCGTAGCTGCGCACGCCGATCGTGCCGACGAAGCTGACGCCATCGTCGGTCTTCACCATCTCCTTGGTGTACGACAGGATGCCGAACGCATCGCATTCATTGCCCAGGCGATAGCGCGAGGTGTTGCCGCCCAGGCCGAAGCAGGCCTGGCGGCCGCCCTTGGCATTGGTGGCGCCGACGCCGGCGCGAAAGTAGCCATGGAAGCCCTCGCTGTCGTCGCCGGGGTCGGCGTGCGCGGGCAGCGCGAGCGCGGCCAGCGGCAGCAGGGCCAGCAGGGCACGGGCCGGTCGGAAGGCAGGAAGCAGGTTCATGGTGGGTCTCCTCGTGGGTGGACAGGGACGGTGAAAGGCATGGGCGTGAGTTCGCCCTCCCGTCGGAGCCGGTCCTCGATGAACCAAGGCGGCGATCCGAAGGCGGCGGGGGTCTCGAACGTGGCGCGCGCGGCGCCGCCATTCAGCGGCGCGGCGGATCCCGGCTGCGCGATCGGGTTCTCATGGCCGCGTCGTTCACAGCGTGACCGTCACCTTGCGCAGGTGGCGCGGACGATCGGGATCGAGCCCGCGCGACCGCGACAGCGCATCGGCCATCAGGTAGAAGCTCTGGATCGCGGCGATCGGGTCCAGGCTGGGCAGCTCGGTGCTCGCCAGCGTCAGCGTGCGCTCGGGCACGTCGGCCGGCGCGGCCAGCAGCACGCGGGCGCCGCGGCCGCTCATTTCAGACGCCAGCGCCCGCAGGTCGGCCTGGGCCGGCCCGCGCGGGGCGAACACCAGCAAGGGGTAGCCGGCCTCCACCAGGGCCATCGGGCCGTGGCGAACCTCGGCGCTGCTGAAGGCCTCGGCCTGGATGGCGCAGGTCTCCTTGAACTTCAAGGCCGCCTCCTGCGCGATGGCCAGGCCGGGGCCGCGGCCGATCACCAGCACCCGGTCGGCACCCTGCAGCACGTCGACGGCCGCGCTCCAGTCCTGGCGGCAGGCCTGGTGCAGGGCCTGCGGCAGCGCCTGCAGGCCGGCCTGCAGTTCGATGTCCATGGCCCGCTGAGCTACCAGCCGCGCGCCGGCGACGAGGCTCGCAATGAAGCTCTTGGTCGCGGCCACGCTGTGTTCCGGGCCGGCATGCAGCGGCAGCGTCCACTGCGCGGCCTCGGCCAGCGGGGAGGTCACGTCGTTGACCAGCGCCACCGTGGCCGCGCCGCCGGCGCGCAGGCGCTCGACCGGCAGGCGCACGTCGGGACTGCGGCCCGACTGCGACACCGCCAGCGCCAGCAGCCCGGACGCGCGGATCGGCGCGCCATACAGCGTCAGCAGCGACAGGCTGAGCGAGGTGACGAGCCGGCCGCCGTGCAGCGCGCTGAGGTAGGCGAGATAACTCGCGGCATGATCGGAGCTGCCGCGGGCGATGGTGACGGTGGCCTCGCACGGGTGGCGCGCCAGCCAGGCACCAAGCCGGCCGTACAGGTCCGCGTCGGTCTCCAGCTGCCGGGCCACCACGTCGGGGGCCGACAGCGCTTCTTCACGCATCAGCGAGTTCAAGGTGTTCTCCTTCGACGAAGACGGCGCGCAGCTGCAGGTCCGGGCGCAACAGCGCCAGGTCGGCATGGCGGCCGGGTTCGAGGCGGCCGCGGTCGGGCTCGCCGATGTAGCGCGCGGGGTGGGCGGACAGCCGGTGGGACGCGTCGTCCAGCTCCAGGCCGATCTCGACCAGGTTGCGCAGGGCCTGGTCCATGGTCAGCGTGCTGCCGGCCAGCGTGCCGTCGGCCAGGCGCACGCCGCCGGCGCACTTGGTGACGCTGTGCGTGCCCAGGCGGTAGGCGCCATCGGGCATGCCGGCGGCGGCGGTGGCATCGGTCACGCAGTACAGCTGCGGAATCGCGCGCAGCGCGGTGCGCATCGCGCCCGGGTGCACGTGCAGCAGGTCCGGGATCAGCTCGGCATGGCGGGCGTGGGCCAGCGCCGCGCCCACCATGCCGGGCTGGCGGTGGTGCAGGGGGCTCATCGCGTTGAAGAGGTGGGTGAAGCCGGCCATGCCGGCCATCAGCGCCGCCACGCCGTCTTCGTAGCTGCCGGCGGAATGGCCGCACTGGGTGGCGATGCCGAGCTCCGCCAGGTGGCGGATGAAACCGAGGTGGCCGCTCATTTCGGGCGCCAGGGTGACGACCCGGATCGGCGCCAGCGCGCGCAGCGCCAGCAGCTCCTCCAGGTCCGCCGGGCGCGCCGCGTCCGGCTGCGCACCCAGGCGGCTGGCATTGATGAAGGGGCCTTCCAGGTGCACGCCCAGCACCCGGGCCGCGCCCGGGGGCCGCTGCCGCACCGCCGGGCCGATGGCGGCCAGCGCCCGGCGCAGCGCGTCGCGGTCGGCGGTGACGGTGGTGGCCAGGAGCGCCGTTGTGCCGTGCCGCGCATGCAGGCGGGCGATGCGCTCGATCGCGTCACCGCCATCCATGCTGTCGGCACCGCCGCCGCCGTGCACGTGCAGGTCGATGAAGCCGGGCAGCACGATGTCCTCGCCCGGCGCCGGGCCGGCGCAGCGCTGGCCGAAGACGCGGTCGATGCGGCGGCCGAACTCCACGCCTCCGCGCAGCCAGCCGTCCGGCGTCAGCACGCAGCCTTGCAGCACATGTCCGTCATCCATCGTGGAACCTCGTCGTTGGCGGCCGGGGCGGGCATGGCTCCGCCGCGGCCGCGTCTTTCAGGCGTCATCTGTCGGGGTAGGACCGTCGCACCGGGCTGCTGCCGGCCAGGCTCCGCCCGTGCGGCACGCCGGGGTGGCGGCCGGTGGGCAGCGTCGATGGCGGTGGTCAGCAGCCGCGGCGGGCGGCCGGCTCGTCGGCGGCGGGCGCACCGGCGCCCGCCTCCAGGAAGGTCAGTGCTCGTTCGGCATGCGTTGTCCTTCCTTGTCGAAGCGCAGCAGGCGGCCCGGCTGCGGGGCCAGGCCCACTTCCGAACCCAGCGCCGCGCCCAGCCTGGAACCGAGGCCGCCGGTCAGGCGCACCGTCAGTTCGCCGGCCTGCGGCGTGCGCACGAACAGGTAGCTGTCCGCGCCCAGGTACTCCACGTGGCGCACGGTGCCGCGCCAGCGCGGGGAATCGTCGGTCAGCACCAGGTGCTCGGGCCGCACGCCCAGCGTGGCGGCGCCGGCTTGGGCCGCGTCGGCGCCGTTGACGAAATTCATCTTCGGCGAGCCGATGAAGCCGGCGACGAAGAGGTTGGCCGGCGTTTCGTACAACTCGGCCGGCGTGCCCACCTGCTGCACGTGGCCGCCCTGCATCACGACGATGCGGTCGGCCAGCGTCATCGCCTCCACCTGGTCGTGGGTGACGTAGATCATCGCGGCGCCCAGCTCGCGGTGCAGCTGCGCCAGTTCCAGCCGGGTGTTGACGCGCAGCGCGGCGTCCAGGTTGGACAGCGGCTCGTCGAACAGGAAGAGCTTGGGTTGCCGCACGATGGCGCGGCCGATGGCCACGCGCTGGCGTTGCCCGCCGGACAGCTGCGCCGGCCGCCGGTCCAGCAGGGGTTGCAGCGCCAGCATCTGCGCGGCGGCGGCCAGGCGCTTCGCGATTTCTTCCTTCGGCACGCCTTCGCGCTTCAGGGCCAGGCTCATGTTGGCGGCCACGCTCAGGTGCGGGTAGAGCGCATAGCTCTGGAACACCATGGCGATGCCGCGCTTGGCCGGCGGCACGCCGTCCACCAGCTGGCCGCCGATGCGCAGGTGGCCGGACGTGTGCTGTTCCAGCCCCGCGATGATGCGCAGCAGCGTGGACTTGCCGCAGCCCGAGGGTCCGACGATGACGACGAACTCGCCCGCCGCGACCCGCAGGTTCACCCCCGCCAGCACCGGCGTGCTGCCGAAGGACTTGGTGACGTTCTCGAGTTCCAACGCGTCCATGGTCTTCTCGTGGGGTCCGGGTTCACAGGTCGACGGCCCGCCGCTCGCGCAGGCTTTGCTCGGCCGCCAGCACGATTTCCAGCGAGCGCAGCGCATCGGCGTGGTGGGCGCTCAGGTCGGCACCGGTCGCGATGGCGTCGGCCAGGAAGGCCTGCTCGCGATCGCACAGCGCTTGGTGGTCCACCTGGTCGTGGATGGGCACCAGCGACTCGGTGGCACCAGCCACCGCGCCGTCGGGCGCGAATTCGAGCGCATGCACGCGCAGCTGGCCGGCCTTGGTGTGGGTCTCGATGTCGGCCGCGTCGGCATGCGCGTCCATCACCAGCGAGACCGAGCCGCGCGGGCTCATCACGTCCTTCACCACGCCGGCGGTGCTGGAGATCATCGGGCCCCAGCCGGCCTCGTACCAACCCACCGAGCCGTCGGCGAACAGCACCTGCAGGTGGCCGTAGTTGACTTGGCCCGCCGGGATGTCCTCGGCCAGGCGCACGCCCATGCCGCGCACCTGAACCGGCCGCGCATCGGTGATCTGGCACATCACGTCCACGTAGTGCACGCCGCAATCGACGATGGGCGGCGTGGTGCGCATTAGGCGCTTGTGGATCTCCCACGCGGCGCCGGTGGAAGGCTGGTTCAGGTTCATGCGCATCACGTACGGCGGCCCCAGCTGGCGGGAAGCGCGGATCAGCTCGCGCCAGGACGGATGGTGGCGCAGGATGTAGCCGATGACCAGCTGGCGCCGGGTGCGGCGGGCACAGTCGATCACCGCCCGGGCCGAGGCCATCGTCAGCGCCAGCGGCTTCTCGACGAAGACGTGGGCGCCGGCCACCATCGCGCGCATGGCCAGCTCGGCATGGCTGTCGGTGTAGGTGGCGATGGCCACCACGTCGGGCTCGCGTGCCAGGCCTTCCTCGAAGGAGTCCAGCATGGGATAGCCGGCCAGCTCGGGCGGCAGGTCGTCCAGCGGCGTGCGGTTGTGCAGGCCGATCAGTTCGTAGGCCGGGTTGCGGTGGTAGGCGATGGCGTGGGATCGGCCCATCTGGCCGATGCCGACGACCAGGACTCGGAGGCGGCGGGTTGGCGCGGTGGCGGTCATGGGAGAGCAGGTGCTTCGCAAAGTGGTGGCGTGGGCTGGCCCCTGGCGCCGGCGCTGGGGGCCGTGCCATGAGCAACGTCGACGATCGGTAATGCGGAACGGAACAGCGGCGGGGCGCGCCGCCGCTCAGGGCGGCCCGCAACCGGTGGGGCGGCGGCGGCGCATCACTTCACCGCCCCCGCGGTGATGCCGCGGATCAGCCCGCGGGCGAACACCAGGTACAGCGCCAGCACCGGCACGATGCTGAGCGACAGCGCGGCGAGCACCGAATTCCAGTCCGTCACGTCCTCGCCGATGAAGACCTGCGCGCCCAGGGTCAGGGTCTTGGTGGCCTCGCTGGGTGCCAGGATCATCGGGAACCACAGGTCGTTCCAGATCGGGATCATCGTGAACACCGCGACGCTGACCATGGCCGGGCGCAGCAGCGGCAGCACCAGCCAGAAGAAGATCTCGTACTCGCTCAGGCCGTCGACGCGGCCGGCGTTCTTCAGGTCGGCCGAGACGCTGCGCATGAACTCGGTGAGGATGAAGACCGCCACCGGCAGGCCCTGCGCGACGTAGACCAGCACCAGCGCCGTGCGGGTGTTGACGAGACCGGAGCCGACCATCATCTCCAGGATGCCCACCGTGCCCAGCCGGATCGGCACCATCAGGCCCACGGTCAGGAAGAGTCCTAGCACCCCATTGAAGCGGAAGCGGTACTCGGACAGCGCGAAAGCCGCCATGGCGCCGAAGACGATGGTGCCCGCCAGCGCCAGCAGCGTGACGGCCAGGCTGTTGGCGAAGTAGAGCCCGAAGTTCCCTTCGCCCAAAGCGGTGGTGAAGCCGATCAGGTCGAAGCTGGCCGGCGTGGGCGGCATCAGCGGCTGGCTGAAGATGGCCTGGCGCGACTTGAACGCGTTCATCACGATCAGCAGCACCGGCGCCAGCGCCAGCAGCGCGAAGAAGGCAAGCACCCCGTGCGCGGCCAGGCGCGGGCCGTGCCGGGCGGTGGAGCGGTGGCGGGTCATCGCGGCTCCTTTCACAGCGCATGCCGCACCAGGCGGCGCTGCACGAGGAACAGGTAGCTGCACACCACCGCCAGGATGATCAGCAGCATCATCGTCGCGATGGCGGCGCCCATGTGGTGGTCGCCCAGCTGCAGGTTGGCACCGAAGAAGGTGCGGTACAGCAAGGTGCCCAGGATGTCGGTGGAGAAGTCGGGCCCGGCCAGCGCGCCCTGCGCCGCATACACGAGGTCGAAGGAATTGAAGTTGTTCACGAAGGTGAGGATGGCCACGACGCCGATCGTCGGCCACAGCAGCGGCAGCTTGATCAGGAAGAACTGCGCGAGGCCGGTGATGCCGTCGATCTCCGCGGCTTCGATGATCTCGTCGGGAATGGCCAGCATCGCCGCGTACACCAGCAGCATCGGCACGCCCAGCCATTGCCAGCACGAGATGAAGCCCAGCGTGGTCAGCGCGTATTCCTCGCGCCCCAGCCAGGGCGCGAAGAGCGATCCCAGGCCGACGGCCTTCAGCAGCCCGGGCGTCACGCCCCACAGCGGCGACAGGATCAGCTTCCAGGCGAAGCCGATGATCACGTAGGACAGCATCGCCGGCAGGAAGATCGCCGTGCGGTAGAAGCCGCCGCCGCGCAGCCGCGGCAGCGACAGCAGCGCCGCCAGCACGATGGCCAGCGGCACCATCACCAGCAGGTGGATCAGGAAGAAGTAGGTGTTGTTCGCCAGCGCATTCCAGAACTGCTGCGACCAGCGCTCGTCGCCGAGCAGCAGCCGGAAGTTGTCGAAGCCGGCGAACACGCGGCGCTGCTCGACCGCGCGGAAGAACGCGAGGCGCAGCGTCTCCACCAAGGGCAGCACCATCACCGCGGTGTAGACCAGCAGCGCCGGTGCCAGGAACACGGCGATGTGCCAGCGCACGGCGCGGCGCACCGCGGGCGCGGCGGCGCTGGCGGCCGCCGCGTCGTCGAGGGTGATGCTCGTCATGGGGACGTTCCGCTTCATGTCCTTCGCGTCGGCCCGGTGCTCACTTGCCCGGCTTGTACCAGCTGTCCAGGCCCTTCTGCAGCCGCTGCGCCGCGGCCTCCGGCGTCATCGTGCCGTTGATGACGCCCGCGCCGGTGACCCAGAACTCGTTTTCCAGGTTGGGCGTGCCGCGCGACAGGATCTGGTAGGTCGGGCGGATGGTCGATTCGCACTTGCCGCGCCAGCTGACGAATTCCTTCGCCAGCGGGTCCTTCAAGTCGACCGGTGCCTTGTTCAGGCTGAAGAAGCCGGGCAAGGCATTCGAATACAGCTCGGCGAATTCAGCCGAGGCCAGCCATTCGAGAAAGAGCTTCGCCTCGGCCTGGTGCGCCGACTTGGTGTTCAGGCCCAGCGCGATGTCCGGATGGTCGGAGATGTAGCACTTGTCCCCGGCCGCCAGCACCGGCGGCGGGAAGGCACCCATCTTGAAACCGGCCTGCTTGTTGAAGCCCGCGATCTCCCACGAGCCCGCGGGGTAGATGGCGGCACGGCCCAGCGTGAAGGCGTTCTGGCTGTCCGGATAGGTCTGCGATTCGAAGCCCTCGGCCAGGTAAGGCTTCCAGCGCGCCAGGGTCTTGAAGGGCTGCACCCATTGCGGGTCGGTGAGCTTCTGCTTGCCGGCGATCAGCGCCTGGCGGCCCGCCTCGCCCTTGTAGTAGACCGGGCCGATGTTCTGGTAGCCCATGGTGGCGGTTTCCCAGCCGTCCTTGGTGCCGATGTTCAGCGGCGCATAACCGCCCGCCGCCTTGATCTTGTCCAGCACCGAGAAAAACTGGTCCACCGTGGCGGGCGGCGTCACGCCGGCCTTGGCGAAGGCATCCTTGTTGTAGATGAAGCCGTGGATGACGGAGGCCATCGGCACGCAGAAGGTGGTCTTGCCGTCGTCCGTGCTCCACGCGGTCTTGGCCACCGGCGTGAAGTTGGCCATGCCCTTCAGGTCGTTCAGGGCCGCCAGGTGGCCCTTCTTGAACAGCTCGAGGGACGCGTCGAATGGACGGCAGGTGATCAGGTCGCCCGCGGTGCCCGCGCCCAGCTTGGCATTCAACGCGGTGTTGTATTCGGTGGGAGCGGTGGGCGTGAAGCGCACCTTGATGCCGGGGTGCTTCTTTTCGAAGGCGGGCAGGATCTGGTCGCGCCAGATGGCACGGTCGTCGTTGCGCCAGCTCTCGATCGTCAGCGTGACGTTGGCGCTGGCAGGCAGGGACAGCAGCGCCGCGGCGGCGGCGGCCAGCAGGCGAAGGTTCAGGGTGTTGGTGCGCATGATCTCCACGTTCTCCACGGCTTGTGTTCGGGGCTTTCGAGCGGCATGTCGGCTCCCCGTGGCAATCAGTGTGTCAGCGTGAATGAGGCGTTTGTGGTTGCCGCGGTGCGGAGACTGATACGAAACTGGCACGGCCGTCACGCCGCGCCGCAGCATCCCATGTGACCGCCTGCGACCGGCGCCGCGCAGCCCCGGGCATCACGCCACTTTCGTATCGGTTGACGCTCGCGGCGCACCACATCCACCCGGGGCCGCTGGCCACACTGGCTGCGTGAATACCCTCACCCGCGACCAAACCCACCCCACCGTGCGAGCCGGCGTGCCGCTGCACGCGGTGCACGAGCGCCTGCGGCTGCGCAGGATGGGCGACGGCTCCCGTCATCAGGGCGTCGACGGCGACGAGCACGACGGCGCGCCATGCAGATGAGCCCGCCCCCGACGCTGCGGCTGGGCATCGACGGCGGCGGCACCGGCTGCCGAGCGCGCCTGGTGGACGAACACGGCCAGGTGCTGGGTGAAGGCGAGAGCGGCCCCGCCAACCTGGCGCTGGGCGCCGAGCCTGCCCGTGCCGCCGTGCTGCAGGCCACGCGCCGGGCGCTGCACCGCGCCGGCCTGCCCGATGCGGCGCTGTCGCGCACGGCGGCCGGCCTGGGAATGGCCGCTGCCAACGTGGCCAAGCACCGCGATGCCTTTGCCCGGCTGACGCTGCCATTCCATTCGGCCGTTATCGCGTCCGACGCCGAGGCCGCCTGCCTGGGTGCCCATGCCGGCCGCGACGGCGCCATCCTGATCCTGGGCACCGGAAGCCAGGGCGTGGTGCACCGGCAGGGCCGCTTCAGCACCGTGGGGGGCTGGGGCTTCGCCCTGTCCGACGACGGCTCGGGCGCGCTGCTGGGCCGGGAGGCGGTGCGCCGGTCGTTCCAGGTGCTCGACGGCGTGGCCGCCCCTTCAGGCCTGACGCGGGCGGTGATGGACCGCTTCGGCGGCGACCGGGGCGCGATGCTGGAATGGGCCGCCGCCGCACGGCCCGGCGACTGGGCGGTCTTCGCGCGGCTCGTGTTCGAGCATGCCGCGAACCATGACGCATTGGCACTGCGCCTGGTGCTGGACAGCGCCGCGGCGGCGGAGCGCCTGCTCGACCACCTGGTCGCGATGGGTGCGCAGCGCATTGCGCTGATGGGCGGCGTGGCCGCGCCGACCCGGCGTTACCTCTCGTCCCGCTTCGACGCGGTGCTGGTGGAGCCGGTGGGGGATGCGATGGATGGGGCGCTGTTGCTGGCGGCGAGGGGAACACCATGCGGGACGGAGTGATGTTGCCCATGAGGGCATCCGGCCGTCGGTGACGACGCCCGCGGCTCGGCTCAGCTACTTGCCGCCTCGCAGCTCTCGTATGTAGGCCAGCTCGTGCAACGCCACTCGGTTGCCCGGTTCAATACTCAGAGACTCATGAAACGCTGCCTCGGCTTCCTCGATGCGTTGAAGCTCGATGAGCGCGAAACCGATGCCGCGCAGCGCAACCGCGAGGTATGGACGCTGGGCTCGGTAGCGCGTAGCGAGCGCGTGTGATCGACGGTAGGCCGCCAGAGCCTCACTCGGTCGCCCGAGCTGGTTGAGAACGTATCCGCGCTCGATGGACGGACCCGCCGACATCGGCGCAACGGCTTCGACAGTCTCCAGGATCGACAAGGCGGCAGGGAAGTCTCTCCTGTTAGCGGCGATGAATGCCTGCACTTGAAGACATTCCTTGTACCCCCAATCGATCCACTCGAACGCGATCACCGATGAACCCCTGAACTCCGCATACTCCTCCTTCGATTGGAACGAGTACTGCTTGACCTTCGGGTCGAAAGTTCTCTCGAACTTCTTCTGCAGGTCGATCGCGGCGACCTCGGCCTCGGACAACTTCCTTTCCCGCACCAAGGCGGTGAGCCGATTGGCTTGCTCGCGCAAGTGAGCGCCCTTCCCGCTCTCGCTGTAGCCCTCCAGATGCGTGACCACCGTCTCGCCAGTCGCCTGTCCGTAGGCGGCAGGCAGGATGACGACCATCGCCAGCGCGATCAGAGAGAGGACGTTCTTGGACAAGCGTCTTGCAGTCACCAGCATCTCCAGCAATGTCTTCCGACCTGAACCAGGTGATCAGGCACCACTCCCACTCGGATGCAGCTGGCGCATCACCTGGAAGGCGTTGCATCCGCTGCGCGCCGTCCACGCCTGCGCCACCCGGCCGGCAACGGCATCGGCGTCGTCATCCATGCTGCATTCGAAGTCGTAACGCCCGAAGGTGTGTGTCACCTCGAAGTCCGCGCGCGCCTCGCCGATCCGGCGGTCACCGCGCTGGCGCTCGCGGCGCTCCAGCTCGTCCAGCGGGCAATGCACGCCGACGAAGAACACGTCGAAGCGCTCCAGCAGGACCAGCAGGCGGTGCATCCAGGCCGCCGTCTCGACGATGTGCTCGACGACCAGGTTGTTGTCCGCGGCCGCGAAGGCGGCAATGCTGTCGAGGAAGCCTTCGAAGAACCGCTCCCGCATGGGTTCGGCGCCTATGCGCAGTCCTCGTCGTCGCGCAGCAGCTGCTCCAGACGGCGCGGGTAGTTGTTGAGGAAGTCGCGCGTGACCGCGAAGTGCTCCGTGTCCTCGAAAGCCACCTCGCTGATGCCCGCGCGGTCGAACTGGATGATCCTGGCGTGCGGGTACGACAGCAGGATCGGCGAATGCGTCGCGATGATGAACTGCGAATGGTCCTCGACCAGCTGGTGGATGGCGCTCAGCGCCGCCAGCTGGCGGTGGGGCGACAGCGCGGCCTCCGGTTCGTCCAGCAGGTAGATGCCGTTGCCGCGCAGCTTGTGCAGCAGCACCGCCATGAAGGATTCGCCGTGCGATTGCGCGTGCAGCGACTGGCCGCCGTAGCCTTCCAGGTAGCCGGTCTCGTCCATGTAGCTCGCGACGTTGAAGAAGCTCTCGGCCCGCAGGAAGTACTCGTCGCGCGGCTTCGGGATGCCGCGCGCCAGGCGCAGCACCTCATGCAGTGCGGACACCGGACCGGCGGACTGGAAGCGCACGTTCTTCGTCCCGCCTTCGAAGCCGAAACCGAGCGCGACGGCAATGCCCTCCATCACCGTCGACTTGCCGGAGCCGTTCTCGCCGACGAAGAAGGTCACGTTCGGGTGGAACGCGATGTTGCCGATCTCCTGCACCGCCGGGATGTTGAACGGATACACCTCGAGGTCGATGTCCACGTCGGGACGGAACGACGCGCTGAGCAGGTAGGGTTTGGTGCGCCTGGGCATGAGCGGCCGCAGTCTAGGACACGGCGAACCTCGAATCCTGGGGGGCAGGTGGGCCGGCCCGCCGGCTCACCCGGCCCACCCGGCCCACCCGGTCCACCAGGCCAGCCTGCCGGGGCGTGCAATCCTGCACGCCACGGCCTCAAGCCCGGCGCGCAGCCGGCCGATATTCCGGCATCGCGCGATGCGGCCGCGGCGGCGGCCGGTCGATCCCCGGCGACTTCGTTCGTCCACATGAACCGCCGAGGCCGGCATGGGCGATGGCCCCCCCTCATCCCCAGACAGCAGCATCGGCGCCGGCCCCGTGATCGGCCCGGTGCGGGTGTGGCGCTATGCGCGCAACAACCCGCTCGGGCGGCGCGTGCTGTGGTGGATCGTCGCCTGCAGCACGATCCTCGCGACGCTGTCCACCGGCGTGCAGCTCGCCGTCGATTACCACGCCGACCGGCAGCAGGTGCAGCAGCGCTTCGCCGAGATCGAGCAGGCCTACCTGGACAGCATCGCGGTGGCGGTGTGGAACATCGACGAGACGCAGATGCGCGCGCAGCTCAACGGCATCCGCCGGCTGCCCGACATCGTGCATGCGCGGCTCGCCGACGCGCGCGGCCGCACGCTGGACGAGGTGGGCGAGGTGCCCGACGAGGCACCGACCGAGCGCCACCGCTTCGAGTTCAGCTACCGAAAGCAGGCGCGCGAGCCGCTGGGCACGCTGGAAGTGACCGCGAGCCTCGCCGGCGCCTACGAGCGGCTGGGGAACCGGGCGCTGGTGATCTTCGCGGCGCAGGGCACCAAGACCTTCATGGTGTCGCTGATCATCCTGATGATCTTCCGGTACTTCGTCAGCCGCCCGCTGGCCGACCTGGCCCGTTCGGCGCGCCGCATCGACCTGGCGCGCCTGGACGAGCCGATCACGCTGCAGCGGCCGCGCGGCGCACAGCGCGACGATTTCGACGACCTGGTCAACGCGCTGAACGCCATGCGCAGCTCGCTGCAGCGCGAGGTCGGCGAGCTGGGCCGCTACCGCGCCGAGCTGGAGACCCGGGTCGTCCAGCGCACCGCCGAGCTGGGGGTGAAGGTGCAGGAGCTGCAGCGCGAACGCGAGGCGCAGGCGCAGCTGATCCGGCAGCTCGAGGAGGCGCACAACCAGGTGCTGCAGTCGGAGAAGCTGGCCTCGATCGGGCAGCTCGCGGCCGGCGTCGCGCACGAGATCAACAACCCGATCGGCTTCGTCAACTGCAACCTGGGCACGCTGGAGCGCCACGTCGATGGCCTGCTGCGCCTGATCGACGCGCACGAACGCGCCGCTGAAGCACCGGGCGACTCGGCAGCACGCGCGGCCGTGGCGCAGCTGGAACGCGAGCTGGAGTTGAACTATCTTCGAGACGACCTGCGCGACCTGATGCGCGAAAGCCGCGACGGCCTGGACCGCGTCAAGCGCATCGTGCAGGACCTGAAGGACTTCTCCCGCGTCGGTGAGACGGACTGGCAGGCCGCCGACCTGCATGCCTGCCTCGACAGCACGCTGAACGTGGTGTGGAACGAGATCAAGTACCGCGCCGAGGTGGTGAAGCACTTCGGCCACCTGCCGGAGGTGGAGTGCATGCCTTCGCAACTGAACCAGGTCTTCATGAACCTGCTCGTCAATGCCGCCCAGGCGATCCAGGGCCGCGGCACGATCACGATCTGCACGGGCGCGGACGAGGCCGCCGGCGAGGTGTGGGTCAGCATCGCCGACACCGGCGGCGGCATCGCGCCGGAGCACCTGCACCGCATCTTCGATCCCTTCTTCACCACCAAGCCGGTCGGCCAGGGCACGGGGCTGGGCCTGTCGGTTTCGTACAGCATCGTGCAGAAGCACGGTGGCCGCATCGAGGTCGACAGCCGCGTCGGCGAAGGCACCTGCTTCCGGCTGCGGCTGCCGATGCGGCAGGCGCGGGCCGACACCGTGCCGGGCGAGGCGGCATGCGCATGAACGGCCTCGCATCGATCGCTCTTCGCGCCTGCGCGCTGGCGTGCGTGGTGGCGTTCACGCCGGCGCGAGCCCAGGAGCCCATCACGCTGCATTTCAACGAGCGGCCGCCGTACATGGTGGCCGCCGCGGATGGCACAGCCAACGGACTGTCCGCAACGCCGGCGCGGCAGGCCTTCGAGGCGGCCGGCATCGCGGTGCGCTGGGCGCAGACGCCGACGACACGCCAGCTCGCGGTCATCAAGGACAACGAGGGCCTGCATTGCGCGATCGGCTGGTTCCGCAAGCCCGACCGCGAGGCCTTCGCGAAGTTCAGCAAGCCGATCTACCGCGACCGGCCGACCGTGGCGCTGGCGCATTCGGCCTTCGTGACCGAGCGCCGGCTGGCCGACCTGCTGCGGCGCCAGGGCGTGACCGTGCTGGTGAAGGACAACTACTCGTATGGCGCCATGATCGATGCACTGCTGGCCGAGAAACGCGCATTCGTGCTGAGCACCACGGCCGAGAACCAGCAGATGCTGCGCATGGTCGCCGAACGGCGCGTCGACATGATGTTCGCGGCCGAGGAAGAGGCGGAGCACCTGGTCGGCCAGGCCGGGATTGCCGCACGAGGCGTGCAGATGCTGCGCTTCGACGACGTGCCGATCGGCGAGCGGCGGCACCTGATGTGCAGCAAGCGCGTGCCCGATGCGCTGCTCGAGCGGCTCAATGCCGCGATACCGGCGATCGACTGAGTGTTCGCCGCCGCGGTGTTTTGCTGTCCGTAACGCCACATTCCAGCGGCGTGGTTGAAAGCCCGCCGAAAGCTTTCGCTCGCTATCGTCCCCTTCCCGCCCAGCCCGGCCCATGCCGGCGCGGCGCCGCCTCCAGGGAGACGAATCCATGCAACTCACCGGATTGCTGCACGGCGCGCCGCTGCTGAAGCACGTCGATTTCCCAACGGCCGAAGTGCTCGGCCCCGATGCCAGCGAGGACCAGATCCAGGACCTGATCCGGCGCCATGGGCAGGTCTTCATCAAGCCGCTCTTCAAGGGCGCCATCGGCAAGAAGGGCAAGGCGGGGCTGATCGGCCGCGCCAGCACCTTGAAGCAGGCGCTGGCCGAGAAGGAGCGGCTCTACTTCGCCGAGCACCGCCATGGCCACGTGGTCGCCAAGGCCAACGGAGTCAGCTTCGAAGGCGGCGTGCCGGCCGAACACGAGGTCTACTTCTCGATCACCGACGACACGCGCTTCCGCGCGCCCACGCTCACCCTCACGCACCGCGGCGGCATGGACATCGAGGAACTGGGCAGGCACGAGATCGCGACGATTCCTTTCGACGCGCTGACCGGCCTGAAAGCCTTCGTCGTCGCCAACGCGCTGGCCGACATCGGCGCCCCGCGCGAAGTCGTCTCGCCGCTGGTTCAGCACCTGCCGAAGCTGTGGGAGCTGATGCACCACTACGGCATGACCGCGCTGGAGCTGAACCCCATCCGCATGCGCCCGGGCGCGCAGGGCCGGCTGACGCCGGTGGCCTGCGACTTCAAGTGCGGCTTCGACCGCGACGACCCGCGCGTGGCGCGCCTGGGCCTGCCCGCCCACCTGTTCGCCGCCGACGTCGGCGCCTTCGAGCAGGCGGTGAACGAGCTGCGCACGCACCAGGGCCAGTCCGACGTGTTCGTCATCAACGAGCGCGGCACCATCCTGGCCCCCACCTTCGGCGGCGGCGCCAACAGCCTGGTGACCGAGGTGCTGGGCGAGGCGGCCAGCATCTCGTCCGACTTCGGCGGCAACCCGCCCTACGAGAAGATGAAGCAGGTGGCGCGCATCTGCTACACGCACTTCCTGGCGCAGTCGAACGTGCTGTTCATCATCGGCGGCAAGTCGAACAACACCGACATCCACGAGACCCTGCGCGCGATGGGCGATGCGCTGCGCGAGCACTTCGCCACCCACGGGCCGACGCCGCTGTACGTGGTGGTGGGCCGTGGCGGGCCGAACCTGGTGCGCGGCTTCGGCGCGCTGGCCGACACCTGCGAGGCGCTGGGACTGCCCTACCGCTTCTTCGGCTTCGACAGCGCGATCTCCGAGGTCGTGAACTACGCCAAGCGCATCGACGAGTGGATGAAGGCCGGCGGCCGCGAAGCGATCGCGCGGCACCTGCGCATCGGCCAGGTGGCGGCCTGACCAGTGCCGGGCCAGCGCTCGAGGGCGTCCAAGCGGCGCCCGTGGCGGCCTGAAGCGGTCCAACGCAGCCGAGTCGCGGCATAACGGAACGTCGACGCGGCCTTCGAGGAGTGAACAACCATGCACCGACCCGGCCTGCCCGGCTTCCCCTACTACCTGGGCATCGACTCGCTCGCCGACATCGCCACCCGCGGCGACCGCGTCTGCGTGCTGAACATCCTGGGTGGCGAATCGCGCACCGTGACGCCCACCAGCCACGCCTTCTCCGGCGGCAACGTGGTCTTCGGCACCTCGCCCGGCCGCGGCGGCCAGGTGCTGAAGACGCCCATCGGCGACATCCCCGTGTTCGACAACGTGCGCCAGGGGCTGGACGCGGGCCACGCCTTCAACACCGGCGTGGTGTACCTGCCGCCCTCGGGCGTGCGCGACGGCGTGGCGGAGCTGATCCGCGTGAACCGCGCGCTGAAGAAGATCGTCATCATCACCGAGAAGGTCGCGGTGCACGACGCACGCGAGATCCGCGCGATGGCGCAGGGCGCCGGCGTGGACGTGATCGGCGGCAACTGCCTGGGCGTGGCCGATTCGTGGACGCGAACCCGCATCGGCGGCGCGTTGGGAGGCGACCACCCGGACGAGACCCTGCTGCAGGGCACGGTGGCGATCTTCTCCAACTCCGGCGGCTTCACCACCACCATCGCGCAGTACCTGGCCACCGAGGGCTGGGGCACGACGACGCTGGTGTCCTCGGGCAAGGACGTCTACATCCACTACGCCGCGCGCGACTTCGCGCATGCGCTGCGCAACGACGGCCGCTCGCGCGCTGCCGTGCTGTACGCGGAGCCTGGCGGCTATTACGAGCAAGGACTGCAATTCGACAAGCCGGTGGTGGCCTGCGTGGTCGGCCGCTGGAAATCGAAGCTGACCCGCGCGGTGGGCCATGCGGGCGCGATGGCCGGCGCCGGCGACAGCGCGGCCGACAAGGAAGGCTGGTTCATGCAGGCGCTGGGCGTGGACGCGGTCTACACACCCGAGAAGCCGGTGGTGTCGCGCCGCGGCGCGGTGGTGACCAACATCGCGCACATCCCCGCCGCGCTCACCGCCGTGATGGCGCTGAACGGTGCGCGGCCCGACTTCGCGCCGCGCGGCAGCCTGAGCCTGAAACCCTGGCTGGCCAACGACATGGGGCTGGCATTGCCGCCCGCGCTGGCACTGCCGCCAGTGACCGCGCCCGAGCCCTATGCGGGGCAGATCGAGGCCTTGTCCAGACAGGTCGGCGCGGTGATCGCGCGGCAGAACATGAAGGACCGCTCCGGCGCATCGGTGATGGACCCGACGACGCAGGTCACCTCGGTGCACGGCCATTCGGTGCTGTCGCTGGCGCTGCAGCCGCTGCAGGCCAACTTCGCGCTGCCGCTGGTGCACGAGGCCGCCGGCCCCAACGACCGCGCGCTGCTGGACATCGCGGTGGCGGCCGAGGTCAACCTGGTGGGCGACCCGGTGCTGTTGGCGGCCGATGCGGCGCGTGCTGCGGGCAATTCGCCCAACACCATCATGGCGGCGGCCGCGGCCATCGTCGGCCCCAAGCGGGTGGAGCGCGCACTGGCCTGCACGCGCCAGCTGATCGACCTGTTCGCCGGCAGTGCGCTGAAGGAGGGCCACCACGTCGACTTCGACGTCACGACGATCGCCATCGACGAGGCCACGCGCACGCTGTTCCTGGCCCGCGACGACGAGGCCAAGGATTCGCACCCCGAGGCCATGCTGCGCGCGGTGCGCGACCGCGGCGCGAAGTCCGTCTTCCTGAACTTCCTGGCGCGCCTGGACGGGCGCCTGTCGCGCGACGCCATCCTGGCCGCCATCGCCACCACGATCGCCTGGGGCCCGCTGGTGCGCAAGCGCATCAGCCGGCTCACCGCCGAAACACTGCCCTGGTACCTGCGGCTGTATGGCGTGATGGTCGGCTCGTCCATCCCGGCCGAGCACCACCAGTGGGGGTCGCTGTGCGGCATCTCGCAGGCCGAGCGCTACGGCTCCTGGACCATGGCCGACCTGTGCTTCCTGGCGATGACCGGCAAGAAGCCCACGCCGCAGCAGGCGCTGCCGCTGCAGGCGCTGATCGGCCTCCTGATCTCCAACGGGCCGGGCGCCATCTCCGCCCAGGGTGCGAAGGGTGCGGTTTCGGCCGACGGGCCGCAGACGCCGCAGCGGGTGCAGATCAACAAGGCGATGGTCGGTTTCCTCACGCACACCGGCTACAGCCACGGCGGCAACGGCTTCGAGGGCATGGCCTTCCTGCTGCGGCAGTTCGCCGGCGTGGACCTGCGCGACCCCACGGACCCGAATCACGGCCTGGACCTGAAGGCCATGGCCACGGCCTTTGCCCGTCAGTACAAGGACGAGAAGAAGGCCGCGAAGGAGCTGGGGCAGGAGTTGCGCGCCCTGCCCGGCGTGCACCACCCGGTGTTCAAGGGCAAGCCGGTCAACCACGACCCGCGCGAGCGCTTCATCGCCGACTTCCTCGCGCAGCGCGGCGACTACAACGTCTTCCACGCCTACTACCGCGAGCTGGTACAGGCGCTGTACGACACCGGCGCCAGCCCCTACGTGTTCTGCGTCAATGTCGATGCGGTGATCGCCGCGCTGCTGCTGGGCCTCTTGTGGCCCGAGTACCAGAGCGGCGCATTGACCGAGCGCGACCTGGAAACCGCCGCCTTCACCGTGTTCCTGTACGGCCGCATGATCGGCGCCGCCGCCGAGATCGACGACCACCTGAACCGCGGCCGCAACATGGACACGCGCACGCCCGAGGCGCAGTGCGCGCACGTGCTGTAGTGCGGTGTTCGACGGGAGGCCTACAGTGCGGTTCCCGGAGCACGGGCATTCCGCCCGCGCCCGGCCGCCGGAGCCCGCCGTGACCACCGCCACCCAAGCCCTTCGCATCCCGGTCGATGCCGACACCGGCGTCGGTGCGCTGCTCGACACCCCTGACGCGCCTGTCGCGTGTTATGTGCTGGCGCATGGTGCCGGCGCGGGCATGAACCATCCCTTCATGGCCAGGACGGCGCAGGGCCTGGCCGCCCGCGGCATCGCCTGCCTGCGATACCAGTTCCCGTACATGGAGGCCGGCGGCAAGCGCGTCGACCCGCCCGCGCTGGCGCATGCCACCGTGCGCGCCGCGGTGGCCTGCGCCGCGGCGCACCTGCCGGGCTTGCGGCTGGTGGCCGGGGGCAAGTCCTTCGGCGGGCGCATGACGTCGCAGGCCCAGGCGGGCGCGCCACTGCCCGGCGTCTGCGGCCTGGTGTTCATCGGCTTCCCGCTGCACCCGGAGGGCAAGCCCTCGGTGGCGCGGGCCGAACACCTGGCCCAGGTCGCCCTGCCGATGCTGTTCCTGCAGGGCACGCGCGACGGGCTGGCCGACGAGGCCCTGATCCGCCAGGTGACCGATGGACTGGGGCCGCGCGCCACGCTGCGGTTGATCGACGACGCGGACCATGCCTTTCACGTGCGGGCGCGCTCGGGGCGCAACGACACGCAGGTGTTGGAAGCGCTGCTGGACGACATCGCCGCCTGGGTGGCCGCACGCTGAGCGGCGCGCCATCCCCAATCGGGGGGATGGCCGGTGCCCCGAGCCGGCCGCGGATATGCATGCATCGTGCCGACGCATCCACCTCGTTCACACCTGCTTTCAACTTCTGCGGTTTGGCACCGGCCGCCCCCCTACCCTGAAGCCTCCTGACGGGGCCGCGCCCTTTGGGCGCTTCTTAGAATCCGCCCCGCCCGGCAGGACCTGCCGGCTGTCTGCCGGGGAGATCTCGATGCAATACCACCAGGCCGCGCAAGCCGTGGCCGCGCTGCTGTCCGGCTCCGGCGGCGGCTTCGACACCTTCACCCGCCTGCACCACATCGACGGTGGCGGCCCGCTGAGCGATGGCCTGGTCGAGGCCTGGTGCCTGCGTGAAGAACTGAACCAGCCCTGGCGCCTGGAACTCAGCGTGCTGAGCCTGCAGGCCGGCCTGCCGCTGGAAGACATGCTGCACCAGCGCCTGAACCTGCGCAGCAGCCTCAGCGACGGCAGCGAGTTCTGGCGCGGCGGCATCGTCGTTTCGGCCAGCGCCGAAGACGCGGACGGCGGCTTTGCGCGTTATCGGCTCGTCGTGGTGCCGTGGGTCGACCTGCTGCGGCACACCCTGCGCAGCCAGGTGTGGCAGGAGAAGTCGCTGGTCGAGATCATCGAGAGCGTGTTCTCGCAGTACAGCGCCCATGCCTCCTGGCGCTGGGCCGATTGCGTCGCCGCCCACCTGGCCAAGAGCCCCTTCAACGGCAGCGGCGAGCACCGCAGCTACACCGTGCAGTACCGCGAGAGTGACCTGGCCTTCGTCTCGCGCCTGCTGGCCGAGGAAGGCCTGGTCTACCGCTTCGAGCGCGACGAAGCCGCGCCGCTGGGCCACACGCTGGTGATCCTGGCCGACACGGTGGACAAGACCAGCTGCCCGGAAGACACCTGCAGCGCCAGCGCGCTGGGCGGCCAGGGCATCCGCTACCACCGCTCGGGGATCATCGAGGACCAGGACACCATCCAGGCCATCGGCGGCGTGCGCCGGCTGCCCATCGCCACCGCGGTGGTCGCCGCCTGGGACTACAAGGCCAAGCGCGTGGTCGCCGCCAGCGCGCCGACCGTCGGCAGCATCGGCGGCGAGCAGGCGCCGCGGCTGGAGGCGTACGACTGGTCCGGCGCCTACAGCTTCGCCACCAGCGCGCAGGCCGAGCGCGCGGCCGAGCTGGCGCAGCAGGCGCACGAGGCGCGCCACAAGGGCTGGCTCGGCCGCAGCACGGTGCGCAGCCTCGAGCCGGGCCGGCATTTCCAGCTGACCGAATCGGCGCTGGACGTGCTGGCCGCGCTGGGCCAGGCGGCCGGGCGCGGCGGCGATGGCCGGCGCTTTCTGTTGCAAAAAGTCATCCATGCTGGCATCAGCAACCTGCCCAAGAGCACCAACGAGGCCATCGTCACGTTGCTGGGCGATGGCGGCGTGGACCTGCTGGCCGAGTGGGTGCCCGAGGAGGTGAAGGCCCAGGTGGCCGGCGCGGGCTACGGCAACCACTTCGAGGCCATCCGCGCCAGCGTGCCCTGGCGCCCGGCGCTGCAGGACGACAACGGCCTGCGGCTGAACCCCAAGCCGACGGCGCCGGTGACGCTGTCGGCCACCGTGGTGGGGCCCAGCAGCCAGGAGATCCACATGGATGCGCTGGGCCGCATCCGCGTGCGCTTCGATTTCCAGACGCAGCCGATGGGGCCGGACACCAGCGCGTCCAGCACCTGGGTGCGGGTGCTGCAGAGCTATGCGGGCCCGGGCATGGGGCTGCAGTTCATCCCGCGCATCGGCCAGCAGGTGCTGATCGGGTTCTGGGACAACGACATCGACCGGCCCTACGTGCAGTGCGCGCTGTACGACGGCCGCGGCGAGGGCGGCGTGCCGGCCACGCCCGGGGGCAGGCCGGGGACGACGGACACCAGCGTCTTCGCCAAGTCCAGCGACCACCGGCCCAGTGCGCAGGGCAACCTGACCGGCGGCCACGGCCCGGCCTGGCACGGCGCGAGCGCGGCCGATGCGGTGCCCGAGGGCGGGCAGCGCAATGCGGCGGCGCTGTCGGGCTGGAAGACGCAGGAGTTCTCCGGCATCGGCTACACGCAGCTGGCCTTCGACGACAGCAACAGCCAGCTGCGCACGCAGATGGCGGTGACGCAGCACGGCTCGCAGCTGAACCTGGGCCACCTGATCCATCAGGCGGACAACCACCGCGGCAGTTTCCGGGGGCTGGGGTTCGAGGTTCGCACCGATGCGTACGGTGCCATCCGCGCTGGCGCGGGCGTGGTGCTGAGCACCTACGGGCAGCCGAACTCGCAGCCCGCGGGCGACCTGGCGCCGGCGATGGCGCTGGCCAAGCAGCTGGAGAAGCTGGGCGAGGTGATGAACCAGGCCGCCAAGCTGCACGAGACCGTCAAGCTGGCCGCTGACATCGGCAGCCAGGAGGCGGGCAAGAGCTTCATCGATGACGCGGCCGCGCCCTTCAAGGCATTGCGCAAGGTGGTTTCCGGCATGGTCGACGAGATCAGCCCCGAGCAGGCGCAGGCCGATGCGAACGCGAAGAACAACGCCGCCAGCGATGACAAGCTGCCGCACCTGACGGACCCGGTGGTCGCCATCGCCGCCAAAGCGGGCCTGTCGGTCAATGCCGGGCAGGACCTGCAGCTGAGCGCGGGCGAGACCATCAGCAGCGCCAGCGGCCAGGACACGCAGTTCGCCACCGGCGGCAACCTGCGCATCCACACCGGCCAGGCCATCGGCATGCTCGCCGGCGCCATCGCCCCGGGCAAGGAGGCGGCCGGCAAGGGCATCACCGTGATCGCCGCCAAGAAGGACATCGAGATCCAGGCGCAGAGCGACACGATGCAGATTGCCTCGAAGGGCAACATGCTGATCGAGAGCGAGAACGGCCACATCGACTTCGCGGCGGCCAAGCGCATCATCATCCGCGTGACGGGTGGCGCCTCGATCACCATCGAGGGCGGAAACATCATCCATGCCTGTCCGGGCACGTTCACGGTGCTGGCGGGGCACAAGAGCTTCCTGCCGGCCGCATCGGTCAGCTACCCCCTGCCACCCTTCCCGGGAGCCGGCGGGTTCGTGCGCCAGTTCACCCTCCGCCGGGCCACCGACCAGCAGCCGATGAAGCAGCAGAAGTACCGCATCACGCTGGACGACGGCCGCGTGATCACCGGGACCACCAACGACGCGGGCGAGACCGAGATGCCGGACTCGACCGGCATGCAAAGCGCGCGCATCGAATTGCTCTACGACTGATCCATGGCAGACCTGATCGACCAATACGATGCCATCGCTCCGATGGGGGTGCCCGGCATGCACATGGCCGGCGTCAACGTGCAGCACCTGCCCGGCATCATCATCTTCGTGCATGGGGTCAATTCGGACGGCGAGTGGTACCAGGCTTGCGAAGAAGGCCTGCTGCGCGGGCTGAACCGGCGCATGGGACTCGAGCAGTCGGCCACCGGCGCCGGGCTGTCGCCCGTGACCTATGCCGCCGAGCTGCATCCCAATGGCGAGATGAACCGCGCAATCAGCGGCAAGAACTTCATCATCGACCCGGGCTTCTCCCCGGTCATCCGCTTCCGCTGGGGCTACAAGGCCGCAGGCCGCGACAACACCGAAGGTTCCGAGGACGAGAAGGCGGTCTACGGCAGCCGGATCTACCTGAACGAGCTGGACGCCTGGGGCGGCGGCCCGTTCCAGAACGGCACCTCCGCACTGCCCTACATGTGGGGCCTGGGCCTGGACGACCGGGTGTTCTGGTGGATCTACGCCAACATGTTCCCGGTGGACGGGCGCGAGGTGTATGCCAGCCCGCCGCGGGCCTACTACGCCCATGCGGCGCACCGGCTGAAGGAACTGATCAAGGCCATCCGCGACAAGCAGCCCGACTGCCCCATCACCGTGGTGTGCCACAGCCAGGGCAACATGGTCACGCTGGGCGCGGCGATGCTGGGCGAGAAGGAAGAGGCGCTGGCCGACACCTACGTGCTGAGCAATCCGCCGTACAGCCTGGAAAGCCTGTCGATGGACAAG
>CAMLJY010000066.1 GCA_946480465.1 uncultured Burkholderiales bacterium
CGATCGTGCAGGGGGCGGGCCGCCTGGATTCACGAAGCCATCTTGTCTAGGCGTCGAAAACGAACCGAGCTGCTGTGCTACTTCCTACCAAACACCCATCCGTTGTGCTTCGCCGCTGGAGCCCAAGCGATGCACCGAACTTGGTCGCCCAGGCGAACAACCGCGCGGTATGGCGCAACCTCACCGAGACATTCCCCCACCCCTATACGGACGGCGACGCCGCCTTCTGGATCTCATTCGCGAACGAGCCTTCAAGAAGCTTGCATCTCTGCATCGCTGTGGACGGGTGTGCCGCTGGAGGAATCGGACTCATCGCCGGCGAAGGGATTTCAGAGAAGACCGCACAGTTCGGGTACTGGCTGGGAGAGCAGTACTGGGGCAAGGGCATCGGCATCGCCGCCGCTGAAGCGATGGTTGCACACGCCAAGACGAACCTATCGTTCGTTCGACTGGAGGCGCCGGTGTTTGCGTGGAACCCACGCTCGATGAGACTGCTGGAGCGCATCGGCTTCACCAAGGAGGGCATTCTTAGGCGCAGTGTGTACAAGGACGGCCAGGTTACAGACAGCGTCATGTACGCACTCGTCACCATCGACGCCTAACCCCTACAGGGACTCCCCGATAAGTCAACACCGCCATTTGTCTTTTCATTCAAGGCTGCATTTCAATTGCACTGACGAGCCGTGAAGAAACCTGCCGAGACAGAGAACTCTACAGACGGCCTTGTTGCATCACCGGCGCTGAACGCCGGGTCGATGCGGACCCAGATGCGAACCGCTCAGCGGGGCTCCATTCCTATCGCGTGGAACTCGACGCATCGAGGCCACCAGGGGTTAGTCGAGGGTTAGTCGAGCTTGCCCGCTGCCGGTCTGACCTGTTCAGCGCGTCTTCGTCGCCACGTCGTGCAAGGAAGCTGGTTTGATGGGGTGCTCAGGCCGACACCGTGGGCGCCGTGCCGGCTGCGGCGGAAGCCGCAGCGGCGTCGGGCTTGGAGCTCAGGTGGTCGGCGTCGAACGTGTCGCCGCGGGTCATCACGGCCCACAGGATGCGCGCGTTCTTGTTCGCCAAGGCCACCACCGCCTTCTGCCATCCGGAGCGCTCGCGCAAGGCGAGCACCCATGTCGATATCCGGTCGCTGCGAGCCTGGGCGGTCATCACCGCCGACTTCGCGCCCTGGATCAGCAGCGTGCGCAAGTACGTGTCGCCGCACTTGGTGATGCCGCCCAGCCTGTCCTTGCCGCCGCTGGAGTGCTGGCGGGGCGCCAGGCCGAGCCAGGCGGCGAACTGGGCGCCCTGCTTGAAGTCACCGACCGTCGCCACCGCCGAAACCCGACAGGCAGGTTTGGGTCGGAAGCGGTAGTCGGTGAGTCGTGCGGTGGTTGACCGCTGCAAAGCGCCGTGTACGCCATCGTCTGTTGCGTACGTTGGACGGGGATCCCCCATCAACCGGATTGATCAAGGTCCACCCGGCGCCGGCCGACGGTTCGACGGACGTTCAACTTCCAGTTGGGTGGCGGCGCCGGCTCGCCCCGGTTCAGGCGGGCACGCCGGTCGCCTTGCCGCGTCGACGCGAGGCGATCAGGCCCGCGGCGGCCGCGACGAGGACCAGGGGCAGGGTGGCGGGGGTCGGCACGGGGATTCCGTCGCGGCGGATGTCGTCGAGCTGCGCCTTCGACAAGGCCTCGTCGAAGAAGAAGACGTCGTCGATTCGACCGATGAACGGGAAGTCGAAGTTCGGGTTGCGGCCGATGGTGGTCACCGACATGGCGTCGGTGGACGGCGACGAGCCCATGCAGCCGTACGCGCCGTCCACGTAGAGGCAGGACGTGCCCGCGAGGATGTCGTAGACGACGGCGACGAAGGTCCAGGCATCCGGAACGACGTTGCCCGTGCCGCCGCCGAAATGGGCGGTGCCCCCTCCAGTGAACATCTGCCAGTTGACGACGCCGTCTCCATTGCGGGTGTCCACCGTGAGCGTGCGGTCGAAGCCGCCGTTGTCGTGGGAGATCAGGCCCCGGATCACTGCGTCGGCGCCATCCGCGTTGAACCATGCGCCGAAGGTCACCTTCGGAAGGGCCGAGGGATTGATGTTGATCGGAACCGTGAGGTAGGTGTTGAGGCCGCCCGCCCCGAACTGGTAGGCCCCGCCCTGGTGGCCGTTGGCTGTGTAGGTCGGTCCGGTCGGGCCCATGGTGCCGTGGTTGCCGTTGCCGCTGACGTCGGCGACCGAGTTCTCGAACGTGTAATACCCGATCAGCGCGGCCTGCGCGGAAGGCGCCGCCGCGGCGGCCAGGCCGATGGTGGCCGCGCTGACAAGGGCCCGAATGTTCTGCAGGTGCTTCATGTGAAATCCTTGTTGGGAAGTTTGCCGGCGCCGCCGCATGCAATCCGCCATGGGGTGATTCCGAGCCATTGATTCGTCTCGGAAGATGACCTGGATTGCCTGGGCTCGGGAGTGAGCCTGTAAAGCGATTCGACAGTCCATCGGCCGCGTCGCCGGCTGGGCGGAATTCGATTGGAGTTGAGCGCCGTATCAACGCCGTGTCGGCGTCGTATCAATTCCGTTTCGTTGCCGATGGATCCCGCCAGCGCCCTCGGCTTGCTGCTCGCTCCGCGCGCCGTGCCGCCCTTCCGTTGCCGAGAAGTCACTTCACCTGCGCCCTCCACAGCGCCACGCTCAACCCCCCCGCCTCGAACAGCCGGCAATCCGACTGCGATGCGCTCACCAGCACCAGCCGGTTGCCCGACCAGGTCCAGTTGCGGCTGACCCAGCAATCGCCAATGCCGCGTCCCTTGGCGGCCTCGTGCAGGTCCAGCGTGCCTTCGGCGCCCAGGGTTTCGGTCACGATCGTGTCGGTCGTGCTGCCATCGGGCAAGGGCAGGTCCAGTCGCCGCGCCTTGTGCGGGGGCCGATCGTCGACTTGCCAGATGCGGCTGCCGGTCTGGTAGGCGCCGCGCCAGCAGGGCTGCAGCACCAGCAGCGTGGTGGGCGTCAGGCGCGCCAGTTCCGGGGCCTGCGCGGGATCGAAGTCGGGGCAGTCGTCCGCGCCGTGGGGCAGCAGTGCGGCCAGCGTGGGGGCGAGCTTGAGATCGGCCGGGGTGGTGGCGGGCAGCGGTGCGGCCTTCACCACCGGCGCGGCGGGCGCGGGTACGGACGACTCGGGCTTCGTGCCCTTGCGCAGCAGCGCGCCGGGCGTGCCGACGCGGCCCTGCAGGTCGTCCATCTTCAGCAGCGCGGCCGCCGCCCCGTCCAGCGACACGTGCCACTGGGCGTTGCCGGCAGAGAGCCGGATGACGTCTCCCTTCTGCACCTCGGCCAGCAGCGCGGGCACGCGTGACGCGGGCACGTCGGGCTCCGGCTGCTGCGGTGTCGTCGCGGGCATGTCGAAACGCAGCCCGCCCACCTGCACCCGCACGGCCTGGCCGTCGGCGGGCATCGGCGCGCTCTCGTGGTAGCTGCTGTAGGCGAAGCGCAGCACGGGCAGCTGGCCGGGGCCGGCCTCGCGCCGGATGATCAGCGCGGCCCGGCCGCCGGGCGGCCCGTCTTCACCCTCCTTGCCATAGCCCTGCGCCTCGCAGCGCCGGGTGTTGTCGCAGCCGACCACCCAGTCGCGAAAGGTGTGCAGCTTTCCGAGGCCGTCGGCGGCGAAGGCGGTGCCGGAAAGCGCGAGGACGGTGGCGGCGAGCAGCGAGCGGAACATGCGGAGGGCCTCGAGATCGGTGAGCGGAGCGGGAACGACGTGAGGGTCGGTCTCGACACGCTTCATGCTATCCGGCGGGGCGTGGGCTCCACCGTCACTGGCGCGGTGGGGGCCGCCAATGCGATCGCCCGCGCCATTGGCGTTGCGGAAACGGGAGAGGCCTGGCGGGCGCACCAGCATCCGGCCTGAATTGCGCAGTGCTAGATTCCTCCCCGGCCCGATTCCAGACCGTCAGGGTGGGACGGGAGTTTCTTGCGTTTGGTTGCCGATTTTCTGGCAAGTGAATGACGTCAACCTCGTCAAGTGGAGAAGGGGAGCGCAAATGCATGGCCAGTTCACCGCCGCCGCCGTGGTGTATGCAATGGACATTGACCGCGTGGGCGAGTTCTACACGCAGGTGGCAGGCCTGCCGCTCGTCCAGCGCGAGCCTGGATTCCTGGTCCTGCAATCGTTGACGTTCCAGCTCGTCATCGTGCAAGTGGCGCCCGAGATTGCCGCTCAGATCACGATCCAGACGCCCCCGGTCAGGCGCGAGGACACGGCGCTCAAGCTGTGCTTCCTTGTGCCGAGCATCGCAGCCGCGCGGGCAGCGGCAGCGCAGTGCGGCGGGGAATTGAATGGTCCGGAGCGTGAGTGGGCGTTTCAAGGCACTCGCGTGTGCGACGGTCATGAACCGGAAGGCAACGTCATTCAGGTTCGGGCGAGTGCGCTCACTTTTTGATGAGCCTGATGGCGACACGCATGCGCGGACCTCGGGGCTGCGCCGCCACTGAGTGAAGTGCCGTCCTTCCAGGCGGCCTCTGGATCGATCCGGGATGGATTCCCATTTCGGATGGAGCTTGTCGTCTGCGACCTGAGTCCGGGGCCGGCTGGAATCGCAGGTCAGGTGGTCAGTGCGCACCTTGCAGGCGAAGAGCCTTGGTGCACGATGAGACGAACAAAAGTCACTTGAATCCGGGGGTGGAACGACGAAAAGTAGCGACTTCTCAGTGGAGGAAAAAATGGAATTTCTGAAGGACAGGAAGTGGGCTGAAATCCTGAAGCTGCCTATGCCGAAGGCGCAACAAGAGGCGCTTGCCCTTGTGAAGCGGTATTACGAGGCCTATCGCGAGTGTCGAAACGCGCTGGACAGGGACACGACGTCGAGCGTGTGGGACCAGGATGCGGTGACGATGGTCATGACAAGCCTGTCGATCGTCAAGGACTTGATGGAGGATGCCAAGTCGATCGACGAGATCAAGGCGGCACGCGATCGATTCGCGGACAGCCGGGGCGCATCGTACGAGGGCACTGCCGCGCCAATCGTCAGGGCCCACATTGTCAAGCTCCGGGAGCTGAAGGAAAAGACGGACCTGGAAGAGGCGCACAAGCTCTTGCGAGGCCGCCAGGAGGCCGCGCACAACAAGCTTCGCGATACGGCACAGAGGGCGCCCAAGGTATACGTCCAGGACAAGCTGATCTGCAACATGGTCGCGGTCGCCGCCGATCTGCAGTCGGACGCGATCGGCGTGGGCCGCGCGGGGCATGGCATGGGCAGGAACGTGTTTGCCGCGGCATTCAGCTTCTCGCTTCCGGAGTACCCGGCCAACGTGCACACCGCGCAGAATCCCTACAACTGCGCCGAATTGGCAGCCTTGCTCGATCTCATCGGCAAGGTGCCGGGCCTGGACATGAAGAATGTCTATTTCGCGGCAAAGGTGCCGGGCGGTGGATCGAACATTCCCCCCTGCGCGAACTGCATGCGCTGGATCAAGGAAACCGGCGCCAGCGCGTGGGGCATGTAAACGCGCGCCTCAAGACCAGATCCGATAAGCCCAATAGCTCTCGTCGTCCTCCAGCCCGCGCGCCCAATCGCGCGGGCTGTCGCCGGTGATCTCGCGCATCTCGCGCGACAAATGGGCCTGGTCCGCAAAGCCACCCGCGTCCGCGATCTCGGCCCAGGACAGGGTGCCGTCCTGCAGCCGGGCGCGCGCCGCCAGAAACGATCGCTCGACGCGGTCCAGCCGCCGCAGGCGCCGCAGCGGCTGGCCGGCCCAGCCCTTGATGCGGCGCTCCAGGTGGCGGGCGCTGTGGCCGGCGGCCAGCGCGATCATCTGCGCGCTGAAGGCGCGCACCCAGTCGCGCATGCCGTGGCCCAGGACTTGACCCACGCCGGACTCGGCTTGCGCTCGGTGGGCCCGCCACTGCGGTTCCAGGAATTGCTCGATCAGTGCGACGCGCTCGTCGTCGCCGGCGGCCGTCAGCACCTGGTGCGACAGCGCCTGCCACTGCGGCGGCAGCGGCAGCTCGTCCAGCGGTGTGAAGCGGTCGACGTGTTCGGCGACGTTCAATCCGGTCAGCACATGCAGGGCCTGCGGGTACAGCGCGAGCGTGAAAGCCTGCATCGGGCCGTCGTGCTGCACCACCAAGGGCTGCGATCTCGGGCCGCTGAACGCCACGCGCGGCAGCCGGCGGCCGAACCAGGCGTCGGCGGGCGGCGCGGTGAGCACCGGCGTGCCTTCGATGAACCAGGTGAGGCTGCAATACGCGTGCGCGGGGAAGCGGTTGGCGCGCTGATCCGGTGGCAGCGGGGCGCAGCCCAGCGTGCTGCGCGTCAGGCAGGCCCGCACGCACGATGCCAATGCCACGCGCGGCGCGATCCAGCGGGCAGCCGGGGGCGCATCGGGGGTGGCGGGCGCTCCAGGCACCCCGGGCGCGTCGGGCATCGCAGGTGGTTTCGGCCTGCCGGGCCTGCCGGGCCCGCTGGGCTTGCCGGCCGTGTGGGGCGTGTGGGGCGTGCGGGGCGTGCGGGGCGTCGGTGTGGCCGGGTCGTCGGCGGTCGGCATGGCGGGAATGCTAGCCAGCTCGGGCGGCGAGGGCGCGGCGCCTGTCGGAAATCTTCAAGACAGCCTGCGCAGCAATGCGCACACTGCGCCCGCACCTGGCCCGGTCGGCGGGACGGGGAATTCGATGAGGAAGCCATGTCCCGAGCTGCATTCAGTGCCCAGGTGTTCGCGGTCTACGTGATGGCGGTGGGCGCGTCCTTCGTGGTGGCGCCGAACATGGTGCTGTCGCTGTTCGGCGTGCCGCCCAGCACCGAGGTGTGGGTGCACGTGGTGGGCGTGCTGGCCTGCATGATCGGCATCTACGCCTGGGTGGGCGGCCGGTACGGCCACCGGCCGTTCCTGGTGGCCTCGGTCGGCACGCGGGTGCTGGTGTTCGTGGCCTTCAGCGTGTTCGTGCTGGTGGGCATGGCACCGCCGGCGCTGGCGCTGTTCGGCGTGGTGGACCTGCTGGGCGCGGTGTGGACCGGGTTGGCGTTGCGGGCCGATGCAATCGGCATTGCCCGCGCCAATGACCTGGCCGGGGCCGCGGATGTTGCGCCGCCGGCGCGGTCCTGCCATGCGGTGCACGGCCACATCGGCTGAGCCGCTGGGCTTCAGCCGCTGCCCTTGCGGCCGTACGTGAACTCCGCGCGCGACTTCCCGTCCTGGCCGAGGCTGACCGTCAGCACGGTCGAGTGGTCGAGCATGTGCTGGTAGCGGGCGATGGTTTGCCAGGGCGTGGTGTCGCCGATCAGTTCGCGGCACAGGCGCAGTGCGTCGTCGACCTGGAAGGTGTCGAGTCCGGCCAGCGCGGCGGGGCGCGCCATGTCCAGCTCGCCGCTCGACAGCGACAGGTCCTTCTGGGCATGCAGGTGCAGCGCGCCACCGATCAACTCGTCCTTTTCCAGTCCAAGCTCCCCGCGCTGGTAGGCCTGGCCCAGTTCGCGCCAGGCGTCGGGATGGTCCAGCTCGCAGGCGCGGCGCAGCAGTGCCAGCCGTGCCTGGCCGTCGGCCTGGCGGGCATCACGCAATGCCTGTTCGGCCTGCGGGCGGTCGCGCAGGGGATCCCATCCGCCGGCCAGCCGGCGGGCCAGGCGCTCGATGGGACCGGCGAGGCCGCCGCCGCGGTTGGCCGAGGCGCGCCGCATCCAGCGCAGCGCGTCCGGCGGGTCCAGCGGCCAGCCGTCGCGGCCGCTGAGCAGCCCTTCGGCGACGCGGCGCTGCGCTTGGGCGTCGGCCCGCGTGGCCGCCAGCAGCAGGTAGCGCCGGTAGGCATCGGGCTCTTCGGGCCAGGGCGGTGAGCCGCGCGACGTGGCATGCGGCGCGAATGCGAAGACCAGGCGCCAGAGGGCAACGGCGTCACCATCCGCGGCCGCCTCGCGCAGCAGCCACCAGTCCTCGGCGCTGTAGCTGGCCGGCTCCCCTGATCGAGGGACGCCGGCGCGACGCGCTTTCGTGGCCGCCACTTCGGCGTCGATCGCCGGCAACAGCGCGGGTGCCGCCCGCAGCCGGTCGCGCAGCGCGGCCTGGCGCTCGCGCCATTCGGCGGGCCAGGCCTTCAAGGTGTCCAGCCGCTGGCGGAGCCGCACCTCGTCGCGCGCCGCGGCCATCTGCATCAGGGCGCCGGCCAGCATCAGGTGGCGCGGCATGCCCAGCCCTTCCGCGAAACAGCGGCCCAGATCGTGCAATGCGCAGCGATCGCCCTGTGACGCGGCTTCGCGCAGCTGCTTGACGGCCGCGGCCCAGTTCGATGCGCGCCAGGCGGCTTCGGCGCCTTCGGCGTTCAAGGGCTTCTTGCCCTGGGGCAGGCTGCGGCCATCGGCCAGGTGATGCTCGCCGCTTTGCAGGTCGTAGACGTTCAGCCCGAGCCGGCGCGCCTGCACGACGGCGTGCTGGTACGCGGCCTCGAAGTGGTGGCCGTGCGTGTTCACCCCCAGGTTCTCCGTCGGGCCGCCTTGCTCGGGGCCGTCCCAGGCGTCGTACTCGCCGAAGCCATCGCCGTCCGGCGGAAACCGTTCGAACAGTGCCTGCACGAATGCGCCGAAGCGCCGGTTGGGCACCTTGGGCGCGGCCTGCTGCCTGGCCAGCATGGCGTTGGCGGCGGGGCCGTCGGCAGGCGCGGGTGCGCCGGCGGGCGATTCCCAAACGGTGAGCAGGTAGGTCATGGCGGGCGAATGTATACGGCGGGAGAGCCGGCGGGCCGGAGGGGCGGGAGGGGCGGGAGGGATCGCGGCACCGCCCGCTGGGCACGGCGGCTGCGCCGTGTGCTACGGGATGCTGCTGCGCGAAGTGAGCGGCCAGCTGCAAGCCCGAGGGGCGGGCAGTCTGGCAGGTGCCCGGTGGCCGTTACTGGGCCAGCAGCGCCGTGCTGAACTGCCCCGGCGTGATCCCGAACGCCGCCTTGAAGCGCTTGGTCAGGTGGCTCTGGTCCACGTAGCCCACCGCGGCGGCCACCTGGGCCGCGGGTTCGCCCTGCAGCAGCAGGCGGCGCGCTTCGCGCAGGCGGGCGCGGGTCATGTAGGCGTGCGGCGGCATGCCCACTTCCTTCGTGAACAGGCGCAGCAGCGCAAAGCGGCTGATGCCGCATCGTTCGGCCAGCGCGGACAGCGAGGGGTCGGCGGCGTAGTGCTCGTCGAGGTAGCGGCAGGCAAAGCGCACCAGGGCGGTGTCGCGGCCGGTGCGGTTGCCGCGAGCCGGCGGCGGCGTGGCCGCATGGCGCTGCAGCAGCGCGCGCACCAGGTGCAGCAGCCGGGTTTCCAGCTCCAGCGCGTCCAGTCCTTCCGGCGCTTCGGTGCGGTGGTTGAAGTGGCTCAGCGCGGCGGCCAGTTCGGGGTCGCGCACCACCGGCGCACGGAACAGCGGCAGTGCGGCCGGCAGGTCGGCCTCGCGCAGCGCCTCGGCGATCAGCGCGGGCTCGATGTAGACCATGCGGTAGCGGTAGCCGGTGCCGGCGGACCGGCCGTCGTGCAGGTCGTCGGGGTTGACGAGGATCAGCGAGCCCGGCGTGGTGATGCGCTGCCCGCCGCGGCAGTGGAAGGTCTGGCGGCCCTGTTCGATGGTGCCGATGGCGTATTCGTCGTGCGTGTGGCGGCTGTAGCTGTGGTGGACGAAGCTGGCCTTGAAGAAGCTGGTGCCGGCCAGGCCGGGCACGCGCCAGAAGTCGCTGCGTTCGGCATCGTCGTCATGCGTCATGCCAGCCATTGTCGGCCGGCGACGACGGCGGCCACGCCGATGGCCATGGCCACCGGCAGGCTGCGCGTGACGGCCATCGCGGTGATGGTGGCGGCGGCGGCGAAGGCTTGCGCGGGGCCGCCCTGCGCCACAGCGGGCGCGACCAGCGCGGCCATCACGCAGGCGGGCATCTGGCGCAGCGCGCGTGCCACGGCGCCCTGCTGCCGCAGGCGGCGCGCCAGGGCCAGGCCGCCGGCCCGCAGGCCCCAGGTCACGCCTGCCATCGCCAGGATGGCCAGCACGGCGTCGGTTCTCATCGGGCGGTCCTTCCATCGCCGCGGGGCATGATCGCCGCGGCAAGAGCAGCTTGCCCTTCGGAATGCCCGGTTGGAACGCTCTCCGCGCTGGGCGCCGGCTCGTCGTCGGCGCTGGTCCACGCGCCCACCAGGCTGCCGGACAGGCCGCCCACAACGATGTACCAGGCGCCGGGCAGCAGGGCCTGCGCCAGCAGGGCCGCGCCCGCGGCGGTGGCCCACGGCAGGACGCTGCCGCGGCCGCTCCACATGCCCGTCAGCAGCGCGAGGAAGCTGGCGGTGAACGCGAAGTCCAGGCCCCAGCGCGCGGGCTCGCCGATCAGCGCGCCGGCGAGGCGGCCCACCGCGCACGAGGCCACCCAGCTGGCGTAGATCACCATGCCGCTGCCCAGCAGCAGGCCCACGCTGCCGCGGCCGCGCGCCAGGTCGGCGCTGGCCAGGGCCCAGTTCTCGTCGCTGATCAGGAAGGCCTTGGCCCAGGGCCAGCGCGGACGTTCGCGCTGGAAGAGCGGCAGCATGGTGGCGCTCATCAGCACGAAGCGCAGGTTCACCGCCAGCGTGGCCGCCACGATGGCCGGCAGGGGCAGCGCGGAGGCCGCGTTCCACAAGGGCAGCACGACGAACTGCGCCGCACCGGCGAAGACCAGCGCGCTCATCAGCACGCTTTCCGCGGGGCTCAGGCCGGCCTGGCCGGCCAGCGTGCCCCAGACCAGGCCGAAGGCGGCGACGCTGAGGGCCAGCGGCAGGCTGCGGCGCAGGCCTTCGCGGAACTCAGTGGAAATGGGAAGGATCGTGGACAGGGCCGCCATGCGCAGATGGTGGTGCGCACGGTGGCGGTGGGCTTGTAAATCCGTGCGGGCAGGCGATTGCGCAGGCGCAATGGCCGTGGTCCGTGGCGCGGCTACCGTGGTGGCGCGTGGCAAATCGCGCAGAGGATCCGACGATGAAAAAGCCTTCTTCATGGGCCATGCTGACGCTGCTCGGCGCGCTGGCCAGCCCCCTGCCCGGCCTGGCGCAGACCAGCCCGCGACCGTCCGAACCGGGCCTCACGCGGGCGCAGGTCAAGATGGAACGGGCCGAGTTCCTGAAGTCGCACCGCTGGGACCCGGCAAGCGACACCTGGGTGCTCCGGCCCGGCTTCGAGCCGCCCGAAGGCACGAAGACGCGTGCGCAGATCAAGGCCGAGCGCGATGAATTCCTGAGCAAGCACCGGTGGGACGAGGCCCAGGGCGATTGGGTGCCTCGCGCCGGCGCCCCGCGGGTGATGTCGTCGTTGTCGCGCGCACAGGTCAAGGCCGAGACGGTGCAGTTCATGAAGACGCACCGGTGGGACGAGGCCAAGGAGGAATGGGTGGACCGGCTGGCGCCCAGGAAGCGCAAGCAGGTCGCCAGTCCCTGAGCCGCGCAGGCTCCCAGGGTCAGCGCTCGCGGCTCGGACCGCCCGAGCGCAGGCGCTGCAACGAGTCGCGTCTCTCGCGCTGCCGAGTTCCCGTTCGCCCCCGTTCGCCCACGGTCAGCCCCAGCTGTTCGAAGGCACCGCCCCTGGCGCGAACATCCCCTGCGGCCCGAAGTGGAACATGCGCGAGCGGTCGCGCACGTAGTCGTGGCCGGTCTTGGCGAGCACGGCGCGGTTGCGGGTTTCGTACCAGCGCTGCACGGTCACCGCGTCGGACAGCACCACGAAGGTCCAGTCGGGGAAGGCGACGGTGATGGGTTCGTCGCCGTGCCAGGCGAACTGGGCCTCGGCGCCGTGTTGCACCATGTCGGCGCCGATCAGCTGGTTCAGCACGGTGCGGATGCGCTCGTATTCGACGTTAGAAAGCAGCGGCGTGAAGTTCTTGACGCCGAACAGCTGGCCCTCGTTGCGGCGGTTGTCGGTCTCGCTGCCGGGCACGATGACGTCCTTCAGGTCGTAGTCGCCGTGGATGTAGGCCCATTCCATGCCGGCGCGGCTGAGCTGCAGGCAGCCGTAGTGCCTGGACGCGGGGTCGACGTCGACGCGCCAGCGCCATTCGGCCGAACAGGCGGCGGTGCGGCCCACGCCCCAGGGCGCCCAGGTTTCCGGCTTCAGCGGGTCGCCCGCGGCCGGCATGCTGCCGGCCAGGTAGTGCATGCCGTCCTGCCAGGCGTGCATCGCCTTGTCGAACTTGGCGGGCTTGTAGGCCGCCGGGTGCATGCCGGGGTGCACGACCAGGCCGGCGATGGTGTAGCTCTGGCTGACCATGCGACCGCCGACTGACCGGGTGACCGGCGGCGGGTTGAAGTCGGCGGTCTTGGCCTTCACCAGCGCCGGCTTGGGGTAGTAGCCGTGCTGGCCGACGTAGCGCAGCGAGTCCTCGTTCGTGTGGCGCACCAGCAGGATCACCTTGTAGTCGCGCGCGACCATCAGGAATTTCTGCAGGTCCTTCGCGCGCATGCCGGTGCCGATGCCCATGGCCGCTTCTCCAGTAATGCTTGGACAGCGCCGAGTGTGGGCAAGGGCAGGCCGATGCGAAGCGGCCGAAAGTCATTGCGCCGGCCATCAGGCCCGCCCGGGCGTGAAAGGCTTGGCGCGGGGGCGCCTTCGGGGTGGCTGCGGGAGGACTGCCGCCGCAGTCGGTCACAGCCCGGGAATGAGCGAGCGGTGCGCCGCCGCGCCCGCCATCGCGCCGTCACCCACGGCGACGGCCACGTTGCCGAAAGGCCGGGCGGCGTCGCCGCAGGCGAAGACGCCTTCCACCGTGGTCTCCAGCATCGGTCCGCGCTGGATCACCGGGCCGATGGGGCCGGTCTCAAGGGCGCAGCCCAGCTGCTCGGCGATGGGGCTGGCCATGCGGGTGGCGGTGGCGGTGAAGAGGCCGTCGGTCTCGATGCGCCGGCCGTCCTGCAGTTCGACGGCGGCGTGGCCGGCCAGCCGAGCGATGCGGCCGGGCACAAGCGCCACGCCGCGTGCGGCCAGTGCCTCGCGCTGTGCCTCGTCCGGCTGGAAGGCGTCGTTGAGGAACAGCGTCACCGCGCCCCAGTCCGGCAGCATCAGCGCGTGGTGCATCGCCATCGCGCTCCAGGCCAGCACGCCGATGCGGCCGCGGTCCAGTTCGTAGCCGTGGCAGTAGGGGCAGTGGAAGACGCTGCGGCCCCAGCGTTCGGCCAGTCCGGGCAGCGGTGGAAGCTCGTCGGACACGCCGGTGGCCAGCACCAGGCGGCGCGCGTGCAGCGTGGCGGCCGGCGTGCTGACGGCGAAGCCGCGGCCGCCGGCGTCGCGCGCGGCGGCGGTTGCCGTGTCCTGCAGCCAGCGCACGCCGGGGTAGGCCAGCAGTTGCGCGCGGGCATCGTTCGCTATTTCATCGGGTGAGCGGCCATCTTGGCCGAGGAAGCCGTGGGACGTGGCGGCGAAGCGGTTGCGCCGCAGGCCGGCATCGATGACGGCAATCTGCCGCCGGGCTCGCGCCAGCTGCAGCGCGGCCGACAGGCCGGCATAGCTGCCGCCGACGACGATGGCGTCAAGTGTCGTGGTGCTCATGGTGGAGGTCCTCGGGATGGTGGCCGCGCTCGGCGAGGCGGCGGTGGAAATCGGCCGACAGCTCGGCCAGCGTCACCGCGTGCAGGCGCTTCAGCAGCAGCGCTTCGGCCTCGCGGTAGGCGCCGTCCAGTGCGTGGTTGACCGCCTGCTCGACCAGGCAGGCCGGGTGCTCTTCGCGGTGGCCCACGGCCAGCAGCGCGGGCGCGCCCAGCGCCTCGTGGACGTCGCCCAGCGTCAGCCGCTGCAGTGACACGCCCAGCACCCAGCCGCCGCCATGGCCCTTGGCTGAGGCGACGAAGCCGGCGGCGCGCAGCCCGGCCATGAGCCGGCGCATCACGACAGGGTTGGTCTGCATGCTGCGCGCCAACTGCTCCGAGGTGACGGGGCCCTCGGCCTCGGCCAGGTGCAGCAGGGCGTGCAGGACGCCCGACAGGCGGCTGTCCTTTGTCATGCAACATTATGAATTGCATGACTTGCGAAACGTCCCGGCCGGCCTCCATCGTCCCTGCGGTGGGCAGGGGTTTGCGGCGGGATCGCCGGCGCGTGGCAGGGCAAGCCCGGGTTGTGCGGCCCGGGTCGCTATCGTCAGAATGACGCGTCACCACCGCCGTTCCGCCATGCGCCAATCACAAACCACGCTTCGCTGCCGCACCGCCGGCCGCGGCTTGTTGGAGATCACCCGCGAGGTGGCCGGCTGGGTGAGCGCCTCCGGCATCCAGGCCGGCCTGCTCACCGTCTTCATCCGCCACACCTCGGCCAGCCTGCTGATCCAGGAGAACGCCGACCCCGAGGTGGCCGCGGACCTGGAACGCTTCCTGTCGCGGCTGGTGCGCGATGGCGACGGGCTGTTCAGGCACCGCAGCGAAGGCCCGGACGACATGCCGGCCCACGTGCGCAGCGCGCTGGGGCAGACGCAGCTGTCGATCCCGGTGGCCGAGGGGGCGCTGGTGCTGGGCACCTGGCAGGGCCTGTACGTGCACGAGCACCGGCACCACGGCCACACGCGGCAGGTGGTGCTGCATTTGATGGGCGAGTGAGGCGCGGGCCTCGCGGCCAGCGTGCCCTGGACCACGCGGGCTCGCCTGCTCGGCAGGCCGGCGTCGCCGATCAGCCCGCCGGCTTGCCCGGCTCGGCGGCCGCATCAGTCGCATCTAGCCCATCCACCGAATCCGCCGAATCCACCGAATCCACCGCATCCGCCACGCTCGGCGGCGACCCGCCGATGGCCGCGGTCCAGCCTGCCACGTCGCTCGCGTTCATCGTGCTGTCCGGGCCCAGGCGCGCGTCCTGGTAGCCGTGGTGGGTGATGTCGGGCAGGTACTGCTCGCGCGACAGCAGCGTGCCGGCGCATGGGGCGCCGCGCGGGGGCGGGCGGTCGGTCTCGCTGCGCAGGCGTTCGGCCAGTTCTTCCATCAGCCAGCGTGGCACCAGCGTGCGCTCGCCGGGGTAGATGAAGCCGAACAGCACCAGGTGCGCGAGCAGCACCCGCCAGTGCGGGCCGAAGCGCTGCAGCAGCCGCTGCCAGTCCATGCGCAGCGCGCAGGCGCGGATCAGGTGCGCGATGTCGGCGCCGTCGAAGCGCTCGCGCTCCATGATGAAGGCCTTGGTCCAGATGCTTTCCTCGGGCGGCATCAGCTTCAGCGGCAGGCCCAGCACTTGCGCGTCAACCGCGTGGTCGAACCACAGGTCGTCCACGGGCGACAGGCCGTTGCCGGAATTGAAGATCACGTCGACGAAGCCGGTCTCGCCGTGCACCTTGCCCAGCCAGTGCGGAAAGGTGAGTTCGCTGCGGTAGCCGATGCGTTCGGCCAGTTCCACCAGTCGCGGCCAATCGGCCTGGCGGATGAAGAGGTCCAGGTCCTTGGTCGGCCGCCGGATGCCGGTGAAGTGCGCGAACGCGAAGGCGCCGCCGATCAGGAATGGCACGCCGTGCGACTGCAGCGACTGCAGCAGGTGCGTGTAGAAAGGCGCGGCGGCTTCGGTGGCGTCGGTCGTCGTCATCGACCCCATGGGGCAAGGGGCGTGCCGCCGCGGGCGCGCCGATTGCCCCTGGCGCCGCGACCAGGCACCGGCTGACGAGCACCCATGAAACAGGAACCGCGTGAGATCCGCTTCGCCGCCGTCGGCGACCTGCACTGCACCGAAGCCTCCGCCGGCTCGCTGCGCGGCTTCTTCGCCCAAGCCTCGGAAGCCGCCGACGCGCTGCTGCTGTGCGGCGACCTGACCGACTACGGCACGCCCAAGGAAGCCAAGGTGCTGGCGGACGAACTGAGCGTGGTCTCGGTGCCGGTGATCGCCGTGCTGGGCAACCACGACCACGAGAGCGGCGTGCCGGACGAGGTGCGGCGCACGCTGCAGGCCGCGGGCGTGCAGGTGCTGGACGGCGAGGCCACCGAGGTGATGGGCGTGGGCATCGCCGGCACCAAGGGCTTTGCCGGCGGCTTCGGTCGCGGATCGCTCGGCGCCTGGGGCGAGGCGGCGATCAAGGCCTTCGTCCACGAGGCGCTGCAGGAGGCGATGAAGCTGGAATCGGCGCTGGCCAAGCTGCGCACGCCGCACCGCATCGCGCTGCTGCACTACGCGCCGGTGGCGTCCACGGTGCAGGGCGAGCCGCCGGAGATCTTCGCGTTTCTGGGCAGCAGCCGGCTCGAGGACCCGCTGCTGCGCTACCCGGTGGACCTGGTCGTGCACGGCCACGCGCACCGCGGTACGCCCGAGGGCCGCACGCTCAACGGCATCCCGGTCTACAACGTGGCCAAGCCGCTGCTGGAACGCACCCACGGCGGCCAGCCGGGGTTCCGCGTGGTGACGGTGCCGGTGGACGGCGCGACGCCGGACCGCGACGAGGCTGGCGGCGCGCAGCCTCTCGGCGGCGAGCGGCCGGCGGCCTGAGGGCGCGGCCGCGCGGGCACTCGGCCGGTCAGCCGCTCAGCCGCTCAGCCGCCGCGCGGCCGGTTCTTGTCCCAGATGGCCACCAGGATCAGCAGGTACGCCGCCAGGCGGACCAGGTAGTGCAGCGGCGATTCGTCCTCGTTCCAGTTGCGTGCCAGTGCCATCGCGACGCGGTTGGCCGCCTCGATCCAGAAGGCCAGCATGAAGAACAGGAAGAAGCGGTCGCCGGTGCTGCGCCAGTAGCGCAGGAAGAACAGCCCGGCGACGAAGGACGCGGCGGCGATGGCGCCCAGCAGCATCTCGTTCATCGGTCGTCTCCCAGCACCTGGCCCGTCACCAGCAGCAGCACCGCGATCAGGCCGATCACCAGGCGCCAGGTCGACAGGTCGACGCTGGTGAACACCAGCCGGTCCAGCACCAGCAGCACGTTGTTGACGGTGAGGCCGGCGAAGCACAGCGCACTCCACATCAGCAGCCGCGCGCGGCTGCGCAGGTAGGCGCGCAGCAGCATGCAGGTGCAGGCGAAGGCCGTCAGCGCGCACAACAGGAAGATGGGCTTGGCCACTCACTTGTCCTTTCTCAGGCGGAACGCGTCGGCGAAGCGCTGCGCGCTCTTCTGCGTGGCGTCGTGGATCAGCGTGGTGACGCCGACCAGGTTCTCCGCGTAGACGCGGGCCAGCGCCTCCATCGCTTCCCGCAGGGCCTGGTCGGTCGGGGCATAGCGGTAGCGCGGCTCGGGCGATTCAGTGCACTGCAGGATGCCGGCGGCGCACAGCGCCTTCAGCAGCTCGGCGGCGGTGCGTTCGGGCACGTACAGGCGCGCCGCCACCTCGGCCACGCTGCGCTCCTGGCCGGGCTGGCCGTGCAGCAGCAGCGCGGCCTCGAGGTAGGGTACCGAGGGGATGCTGGTCAGCACGAAGCGCCGGACCTCGTCGGGGATCGGCTTCATGGGGCCTCGGGTCAGGGGGCGGGCGGCAGGTCCTCGGCCAGTGCGTAGCCGCTGCCGCGGTGGGTGCGGATGGGGTCGACGCTGGGCGCGATGGCTTTCAGCTTCGCGCGGACGGTCTTGACGTGGGCGTCGACGGTGCGGTCCAGGCTCTCGGCATGCTGGTCCCACACCAGGGTCAGCAGCTCGTCGCGCGAGTAGACGCGGCCGGGCCGCGCCACGAGCGTGCGCAGCAGCCCGTATTCATAGCGCGACAGCTCCAGCGCCTGGCCGTAGAAGCGGATGCGCTGGCGTTCGGTGTCGACCTCGAAGGGCACGCCGACGGCCGGCGCGGCCGGCTCGGCGCTGCGCTGGGCGCGGCGCAGGATGGTGCGCACCCGCGCCAGCAGCTCGCGCGGCGAGAAGGGCTTGGCGACGTAGTCGTCGGCGCCCAGTTCAAGGCCCACGACGCGGTCGATCTCCTCGCTGCGGGCGGTCAGGAACACCACCGGCTGGCCGGGCCGCTGGCTGCGGATGCGCTGGAACACGTCCAGCCCGTTGCCGTCGGGCAGGCCGATGTCCAGCAGCACCAGCGCCGGCTGCAGCTGGGGCAGTGCGGCCAGCGCGTCGGTACCGGTGGCGAAGCGGTGCGGCTCGAAGCCGTCGGCGTTCAGCGCATACACCAGCACGTCGGCGATGCCGGGGTCGTCTTCGACGATGAGGATCCGGGGCTTCATGCGGCCGGGATGATAGGGGTGCGGTGGCGGCCGCCGGTTGATAACGAAAGAAGGACGCGTCTCGGTGAATTCAGGCGGCATCGGCCACCAGCAGGCAGCTGGCGCCGAAGGCCATGCGCGATCGCGCGGCGATGCGGTCCACCTCGGGCTGCAGCAGCAAGCGCATCGCGCGGCCGAGCAGCCCGCCGCCCAGGGCGTGTTCGTTCTTGTGGTCGCGCGTGGCAGCGGGCGGGCGGCTGCCGCGCAGGCGGTGCGGCAGTGCGCGCAGCAGCAGGATCGGCAGCGGCAGCGGCCTGAAGAAGTAGGTGGCGTGGCGCACCTGGAAGCCGGCGCGCACCGCCACGCGCTCCAGTCGGGAGCGGGTGTATCGGCGGTGATGGCCCGCCAGTTCGTCCTCGTCCGACCACAGCAGCGCGTAGGCGGGCACGGTCACGTACAAGCGGCCGCCGGGCTGCAGAAGCCGGTGCATGGCGCGCAGGAAGGCCTCGTCATCGGCCACGTGCTCGACCACGTCGAAGAGTCCGATCGCGCCCATGCTGGCGGGCGCAAAACCGGCTTCGTCGGTGGTCGCGCAGATCACGGTGGGGATGCCGCGCCGCGCGGCGTTGCGAGCGCCTTCGATGCCGGGCTCGACCACGGCCACGTCGAAGCCGGCGTCCATGAGCCCCCGGCTGACGAAGCCGTTGCCGCCGCCGACGTCGAAGATGCATTGGTCCGCCGCCGGCGGAAAGGCCTTCACCGCGGCGACGATGCATTCGTTGCGGTGCCGGAACCACAGGGACCCGTCCTCCAGCTCGAAGCAGGTGTCATGGCCACTGGCCGGATAGGACACCGCGGCCGGCGGGGCGGCGGCAGACCAGATGCCGCCGGCATCCTGCGTGAGGTGCGGCGCGAAGCGGGCCACGTCGAGCATGGGCGGTGTCCTCCCGGTGTTGAATCTTCAATGCAGCCGGTGGCTGCGCAAGGCGGTGGCTGCGCGGGGCGGTGGCAAGCCGCATTCCCAGGCTGCTGCGTAGTTCCGCGTATGGCGAGGCGCGGGGTGCCGCTGAAGATCGGTGCCTCGAAGCCTTGAACGGGAGGGCCGATCGATGAGGAAAGACATGCCCAGCGCCACCGCGCTGCGTGCCGGCATGGCGCGGGCGCGCCACCAGCTGATCGATGGCGGGCGGGTGTTCGCTGATCCACTGGCGCTGCCCATCCTGGGGCGCGAACTGGCGGCGCAGATCAAGCGTGATCCGCATGCCGAGAACATCGTCGCGCGCGCCTTGCGCACGCCGCTGGTGGTGCGCAGCCGCCTGAGCGAGGACACCATCCTCGCGGCCATCGCGCGTGGCGCGACGCAGGTCGTGGTGCTGGGCGCGGGGCTGGACACCTTCGCGTACCGGCGGCCGGCAGCGGCCGCGTCGGCGCGGGTGTTCGAGGTGGACCATCCCGCCACCCAGGCCTGGAAGCGCACCTGCCTGGACGAGGCCGGCATCGCGGTGCCGGAGTCGGTGCGCTTCGTGGCGGTGGACCTGGAGCGCGAGCCGCTGCCCGCCGCGCTGCACGCCGCCGGCTTCGACGCGACGCAGCCGACCGCCTTCTCGTGGCTGGGGGTGGTCGTCTACCTCCCGAAAGACGTGGTGATGGAGACCTTGCGCACGCTGCGCGAACTGGGCGCGCCGGGCAGCGTGGTGGTGTTCGACTACGTCAACGCGCCCGGCCCCTTCAGCCTGCACCGGCGGGTGGTGCTGGCCTGGTTGCGGCGGCGCTTCGCGAAGATGGGCGAGCCGTGGCGCAGCTTCTACGACGGCACCGAGCTGGCCGGTGAGTTGCGCGCGATGGGCTACCTGGCGGTGGAGGACCTGCAGCCGGCCGACATCCTGCGCCAGCTGTACCCGGGCCAGGAAGACCAGGTGCCGCACCGCCGCGGCGGGCGGCGTTTCGGCGGGGTGATGCGGGCCTGGATGTAGGCGCGCCGGGCGGGGTGAAGCGAGACATCGTAGCAAGGACCGTGCCCGGAAAACCTTGCCCTTGTGGGCAACCGGCGCCACCCGGCGATTGCGGCAAGCGGCGCCGGACGCCCTGGCCGGAGGTGGCGAACGGCCGCCGATTGCCCACAGCGGCGGTGGATAAGCCTGGGGACATCCATGGCACCGATTTCCCAAGTTCTTGTGGCGCAAGCCTTCGTCTTGCGCTGCACAAAGAGAAGGCAGTGCCCCCGTGCCACCCCCTGGCCGCCTCTAGCCGCCGGCGGCCGCCGTGTCAATCCCCGGCTTCGGTCACGGCCCGCTGCACGGCCGGGCGGGCATTCATGCGGGCGCGGTGCGCCAGCAGGCGGGGCAGGGTGCTGGTGTCCACGTCGTCGCCTTCCAGCCAGCCGGCGATGGTGTACAGGTAGGCATCGGCCGCGCTGTAGCGCTCGCCCAGCACCCACGGCCCGGTGAGGCCCTGCTCGATGTGCTCGGCGCAGGCACGCATGGTCTGCGGCACCTTCTTCTGCATCGCCTCGATCGCTGCCGGATCGTCCGCCCAGCGGGCGCCGCGGCGCTTGTGCGCATGGGCCACGTGCATCGTGGAGGCCAGGTAGCTGTTGAACTCCTGCATCCGGGCGAAGGCGAAGGGGTCGTCCAGCGGCGCCAGCCCGCGGTCCGGGAACTGCTGCGCCACGTACACCAGCAGCGCCGGCGTCTCGGTCAGCACGCCGTGCGCCGTGGCCAGCGCGGGCACCCGGCCCTTGGGGTTGACGCGCAGGTACTCGTCGCCGTGCTGCTGCTGCTTGGCGAAGTCCAGCTTGACGAGCTCGAAGTCGGCACCCGCCTCGTGCAGCGTGATGTGGGTGGCCAGCGCGCAGGTGCCAGGGCAGGTGTAGAAGGTCCAGCGGTCCATGGGATCTCCGTTGAGCGAAGGGGCGCAGTATCGGCCGCGTGAAATGACTTTGGTCAGGCAGGGTTGCCGGGGTGCGTCCGCCCGCGCCGCGGTCTCGTAGGTGCGGGGTCGGCAAGCGGTTGATAACTCGCTTGTGACGCGTCCGTGGCCGCGGCTGATGCCGCGGGCGGACGCCTTCAACCAACACCTGCTGGAGATCCCATGTCCGTTTCCCTGAGCACCGCCGCCCGCATCGGCACGCCGAGCAAGGCCGTCAATCCCGTCAATCCTCCGGTCGCCGGCGGCGTCAGCACCCTGGCGGTCACCGGCAGTTTCGCCAACGGCGTGCTGACGAGCCTCGGCGACAGCCTGGACAACAACCTCACGGTCAGCCGCGACGCGGCAGGCCGGCTGCTGCTCAACGGCGGCGCGGTGGCCGTGGCCGGCGGCACGCCGACGGTGGCCAACACCTCGCTGGTCCAGGTCTTCGGCCTGGGCGGCAACGACGTGCTGACGATGAACGAAGCCAGCGGTGCGCTGCCCGCGGCCAATCTTTTCGGGGGCATCGGCAACGACACGCTGACCGGCGGCTCCGGCGCAGACAAGCTGTTCGGCCAGTCCGGCAACGACACGCTGCTGGGCAAGGGCGGCAAGGACCTGCTGTTCGGCGGCAGCGGGAACGACACCCTGGTCGGCGGCGACGGCGACGACCAGATGTTCGGCGAATCGGGCGACGACCGGCTGGTCTGGAACCCGGGCGACGACAGCGACCTGTTCGAAGGTGGTGCAGGCATCGACACCGCCGAGGTCAACGGCGGCGGCGGCGCCGAGGTCTTCACGGTCACCGCCAACGGCACCCGCGTGCGCATCGACCGCCTGGACCCCGCACCCTTCGCGATCGACGCGGGCACGATGGAGAACGTGGTCGTCAACATGAACGGCGGCGACGACCAGTTCTCCGCCACCGGCAACATCGCCGCGCTGGTCAAGCTGACGGTGGACGGCGGCGCCGGCAACGACAGCATCGGCGGCGGCAACGGCGCCGACCTGCTGCTGGGCGGCGACGGCAACGACACGATCGACGGCAACCAGGGCAACGACGTGGCGCTGATGGGCGCGGGCGACGACCGCTTCATCTGGAACCCGGGCGACGGCAGCGACGTGATCGAAGGCCAGGCCGGCAGCGACACGATGCAGTTCGACGGCTCCAACGCCACCGAGAACTTCCAGCTCTCGGCCAACGGCGGCCGGCTGCTGTTCACGCGGGACGTCGGCAACATCGTGATGGACACCGACGACGTGGAGACCGTCGAACTGAACGCGCTGGGCGGCGCCGACCGCATCACGGTGAACGACCTGTCGGGCACCGACGTGCGGGACGTGCGCATCGACCTGGCGGCGCTGGGCGGCGTGGCCGACGCGCAGGCCGACACCGTCGTGGTCGCCGGCACCAACGCCGGCGACAAGCTGTCCTTCACCTTCGCCGAGGCCACCGCGGTGCTGCAGGGCCTGACGGCCAAAGTACACGTCAAGGGCGCGGAGGCGGCGCTGGACCGGCTGCAGCTGAACCTGCTGGATGGCGACGACGTGCTGGACGCGTCCGGCCTGCCGGCGGGAGCGCTGCCGCTGCTGGCCGACGGTGGCGCCGGCAACGACGCGCTGACCGGCAGCGCCGCCGCCGACGAACTGCAAGGCGGCGAGGGCCACGACGCGCTGCGCGGCGCCGGCGGCACCGACACGCTCCGCGGCGGCCTGGGCAACGACCTGCTGGTCGGCGGTGACGGCGACGATGCGATGTTCGGCGACGAGGGCGACGACCGCCTGGTCTGGAACCCGGGCGACGACAGCGACCTCTTCGAAGGCGGCGCCGGCACCGACACGGCGGAGATCAACGGCGGCGGCGGGGCCGAGGTGTTCAGCCTCACCGCCAACGGCGAACGTGTGCGCTTCGACCGCATCACCCCGGCGCCGTTCTCGGTGGATGCGGGCACGATGGAGAACGTGGTCGTCAACATGAACGGCGGCGACGACCAGTTCTCCGCCACCGGCAACATCGCCGCGCTGGTCAAGCTGACGGTGGACGGCGGCGCCGGCAACGACAGCATCGGCGGCGGCAACGGCGCCGACCTGCTGCTGGGCGGCGACGGCAACGACACGATCGACGGCAACCAGGGCAACGACGTGGCGCTGATGGGCGCGGGCGACGACCGCTTCATCTGGAACCCGGGCGACGGCAGCGACGTGATCGAAGGCCAGGCCGGCAGCGACACGATGCAGTTCGACGGCTCCAACGCCACCGAGAACTTCCAGCTCTCGGCCAACGGCGGCCGGCTGCTGTTCACGCGGGACGTCGGCAACATCGTGATGGACACCGACGACGTGGAGACCGTCGAACTGAACGCGCTGGGCGGCGCCGACCGCATCACGGTGAACGACCTGTCGGGCACCGACGTGACCCGCGTCGCCATCGACCTGGCCGGCACGCTCGGTGGCACCACCGGCGACGGGCTGGCCGACCAGGTGGTGGTGAACGGCAGCGCCGCCGGTGACGTGGTGACGATCGGCGTCGAGAACGGCGCGGTGGTGGTGCGCGGCCTGGCGGCCGAAGTGGTCATCAGCCACTTCGATGCGGCGCTCGACAAGCTGGTCTTCAACGGCCTGGCCGGCGCCGACGTGGTGATCGCCAGCGGCCTGCCGGCCGAGGCCGTGCAGCTGGCACTGAACGGCGGCGACGGCAACGACGTGCTCTTCGGCGGCGCCGGCCACGACATCCTCGACGGCGGCGCGGGGCACGACCTGCTGGTCGGCGGGCCGGGCCAGGACGGGCTGCTGAACGGCGAAGTGACGATCCAGGGCGTGGCCGGCGGCGTGGTGGGCGGTTTCGACACCAGCCTGTTCGCGGCCTGAGCCGCGGCGGTGGCCGGGTCGGCGGCGCGCCGCTGCCCGGCCGCTCATGCGCCGTCCGGGCTGGGTCGAGGGCGGGCCAGCACGCGCCGGATGGTGGTGCTGAACGATAACGACTGAAAGGCGCGTCTCCGGGGCCGCGTCAACCGGGGCGGCGCGGGCCACCAGGCTGGCCGCGCACCAACATCCCCAGGCCGGCACGCCATCGCGCCCCGCGCCAGAATCGCCCGCTGCACGCCGCCGCGCCGCCCGGCGCGCCTTCCCTTCCAGCCCCGGACAACCCGGCCACCCGAGACCCCCCATGACCGACCGCTACCCCGACACCCGCCTGCTGATCGACAACCAGTGGGTCGACGCCGCCAACGGCAAGACGCTGCAGGTGCTGAACCCCGCCACCGGCCAGCCCATCGGCAGCGTGGCCTGCGCGTCCACGGTGGACCTGGACCGCGCGCTGGCCGCCGCGCAGCGCGGATTCGAGACCTGGCGCCGCACCTCCGCGCACGAGCGCTCGGCCGTGATGCGCCGCGCCGCCGCGCTGCTGCGCGAGCGGGCCGAGGGCATCGCCCGGCTGCTGACGCAGGAGCAGGGCAAGCCGCTGGCCGAGGCGAAGGTGGAAGTGCAGGCCGGCGCCACCATCATCGAGTGGTTCGCCGACGAGGCGCTGCGGGTCTACGGCCGCATCGTGCCCTCGCGCAACCTGGCGGCGCAGCAGCTGGTGCTGAAGGAGCCGGTGGGCCCGGTGGCGGCCTTCACGCCCTGGAACTTCCCGATCAACCAGGTGGTGCGCAAGCTGGGCGCGGCGCTGGCCACGGGCTGCTCCTTCCTCGTCAAGGCGCCGGAGGAGACGCCCGCCTCGCCCGCCGCGCTGCTGGGCGCCTTCGTCGATGCCGGCATCCCGGCCGGCGTGGTGGGGCTGGTGTTCGGCCACCCCGCGGAGATCTCCAGCTACCTGATCCCGCACCCGGTGATCCGCAAGGTCACCTTCACCGGCTCGACGCCGGTGGGCAAGGAACTGGCCGCGCTGGCCGGCCGCCACATGAAGCGGGTGACGATGGAGCTGGGCGGCCACGCGCCGGTCATCGTGGCCGACGATGCGGACGTGATGCTGGCCGTCAAGGCCGCGGGCGGCGCCAAGTTCCGCAACGCCGGCCAGGTCTGCATCTCGCCCACGCGCTTCCTGGTGCACCGCAGCCTGAAGGACGCCTTCGCGGACGCCCTGGTCAAGCATGCCGAGGGCCTGAAGCTGGGCGACGGCCTGGCCGAAGGGACGACGCTGGGGCCGCTGGCCAACGCCCGCCGCGTGGCGGCGGTGGCGCAGGTGATCGCCGACGCGCGCCGCAAGGGCGCCACGGTGGCCACCGGCGGCGAACGCGTCGGCGAGGCCGGCAACTTCTTCGCGCCCACGGTGCTGACGGACGTGCCGCTGGAGGCGGACGTGTTCAACAACGAGCCCTTCGGGCCGGTGGCCGCGATCCGCGCCTTCGACACGCTGGACGAGGCCATCGCCGAGGCCAACCGCCTGCCCTACGGCCTGGCCGGTTATGCCTTCACCCGCTCGATCAAGAACGCGCACCAGCTGGCGCAGCAGCTGGAGGTGGGCATGCTGTGGGTCAACCAGCCGGCAGCGCCGTCGGCCGAGATGCCGTTCGGGGGCGTCAAGGATTCGGGCTACGGGTCCGAAGGCGGACCGGAGGCGCTGGAGGCCTACCTGGTCACGAAGGCGGTGTCCATCCTGGCGGTGTGAGGGCGGACGGGCCACGGCGGCCGGCGCAGAGCGCCCCGCGCGGCGCTTCTGCCAGAAAGGGCCCCGCCGGGCGCTTCTGCCAGAAAGGGCCCCGCGGGGCCCTCGATGGCGGTGGGGATCGGCCTCAAGGCTTGCGCAGGTCGCGCTGGATGTCGGCCTGGCGGTCGGCCTGGTCCTTGACGCTTTCGCGGGCGTTGCCGATGTTCTTCTGCAGCTTGCCTTCGGCCTCGCGGGCCATGCCCTTGGTCTCGTGCTTGGGGCTGTCCACGGCGTCGCCCAGCTTGCGCTGCGCCTTGCCGGCCATTTCCTTGGCCGCGCCCTTGACCTGGTCCTTGTTCATGCCGTGCTCCTGGGGTGGCGCGGACGATGCAGTCCGCATGGCCGAAGGCTACGGCGATGCCGGGCGCGGCGGGGACGGCGCAGGCCGCCCGCGCGGGTGAGACAAGTCCTACGTGGCCGCGTGCTTTGTGCATCAGCACCGCGGGCCGCACGAGGCCGCGCCGGGCGGACGGGCGGACGGGCTGACGGGCTGACGGGCTGACGGGCTGACGGACACGCGGACACGCGGACACGCGGACACGCAGGCGCCCGGCGGCACGCCGGTTGCTCCGCTCCTGGCCACCAGGCTCGCCCGACCCGCGCGGCGCGGGCATGCGCTCCCGTTCACCCTCGTCCACCCCCCTGGCGGGCTGGTCCCCATGGCACGTCCCGCATCTTGAGCCCCTTGCCTTCCTCGCCACCCGCGCCCAGCGCGCGCCCGGGCCGGCCGCTGCGGCAGCGGCTGATGCTGCTGGTGGCGACCGGGCTGCTGCCGGTGTCGCTGCTGGGGGCCTGGGGGGTGTGGACCTCGGTGCAGGGACAGCTGACCGACCTGGAACGCTCCACCGTCGAGCTGTCGCGCGCGATCGCGAGCACGGTCGAATCGGAGCTGGATGCCACGCTCTCGACGCTGGACGCGCTGGGCCGCTCGCCCGTGCTGGCGGCGGGCGACATCCGCGCCTTCTACGAGATCGCCAAGCGCGAGGCCGAGAGCCGCCCCAACTGGGCCGGCGTGGTGCTGAGCGGGCACGACGGCCGGCTGCTCTTCAGGACCGGCGCGCCCTACGGCGACGACGACCAGCGCACGGTCGATGACGCCAGCCTGCAGCGTGCGCTGGTGGCCGGCACGCCGGTAATCGGCACCATCATGCGGGGCCCGCGCGGCCGCGCTGCCTTCGCGGTGCGGCGCCCGGTGCTGGTCGACGGCAAGGTGGCCTGCGTGCTCAGCGTCGCCGTGCGGCCCGACCGCATCCTGGGCGTGCTGGCCAAGCAGCAGGTGCCGCCGGGCTGGGTGATCGCGGTCCTCGACGGCGGGATGAACCGCGTCGCCCGCACCCGGGAGCATGCGAGCAGCCAGCCGTCGCCCTCCCTGCGGGCCCTGCTGCAGAACGACCCCGGCCCCTCGGGCGCCGGGACGACGCGTTCACTGGAAGGCGACGAGCTCTACACCGGCTTCACCCGCCTGTCCGGATCGCGCTGGACGGTGGTGGTGGGCGCGCCCACCGCGCCGGTCAAGGCCGCGCTGCTGTCCAGCGTGGGCTGGTACCTGGCCGGCGCGCTGGCCTCGGTGCTGGCCAGCCTGCTGCTGGCGCGGCACACCTTGCGGCAGATCACCCGCGGCACCGCCGCCGTGCGCGACCAGGCGGTGGCGCTGGGCGAGGGCCGTGAACAGGTGCCGCCGCCCAGCGGCATCGCCGAGCTGGACCAGATGGCGCAGGCGCTGCAGGCGGCCGCGCTGCGGCTGCAGCAGGCCGGGCGCGACATCCGCTTGGCACTGGACCAGGCGCAGGCCGCCGGCGAGGCGAAGGACCAGTTCCTCGCGGTGCTGGGCCACGAGCTGCGCAACCCGCTGTCGCCGATGCTGACCGCGCTGCACCTGATGGACCTGAAGGCCGGCGACCAGCTGCTGCGCGAGCGGCAGATCCTGCGGCGCCAGGTCGACCACATGCGCCGGCTGGTGGACGACCTGCTGGACATCTCGCGCGTGTCGCAGGGCAAGATGGAACTGCGGCTGCAGGCGCTGAACCTGTCGGCACTGGTGGAGCGGGCGGTCGAGTCGGTGCAGCCCAGCGTGAACCTGCGCGGCCAGTCCATCGCCGTGCAGCTGCCCGCGGCGCCGGTGTGGGTGCACGGCGACGAGACGCGCCTGGTGCAGGCCATCACCAACCTGCTGGTCAATGCGCTGCGCTTCTGCCCGACCGGCCGCGTCTCCGTGGCGCTGGCGCAGCCGGAAGACGGCAGCGTCGAGCTGTGCGTCAGCGACGAAGGCGAGGGCATGAGCGCCGAGACGCTGGCGCATGTGTTCGAGCCGTTCTGGCAGGCGCCGCAACCGCTGGAACGCAGCGGCGGCGGCCTGGGGCTGGGCCTGGCCATCGTGCGCTCCATCGTCGAGCTGCACGGCGGCCGCATCCACGCCGCCAGCGACGGGCCCGGCCGCGGCGCGCGCTTCACCATCGTGCTGCCGGCGCTGCGCGCGCCGGTGCTGGAAGACCGGCCCGGCGTGCAGACCGGTGCCGGCGGGGCCGGCCGGGTGCTGCTGGTGGACGACAAGCCCGATGCGCTGGAGACCCTGGCCGAGGTGCTGCGCGTGGCCGGCTACGTGGTGCGGGCGGTGGGGCACCCGCGCGAGGCGATCGAGCTGATCGACGCCTTCCGGCCCGACGTCGCGATCCTCGACATCGGCCTGCCAGAAATGGATGGCTACCAGCTCGCGCAGGCGCTGCGCGACGGCGCGCCCGGCTGGCGCGGCAAGCTGGTGGCGCTGACCGGCTTCGGCCAGCGCGGCGACAAAGAGCGCGCCGCGGCCGCGGGTTTCGAGCGGCACTTCACGAAGCCGGCCGACCCGGCGGCGCTGCTGAACGCGCTGGCCGAGCTGGTGGACGGGCCGGTCACGAGCGGCTGAAACGCCGCATGCACCTATCAGGCGAGAGACGCGTCCTCGGCGCGCAGCCGGGCCACGAAGAGCGCCTTCTTGTCCGGGGCGATGCCGCTGGCGTTCAGCGCCCGCAGCAACTGCGCGGCCGAAAGCCCGGGCCGGCCCCGCATGCCTTCGAGGTAGAGGGTGCTGGCCACGAAGGTCTGCCAGCTCACGCGCGACAGCAGCTCGGAGGTCAGCGTGAGGCTGCCGTCTTCGACCCAGAGGCCGTCGAGCGCGGTGGCGGTGAGGTGGCGGCGCCCGCTGTCGGTTTCGCGGCAGGCCTGCGTCACCACGTCGGGGTCGGCGCCGCGGCGCAGCAGCTCGCGCACGCAGGCCAGGCGCAGCGGCGGCGGGTCTTCGGCATGGACGGCCGTGATGAGCGCGGTGTGGCCGTGCAGGTCCACGGCATCCGTGCGCGCGCCGGCGTCGAGCAGGCGGCGCAGCCACGCCATCTTCAGCCGGCCCTCGCCTGGTTGCGCGGCTCGGGTGCGCAGCAGCTGCAGCAGCGGCGTCTCCCCGGCGTGGTTGCGCCGGTTCACGTCCGCGCCGGCGGTGAGCAGGCCATCGAGGAGCGCCTGGGCGACGGCGTCGAAACGCCCCCATTGCAGCACCAGCGCGAGCGGGGCGTTGCCGTCGGCATCGGGCTCGTCGATCGCTTCGCCGGCGGCGATCAGCGCGCGGGCCTGGACCAGCCAGGAGGGATCGCTTTCGCTGCACAGCGCTTCGATCACGCGCTTGTGCAGGGCGCTGTGGCCCAGCGGGTCGCAGGCGCGCGTGCGCAGCTGGCCGTCGTGCATGGACAGTTCCAGCGCGAACGGCCCGGTCTCGGCGTCGCACCATTCGGCGCATTCGACGCGGGCCTGTGCATCCGCGTTCTGCGCATGCAGCCAGCGGACCGTGTCCGACACCAGGTCGAGCGCCACGCCGTCCATCAGGTAGTGCAGCTGGAGCTGGCCATCGTCCTCGCGGATCGAGGCGTAGTGGTCACCCGGCCAGCCCGCCGGCGGCCTGGGGGAGCCGGCAAAGGCCCGGTCCAGCGCGGCAAGGTCGCCGCGCACGCTCTTCAGCGCCGCGACGAATCGGTCGTGAACCCCTGGGTCGTGGAACCGGATCCGCAAGCCGACGTGCTGTTCCATGCGCCTCTCCGCAGTGCTGCCGCCATGGCCAGGCACTCTAGGGGCGGACCGGGGGCGGGGAATTTCAAGTGTTGCGGGCGTTCAGTCGCGCCGGTGCCCCCAGGCGTCGATCCACAGCGTGGCGCAGTGGTAGCCGAAATCGAAGGCCTCGGCGGCGCTGCCCAGGTGGCGGCGCGGCACGTCGACCTTGATCTCGTCCTCGCTCTCCGAGCCGCGGATGTGCACCGTGACCGGCCAGCTCTGCAGGTCCAGCGCCGCCATCGTCGACATGCGGATGCGCCAGCCGCTGTGCGCGCCGATGGCTTCGAGGCGGTGGCCTTGCCGGTGCACTTCGTACTTCATGCCGATGGGCGGCCGGGCAGGCGGCGTGCCCGGGCCGCGAGCCGGCGGTCCGGCGAACGCGTTGCCACGCCCGATCGTGGCCAAGGACGCGCCGGATGCATAGACTGCGCCGATGCTCGCCACCACCCTGGCCGAGGCGCCGCCCGGCGATCTCGACATGCTGACCGAGATCAATACCGACGACCTGCTCGATGCGGTGGGCCTGGCGCGCTGGCGCGGCACGCCGCTGCGCCGGCTGTTCCAGGGGCCGGCGCGGCGCTTCGCGCACGTTGCGCACGAGTTCGACCACCAGGTGGCCGCGCGCGGCCTGGCGCAGGGCAGTGCGTGGATGCTGCAGCGCATGACCGGCGGCCTGGACCTGCGCGGCGCGCAGCAGGTGCCGGCCAGCGGCCCGCTGTGCGTGCTGGCCAACCATCCCGGCATGACCGATACCGTCGCGCTGATCGCAAGCCTGTCGGCGCGGCCGGACCTGCGCGTCATCGCGCTCGACCGGCCCTTCCTGCGCGCGCTGCCGGCGGTGGCGCGGCAGCTGGTCTTCGTGCCCGAGGACGATGCGGCCGGGCGCCGCGCCGTCGTGCGGGCGGCGGTGCGGCACCTGCAGCAGGGCGGGGCGCTGCTGAGCTTTCCCGCCGCCGGCATCGAGCCCGATCCCGCGGTGCATGGCGCGGCGCGCGCGCTGGCGGCGCTGCAGGGCTGGTCCGGCAGCTTCGCGGTCTTCGCCCGGCGCGTGCCGCAGACCGTGTGCCTGCCCGCGCTGGTCAGCCACGTGCTGGACGCGAACGCGCAGCGCCATCCGCTGACGCGCCTGCGCCGTCGCCGCGAAGACCGCGAGAAGCTGGCCGCCGCGCTGCAGGTGGCGCTGCCGCGCTACCACCGCGGCACGGTGCGCGTGGCTTTCGGCGCGCCGCAGCGCCTGGCCGGCGATGAAGCGGCGCTGCAGCAGGCGCTGCGGCGCGAGCTGGTGCGCCTGATCGAGGCGGCGTGATGGCGGCCGCGGCGATGCAGGCTCGTGCGTGCTGGCTGGTCGGCCCCGGCCGCGCCGAGCTGCGCACCCAGCCGCTGCGCCCGCCCGCCGAGGGCGAGGTGCTGGTGCGCGCGCTGCACAGCGGCATCAGCCGCGGCACCGAAACCCTGGTGTTCCGCGGCGAGGTGCCGGCCAGCGAGCGGCAGCGCATGCGCGCGCCGTTCCAGCAGGGCGACTTCCGCTGGCCGCTCACTTACGGATACAGCAGCGTCGGCATCGTCGAGCAGGGAC
>CAMLJY010000067.1 GCA_946480465.1 uncultured Burkholderiales bacterium
TGAAGGCGTCCTGGGTCAAGGCCGACATGAGCGGCCGCGCCGGCACGACCCGCATCGACGGCACCGAGGCGGACCAGTGGGGCCTGGGCTACGTCCACCACCTGTCCAAGCGCACGGCGATGTACGCGACCGTGGCCCGCATCAGCAACGAAGCGACCGCGCGCTACGTCATCAGCGACGGCCCGGCCGGCATGGCCGCCGGCGGCACGTCGCGCGGGTACGAAGCGGGTGTGCGCCACCGCTTCTGAGCGGGCCGCCACAGCGGCGCGCCGGCCGAACGCCGGCCGTCACCCGGGCCCGGCAGCCGCCCGGTAGCGCGCGGGCGGCATGCCGGCGCGGCGCGTGAACTCGCGGGTGAAGTGGGCCTGGTCGGCATAGCCGCAGAGGTAGCCGATCTCGGCGAGCGTCGGCGCGCCGCGGGCCAGCCAGGCCGCCGCCAGCCGCACGCGCACCTCGCCCAGCAGCTCGCTGAAGCAGGTGCCGGACGTCGCCAGCCGGCGCTGCAGGGTGCGCAACGGCAGTCCGAGCGCGGCGGCCGCGTCGGCCACGCGCGGACTGGCGGCCGGGTCACGGGCCAGCACACGGGCGAGTACGTGGGCCAGGCCGGCCGCGGGCTCCGGCCAGGGCCAGGGGCCGCCCCACGGCGGCGCGGCATCGCGGCCGGGGGCGGGCGGCACCGGCACCTCCGCTTCGGCGGATGCCGGCGCCATGGCCGCCCACTTCAGGCGCCAGCACTGCGGCGGCCTGCCGGTCCACGCGCCGGTGGCGCCATCACCGTGCACGACGCAGCCGTCGATGGCGACCTCCAGCGCCTGCGCACCGATCGACCGCAGCGCACCGATCCAGACGCCGAGCACGGCGACGCTCTCCGCCGCCAACGGCGCGGCGTCCGCCTGCGCCACGTGTTCGAGCAGGAGCGAGCACCCGCCGCGCTCGCGGCACAGCACGCGGTGGCTGGCGTGCACGTAGCGTTCGAGCCGCTGCCAGCGCATCAGGAAGTCGTGCGGATCGCGCGCGCCGGACAGCGCCTGGTGCAAGGGCTCGCCCGCGATGTGATGCACCTGCTGCGCCAGCTCCAGCAGCAGCGCCAGGCCGCCTTCGCGCACGATGCACGACACGACCAGCCGCTTGTGCTGGATCGGCACGCGCGCGGCATCGGGCACCGGCAGCGGCGGTGGCAGTCCTTGCGCGGCCATCGCCCGCAGCAGCAGCCGCAGCATGCTGGCACTGGCGAAATCGTCCATCACCGCAGTATCACGCCGTGGCAGGTGCCGGCCCCGGGGCGCGCAGCGGCAGCCGCGTGGGGCGCCGGCCGGTCGCATCGAACACCGCATTCGCGATCGCGGCCGCGCCGGCGGCCATGGCACTCTCGCCCGCGCCCGTCGGCGGCGCATCGGCGTGCACGAGCTGCACCTCGATGCGCGGGATCTGGCCGATGCGCGGGATCGGCGCGTCCGCAAAGCCCACGGCCGCCACGCCGCAGCGCCGCAGCGGCAAGGCCTCGACCAGCACCATGCCCAGGCACCAGACGAGACAGCCCTCGACCTGCGCCCGCACGCCATCGGGATCGATCACCAGGCCGCAGTCGTGGGCGCACCAGAGCGTGCGCACCTGCAGGTCGCCTGCAGCAGACACCTCGACGTCCGCCACCACCGCGACCCGGCTGCCCGCCTTGTACACGCCGCAGGCCAGGCCGCGGCCGCGGCGCGCGCCGTCCGCCGCGTGGCCGGCACGCGGCGCATCCCAGCCGGCCAGCGCCGCCACCGCGCGCAGCACCTGCCGCAGGCGCGCGTCGTCGGCCATGTCCAGCCGGAACGCGAGCGCATCGCGGCCGGCGGCGCGCGCGCAGGCATCGATCGCGCTCTCGACCGCCAGCGCGTTCGGCCCGGTGCCCAGCCCCCGCCACGGTCCGCCGTGCACCGGCAGCCGCAGTGCGTCGAACTCGATGCGCTGCCACGGCACCGCATAGGGCAGCGCCGCGCCGCGCGCCACGCCCTGGTCGCCGACGAAATCCGCCGCGCGCTGCATCCAGGCCGGCATCGCCGCCGGCGTGAAGAGGATGTGGCTGCTGGTGAAGGCATGCCACCAGTGCGTGATGCGACCGTCCGCGACCCGCGCACGCAGCCGGTGGCTCGACGGCGGCCGGTGGAAGCCTTGGGCCAGCTCCTGCGCACGCGTCCACATCACCTTCACCGGCCGGCCGGCAGCGCGCGCCAGCACGGCCGCCTCCAGCTCCACCAGCACCAGCGTGCGCGCGCCGAAGCCGCCGCCGATGCGGCAGGCCTGCACGACGATGCGATCGGCCGCGGTGTCCAGCCGGCGCGCGAGCACGTCGCGCACGTAGAACAGGTCCTGCGTGCCGGTGGCCACCCTGCATCGCCGCTGGCCGCGCGCATCGGTCTCGAAGCGGGCCAGCGCGGCGCGCGGCTCGATCGCGGCGTGCGCCGCGAAGGGAATGTCCAGGCGCAGGTCCACGGTCCATGCGGGCGGCGCATCCGGCACATCCGGCGCATCGCGCCGCAGCGCATGGCGCAGCGGTCCTCCGGCCAGGTGCCGGTCGATGTCGAGCGCGGCGTCGACCTGCGCGGGCTCGAAGTGCTCGTCCACCTGCCAGCGCACGGCCAGCGCCGCTTCGATGCGATCCAGCGCCCCCGGCGTCTCGGCCACCAGTCCCAGGCCCACGCTGTTGGCGTGGCCCAGCAGCGGATCGGCAACGACGGCCACGAAGCCGGGCACGCGCCGCGCGGCCGCCTCGTCCCAGGCAACGGGGCGCGACGCCAGCTCGGGCGATGCCGGCGCGCGCAGCACGCGGCCATACGCCATGCCGGGCGCGCGCAGGTCGGCCGCATACAGCGGCGCGCCCGTGACGATCGCCCGCAGGTCCGCACGCTCGCCGTGCGCGCCCGCGGCGGCGCCGGCGCGCAGGCTGCGCAACTGCTCGCGTGGCCGTTCGACGGCCCGCAGCAAGCCCTCGCCGCGGCCGTCCGCGAGCGCATCACGCAGCGTGGCGCAGGCCTGCGCCAGCGGCAGCGCGAAGTCCTTCAGCGAATCGCTGCCCACCGTCGCCTTCACCCGGGCGATGTCATCGCTGGACGGCAGGCGCAGCGTGATGCGATCGGTCGCCACGCCCAGCTCCACCGCCGCGATGCGGCGCAGCGCTGGTCCGACGTGCTGGCCCATCTCGGCGCAAGGCACGTGAAGCACGAAGCGGCCCGCGTGATGGCGCACCCAGCCGAGCGCCTCGTCAGCGCCCGGCATCGGCCTGCGCGGGATCACGGGCATCGCGGCGCAGCCGGCGGCCAGGCCGCCGAACGTGACCGTCAGTCCCCCCACGCCAACCAGGAAGACGCGGCGCTTCACCGGCCGCCCTCCGGCGGCATCGCCGCGGCGGCACGCTGCACCGCGCGGCGCACGCGCTGCTGCGTGCCGCAGCGGCACAGGTGGCCGGCCAGCGCGGCGTCGACGGCTGCCGCGTCGGGGCGCGGCTCGCGGCGCAGCAGCGCCACCGCCGCCAGGATCTGCCCGGACTGGCAGTAACCGCACTGCGGCACGGCTTCGTCGACCCAGGCCTGCTGCACCGGATGCAGCACGCCCGCGGCCGCCAGGCCTTCGATGGTGGTGATGCGGTGCCCTTCAGCCGCACGCGCCGGCAGCAGGCAGGCCCGCTGCGGCTCGCCGTCGACCAGCACCGTGCAGGCGCCGCACTGCCCCTGCCCGCAGCCGTACTTGCAGCCCACCAGTCCCAGGGCTTCGCGCAGCACCCACAGCAGCCGCTCGTCCTGCCAGCGCTCGGCCACGTCGTACCGCCGATCGTTGACCTGCAGTTGCATCTCGCCGTCTCCTTCCGTTCACGCTCGACGGATGTTCCGGCCACGGGCCCGGCGGCGTCTTGAAGGATCGCGCCAGTCGCGGCCGCACCGCTGCCCCCGCGTCACGGCAGGTGCCTGATGCGCGCGCCCAGGCTTGTCTTCGCTGGCGACGGCCGTTCTCGCCTCGGCAGCCCCGCGGGAGACACAGGTGCCATGGCCGCTCCCGTCATTCGCTATTGGGCCGATTCACGCAGGGGGCACCGGGATTGCCGAGGCCCGGCCGGCGCCGCCTCGCGAGATCCGGGTGGAAGCAAGGCGGCCGGCATGAATTTCCGGGCCCGGCGCTTGCCCCCGACGGGCCGGAAGCCCGATCGAGGAGAGTCACGTGCCACTCATCGCCACCACGGCCGACCGCGTTCCGTCGAACACCGCCCCTGCCGTCAATCAGCGCATCCGCCGCGAAACGGATGCGCGCCTCGAGCGGCTTGCGCTGCAGGGACCGGCGGCGATCGCCGGCCGGCTCGAGGCGCTGGATCGCGAATGGGACATCGAACGCTGCCTCGAAGCCGGGGCATCGTCCTTGACCTTGCTGGGGACGGTCCTCGCGGCGACGGTCGACAAGCGGTGGCTGTGGCTGCCGGGCGGCGTGGCGGCCTTCCTGCTGCAGCATGCGCTGCAGGGCTGGTGCCCCCCTCTTCCGCTGTTCCGCAGGCTGGGGGTTCGCACGGCGGACGAGATCAACCATGAACGGGCCGCGCTTCGGCGCCTGGCATCGGCGCGCGCGGCAGCGCCGCAGCGATGAAGGCGCCCCCCGGCGTCGGGTCAGAGCCCGTGAACTATTCCGGCGCGTCCGAGCGGGCGTCCCTGGCGCCGATCCAGGCACGAAGCCGCCGATGGGGCCGTTCCCCCATCAAGGCTTCGCCATGACGAACGGCGCCGTCTGGGGCGCACGAGCGGGCGTGGCCGAATGCTTCACAGGCACTCAGCCCCGCGCGCCCGCCGGCAGCAGGCGGTCGGACATTGGAATGTTCGCGCCGGGCTCGAGCTCGATCGCCAGCTGCGTGCAGACGGCACGGCACAGCATCGCCGCGCGTTCGCTCTGGATGCGGTAGTAGATCTGGTTGCCCTCGCGCCGGCGCGCGACGATGCCGGCGCGGTACAGCATGGACAGGTGCTGCGACATGTTGGGCTGCGTCGTCTGGACCTCGTCGCGCAGCTGAGTGACGTTCTTCTCGCCGGAACACAGCGCGCTGATGATCTGCAGCCGCAGCGGCGTCGACAGCACCGTGAAGAGCTCGGCCGCCGAGAGGAACACGGTTTCGGGCGGGATCGTCCTGGACATATCAGGGAAGGCGAATATGCGCGGAGTCTACAGGCGGCCGACCGCCTCGTCGAATGAACGCCTCCGCTTCACGACCTCTTCCGCGGCCACACACGAAGGCATCGTCACGCCGCGGCGGACCGGTCCGGGGCATTCTCCGATGGCACCGTGGCGGTGAAGGCCGAATGCCACTGCTCGATCAGTGCCAGCCCGATGCGGGGGGCGGCGGGCGCCGTGCCCAGCGCATGGTGCAGGGCCAGTCCGGTGACGGGCGCCAGGGCGTCGCACACGGCCATGGCGTCGCCGACGTCCTCGTGCGCGAAGTACGCGCTGCGCGTCACCAGCACCGGCAGGCCGGCGGATCGCGCGGCATCGACGCCGTTGCGGGAATCCTCGATCGCGAGGCACGCTGCGCCGGGCAGGCCGAGGGCCGTGCAGGCCATGCGGTAGGCGAGCGGATCGGGCTTCTTGCGCTCAGCGCTTTCTGCGCCCACCACGGCGGCGAACCGGCGCCGCCACGCCGGCCCGAGCCGCGGCTGCAGCAGCGCCGCGACGTTGGCCTCGGACGTCGTGGTCGCGATGGCCATCGGCAGGCCCGCCGCGGCGCATTCGTCGAGCAGCTCGCGCACGCCGCCGCGCAGCGCGATGGCGCCACCGGCCACGAGTTCGGCGTAGAAGCGGTTCTTCAAGCCGTGCAGTTCGGCGGCGAGCCGCTCGATCGCCGCTGATCCCATGCCCGGCAGCGATCGCCGCGACAGGTCGTGCCGCAGCCGTTCGCGTCCGCCAGCCACCTGCAGCAACTCGCCGTAGCCCTCGACCGACCAGCACCACGGCAGTCCCAGCCGCTCGAACGCCAGGTTGAACGCGACGCGGTGCCCGTCGCGCTCGGTCTCGGCGAGCGTGCCGTCGACGTCCCACACCAGCGCGCCCAGCATCGCCGGCTTGCCTGGCACGTGTCAGTGATAACGGGGAACCATCGCGTCCAGCGGCAGCGGCTGGATGCGTTCTGCGCGACCCGCGCAACCGAAGGCCTCGAAGCGTGCGGTGCAGAGGCCGCGCGCGGCCTGGCGCGCCGCGGCCAGCGCGCGCCGGGGATCGAATTCCGATGGCTGCTGCGCGAACGCGCGCCGCATCGCCCCGCTCATCGCCAGGCGGATGTCGGTGTCGATGTTGACCTTGCGCACACCGCTGCGGATGCCGCGCTGGATTTCCTCCACCGGCACGCCCCAGGTCGGGCGCATCTCGCCACCGTGCTCACGGATGATCTGCAGCCATTCCTGCGGCACGCTGGACGAGCCGTGCATGACCAGGTGCGTGTTCGGGACCGCGGCATGGATCTGCGCGATGCGGTCGATCGCCAGGATGTCGCCGTCGGGCCGGCGGCTGAACTTGTACGCGCCGTGGCTGGTGCCGATCGCGATGGCCAGCGCATCGACGCCGGTGCGGGCGACGAAGTCGGCGGCCTGCCGTGGATCGGTCAGCAGCATGTCGCGGCTGAGCGTGCCGGCGGCGCCGATGCCGTCCTCCTCGCCGGCCTCGCCGGTCTCCAGCGAGCCCAGGCAGCCGAGCTCGCCCTCGACCGAGACACCGACCGCGTGCGCCATCTCACAGGTACGCCGCGTCACGTCGACGTTATGCTCGTAGCTGGCCGGCGTCTTGCCGTCCTCGCGCAGCGAGCCGTCCATCATCACGCTGGTGAAGCCCGAGCGGATCGACTGCGCGCACACCGCCGGGCTGACGCCGTGGTCCTGGTGCAGCACCACCGGCAGGTGCGGATGCTGCTCGACGGCGGCCAGCACCATGTGACGCAGGTAGGGCTCGCCCGCGTACTTGCGTGCACCGGCGGAGGCCTGCAGGATCACCGGGCTGCGCGTCTCTTCGGCCGCCTCCATGATCGCCTGGATCTGCTCCAGGTTGTTGACGTTGAATGCGGGCACGCCGTAGTCGTGCTCGGCGGCGTCGTCGAGCAGCTGGCGAAGGGAGATCAGGGCCATCGTGGGTTCACTCCTGTACGAGGGTTCCGTGCGCCGCGCGGGGGCGGCGCTGCAGCGTCATCGCTGCCGCGACTTCGACGCGGCCTTCGAGCACGTGCCCCGCCACCTCGGCCAGGTCGCGGAACGAGCGGTCGGGCCGCGCGTCGTCGATCGGCTGGCCGCCGTCGTAGCCGTGCGCGACCACCCATGCGCGCACACCCGCCGCGCGAGCGGCCATCACGTCGACCGCGGAATCGCCGACGTGCGCCATCTGCTCGCGCGGCACGCCGAACGCGTCCATCACGTGCTGCAGCACCGAAGGGTGCGGCTTCCTGTGCGCGAGGCTGTCGCCGCCCACCACCAGCTCGAAACACTCGATCAGCCGCGTGGCCTGAAGCACGCGGCGCGCATGCCGCAGCTCCTTGTTCGTCACGCAGGCCAGCCGCACGCCCGCGGCGGCCAGGCGCTGCATCGCGTCGCGCGCACCGGGGTACGCGGCACCCGCGCTGCCTGCCAGCGTCGCGTGGTGGTGCTCCAGCCGCGCGAGCACCTCGTCGACGCGCAGGCGCTCCACCAGGGCCGGCTGCTCGTGCATCAGCTCGGCCAGCAGCCGCAGCATCAGCTCGCGCGTGCCCTCCCCGATCAGCCGCGTGACCTGCGCCGCCGGCCGGCGCGCGACGCCGAAGTCGTCGAGCGTGCAGTTCACGGCCTCGGCGATCTCGCCGGCCGTGTCGACCAGCGTGCCGTCGAGGTCGACGCTGAGCAAGGTGCAGGCCGTCATTGCAGCGCCTCCTGCGTCCGGTCCAGCACCTGCAGCACGCGCTCGACCAGCCGTGCCGGCGTGAAGCCGAAATGCGCCATCAGCTGCGGCCCGGGCGCCGACTCGCCGAAGTCGTCCAGGCCCAGCACCGCGCTGCAGCCGTAGGCGCCCCAGAACCGGGTGACGCCCGCCTCGACCGCGATGCGCGGCAGGCGCGCGGGCAGCACCGCTTGCCGGTACCCGGCCTCCTGCACATCGAAGACGCTGGTCGACGGCATCGACACGACGCGCACCGGCACGCCGATCGCATCGAGCATGCGCTGCGCGTCCACCGCCAGCGCGACCTCGGAGCCGGTCGCGATCAGCACCGCCTGCGCATCGTCGCGATCGGACAGCACGTAGCCGCCGCGCCGCATCGCCACCGCCTGCTCGGGCGTGCGCCGCTGCGCCGGCAAGGCCTGGCGCGACAACAGCAGAACGCTCGGACGAGCGGACTGCTCCAGCGCATGCACCCAGGCCATCGCGGTCTCGGCCGCATCGCAGGGCCGCCAGACGTCGAGCCCGGGAATCAGCCGCAGCGTTGCCGCCTGCTCGACGGGCTGGTGAGTCGGGCCGTCCTCACCGAGGCCGATCGAGTCGTGCGTCAGCACGTGGATCACGCGCCGGCGCATCAACGCGGCCATGCGGATCGCATTGCGGCTGTAGTCGCTGAAGGTCACGAAGGTGCCGCCGTACGGGATGAAGCCGCCGTGCAGCGCGATGCCGTTCATCACCGCGGCCATGCCGAACTCGCGCACGCCGTAGTTCACGTGGCGGCCGCCCGGCTGGCCGCCGCGCACCGCGCCGCAGCCGGGGAAATCGGTCAGGTTCGATGCGGTCAGGTCGGCCGAGCCGCCCAGCAGCTCGGGCAGCTTGACCGCCAGCGTCGCCAGCGCCTGCTGCGAGGCCTTGCGCGTGGCCACCGCGTCGTCGCGCTGCGCCTGGCGGGCCACCAGCTCGATGGCATCGGCGGCGAAGCCTTCCGGCAGCGCGCCCGCGATGCGGCGCTCGAACTCGCAGGCCCGCTCCGGGTATTTCATGCGATAGGCATCCATGCGCGCGCGCCAGCGGCCCGCGGCTTCCACGCCGGCGGTGCGGCCGCGCCAGGCCGCGCGCACGTCCTCGGGCACGGCGAAGGGCGGCGCGCTCCAGTCCAGCGCCTCGCGCGTGCGCCGCAGCTCGTCCACGCCCAGCGGCTCGCCATGCGCCTTGGCGCTGCCCGCGCGCGTCGGGGCACCGCGTCCGATCACCGTCTTGCACACGATCAGCGACGGCCGGTCGTCGCAGGCGCGCGCCTGCACGATCGCGGCATCGACCGCGTCGACGTCGTGCCCGTCGACCGGACCCACGACGTTCCAGCCATAGGCGCGGAAACGCGCCGGCGTGTCGTCCGGGAACCAGGGCGCGACCGCGCCGTCGATGCTGATGCCGTTGTCGTCGTAGAAGACGCACAGCTTGCCCAGCCGCCACGCCGCGGCGAGCGAACAGGCCTCGTGGCTGATGCCTTCCATCAGGCAGCCGTCGCCGACGAAGACCCACGTGCGGTGGTCGACGATCGGCAGGCCGGGGCGGTTGAACTCGTCGGCCAGCAGCTTCTCCGCCAGCGCCATGCCGACCGCATTGGCCAGGCCCTGGCCGAGCGGCCCGGTGGTGGTCTCGACGCCCGGCGTCAGGCCGGCCTCGGGATGCCCGGGCGTGCGGCTGCCGAGCTGGCGGAAGCGCTCGATCTCGGCCATGGGCAGGTCGTAGCCAGTCAGGTGCAGCAGCGCGTACAGCAGCATCGAGCCGTGGCCGTTGGACAGCACGAAGCGGTCGCGGTCCGGCCACTGCGGATGGGCCGGGTCGTGCTTCAGGTGGCGGTGCCACAGCGCCACGGCGATGTCGGCCATGCCCATCGGCGCGCCCGGGTGGCCGGAGTTGGCGCGCTGCACCGCGTCGGCGGCCAGCATGCGCAGCGCATCCGCCATGCGGCGCTGCAAGAGACGAGGGGTCGGGTTCATCGTCGGCATCCCCTTCACGGCCTTCATTGCAGTTGCGCCTGGCGCATTTCCATCAGCCGCAGGATCATCGGCGTCAGGATCAGCTGCATCGCCAGGTCCATCTTTCCGCCCGGCACCACGATGGTGTTGGCGCGCGACATGAACGCATCGCCGATCATCGACAGCAGGTACGGGAAGTCGATGCCGCGCGGGTCGCGGAAGCGGATCACCGTCATGCTCTCGCCGGCAGTGGGGATGTCGCGTGCGATGAACGGGTTGGAGGTGTCGACCACCGGCACGCGCTGGAAGTTGATGTCGGTGTCGCCGAACTGCGGGCAGATGTGGTGCACGTAGTCGTGCATGCGGCGCAGGATGGTGTCGGCCACCGCCTCCTTCGAGTAGCCGCGGTCGCGCGTGTCGCGGTGCAGTTTCTGGATCCACTCCAGGTTGATGATCGGCACCACGCCGATGCGCAGGTCGACGTGGCGCGCGATGTCCACGCCGCCGGTCTTCACGCAGCCGTGCAGGCCCTCGTAGAACAGCAGGTCGGTGTCGGCGGGCGTCTCCTGCCACGGCGTGAAGGTGCCGGGCTCCTGCCGCCACGGCGCGGCCTCCGCGTCGTTGTGCAGGTAGACGCGCGTGCGGCAGCGGCCGCTCTCGCCGTAGCCGTGGAAGGCCTGCTCGAGCAGCGCCCACTCGTTGGAGTCGGGACCGAAGTGGCTGATCGGCCGGCCTTCGCGGTCGGCCTGCGCGATGCGCTCCTTCATTTCCTTGCGCGTGTAGCGGTGGAACGCGTCGCCCTCGATCACGGCGGCACGGATGCCCTCGCGCCGGAAGATGTTCTCGAACACGCGCTTGACCGTCGTGGTGCCGGCGCCGCTGGAGCCGGTGACCGCGATCACCGGGTGCTTCTTGGACATGGACGGACCTCCTTCAGGTTCTCAAACCTGCGGCTGCACGAACAGCGAGCGCGTGCGGAACAGCTGCCACGACACGTTTTCGCTCGGCTCGGCGTGATAACGCACGATGCGATCGACCTCGTCACGCGAGCCCAGGATCACCGGGACGCGCTGGTGCAGCACGTCGGGCACGATGTCGAGCAGCGCCTGCGTGCCGGTGACCGCACCGGCGCCGGCCTGCTCCATCAGCAGCGCCATCGGCGCGGCCTCGTACAGCAGGCGCAGGCGGCCCGGCTTCAGCGGCACGCGCGCATCGCGCGGGTAGAGGAAGACGCCGCCGCGCGTCAGGATGCGGTGCACCTCGGCCACCATGCAGGCGAGCCAGCGCATGTTGAAGTCGCGCGTGCGCGGCCCGGCCGCACCGGCGATGCATTCGGCCACGTAGCGCTGCACCGGCTTCTCCCAGTGGCGCTGGTTGGAGCTGTTGATCGCGAATTCCGCGGTGGCGGCGGGCACGGAGACCGCGTCGCGCACCAGCAGCCAGCGGCCGCTCGCCGGATCGAGCGTGAACATCTGGACCCCGCGTCCGATGCTCAGCACCAGCACCGTGGCCGGCCCGTACATCACGTAGCCGGCGGCCAGCTGGCGCCGGCCCGGCTGCAGGAAGGCCGCCTCGCCCGGCACGGCCCCGCGCAGCGGATGCGGCAGCAGCGAGAAGATGGTGCCGACCGAGAGGTTGGTCTCGATGTTGCTCGAGCCGTCGAGCGGATCGAACACGGCGAGCAACTGCCCGTGCTCGCCGTGCTCGGGCGAGACGACGGGTTGCGCCTGCTCCTCGCTCGCCCAGCCGGCCACCGACGGGCAGCGCGCCAGCGCCTCGGCCAGCCGCGCATCGGCGAACAGGTCCAGCTTCTGCTGCGCCTCGCCGTGCGAGTTGCGGCTGTCGGCGGCGCCGTGCAGCCCGGCCAGCATGCCCAGCCGCGTGGCCGCGGCGATGTCGGCGCAGGCTTCGGCGATCGCCAGCAGCGGCTCGGCGAGCATGGACGACTGCTGGGCGAGCCAGCCTTGGAGGTCGATCGTGGTCATGGGGCGTGGTCCCTTGTCTCGATGGGGGCGGGAAGATCGGGTGGAGCGGTGAAGAGCCGGCTGGCGCGGATGTCCGTGGCGCGCAGCGTCACGAGGTCGTCGCGCGCGAGTTCGCGCGTGCGCTCGGCGAAGAGCCGGCTCGCCTGCCGCAGGCGCGCGCGGTCGAGCGCATTGCGCACGCTGCGCGCATTGGCGAAGTGCGGCTGCCGCAGCCGGCGCACCAGGTACTCGCCGAAGGCGGCGGCGGCCGCGTCATCGAAGCGATAGGACTGCGCGCGCAGCATCAGCTGGGCGATGCGCATCAGCTCATCGGCGGCGTAGTCCGGAAAGTCGAGGTGGTGCGCGATGCGCGAGGACAGGCCCGGATTGCTCCTGAAGAACGTGTCCATGCGGTCGCGGTAGCCGGCCAGGATCACGACGATGTCGTCGCGCTGGTTCTCCATCACCTGCAGCAGGATCTCGATCGCCTCCTGGCCGTAGTCGCGCTCGTTCTCCGGGCGGTAGAGGTAGTAGGCCTCGTCGATGAACAGCACGCCGCCCATCGCCTTCTTCAGCACTTCCCGGGTCTTCGGCGCGGTGTGGCCGATGTACTGGCCGACCAGGTCGTCGCGCGTCACCGCGACCAGGTGCCCGCGCCGCAGGTAGCCGAGGCGATGCAGGACCTGCGCCATGCGGCTGGCGACCGTGGTCTTGCCGGTGCCCGGATTGCCGGTGAAGCACATGTGCAGCGATGGCGCCTGCGCCGCCAGCCCGTGCGCCGCGCGCAGGCGGTCGATCACCAGCAGCGCGGCGATGTCGCGGATGCGCTGCTTCACCGGCGCGAGGCCGATCAGCTCGCGGTCGAGCTCGTCGGGCACGGCCTCGACCTGGGTCGACGCGAGCACGTCGGCGACGGTGCGGACGGGCGCGGCGGCGGCGCCCGCATCCGGCTCGGCGCCCGTCGCCGGCGCGCCGGTGGCCGGCGTCGCCACGGCGGCGCCAGCGCCAGTGCCTGCACCGGGAATGGCATACAGCGGCCGGCCTGTCGTGGCGCCCACGGCGCCCTGCGGTGCGCGCATGGCCTTCAGCGCCCCGCGGCGCCGTAGCGCTCGCCTTCGGGCAACGAGGCCGAGTAAGCCCGCACCGAGTAGCGCATCGAGCGGCCATCGGTCTCCTGGCGATCGAGGAAGAAGCCGGGCTCGGTGGCGGGCCGCTGCACGATGAAGCTCATGGCCACCGACTCGACGCCGCGCGTCGCGTCGAACGCCACCAGCCGGATGTAGTGCTGCGGAAAGGCCTGGCGGCAGCCTTGCAGTTCCAGCATCACGCCCGCGGCATCTCGCAGGTCGAACATCGGCAGGCCGTACATCTCCCAGTAGGTGTTGCGCGGATGCGGGTCGTCGGTGTACTCGACGCCCCAGGCGTAACCCCGGGCCAGGCCGTGGTCGAGCTGCAGGCGGATCTCGTCGTCGCTCAGGTCGGGCAGGAAGCTGAACTGGCCTTGCGTCAGGCGGCCGGTCGGGTTGGTCAGCATGATGGTGTCCTCGTGGTCAATCCGCTGCGACGACGGTGCTCAGGCCAGCGCCGGCGTGACGGCGTAGTCGGAACTGTCGGTGGGCGTGTAGTCGAAGGTGATGTCGCCCCAGGTGTCGAGGGCCTGCTTCAGCGGCGTGCAGAAGCGCGCGGCCTGCTGCAGGATCTGCGGGCCCTCGGCGCGGATGTCGCGCCCTTCGTTGCGCGCCTTCACCATCGCCTCCAGCGCCACGCGGTTGGCCACCGCACCGGCCTGGATGCCCGCCGGATGGCCGATCGTGCCGCCGCCGAACTGCAGGATCACGTCGTCGCCGAAGAGGTCGAGCAACTGGTGCATCTGGCCGGCGTGGATGCCGCCGGAAGCCACCGGCATCACCTTCTTCATGTCGGCCCAGTCCTGGTCGAAGTACAGGCCGCGCGGCAGGTCCTGCCGCGTGAAGGCGTCGCGGCAGACGTTGTAGTAGCCCTGCACCGTCATCGGGTCGCCCTCGAGCTTGCCCACCGCGGTGCCGGCATGCAGGTGGTCGACGCCGGCCAGGCGCAGCCACTTCGCGATCACGCGGAAGCTCACGCCGTGCGCCTTCTGCCGCGTGTAGGTGCCGTGGCCGGCGCGGTGCATGTGCAGGATCATGTCGTTGCGGCGGCACCATTCGGACAGGCTCTGGATGCACGGCCAGCCGACGACCAGGTCGACCATCACCACCACGCTGCCGAGCGACTTGGCCAGTTCCGCGCGCTCGTAGATCGCCTCCATCGTGCCGGCGGTCACGTTGAGGTAGCTGCCCTTGATCTCGCCGGTGGCGGCCGAGGCCTTGTTCACCGCGTCCATCACGTAAAGGAAGCGGTCGCGCCAGTGCATGAAGGGCTGCGAGTTGATGTTCTCGTCGTCCTTCATGAAGTCGAGCCCGCCCTTCAGGCCCTCGTAGATCACGCGGCCGTAGTTGCGGCCGGACAGGCCGAGCTTGGGCTTGGTGGTCGCGCCCAGCAGCGGCCGGCCGAACTTGTCCAGCCGCTCGCGCTCGACGACCAGGCCGGTCGGCGGGCCCTTGAAGGTCTTCACGTAGGCCACCGGGATGCGGATGTCCTCCAGCCGCACCGCCTTCAGCGGCTTGAAGCTGAAGACGTTGCCGATCAGGCTGGCCGTCATGTTGGCGATCGAGCCCTCCTCGAACAGGATGAGGTCGTACGCCACCCAGGCAAGCCACTGGCCCGGGTTGCCGGGCGCCGGCTCGACGCGGAAGGCCTTGGCGCGGTAGCTGTCGCAGGCGGTGAGGCGGTCGGTCCAGACCACGGTCCAGGTCGCGGTCGACGACTCCCCCGCCACGGCCGCCGCGGCCTCGACAGGGTCCACGCCTTCCTGCGGCGTGATGCGGAACAGGCACACGGTGTCCGTGTCCTTCGGCTGATAGTCGGGCATCCAGTAGCCCATCTGGCGGTACTTCAGCACCCCCGCGCGGTAGCGCTGCTTCGCGTCGGTGATGACGCCTTCGTCGACCGGTTTGTTCACTGCGGCTCCTTCGATGCGGCGCCTGCTTGACGCCCCGTGCGATGCAATATAAGGTTCGACGCAAATAAGAGGAATTCAGAAATTCTTCGCTCTCGAATCAGGAAAAGCTGAATGAGCAACGTCACCTTCCGGCAGCTGCGCGTGTTCACCGAGGTGGCGCGCCAGCTCAGCTTCGCCCGGGCCGCGGAGGCGCTGCACCTGACGCCGCCGGCGGTGACGATGCAGGTCAAGGAACTCGAATCGGTGCTGGGCCTGGCGCTGTTCGAGCGCCAGGGGCGGCAGGTCTCGCTGACCACCGCGGGCGAGTACTTCATCGTCTATGCCAAGCGGCTGCTGGGCACGCTGAAGGAAGCCGGCGACGCGATGGCGCGGCTGAAGCGCCTGGAGACAGGCCTGCTGACGATCGGCCTCGTCGGCACGGCGACCTACTTCGTGCCGCAGCTGCTGGCGCGCTTCCGCGAGGAACACCCGGGCGTGGACGTGCGGCTGCGGGTGGCGGGCAACCGCGAGCAGCTGGTCGCGCTGATGCAGGCGGCCGACGTCGACCTGGCGGTGATGGGCCGTCCGCCGCGCGAGATGGCCTGCCGCGCCGAGCCCTTCGCCGCGCATCCGCTGGTCTTCGTCGCGGCGCCGGGGCATCCGCTGCTGCGCGAAGGACGCGTCCACGCCGGTGCGCTGGAGCCGTTTTCGTTCATCGCGCGCGAGTCCGGATCGGGCACCCGGACCGCCATGGAGACCTACCTCCGCGAGCAGCGCGTCGAGCCGCGCATCTCGATGGAGATGGCCAGCAACGAGTCGATCAAGCAGGCCGTGATCGCCGGCATGGGCCTGGGCTTCCTGTCGCTGCACACGCTGGGGCTCGAACTGCGCAGCGGGCTGCTGCAGATCGTCGATGTCGAGGACACGCCGGTGATGCGCGCGTGGAACATCGTGCACCTGCAGGCCAGGCTGTTGTCTCCGGCGGCCGAGGCGTTCCGCTACTTCATCATCGAGCGCGGTGAAGCGCACCTGGTGGCACACGACGCGCCGCTGCTGGGAACGCCCTCGACCACCGAAGCCACGGCCAAGCGGGCGCGCCGCACGGCGCGCGGCCGCTCACCGCGCTGATCCGGCGCTATTTCGCCTGCTGCTCCATCAGCAGGTAGGTGTTGTAGGCATTCATGCGATTGGCCGCCGCGAACAGCGGCAGGTGCGCGAACCGCGACCAGTCGGTGCGCCGGTAGACCTCGTCGAACGGCTCCATGCTGCTCGCCGCCTCGCCCATCGTCGTGCGCAGGTAGGCCAGGTAGTCGCGCGTGAGCTGCAGGTCGGCGCGCGCGTCGGTGCTGGCGGGGCCATGGCCGGGCAGCACGAGCGTCGCGTCGAAGGCCAGCAGGCGGTCCAGCGCGGAGATCCAGCGCCGGCTGTCCGCCTGGCCGACGAAGGGGACGCGACCCCGAAAGACGAGATCGCCTGCGAACAGCACGCGCTGCGCCGGCAGATGGATCACGAGGTCCTCGGCCGTGTGCGCCGAGCCGACGTGGCGCACCTGGATCTCGACCCCGCCGAGATTCAGGTCCAGGTCGCCCTGCAGCCAGCGCGTCGCCGGCGTCAGCCGCGTCGCGGCATCGATCCACGGCTTCAGCTCCTGCCGGCTCGCCTCCAGCCGCAGCCGCGCGGTCTCCGACGCCATGTACTCGCGCGCGCTCTCGTGCGCGACGATCTCCGCGCCCGCCGCCTCGAAGACCTGCAGGCCGTAGACATGGTCGGCGTGGTAGTGCGTGACGATGACGTGGCGCACCGGCTGCGGCGTGACGGCGCGGATCGCGCGCAGCATCTCTTCGGCCAGCGCCGGCGAGCCCAGGCCGTCGATCACGACGACGCCCGCCGGCGTGACGACGAAGCCCGCGTTGGAAATGAAGTTGCGGTTGGCCGGCGTGCCCAGCGCCGACAGCCCCTGCGCGAAGTACACGCCGGGCGCCACCTGAACCGGCCGCACCGGCTGCACCGGCGCGGTCTGCGCCCGGCTCGCGCCGACCGCCAGCCACAGCCCCACGAGCAAGAGCGACAGCGCACGCATGCGGCCCGCCCGTTCAGGGCCGCAGGTAGGCGTGGCCCTGCCCCTGCAGCTTGGTGATGCGCACCACGCCGGACGGCGTGAACCCGGCCTCGGCGATGAACTGGTCCTTCTTCAACTGGCGGTTCTTCAGCGTGATCTCGCAGACCTCGAACTTGACGCCGCGCCGCACCAGCTCCTGCACGGCGATCTCGTACTCATTGCCATTGCGGTCCTTTGCGTCGTGCATCAGGAAGTCGACGCCGTTGGCATGCGTGACGATGGTGATCTGCGTGCTCGGCTCGGTGTCGAGCTGGTTCTTCGCATTGCGCAGGCCGCCCAGCGCCTGCGCGGACGCGTCGTTGATGTGATAGACGACCTTGTCCTGCGCCGCGGCGAAGGCCGGGGCCAGCGCCAGCGACAGCACGGCGAGCAGGGTGCGGACATTCATGACGGTCTCCTCGGCAAGCGGCGCCCAGGCCGCGGAATGGTCTCGCCTGGCTCAGGCGTCTGCCCAGCCCGGGTTGGCATCGATCCCGATCAGCCGCGGCACGTTGGGGCGGCGCGGGCTCACCCGCCCCTTGGCCTTCAGCCAGCCCTCGACCAGCTCCCACACCGGCTTGTTGCCGGCCTGGCGCGCGGCCTCGGCCACCGGCGCCCAGCCCGCGACACGGTAGGTCTTGCCCGCCTCGATCGGCTTGCCGTCCAGCCGCATGTCCTGGATGCGGCGGCCCATCGCCTCGCCGGGCGCGCAGGCATAGCTCAGGCCGCCGACGCGCACCATGTCGCCACCTTGCTGGTAGTACGGGTCGGGATTGAACAGGTTGTCGGCGACGTCCTCGAGCACGGTCTTGATCGTCTCGCCGGTCATCTCGGTGACGGTGGCGTAGGGATACGTGATCGCCACCTGGTCCATCAGCAGCTCGCGGGTGATGACGTCCCCGGGCAGCAGCGTGGTGCCCCAGCGGAAGCCGGGCGAGAACGCGATCTGCGCGCCCTGCACGTCCATCAGCGCGTCGCACAGCAGCTGGTCCCAGCTGCCGTTGAAGTTGCCGCGGCGGTACAGCAGGCCGTCGGTCACGGCGAGCTTCTCGGACAGCTTCTGCTCGTAGGGCGCGCGCACGCGGCGGATCAGCTCGGCCATGTCCGGGTCGGCCCGCAGCTGGTTCGCGAACACCGGCAACAGGCGGTAGCGGTAGTCGGCCACCTTGCCGCCGCGCACGTCGAAATCCAGCACGCCGAGGAACTTGCTGTTCGAGCCGGCGTTGGTGACCAGCGTCTGGCCGCCCGCATTGCGCACCAGCACCGGCACCGGCACGCCGTCGTGCGTGTGGCCGCCCAGGATGGCATCGATGCCGCGCACGCGGCCCGCCATCTTCAGGTCCACGTCCATGCCGTTGTGCGACAGCACCACCACCACCTGCGCGCCCTTGCCGCGCACCTCGTCGACCATCGCCTGCAGGTTCTCGTCCTGGATGCCGAAGCTCCAGTCGGGCACCATGTAGCGCGGGTTGGCGATCGGCGTGTACGGGAAGGCCTGACCGATGACGGCCACGCGCACGCCGTTGACCTCGCGCAGCGTGTAGGGCGGAAACACCGGATCACCAAAGTCTGCGGTCTTGACGTTCTGCGCGACGAAATCGACACGGCCCTTGAAGTCCTTGCCGATGATCTCCTGCACGCGCTGCTGGCCGTAGGTGAACTCCCAGTGCCCCGTCATCACGTCGACGCCGAGCAGCTTGCACGCATCGACCATGTCCTGCGCATTCGTCCACAGCGACGTCGCCGATCCCTGCCAGGTGTCGCCACCGTCGAGCAGCAGCGCCCCCGGCCGGCTGGCCTTCAGCCGCTTCACCAGCGTGGCCAGGTGCGCGAAACCGCCCACCTTGCCGTAGCGCCGCGCGGCCTGCTCGAAGTCGAGGTAGGTGAAGGCATGCGCCTGCGCGGTGCCTGCCGCCAGGCCGGCGCGCTGCAGCAGCTCGCGGCCGACCAGGTGGGGCCACTGGCCGCGCATGCTGCCGACGCCGATGTTGACGCTGGGCTCGCGGAAGTGGATCGGCAGCAGCTGCGCGTGGCAGTCCGTCATGTGCAGCAGCGACACGTTGCCGAAGCGCGGCAGGTCGTACAGCGCGGCCTCGGCCGTCGCGGCATCGGCATCGGCGTGCCGGCCCAGCGCCATGCCGGCGACGGATGCGGCACCCAGCACCTGGAGGAATTCGCGTTTCGAGAGGTTCATGTACCGCAATCGCTGGGATGGGTGCGCCGCCGGCCGTGGTGGCCCGTGCGGGACTACTGGTTCACGGGAGACTTCGGGTCCAGCAGCAGGGCCATCAGGTCGCGCACCTGTTCGGCGCTGAGCACGCCGGCGTGGCCCATGCGCGGCATGCTGGAGCAGGCGTTGTAGGCCTTGGCGTTCCAGATCTTGCCCCACGTATATTCGACGATAGGCTTCGCGGCCGGGCTCGCCGGATCGCTCACCCCGCGCAGCTTGCCGTAGTTGTAGAGGCTGGGCCCGATCGTGCCGAACGAGATCTCGGTCTTGCTGATCTGGTGGCAGTTGTAGCAATTGCCGCCGTTCGCGCCCTTGGCGTCGGTCCAGGTCATTCCGCGGCCACTCTGCGCCAGCTTCTCGCCCTGGCGCCAGTCGCCGAGAAAGCGGCCGTCGGCCGGCCACTGGATCGCCTTCAGGTTCGCCGCCTCGATGGCCGCACGCCGGTCGTCCGGCAGCGGCGCGCCCTGGGCCTGCGAGCACGCGCGGTTCACGTCGTCCTGCTGCAGCCGGTCCAGCTGCGCCTGCCCGCGCGCCTGGAACGACGTGCGGATGATCTGCTGCGCCGCGCGTTCGGGGTCGGCGTCGGACGTTGCGACCACCGTCGCGCAGCCGGCCAGCGTCACCGCCGCGGCGCCGACGGCCGCCAGGGTCCACTTGTTCATCATGCGTTTCTCCTGCTTCAGCGCTTGATGGCCGGCGCGATGGATTCGCCGCCCTTGGCGGTGACGCCCATGTAGGTGCCCAGCGCGACCGTGACCTCGGACGCATAGCCCGGCACCGGGAAGCGCTGCTGGCGGTAGCAGTCGTTCAGCCGGCGCTGCATGCCCCACAGTTCGCCGCTGGACACGCGGTAGGCGGGCCAGGATCCGAAGCCGCGTGCGGCGTCCGCGGGCTTGGTCAGGTTGGGCAGGTCCTGCAGCCGGATGCGCTTGCTGTCCTCGCCGTGGCAGGTGGCGCACGCGAAATCGTACGGACCGGCGCGGTAGAAGAAGATGCGCTTGCCGGCCTCGTACATGCGGCGCTCCTCGGCATGCGCCTGCGGCAGGTTGAACTTCATGCCGCGCGACTCGGACGCGATCCAGGCCACCAGCGCCTCCAGCGTCGCCTGCTCGCCCTTGCCGAACGGCGTGGCGGCGATCTCCGCGGCCCTGAATCCCTGCAGCGTCTCCATGCAGGTCAACAGGCGCGACTCCAGGTCCTGGACCCGGTTCGTATCACTGAAATGACGCGGCAGCTCGACGAACACGCCCTTGACCACGCCCGGGCCCTTGCCCAGGTCGCAACGCTCGAGCGTGGCGTTCTTCGGACCCCGCGGCTTCTTCCACAGGTCCTCCCCCTTGGCCTCGAAGAGCTCGGCGGGGTTGCCGTCCTGGAGCATCTGCCGGTACTCGGCGATACCGTCTGCAGCCGACTTCTGTGACCAGGCGGGTGCGGACAGCGCCAGCACCACCGCCGTCGCGGCGACGAATCTCATCGGAACAGTCTCCTTCGTTGGAATGCGGCAGGCGGCCGGATCGGAACGGATCTCAGGACACGGTCGCTTCGTCGGTGCGCTTGTCGCCGCGGTTGTCGATCCAGCTGACGCTGATCTTGTCGCCCGCCTTCGCCCCCTTGACGGTGAACTGCAGGAACGGGTTCTTCGAGATCGCCGGGCCCCACTGCGCCGTCATCACCGTCTTGCCGTTGTGGGCCGCGCTGACGTGCTGGATGTACCAGGCGGGAATCGTCTTGCCGGAAGCGTCCTTGCGCTGGCCGGTCTCCATCTCGTGACTCATCAGCACGCGGACCGTCGCCTTGTCGCCGGCCGCCTGCGCGCGAATGCGCATCGGATCTGCCATGTCTTGCTCCTTCTGAAATCCTCGGATGGTCCGCGCTCAGCCGCCGCAGCCGCCGAGCGTGACCTTGACTTCCTTCTGCGCGAACAGCGTGCGGCCGTCCTTCATCATCGCCACCGCGTAGACGTTCGACGACTGCCCCATCTTGACGCGCGTGGCCACGTTGGCCTCCACCGCATCGCCGATCTCGAACAGGCAGGTCAGCACGCTGGGGTTCTTCTCGACCAGGATGGCCAGGCGCTTGACGCCCGCCAGCGAGGTCGACGCGCCGACCGGCACGACCGCGCCGTTCTCCGCGATGTCCGGTCCCTGGACCATGATGTCCTTGCTCTCCTGCGGAACGGCAACGCCGAGGGCCTTGAACACCTCGCCGATCGTCTTGGCGTCGAACGCCGCCTTGTCGTAGGGGGCAGCATCCTGCGCGAACACGAGGCCGGGCAGCAGCCCGGCGCTGGCCATCAGGCCGGCCACGGCCATGCTGCGCGACAGCACTTCACGACGGTTTTGCATCCTTCACTCCTTCATTGCGTACATGCTAATTCACTGAATTACAGGCCGGACATCCTGGTCAACCCGATCCTTTCACTGCCGCGCTCCGCCGGCCAGCCACTGGGCGATGAGCTTCGAGTCGCCCTCGGGCAGGGTCTGGGGCGGCATCGGCACCTGGCCCCAGATGCCGGTCCCACCACTGCGGATCTTCCCCGCCAGGTAGTCGGCCGCGTCGCCGCGGGTCGAGTACTTGCGGCCGATGTCGGCGAAACTGGGGCCCACGAGCTTGCTGTCCATGCCGTGGCAGGCCACGCAGGTGTGTTTCTGCAGCAGGCCCGCGACCGACGTGCCGCCGCCCTGGCGAGTCCTCGCCGCTTCGGCGGCGGCGCCCTCGGCCGCGGCGGCCACCGGCCCGCTGGTGTCGATGCCGCGCTGCGGCCCGACCAGCCGGTTCTGCTGCGCCAGGTTGCCGTGCGCGTTGCGGGCATGGTCCGGCAGGAACGAGGCGACCTTCGGTTCGGTGGCGCAGTCCTTCATGCAGGCGGCGCTGCGCACGTCGGGCTTGCCGCCGTTGCCCAGCGCACGGCCGGGCCACAAGCCGTGCGCCGTGGTCATGCCGTTGCGGTTGGGCAGCCGCTGCTGCACCTGCGCGATGTTGGCGTCGGACAGCACGAAGTCGTCCGGCACGATGCCACCCAGGTTCAGCACGAAGGCCGTCACCGCGTACACCTCCTCGGTCGACAAGGACTTCGGCTGGGTCCATGGCATCGCCCGGTTGATGTAGTCCCACAGCGTCGACACCGTGGGCAGCTTCATCAGCGTCGTGCGCCCGGGATACGCACTGTCGGACAGCCGGGCCACCCGCCCGCGCTCGATGTCCTGCGCGGTCGTCCCGCCGACGATCGGGTTGAAGACGTTGTTGGCCTCGCCGAACACGCCATGGCAAGAGGCGCACTTGCCTTCCCACACCTCCTGGCCCTTCGCCACCGACCCGGACCCCTTGGGCAGGCCCTTGAAGTCCGGCCGCACGTCGATGTCCCAGGCCGCCAGCTCCTTGGGCGTGGCCGCGCGGCCGATGCCCGGGAACGAAGCGGGCTGCGCCGCGGCCACGCCGCACGCCAGCGCCATCAAGCCGCCCAGCGCCTTCAGGGCGCCCACGGCGCTCACCGACCTCACGGCGCCCAGCGACCTCACGGCGCCCACGGCGCCCAGCGACTCACGAGAGCTGGACATTCTTCACCTCGCCGCTTTCCTGCACCAACCAGGTCTGAATGGCGTTGTTGTGGTAGATCGAGCGCGACCCGCGAACCGCCCGCAGCTGGCGGTACATCGGCTGCACGTGGCCCGTCTCGTCGGTGGCCCGGCTCTGGATGAGCGCAGGCTTGCCGTCCCAGGTCCAGTCCAGGTTGAAGCGTGTCAGGCATTTCGGCATGACCGGCCCCTCCAGCCTGGCGCGCCGCCACTGCCGGCCGCCGTCGACGGAGACGTCGACGTGCCGGATGCGCCCGCGCCCGGACCAGGCCAGGCCGCTGATGTTGTAGAAGCCCTTGTCCAGCAGCACCTGCCCGCCCGAAGGCGTGGTGACGACGCTTTTGCACTCCTGGATGCTGGTGTACTGCCGGTGCCGGCCGTCCGGCATCAGGTCGACGTAGTGCAGCACCTCGTCCTTCGCGCCGTAGGGCTTGTCACCCACCTCGATGCGGCGCAGGTACTTGATCCAGCTGACGCCCTGCACGCCCGGCACGACCAGCCGCAGCGGGTAGCCGTTTTCCGGCCGCAGCATTTCGCCGTTCTGGCCGTACGCCAGCAGCACCTCGCCGCTCTCGATCAACTCCATCGGGATGGTCCGCGTCATCGACGAACCATCGGCGCCTTCGGCCAGCACGAAGCGCCCGCGCTTGAAGTCGGCGCCGCACAGTTCCAGCACGGTGCGCAGCGGCACGCCGGTGAACTCGCTGCACGAGAGCATGCCGTGCGTGTACTGGCAGGTCGGCACCGCCACGTTGCCCCATTCCATGCCGGTGTTGGCGCCGCACTCGATGAAGTGGAAGCGGGAAACGGACGGCAGGCGCATCAGCTCGTCCATCGTGAAGACGCGCGCCTGCTTCAACATCCGCTCGTCGCTGCCGTTCACCATGAGGCGGTGGCCGGACGGATCGACGTCCCACCACCCCTGGTGATGTCGCTCGAAGTGCAGCCCGCTGGGGGTCACGATGCCGAACAGGGACTGCAGCGGCGCGAACGACACCGAGGCCTGGTTCGTCTGCGTGAGCCCCGGGCTCTGCCGCCGCTGCACGTTGGCCTCGTACTTCGAGGGCTTGCCGTACCCATCCGTGGCCACCGGCTGGCCCAGCCCGGTGGTGTGGAGCGGCAGCTTCAGGATGGCGGCGTCTCCGTCATCCGCAAGCGCGGCCCCGGCGCCGGCCACGGCCGCGGGAACGGCCGCACCCGCCGCGGCCGTGGCGAAGGCGCGGCGGATGAAGTCGCGCCGGCCCTGGCGGGCTTCCTCCCGGGCCAGGTGGATGTCCCGCGGGCTCAGGAAGTTCTCGGGGGCCTTCAGCAGCCGGCCCGGGTGACTGGAATCGCGCTCCACGCTTTCTCCTGATGGGGTTCTAGAGGGCTGCGCCGCGCAGCTGCGGCATGGCCGGTGCATCCGAGGGCCGTTCTGTCGCCAGGTCTTCGCAGACCGCTCGGCACACCGCCAGCACCCGCTCGCTGCGCACGCGGTAGAAGACCTGCGCGCCATCGCGCCGGCGGTCCAGCACGCCGGCCCGGTAGAGCGTCGACAGGTGCTGCGACATGTTGGGCTGCGTCGTCTCGATGCGCGCCAGCAGGTCGGAAACGTTCAGCTCGCCGTCGCACAGTGCGCACATCACCCGCAGCCTCATCGGCGCCGACAGCAGGCCGAACAGCTGGGCTGCCGCCTCGAACACCTGACCGGGCTCGTCGCTTCGCATCGCATGCTCCGCCTTCACATTCGTGACCACTAATATAACGATGCGATCATTTTTATCGTTCCGGGCAAACCCTAGGCCGAGCGCTGCCTGGGGGCACCCCATCTTTCCGATGCACTGCCTTGCGGCAGGTCAACAGATGAGTCACGCCGACCAGCGCTGGTGCCACCGCTCGCGATGCGCAGGCCTGGCGCGCAACATCGACACCCTTCGCTGAACCGCGCGCCGGCCATGACGGACGTCAACCTCCCACCCGAGTTCGCCCAACATAATCCATCTATGCGCGTTTAGCGATATACAAGGCTGGCGATGCCGTTGGAAGACCTGCTCCCCCTCGTCGGTGAGACGAACGCGCTGGGCGCCGCCGGCGCGTTGATCGGGCTGCTGTTCGGCTTCTTCGCCCACCGTTCGCGCTTCTGCCTGCGTTCGGCCGTGATCGAGTTCGCGCGCGGCACGCGCGAAGGCAAGCTGACCGTGTGGCTGTTCACCTTCTCCACCGCGGTGGTGCTGACGCAGGCCTTCATCGCTTCCGGCTGGCTGGACGTGTCGAATGCGCGTCAGCTCGCCGCGCGCGGCAGCCTGTCGGGCGCGGCGATCGGTGGCGCGCTCTTCGGCTGCGGAATGATCCTGGCGCGCGGCTGCGCGAGCCGGCTCCTGATCCTCGCGGCGCAGGGCAACCTGCGGGCGCTGCTGTCCGGCCTGGTGTTCGCCGTGACCGCCCAGGCATCGCTCTCCGGGATGCTCTCGCCATGGCGCAACGCGATCTCCGGCTGGTGGACCATCGAAGGCGGGGCCAGCCGCGACACGCTCGCCCTGCTCGGCCTCGGCCGCGCCGGCGGCATCTGCTTCGGGGCGGTCTGGCTGCTCGCGGCGCTGGTGTGGGCGCGCCGCCAGCGGGTGCGCTTCTGGGGCTGGTTCGGTGCGATCGGGGTCGGCGTCAGCGTGGCGCTGGCCTGGCTGGCCACCTGGCAGCTCTCGCGCGCTGCCTTCGACACGGTGGTGCCGGTGCAGAGCCTGTCCTTCACCGGTCCTGCCGCGGATGCGCTGATGCTCGTGCTGTCGCCACCGGGCTCGCCGCTGAAGTTCGACCTCGGCCTCGTGCCCGGCGTGTTCGCCGGCGCGTTCCTGTCGGCCCTGTTGTCGCGCGAGTTGAAGCTGGAAGGCTTCCAGGGCGGCCAGTCGATGCGGCGCTACATCGCCGGTGCGCTGCTCATGGGCTTCGGCGGCATGCTGGCCGGCGGCTGCGCCGTGGGGGCCGGTGTGTCAGGTGCCGCCGTGTTCACCGTCACCGCGTTCGTCACGCTGTCGACCATGTGGGCCGCGGCCACCGCCACCGACTGGCTGGTCGATCGGCACGGCGAGTCCGGGCGGCATCTGCCGGCCACCACGGCCGAGGGCGCGGGCTACGCCAGTCCCTGACGGGCCCGCGGCGCGTGGCAATCCATTGATCACTCGCAATGCGGCCTTCTGCACATCGCCTGAAATCGGGTTTCCTTTCCGCTGGTCACCGGAGTCGGTCATGCAAGCACTGAGAGAGTTGTTCGGCACGGATGTCGGTCTGCTGAGCCTGGGAGGGCTCGCGTTCATGGTCGGCATGGGCATCTTCTTCATCCGCTTCTTCGTCCGCCATGCCACCGAGGACACCCCGCCGCAACCGGGCGACACGGCCCATGAGTGACGCGCGTTGAGGACCACCGATCGGCGTCGCCTGGGCACGTGCCGCCCAGCCAGTCCCGGCACTGAGGGGCGCGGTCTCCCATGGCATGGGTGAACCTGGCCTTGGCGGTGACGGCCCTCGGCGCAGCCGCGGCCCTGCGCCCCTGGCGCGGCCTGGCAGGCGAGAACACGCCCTGGCCCTGGCTGGCTGCGCCCATCCTCATGCCGGTGCTGTGGTCCGCCGATCGCGCAGTCCAGTCGGCCATGCTCCAACCCTTGTCGGGCGCGTGCCTGCTGATGTTGATGTGCGGCTGGCCGCTGGCCGTCCTCGCCCTGGGGCTGGTGACGCTTCTCACCTGGTGGCTCGGTGACCTCCAGGCCGCCGAAGCCCTGCGGCGCGGCGTCTGGCTGGGGATCGTGCCGGCCACCCTCGCCATGGCGGCGGGCGCCGGCATCCGCCGCTGGCTGCCCGCACACCTGATGGTCTACATCCTCGGCCGCGGATTCTTCGCCACCCTGCTGGCCAACGCGCTCGCGCGAGCCGCAGACCTGACATTGCACGACATCGGCCCGGCGCTGAACGGCGGCGAACTGATGGTGGGTCGCTGGCTCGCCTCGTGGGCCGACGCGCTGATCACGGGCATGATCACTGCGATCTCCGTGGCGTTCCGGCCGCGGTGGCTGGCGACCTATGCCGATCGCCTGTACCTGCCACGCTGAGTGCGCCGCATGACGGCAACTCCGCAGCGGCGGCCCACCCTTCAGGCGACGGCGGCCGCCATGCGCTCGAGCCGGCCGTCATCGAGCCGGTAGACCGTGTCGAATCCCTCGATCATGCGGTGGTCGTGCGTCACCGTGATCACGGCGGAGCGCCGCTCGCGCGCGATCCGCCGCAGCAGCGCCATCACCTTCGCGCCGCGATCGGTGTCGAGCGCGGCGGTCGGCTCGTCGGCCAGGATCAGGGCCGGCTCGTTGGCAAGCGCCCGGCCGATGGCGACACGCTGTTGTTCGCCACCGGACAGGTTCGCCGGCAGCGCATCCGCCCGCTGCGCAATCTCGAGGTAGGCCAGCAGGTCCTTCGCACGCCGTGCGGACTCGCGCCGGCCGATGCCATTGAGGCGCATCATCAGCGCGACGTTCTCCTGCGCCGTGAGGAACGGGATCAGGTTGTGCTGCTGGAACACGAAGCCGATGTGACGGCGGCGGAACGCGCGGTCGTCGACGCCGGTCGGCCCATCGCGATAGACCTCCTGCCCATCGATGACGATGCGGCCGCTCGTCGGCTCGAGGATCAGCGCGATCGTCAGCAGCAGCGTGCTCTTGCCCGAGCCGCTGGGGCCGAGCAGTGCGGCCAGCTCGCCCGCACCGACGTCGAACGAGCACGGCTTCAGCGCCTGGACCGCCAGCTCGCCGCGGCCGAAGGTCTTCGACACGCCCTCCACCTGCAGCACCGGCGTCACGGCTGCGCCCTCATCCGCCCAGCGCCATCTGTGGCGGCGTGCGCAGCGCGTGCCAGATCGCCAGGCTGCTCGCCAGCACGCCGCCTGCCAGCATCACCGCGAAGGTGGCGGCCGTCTCGTGCGGCAGGAACGCAAGCGTGCGCGGAAACCCGGGTGCCGCCAGCGCGCGCAATCCGTACGCGAGCACGAAGCTGCCCAGGGTGAGCGCGAGCGATTGCTCGAGGATCATGCGCACGATCACGAGGTTGGGTGCACCGATCAGCTTCAGCGTCGCGATCGCGCGGATCTTCTCGATCGTCTGCACGTAGACGATCAACGCGATGATGACGATCGAGACGACGACCAGCAGCGCTCGGAACAGCCCCAGCACGGCCGACATCCGGCTCAGCCGGCCCTCGAGCATCAATGCGCGCTCTTCGGCGCTCGTATAGACGTTGAAGTGCAGCCAGTCCCGCACGTGCTGCGCCACGGCCGCGGCATCGGCGCCGGGCGCGAGCTTCACGAGCACCGTGTTGACGGAATCGGCCGCCGGCGCCAGCAGCGGCAACAGGCGGGCCGCCTGCTCGTCCTGGTAACCCGCGCGCTGCAGCCGCTGGCGGCCGGCCTCGCGCGCCGCGACGAGCGCGCGTGGATCCTGCTGGAACTGTGCCTGCTGCGCATCGGCCAGCGACAGGTAGACCAGCGGGTTGCCGGCGGCATCGACCGCGCCCTGAGTCAAGCCCACCACGGTGAAGCGCCGCGTGCCGAGCACCACGGTCTCGCCGACCTCGACCCCCAGCTTGCGGTCGAGCACCGCTTCGTCGTGCGCGGCCCTGATCATGCGGCCGCGCACGATGAGCCCGGGACCTCCGAGGCCGCCGAAGACGTCGTAGCCGATGATCGTGAACTGCTGGCTGCGCCCACCCAGCTCGCGCTGCGCGGGATAGACGGCGAGCGGGCTGGCCTGCGCGACACCCGGTGTCGCCGCCACGCTGCGATGGCTGTCCGCCGGCAGCCGCGAACTCTCGTTGAACGGCCCGCCGCGCCCGCGCTCCACCACCCACAGGTCGGTCGCCGTGTTCTCGATCAGCCACACGCCGTCGGCGATGTTGCCCTGGTAGATGCCATTCATCAGCAGCACGATGGTCAGCAGCAGCGCGACGCCGACGATCGTGGCGACGAACTTGCCGACGTGGCGGCGCACGTCCTTCAGGGCCAGGTCCATCGTCGCCCCCCCCGCTCAGGGCCCGGCCGCGCCGGCAGGCTGCGCCGCGCGCACGCGCGCACCCGGCCGCACGCCCCGCGCCTGCGCCACCAGCCTGTCGCCAGCCGCCAGCCCGCTCACGACGAGCACCCGGGCCCCGTCGCTCGCGCCGGTGGCCACCGCCTGGAAGCGCGCCCGCGCGCCGTCGATCACCAGCACGCCCTGCCGGCCTCCGGCGTCGCGCGTCAATGCCGACAGCGGCACGACGATGCCGCTCACGGTGCCGACGTCGATCTCGACCTCGGCTTCCTGGTCGATCGCGAAGCGCGCCGGCGGCAGGTCGAACCCGACGTGCACGTCCAGCTCCCGCGTGGCGGCATCGGACTGGCGCGCGATGCGCGCGACGCGGCCCGCCAGGCGCTCGCCGCTGCGCAGCCGGATCCGTGCACGCTGGCCGGGCTCGATGCGGCCGACGACCGACTCGTCCACGCGCGTGGCAATCCACAGGGTCGCCGGATCGACCAGGCGCAGCAGCGCGCTGCCCGGCACCACCGTGGCGCCGGCCTCGACCTGGCGCGCGATGACGATGCCGTCCATCGGCGCCGTGAGCCGGGTGTGCGACAGCATCGCGTCGGCATACAGCGCCTCCTGCGCCAGCACCTGCGCATCGGCCTCGCGCGCCCTCAGCGCCGCGCGCGCGTTGTCCAGGCCGGCCGCCGCGGCCTTCAGCGCCGCGTTGGAAGCGTCCAGCACGGCCGGGGACACGAAGCCCGCGCGAAGCAGTTCGTCGTCGCGCCGCTGCCTGGCCTGCGCAAGCTCGAGCTCGGCCTGGGCCTTCGCCAGCGCCGCCTGCGCCGCCTCGACCTGCCGCGCCAGCGCGAGCCGCTGCCCGTCGACGACGCCGCGCCGCGCGGCCAGGTCGCGGTCATCCAGCCGCACCAGCACCTGGCCCCGCCGCACGCTGTCACCGACGTCCGCCTGCACGGCACCGACGATGGCCGTGATGCGCGCGGACAGCGTGACGGGAATCCGCGCCTGCACGGTGCCAGGGCCGGTGACCCGCTGTGCCACCCTCCCCTCGGCCGCGACGACGACCGGCACATCCAGCACGCCGGTGACGCGCCAGGCCACGGCGCCCGCCGCGAGCAGCAGCACCGCGCCCAGCGCCCCGGCAACGACGATCGCCCGCTTCATGCGGCCGCCCTGCCCGGACCACGTGCTGCCGAGGAGCGGTTCCGGATGAAGCGCTTGCCGCACCCGACTCTCGTCCCCATGGCGGATACCTTCAACGGCGCGGCATCGAGGCCGTCGCCGCGTGCAGCGGCGCGTCGATCCCGCGTGCAATCTCCGCGGCCATCAGCGCCAGGCCACGGCGGCCGCGCGGCGGGCCGTCCTGCAATCGCGTGCCGGGCACGCGCTTGCACACGCCGCGACAGACCGGTTGCACCAGGCATGGTGCGCTCCTTCGCCAGCAGGCCGCCGCGCCGGACTGGCGCGGATCGATTTCCGGCAGTCCCGGCATGCGCGCCACTTTAGGCTTCACGGTGCGCGACGGAATTGCGCCGCATCAATCCGCGGGGTGGCCGTCCGCTCACGGCATCGCTGCACCGCGGACGTGCGCCGCATCCATCGCTGCCTGACGTTCCAAAGACGCGTCCAGGTGCATCGGCCCAGTCGCCGGTTCGCTGCCGCACCGCCAGCCGCCGGCTGGGTGGCGGCCGCCGGCGCCGTCCTGCTCACACCTCGTCTGGCAGCCACACGTCAAAGCGCGCGCCAAGACCAGCTTCGCCGCTGGCACGCACCCAGCCGCGGTGCAGCTCCACCACGCGCTGCGCGATCGACAGGCCCAGGCCCAGCCCGGCAAAGCGCTGCACGTCATGCAGGCGCGCGAACGACGCCTGCGTTGACGTTGAACCTCCGGTCAGGTTGCAGCCGAACTTCATTTGAGCGCGGCTCAGCGCGTGCTGGGCTGCTCGTTAGCTCCAGTTCCAGCGATCC
>CAMLJY010000068.1 GCA_946480465.1 uncultured Burkholderiales bacterium
CGAGTCCGGCCTCGGTGTCGTTGGCCATCGCGATCACCTCGTCGTCGCTGGAAAAACGCAGCAGCGCCGCCACCGGGCCGAAGGTCTCCTCGCGCGCGACGCGCATGCGGCCGTCGACGCCGGCCAGCACCGTCGGCTCGAAGAACAGCCCGCCCAGCGCGTGCCGGCGGCCGCCGGCCAGCACCTGCGCGCCGTGCTGCACCGCATCGGCCACGTGCGCCTGCACCTTGCGCACGGCGTCCTCGTTGATCAGCGGGCCCTGCGTCACCCCCTCGTCGGCACCGCGGCCGACCTTCAGCGTCCCCACCGCCTCGGCCAGCTTCGCCGCGAAGCGGTCGTACACCGCGTCGTGCACGTAGAAGCGGTTGACGCAGACGCAGGTCTGGCCGCTGTTGCGGTACTTGGACGCCATGGCGCCCTGCACCGCGGCGTCCAGGTCGGCATCCTCGAAGACGATGAAGGGCGCGTTGCCGCCCAGTTCGAGCGACAGCTTCTTCAGCGTGCCCGCGCTCTGGCCGTACAGCAGCCGGCCCACCGCGGTCGATCCGGTGAAGCTGAGCTTGCGCACCGTGGGGTGGCGCGTCAGCTCGGCGCCGATGGCGCGCGGATCGCCGGTGAGCACCTGCAGCACGCCCGGCGGCAGGCCGGCGCGCTCGGCCAGCACGGCCAGCGCCAGCGCCGACAGCGGCGTGGCCTCGGCCGGCTTGATGATGATGGGGTTGCCCGCGGCCAGCGCCGGGGCGGCCTTGCGCGTGATCATGGCCAGCGGAAAGTTCCACGGCGTGATGGCGGCGCACACGCCGATGGGCTCGCGCAGCACCAGCAGGCGGCGGTCGGCGAGCGGGCTGGCCAGGGTCTGGCCGTTGATGCGGCGCGCTTCCTCGGCATACCACTCGATGTAGGAGGCGGCGTACTGCACCTCGCCGCGCGCCTCGGCCAGCGGCTTGCCTTGCTCGGCGGTCATCAGGCGGGCCAGGTCTTCGGCAGCGCCCAGCACGGCGGCATGCCAGCGGCGCAGCAGCTGCGCGCGGTCCTCCGCGGTGCGGGCGCGCCACGCCGGCCAGGCGGCGGCGGCCGCGTCGATGGCGCGCTGGGTCTCCGCGCGGCCCAGGCTGGGCACGCAGCCCAGGCGTTCGCCGGTGGCGGGATCGTGCACGTCGAAGGTCTCGCCCGTGTCGGCGGCGATCCAGCGGCCGTCGACGTGGGCCCGCGCGCGCAGCAGCGCGGGGTCGCTCAGGTTCAGGGCGGTCGTCATGGCGGTTCGGTTCCTAGGCGTTGGTCAGAGCGGCCTCGATGATGTCCAGCGCCTCGGCGAAGATGGCGTCGGGCGTGGTCAGCGGATGCAGGAAGCGGATGACGTTGCCGTGCGTGCCGCACACCAGCAGGATCAGGCCGCGCTGCAGCGCCTGTGCCTGCACGCGCTTGGCAAAGTCGGCCAGCGGCCGGCGGCTGACGGGGTCGATGAACTCGACGCCGATCATGCTGCCCAGGCCGCGCACGTCGGCGATCTGCGGCACGCGGGCGCGCAGCCCGTCCAGCCGGCGCTGCAGGCGCTGGCCCAGCTGGGTGGCGCGTTCGAGCAGGCGTTCGTCGTCGATCACGTCCAGCACCGCGTGCGCGGCGGCCACGGCCAGCGGGTTGCCGGCATAGGTGCCGCCCAGGCCGCCGGGCTCGCAGGCGTCCATCAGCGCGGCCCGGCCGCACACGCCGGACAGCGGCAGGCCGCCGGCCAGGCTCTTGGCGAAGGTGATCATGTCGATCGCCGCGTCGTGGTGCTCGATCGCGAACAGCCGCCCGGTGCGCGCGAAGCCGGTCTGGATCTCGTCGGCGACCAGCAGGATGCCGTGCTCGTCGGCGATGCGGCGCAGGCCGGCCACGAACTCGCGCGGGGCCGGCACGAAGCCGCCTTCGCCCTGGACGGGCTCGAAGATGAAGGCGGCGACGCGGCGCGGCTCGATGTCGTTCTTGAAGAGGGACCGCACGCCGTCCAGCGCGTCTTCCACGCTGACGCCATGCGCCGCGTTGGGGAAGGGCGCGTGGTAGACCTCGCCCGGGAAGGGGCCGAAGCCGGCCTTGTACGGCACCACCTTGCCGGTGAGCGCCATGCCGAAATAGGTGCGGCCATGGAAGCCGCCGCCGAAGGCGATGACACCGGGCCGGCCGGTGGCGGCGCGGGCGATCTTGACCGCGTTCTCCACCGCTTCGGCGCCGGTGGTGAAGAAGGCGGTCTTCTTCGGCCCCGGGCCGGGCATGCGTTCGTTGATGCGCTCGGCCAGCGACACGTAGGACGCATACGGCACCACCTGGTAGGCGGTGTGCGTGAACAGCTGCAATTGCGCCTGCACCGCGGCCATCACGCGCGGGTGGCGATGGCCGGTGTTCAGCACCGCGATGCCGCTGGCGAAGTCGATGTAGCGGCGGCCCTCGATGTCCCACAGCTCCGCGTTCTCGGCCCGCGCGGCATGGAAGGACTGCAGCACCGCGACGCCGCGCGGCGTGGCCGCGGCCAGGCGCTGCTGCCAGTCGCTGTTGCGGCCACCGCCGAAGCGGTCGTCGTCGGCCAGGGCGGGGCTGCTGCTGTTCGGGATGGGCAGGGCGGACATGCGTTCCTCTCTGAAGTCGGTGAGGGCGGTGGCGGTGGGGGGCGGCATCGGCGCCGGAACGGGACGGTGCGCAGCCTAGGGCAACGTGGCTCTTCGAAGAAGACCCACTTCCGGAAATTCGATGGAGCCACTTTCGCGCGCTCGTTCCGCACGGCGCCCGCGCGGGCCGGCCTGGCCGCCCCACTTGGCTGCTAGAGTGCGCGGCCCATGACGCAAGCCCCCCAGCCCGCCGATTCCAGCGGCTTCACCAGCCGCCCCTTCGCCAGCACCCTGTTCCTCTGCTCGTCGATGGATTCGCAGCCGGCGGTCAGGCGGCCGGTGGCGATCAAGATCGTCCAGCGCCCGTCGGTGCTGGGCCGTGCGCTGGCGCTGATTCCGTAGCCCGATGTCCGACGTCGATTCATCAGGACGAGACCGCCCGCCTGCCCCGCCGGCCCCCACCGGACAGGCCCTGGCCGCGGCCTTCGCCGAATGGCGCGCCCAGCTGGGCGATGCCGCGGTTCACGCGGCGCCCGAGGCGCAGGCGCGCTACGGTCGCAAGGGCCGGCAGCGCATCGCCGGGGCCTTGCAGCCGGTGGACGTGGCGCAGGTGCCGGCCATCATGCAGGTGGCCAGCCGGCACGGCGTGCCGGTGCATCCGATCAGCACCGGCCGCAATTGGGGTTATGGCGACGCGCGCCCGGCCGCCGATGGCGTGGTCATGCTCGACCTCTCGCGGCTGGACCGCATCCTGCACATCGACGCCGCCCTCGGCACGGTGACGCTGCAGCCGGGCGTGACACAGGGCCAGCTGCGGCGCGAGCTGGAGCGGCGCGGGCTGCCCTTCATGGTGCCCACCACCGGCGCCGGACCCGGCGCCAGCCTGGTCGGCAATGCGCTGGAGCGCGGCTACGGCGTGACGCCGCATGCCGACCACTTCAGCGCGGTGACCAGCCTGAAGGCGGTGCTGCCGGACGGCAGGCCCTACGCGTCGCGGCTGAACGCGCTGGGCGGCGACCGGCTCGACGGCTGCCACAAGTGGGGATTGGGGCCCTACCTGGATGGCCTGTTCACGCAGGCCAACCTGGGCGTGGTCACCGAGATGACGATCGCGCTGGCCAGCCGGCCGGCGCACGTCGAGGCCTTCTACATCTTCCTGCGCCGCGAGGACCAGCTGCCTGCCGCCATCGCGGCCCTGCGCACGGTGCTGCGCTCGGTCGGCGGCATGCTGGGCAGCGTGAACGTGCTCAACGGCTACCGGCTGGCATCGATGAGCTGCAGCTACCCGCCGGACCTGCTCGACGGCCGCGCCGGTCCGCTGCCGCCGCAGCGGCTGGCCGCGCTGCTGGCGGCCGAGCGCCTGGGCGCGTGCATGGTGATGGGCAGCGTCTACGGCGAGCGCGGCACCGCCCGCGCGGCGCTGGCGGCGGTGCGGCGCGCATTCGGCGATTGCGATGCGCGCATCGTCACGATGACGCGCCGCCGCGCCGAATGGCTGAAGGCCGCGGCGGACCGTTTACCGCGGCTGGCCACGCGGCTGGGCTTTCGCCATGCGTGGCGCATGCTGCGCGCGCTGAACATCATCGAGGGCATTCCCGATGATTTCGCCTTGCGGCTCGTCCATTGGAAAGGCGCGGACCCCTTGCCGCAGGACATGACGGGGGCGATGGAAGAGGCCGCGCACGACCTGCTCTGGTATGCGCCGCTGGTGCCGCTGGAGCCGGCCTGCGTGCTCGAATACCAGGCCATGGTGACGGGCACCTGCCTCGCGCACGGCTTCGAGCCGCTGATCACGCTGACCACGCTGTCCGACCGTTGCTTCGACAGCTCGGTGCCCATCCTGTTCGACCACCGCCGCCCCGGCGAGCGCGAGCGCGCCCAGGCCTGCTACGAAGCCCTGCTGCAGCGCGGCCGCGCACTGGGCTGCTATCCGTACCGCGTGGGCGTGGAGGCCTACCGGCTGCTGTCCGCGCAAGACGATCCCGGGCTGGAGCTGGGCCGCCGAATCAAGGCATTGCTCGATCCCGGCGGCGTGCTGTCGCCCGGCCGCTACAACCTTTGATTGGCGCGTGGCAGGCGTGCCATGCGCGCCCTGCCAATGCACGCTGTGGGCCAATGCGGGGCATGCCGCCCGGCGAATGGGCGTGTTCGGGGTTTTCCCGTACTGCCCCGCGGACCATACACCCCGGTCCGGAACAGGGGCGGCTTGTATATTTTCCGGGCGCGTTACCAGGCGTAGAGTCGACTCGTGGCTTTCAACGAGAACGCTCCGCCAATGAACCGCTCCGCTGCTGCCGATGATTCGCCGGCCGATGGCTCGCCGAATCCTTTGGCCCTTCAATCCGGCCACCACGCGGCCAGCCGGTCCGGCAGCCCGGCCACCACCGGCGCCCGCATCGAGGCATTGCCGACCACGCGGGCCGACAAGCCATTCGTCCGCTTCAGTGGCGTGCAAAAGACGTATGACGGCGACACGCTGGTCGTGCGGTCGCTGGACCTGGACATCCGCCGCGGCGAGTTCCTGTCGCTGCTCGGTCCCTCCGGCTCGGGCAAGACCACCTGCCTGATGATGCTGGCCGGATTCGAATCGCCGACCGCGGGCGAGATCACGCTGAATGGCCAGCCCATCACCCGCACGCCGCCGCACAAGCGCGATTTCGGCATGGTGTTCCAGAACTACGCGCTCTTTCCGCACATGACGGTGGCGCAGAACGTGGCCTACCCGCTGACGGTGCGCAAGGTGCCGCGCGCCGAGATCGCGCAGCGGGTGACGCGCGCCCTCGGCATGGTGCAGCTCACCGGCAAGGACCAGCGCTTTCCGGCGCAGCTGTCGGGCGGCCAGCAGCAGCGCGTGGCGCTGGCCCGGGCGCTGGTGTTCGAGCCGCAGCTGGTGCTGATGGATGAACCGCTGGGCGCGCTGGACAAGCAATTGCGCGAGCACATGCAGATCGAATTGAAGGCGCTGCACCGGCAATTGGGCATCACCTTCGTCTACGTCACGCACGACCAGGGCGAGGCCTTGACGATGAGCGACCGCGTCGCGGTCTTCAACGAAGGCTCCATTCAGCAGATCGATGCAGTCGACCGGCTTTATGAAACGCCGGCCAATCGATTCGTCGCCGGATTCGTCGGCGACAGCACCGAATTGCACGGCACGCTGGGCGCCGGCCAGGCCGCGGCCACCGAGTTCGTGCTGCCCGGCGGCGAGCGCCTGGTGGGCGTCAACGTCAATGGCAGCCTGCCGGGTAGCGCGGTGCATGCGCTGGTGCGCCCCGAACGCATCGAGGCGCACCTGAGCGCCCCGCGCTTCACGGACAACGTGCTGAAGGCCGCCGTCAACGACGTCATCTACTTCGGCGACCACCTGCGCCTGCGCTGTGCGCTGCCCTCGCAGGCCGAGGCCACGGTCAAGCTGCCGCTGTCGCAGGGCGTGCAGCCGGTACCGGGCCAGGCGGTGTGGCTGCACATCCCACCCGCTCACTTGCGCATTTATGCGTGACGGCCGCCGGGCCGGTAGTCATCACTTCCAACCACTCCACCAGGAGAACACCATGAAGAAGCGCTTCATCCTCGCTGCATTGGCCGCTGCGGGCCTGGCCCAGGCGGCCTCGGCCCAGCAGCTGACGGTCGTGAACTTCGGCGGCGCCAATGGCGCGGCGCAGAAGAAGGCCTTCGTGGAGCCGTTCGAGAAGAGCGGCGGTCCGAAGATCGTCTCGGTCGAATACAACGGCGAGCAGGCCAAGATCAAGGCCATGGTCGAGACCAAGAAGGTCACCTGGGACGTGGTCGAGGTCGAATCGCCCGACATCGCGCGCGGCTGCGAAGAGGGCCTGTTCGAGAAGCTGGACTATTCGAAGGTCGGCAACCGCGCCGATTTCCTGCGCGCCGGCGTCACCGAATGCGGCATCGGCATCTTCGTGTGGTCCACCGTCATGGCCTACAACGGCGACAAGCTGAAGGACGGCCCCAAGACCTGGGCCGACTTCTGGGACGTGAAGAAATTCCCCGGCAAGCGCGGCATGCGCAAGGGCGCGCGCTACAACCTCGAATTCGCGCTGATGGCCGACGGCGTGCCCACCGCCGACATCTACAGCACGCTGCGCACCAAGGCAGGCGCCGACCGCGCCTTCAAGAAGCTGAGCGAGCTGAAGCCCCACATCCAGTGGTGGGAAGCCGGCGCCCAGCCGCCGCAGTACCTGGTGGCCGGCGACGTGGTGATGAGCACCGTCTTCAACGGCCGCATCGACGCCGCCAACCGCGAAGGCAAGAACCTGAAGATCACCTGGACCGGCGGCATCTACGACCTGGACTACTGGGCCATCGTGAAGGGCACGCCGAACCGCGACGCGGCCTACAAGTTCATCGCCTTCGCCAGCACGCCCGAGGCGCAGGCCGAGTACGCGAAGAACATCGCCTACGGCCCCACCAACCAGAAGGCGCTGGCCAAGCTGGACGCGAAGACCCTGGCCAACCTGCCGACCTCGCCGGCCAATGCCAAGGATTCGATGCAGTTCGGCATCAAGTTCTGGGCCGACCAGGGTGAAGAGCTGGAGAAGCGCTTCGCCTCCTGGGCCGCGCAGTGACCGTGGCTGGGGGTTGATGGCATGACTGCTGCCGCCGTACTCGACACGGTTGCCCTGAAACGCTCGCTCGGGCGTGCCGAGTCGCGGCGGCGGCAATCGGCCATCGCGCTGACGCTGCCGCTGCTGCTGTTCCTGGCGGTGACGCTGCTGGTGCCCATCGGCGCGCTGCTGGTGCGCGCCGTGGAGAACCCGGAGGTGGCGCGCGCCCTGCCGCGCACCGGCGAGGCGCTGGCCGGCTGGGACCGCGTGTCGCCGCCGCCGGCGGCGGCCTTTGCCGCCGTGGCCAGCGACCTGGGCGCGCTGGCCGAAGGCAGTGACGCCGGGGCCGTGGCGCGGCGGCTGAACACCGAGGCTTCCGGCGCCCGCTCTCTCATCATGGGCACCTACCGCGCATTGCCGCTGGGTGAGGGCCTGTCGCCCGAGCAGGTGCGGCAGAAGATGCTGGAAGTGGACGAGCGCTGGAACGAGCTGCGCTACTGGCAGGCCATTGCCAAGAACAGCTCGCGCTGGACGCCCGACTACCTGCTGACCGCGGTGGACCTGCGCCGCACGCCCACGGGCACGCTAGAGCGCGTGGAGCCGGAGCAGCGGGTGTTCGGGCGCATCCTGCTGCGCACCTTCGAGATCAGCCTGGTCGTCACGCTCATCTGCCTGCTGCTGGCCTATCCGCTGGCCTACTGGCTGTCCACGCTGCCGGCGCGCCGCGCCAACATGCTGATGATCCTGGTGCTGGTGCCGTTCTGGACCTCCATCCTGGTGCGCGTGGCGGCCTGGATCGTGCTGCTGCAGCGCGAGGGGCTGGTGAACAAGACGCTGATGTCGCTGTCCATCCTGAACGAGCCGGCCACGCTGCTGTTCAACCGCACCGGCGTGGTCATCGCGATGGTGCACATCCTGCTGCCCTTCATGATCCTGCCGCTGTACAGCGTGATGAAGTCGGTGCCGCCCAGCTACCTGCGGGCCGCCGTGTCGCTGGGCAGCGCGCCGCTGGCCGCGTTCTTCAAGGTTTACGTGCCGCAGACCTGGCCGGGCGTGGGCGCCGGCTGCCTGCTGGTCTTCATCCTCAGCATCGGCTACTACGTGACGCCGGCGCTGCTGGGTGGCGCGGACGATCAGATGTTGAGTTACTACATCGCGCAGTACACCAACGTCGACATCAACTGGGGCATGGCCTGCGCGCTGGGCGCGGTGCTGCTGGCGGCCACGCTGCTGCTGTACGGCGTGTACCGCCGGCTGGCCAAGGCCGAACTGAGCCTGGGGTGACAACGATGCAAGCGCTGATCCCTCGATTCCCCGCGTACTACGGCGCGCTGGACAAGGCCGGCTGGTGGGCGCTGCGCGTCTTCGCGCTGCTGCTGCTGGTGTTCCTGCTGCTGCCCATCCTGGTGGTGGTGCCGCTGTCCTTTTCGTCCAGCTCCTTCCTGGCCTACCCGATCCCGGGCTGGTCGCTGCAGTGGTACGAAACGCTCTTCAACGCGCCCGAATGGGCCCGCGCGGCGAAGAACAGCTTCATCGTCGCGCCCGCGGCCACGCTGATCGCGACGGTGCTGGGCACGCTGACGGCGGTGGGCCTGGCGCGGGTGAACTTTCCCGGCAAGGGCCTGTTGATGAGCGTGCTGATCGCGCCGATGGTGGTGCCCATCGTCGTCGTCGGCGTGGCCTGCTACCTGTTCTTCGCGCGCATCGGCCTGGCCGACAGCTACATCGGCCTCATCGTCGTGCACGCCGCTCTGGGCGCGCCTTTCGTCGTCACCACCGTGCTGGCCACGCTGCAGGGCTTCAACCACAACCTGGTGCGGGCCTCGCTCAGCCTGGGCGCCACGCCGCTGGAGACCTTCTTCCGCGTGACGCTGCCGGTGATCGCGCCGGGCGTGATCTCGGGCGCGCTGTTCGCCTTCGCGACCTCGTTCGACGAGGTGGTGGTCACGCTCTTCATCGCCGGGCCCGACCAGGCCACGCTGCCGCGGCAGATGTTCAACGGCATCCGCGAGAACATCAACCCGACCATCGCCGCCGTGGCGACGCTGCTGACGCTGTTCACCACCGGGCTGATGCTCGCGCTCGAATGGCTGCGCGGCCGACGGCGATGAGCTGATCGCCCCGGCGCTCGCGCCATCGCGGGTCGATCACGCGCCCGCCTGCTTCCTTCCCTGTCCCCCGCGCGCTGGCGCAGGCGGCCCGTCCGACCGCGCGGCGCTGCGCCGTGCCCGTCTTCTCCGTGCCGCGTCCTTCAGGAGGGCCACCATGCGATCGCTTCCGCTCGTCTTCGGCCTGTTCTGCGGCGTGTTCTGCGGCTTGCTGCCGGCCGCCGCCATCGCGCAGGCCCAGGCGCCCGCGCCCCTGGTGGTCGCGAATTTCGGCGGCGCCAACGGCCAGGCCCAGGCCGTGGCGTTCATGAAGCCCTTCCGCGAGCGCAGCGGCATCGCGGTGAAGGCGGTGGAGTACACCGGCGACCTGGCACCGCTGCAGGCCCGGCCGGCGGGCGCCGCGCCGGCCTGGGACGTGGTGGAGGTGGAATCGACCGACCTGGCGCTGGGCTGTGCCGCCGGGCTCTTCGAACGCATCGACCGCAGCGCGGTCGCCTCCGCCGGGATGATGATTCCCGGCACGCTGCAGGAATGCGGCGTCGGCGCCTTCGTGTGGTCGACCGTGCTGGCCTACGACAGCGGCCGCTTCAAGGAGGCGCCGAAGAACTGGGCCGATTTCTTCGACGTGCTGCGCTTTCCGGGCAAGCGCGCGCTGCGCAAGGGCGCGCGCTACAACCTGGAGATCGCGCTGCTGGCCGATGGGGTGAACCGGCGTGACGTGTACGCCCTGCTCGCGACGCCCGCGGGCCAGGAGCGCGCCTGGGCCCGGCTGCAGGCGCTGCTGCCCCACGTGCGCTGGTGGGACGCCGGCGCGCAGCCGGTGCAGTGGCTGGCCAGCGGCGAGGTGGCGATGGCCAGCGCCTTCAACGGCCGCGTGGCGGTGGCGGCAGGGCAGGGCGCGCGGCTGGGCATGGTGTGGGCCGACGCGATCTACGAGTTCGACTACTGGACCATCGTCAAGGGCACGCCGCGCCGCGCGCAGGCCGAGGCCTTCATCTCCTTCGCGACGAGTGAAGCCGCGCAGCTCGCCTTCGCGCGCGAGATCGCCTACGGCCCCACGCACTTCGGCGCCATCATGAAGGTGGAGGAGGCGCGCAAGGGCAGGCCGCGCGACCCGCACCATGCGCTGATCGACCTGTCGATGGCGGCCAGCGACCTGCCCTCGGCGCCGGCCAACCTGCGCATCGGCCTGCCCTTCAATGCCGGCTTCTGGGCGACGAATGGAGCGGCCATCGAGAAGCGGCTGGGCGGACGGCTGCGCTGACGGGGCCGCCCGGCATCCGCCGCGCGTTTACCCGCTGCGGCGCGGGCACGGGGCGCTTCAGGTCGGAGCCCGGTGCGCCTTCAGGTCTTCGTCCAGGAAGCGGTAGATGCGCTCGTCGTCGCAGTAGGCGACGTTGAAGCGCAGCCAGGGGCTGAGCTGCTCGGTGGCCGAGAACAACTGGCCCGGTCCCATCAGGATGCCGTGCTGCGCCGCCCGGCGGGACTGCGCGCCGGAATCGGCGCAGGCCGGGTGCCGGGCCCACAGGAAGAGGCCGCTCTTCGATTCGCAGAAGATCTCGTAGCCCAGGCCGATCAGGCGCGCGGCCACGCGTTCATGCTCGGCGGCCAGGCGGTCCTTCACCGTCTTCAGGTGGCGGCGCCAGCGCGCATCCGTCGCGGCTTCGAAGGCGATGCGCTCGGAGAACTCCGAGGTCGTCAGCCCGCCCACCATCTTCAGCCGCGCCAGGTCGTCCACCAGGTCCTGCGGCGCCACCAGGAATCCCACGCGTAAGTTGGGCGATATGGTTTTGGAGAAGCTGCCGATGTGCACCACGCGCGAGATCTGGTCCAGGCTGGCCAGCGAAGGGCGCTGCTCGGGGTCGAGGTCGGCATAGAGGTCGTTCTCGACGATCAGCAGGTCGTGCCGCTCGGCCACCTGCAGCAGCTTGTGCAGGTGTCCTGATTGCGCGCTGGAGCCGGTGGGGCTTTGCAGCCGCGGCTGCGTGAACATGATCTTCGGCCGGTGCGTGGCCACCGCCTCTTCGAGCGCGGCGAAGTCGTAGCCTTCGGGCACGCGCGGCATGCCGATGAGCCTGGCGCCGACGAAGCGCAGCACGTACAGCAGGTTGGGATAGCCCGGCTCGTCGACCAGCACCGCGTCGCCCGGCCGCACCAGCCGGCGCGCCACCAGGTCCATGGCCTGGCTGGAGCCCTGGGTCAGCAGCACCTGGTCTTCGCCGGCGGCGATCTCGCGGTTCACCAGCGCCTGGCTGACCAGGCGGCGCAGCGGCGCGTGGCCCTTGGGATCGCCGTAGCTGGGCATGGGCGCCAGCGAACTGGCCAGGCGCCGCAGGCCGCGCTGCAGGCCATCGTTGAAGAGCAGGCTGCTGGGCAGCCAGCCGCAGCCGGGACGCATCTCCAGCGCATGGCTTTCGAAGATGCTGCGCAGGTACCAGGTGCCATCGAACTGGAAGCTGCGCGTGGCGCCGTTGTCATCCCCATGCGAGGCCGAGCGCCGCCGCACGAAGAAGCCCGCGCTGGGGCGCGACACCAGCACGCCCTGCGCCACCAGGCGGTCATAGGCCTCGACGACGGTGAAGAGGCTGACGCGGTGGCTGTTCGCGAACTGCCGGATCGACGGCATCTTCATGCCCGGCCGCAGCGTCTGTTCCTCGACCAGGCGGGTCACGCCGGCGACGATCTGGGTGACGAGCGAGCGGTCGGAATGCGGGTCGATCTGGAACATGGGGTCGGCGGGGCGTTGGGGCCCACGCATGGGCCGGCCGACGATAGCAAGCACCCCGGGGGCTGTCGAGCATCCGGCAAGCGCGCCCGCAAGAAGCCGGCCGCCAAAAAAAGGGCCGCCCCTGGAGGCGGCCCAAGCTCTCGCCCCGATGGCCTTGCCACCGAGCCTGTTGCGCACGCCGCGGCGTGCGTTCAGAACGACAGCACGAAGCCGACGTTGAAGGCGCCGTCGCCGCTGCCGTCGTCGGTGCCGTTGCCCACCACGTAGCCGGCGCCGCGCTTGTTGCTGATGTGGGCGTAGGCGACGTACGCGGTCAGCACCTTGTTCATCGGCCGGGTGTAGCCGATGCCGGCCTGGCTGGCGTCCTTGCCGGCGCCGGTGCGGTCGTCGAGCCGGATGTAGCTGCCGATCAGCGAGCCGCCCAAGAGCGGCACCGAGCCACCGACGAGGTACACGTTCTTGCCCGTGGAGCGCTGGTAGAGGCCGGACAGCTTGGCGGCCTTGAAGTCGTAGCTGGCGCCGACGTTGGTGTCCTTGACGTTGCTGCCGTCCTCGTTGCGCAGTTCGTTGTGCGCCGCGCCGAGCATGAGCGGCCCGGCTTCGTAGCCCACCGATGCGCCCAGGCGCCGGTTGGCGCTGCGGTTGCCCGGCTTCTCGCCGAAGCCGTACAGCACCGAAGCCGACACGCCGCCGAGCGCCGGCATCGAATAGACGACCGAATTGTTGGCCCGCAATCCGGCAAAGCCGAACAGGTTGGTCGACGTGCCCGCCAATCCGGTGCCGAATGGATCGAAGGTATCGAGATTCAGGAAGGCCGGCGTGTATTGGCGGCCCAATGACAATTCACCGAACGAACCTTCCAGTGCCAGGACCGCCTTGCGGCCCATGAAGGTGCCGCCGGTGCAGTAGGGCGCGCCGGGATTGTTGTTGGAATCGGCACAGACGCCGGTCTCCAGCTGGCCTTTGGCCTTCATGCCGCCGCCGATGTCGAAGGCGGCCTTCACGCCCAGGCGCGAAGGCAGCATGACGCCGGTGGACAGCTTGTCCACCGTACCTTCCGGGCCGCCGGTCTCGTGCACGTAGCCGACGTCCACCTTGCCGTAGAGCGTGACCTCGGCCTGTGCGGAGGCGGCGCCGAGAGCGGACAAGGCGCCAATGGCGGCGATTGCCGACGCGCGGATCTTCATCGAACTTCCTTTCATTGGACCGGTGGTCACCGGCAGTGGGAATGACCGCGGCAATGTAGGAGTCCATATCCTTTGCAAACAGTGACAGGCAGGCCATTGCGCCCGGCTCGCCGATCGGGCCGGGCGCATGCGCCGTTTGGCGCCGGGGGCAGTACGGAATTACCCTGGCACCGCCCATTCAGGGGCGGAGATCACGACCGTGGTGCGCAATGGCGCGACTGGTGCGCACGAGCGGGCGTGGCGGAATGCCGCACAGGCTCTCAGGCCAGTGCTTCCACCGCCAGCCGCCGCGGTGCGCCGCGCACGCCCGGCAGCCTGGCCATGGCCGTCATCGCGGCGCGGGCGGCGTGCAGCGGTGCTTCGGCGGTCAGCAGCACGATCTCGCGGCCGCGGCCGCTGCCCACCTGGTCTTCGCCGGCCACGTCGCGGTTGGCCTGCACCGCCAGTCCGTGGTCGGCCAGCGTGTCCAGCAGCAGGCCGAACACCGCCGCGTCCTGATCCACCGGCACGCTCAGGCAATGACCCGTCAGGTGAGCGTCCAACGGCAGCAGTGGCTGCGGCTGCATCGCGGCGGCCTGGAAACCCAGCGTCGGCATGGGCAGCCCGCCGCCCTGCCGCGCCACGTCGACCAGGTCGGCGATCACGGCCGAGGCCGTCTGCTCCGCTCCGGCGCCTGCGCCGCAGTAGGTGGTGGGTCCGGCGGCATCGCTCTTGACCACCACGCCGTTCATCGCACCGTCGACGCCGGCCAGCAGGCTGGACTGCGGCACCAGCGCCGGCTGCACCCGAAGCTCGATGCCGTCGACGCGGCGCCGGGCCACGCCCAGCAGCTTGATGCGGCAGCCCAGCGCCTCGGCGTGGCGCACGTCCGCCGCCTGCAGCTGCGTGATGCCTTCGACCGCCACCGCATCGAAGCGCAGCGGCATGCCGAAGGCCATGCTCGCCAGCAGCGTCAGCTTGTGGGCGGCGTCGATGCCTTCCACGTCGAAGCGCGGATCGGCTTCCGCATAGCCCAGCCGCTGGGCCTCGCGCAGCGCGGTCTCGAAGGACCAGCCGCGCTCGCGCATCGCACTGAGCACGAAGTTGCTGGTGCCGTTGATGATGCCGGCCAGCCATTCGATGCGGTTGGCCGCCAGCCCCTCGCGCAGCGCCTTGACGATCGGGATGCTGACCGCCACCGCGCCCTCGAAGGCCACCGTCACGCCCCGCTGGCGCGCCGCGGCGAAGATCTCGTCGCCATGCAGCGCCAGCAGCGCCTTGTTGGCGGTGACCACGTGCTTGCCGTGCGCGATGGCGTCCAGCACCAGGCTGCGCGCGGCATCGCAGCCGCCGATGGCCTCGACCACGACGTCGATCTGCGGGTGGCGGACGACACGCTGCGCGTCGCCGACCAACTCCACCTCGGGGCCCAGCAGCGGCCGCGCGCGCGGCAGGTTGCGCGCGGCGGCCATGCGCAGCTCGATGTCGCGGCCGCAGCGCGCGCGGATCAGCGCCTGGTTGCGCGCCAGCACGCGGGCGGTGCCGCTGCCGACGGTGCCGACGCCGAGCAGGCCGACGCGCAGTGGAGGCAAGGGCGGCTGCGCGGGGGCGGCCGAGAGGGGCTGTGCCGGGAACGGCGAAGCGGAAGCGAGCATGGGTTTTCTCCGTTGTGTGCCGGCGGCGGACGGAGAAAAACGAAGGCCCCGTCCATCGCTGGCGGGGCCTTGGGGTGGAAGCGTTTCAGCCGCTCGTGATCACCGCCACGGTCCGCACCAGGCGGTCGTGGTAATGGTGGTAATCGAGGTAATGGCCATCACGGCAGCGGGGGCCGCAGGGGCCGGAATGGCGATCGAGGGGGGCTGGGGACGCATCGGGGCGCGATCATGCCTGCGACGGCGCGCCGGCGTCAAGACTGACTGACTGCGCCCGGTGCGCGGCTCATGTGGCCGCGGCGTGCAGCGACCGCAGCTCTTCCTGCAGCGCCGACAACAGCAGCCCCGGCTCAGGCACCAGCTGCGCGTCGCAGGACACGCTCATCACCGCCTGGCCGGCGTAGGTGCTCAGCATCACGCCCAGCCCGGTTTGCCCCGTCTGGGGAACCCAGCAGTGGAACTCGCTGATCCGCGTGCCTGCCAGGAAGCGGTGCTCGGCCGGTCCCTGCAGGTTTGTCGACACCAGCGAGCCCTTGCTGGTGAAGAGTCCCATGGCCAGCGTCTGCAGAAAACGCGGCAGGCAGCCCATGCCCGTCATCAGGGCGAGCGTGGCATAGGGGTGGCAGGAAGCCTTGATGGCCCGCATGCCCTGGCTCACCGCCTTCAGCCGCTGGCCGGACTCGGCCAGGTGCGTCGGCAGGGCCAGGGCGGTCAGCGTGAAGTGGTTGCCCATCAGGGCGGCATCTTCGCGCTGCCTCAGGTTGTAGGTGACGGCCGCGCGCAGCTGCGTGCCACCCACGCCCCGGCCCAGCGAGTGCGCATGCCGGCGCAGCGCGCCGGCCACCACGCCCAGCCAGACGTCGTTGATGGTGACGCCGTGGCGGCGGGCCACCTGCCTGAACTGGTCCAGAGGAATCGACGCGCTGCTCAGCAGGCGCTTCTGCTGCCCGGGCCGGCCTCTGTAGTGCACGCTGGAGTCCCGTCGCAGCAGGCTCAGGCGCAGCACCTGCCAGGCCGTGCCCAGCCAGCGCGCCGGGGCCGGCCCCAGGGCCGGTGGCGGCGGCACGTGGCGGCAGCGACCGCGGACGGGGTCCTCCAGGCGCGGGTGGCCCTCGGCCTGATGGGCGACGTCACTGAGGTGGCGCAGCATGTGCACCAGGCCGTCGCCGTCCGTCATGCAGTGGTGCTGCCTGACGATCAGCGCCGCCGTCCCGTCCGTGCTGGAGCGCAGCAGCCGCCATTGCCACAGGGGCCGCCGCGGGTCCAGCGCCTCGGGCGCCCACTCGGCGAGGCTGGCTTCCACCGCCGCGGCGTCCACGGCCCGCGGCAGAACGCGCTCCTGCAGGTGGTAGGCGGCATCCAGGCGCGCCACGGGCTCCCAGTGGTAGCCCAGCCAGCCGCGCCGGACCCGCTGCGCGAAGCGGGGATAGGCCAGCAGGCGCCGGCCCACCAGCGCGTGCAGACGGGCCAGGCCGGGGGACTGGTCCAGCAAGGCCACCCAGTAGATGACCATGCGGTTGCAGGGCGCGTCCATGCGCAGCCAGGTCACGTCGCGCCAGCCCATGGCCTGGGGCGCGTGCGGCGGCGCCTGCCAGTGCCCGGCTTCGCTCATGCCCGGATGCCTGCGGCCGAGGAGGGGGCCGTGCGCCCTTCCACGAACGCCTGCGGATTGCTCTGGAACCACTGCCGCGCCAGCCGGTCCTCGGGACCCTCGGGATGGCGGAACCCGGGCCGGAGGAATCGCAGGCTGCCGCCCATGAAGAGCCAGGCCATGCCGCGCCGGCCGAAGTAGAAGACCGCGGCATCGCGCCAGGTGCGCCAGCGCCACAGCTGGCCGCTGCCGCGCAGGGCCAGGTAGAGCTGGTAGTGCAGGTCCTTCATGAAGGAGCTGGAGAACCAGATGAACCAGCCGATGCGCCGCCACTCGCCGCCGCCCGCGGCCCGGAACAGGTCCAGCACGAAATGCTTGTGCTCCAGCTCCTCGCAGACGTGCCACAGCCACAGGCGGGCCATCTGCGGGTCGGCCCCGTCCAGCCAGGACGGGTCGCGGATCACGCGGGTGCAGAACAGCGTGGTGATGTACTCGAAGGTCACCGAGGAGGCCAGCTGGCTGATGGGCGTGCCCCGCTCGCCCCAGGTGATGCGCTGCTCCACCTTGCCGCCTATCCAGTCCTGCAGCCCCTGGGCCGTGGTCTGCTCGTTGTACTTGCGGTGCAGGGCGCGGTGGATGGACTCCTGGGCGATGAAGTCGCGCCCGTAGGTGCTCCATTCGCTGCGCAGCGGCTCGGGCAGGGTCTCGATGGTGCGTCGCACCGTGTCGATGATCCAGCGCTCCCCGGCCGGCAGCAGCAGGGACACGGAGTTGAAGAACTGGCTGCGGAAGGGGCTGCCGTTCCAGTGCAGCGGCAGGCCGCGCTGCAGGTCGAGCTGGAAATGGCGGGGCATCAGCGGATGCTCCTCGGCCAGCGCCGTGGCCGGGCGCTCGCCCGGTCCGCTGCCCCGCTGCACCTGGGCCACCCAGGCCTCCAGGCTGGCGCAGAGGCGGGCCTCGTCGAAGAGCTGGCGCGGGAAGCTCAGGGCCAGCGTCGCCTGGGCGCCGACCGTCGTGCAGGAGAGGTAGAGGGAGGGCGTGCGGGTCCACAGCGAGGCCTTCTCCACCCATTGCTCGAAGGCCGGCTCGTGCAGCCGGCCCACGTTGGACAAGGTCAGCACGGGGTCCATGGCTGCCGCCCGGGGCGCGCCGTTGGGCCGCGGCCACAGGTGCCGGGCAAACCAGCGGATCATGGCCGGCCGCCGGGCCGCCTGCAGCTGGATCAGCCGCGCCTGTGCGGGCCCGAGGCCCTGGCGCACGTCCTGCATCAGGCGGTGCAACTGCGCCTGGCCGTGTTCCCGCCCCACATAGGCGCCGACCAGGGCCGTGTAGTTGCCCTGGGCCGTCACCGGCTCGCCGCAGGCCTCGTGCAGGTCGATCGCCCACTGCAGCGGCAGCCCCGGCAGTTCCGGCAGGCTGGCCAGCAGGTGCTGGGACAGCGCCTGGCTGAGCGCCTGCGTCCACCCGGCGCGCTGGCCCAGGCCGTGGGCCCGCAGCAGGGCCTCCAGCGCGGCCAGGGGCACGGTCCATTCGCGGTTCACCCAGCCGGCCTGCGGCGGCTCGGCCGGACGCAGCCGCGCGCCGGGGTCGCGCCGGTGGGCTCCCAGGCTGCGCCGGGCCCAGGACTGGCGCATGAACTGGGCCAGCGCCCGGGGCAGCGAGGCCACCGGGCCGCCGGCCGCCGGCGCGCCGGCCAGGTCCGTTGCCGGCTCGCCATGCAGCACGGCGAGGAAGCGTGCGATCCAGGCGAAGGCCGCGCGGCCATTGGCAAACGTGTGGTCGGCGCGGAAGACCAGGGTGTGCTCCTGCAGGTCCACCAGCAGCAAGGGCAGTCCGTCGCGCAGGGCCGGTCCGGCCCGGCCGGCGCGCAGGGCCAGGGCCTGGGGCTGCCACAGCGCCAGCGCGCCGTCCTCGTCCAGGGCCTGCCAGGACCAGCCGGCGCCGTCCGGATCGGGCTGGCGCCGCATGCGCAGCGCCGGGCAGGCGCGCAGCAAGGCCTCGAAGGCCGCCAGCACCCGGTCGGGCGCGACCGGCTGGCGCAGGGTGCAGCGCAGCTCGATGCCCACGTCGTGCCCCAGGGCCTCCATGGCCATGAAGTAGGCGTCGCCGGCGTCCCGGCAGCGCCGGCTGAGGGTGGTGCGGCTCATGCCTGCTCCCAGCGGGCCGCTGCCAGGGCCATCATCTGCTCGCGCTTGCGCGGGTCCACGTTGGCCAGGCTCAGGTCGCCGCCGTGGTGGCGGATGACCATGGGGTTCATCAAGCGGAACCACAGCGGCGGCACGTACGCCACCAGCATCAGGGTCACGTAGCTGGCCGGCAGCTGCGGCGTCTGCGCCTCGGACTGCAGCAGGTGGTACGGCCGGTTGGGGTTCACGTGATGGTCCGCGTGGCGCTGCAGCTGGTAGATGAACAGCGAGCACACCAGGTGGTTGCTGTCCCAGGCGTGGGCGTGCGTGAACCGCTCGTATTCGCCGTTGGGCAGCTTCTTGCGCAGCATGCCGTAGTGCTCGATGTAGTTGGTGACCTCCAGCAGCACCACGCCGTAGAAGGCCTGCAGCAGCAGGAAGGGCAGGACGCCCCAGCCGAAGAACAGCACCAGGCCGCCGAACAGCAGCAGCGAGGCCGACCAGGCCAGGAAGTTCTCGTTCTCCAGCGACCACGCCGAGCGGCCCTTCTTGCCCAGGCGCTGCGCCTCGATGTGCCAGGCCGACTGGAAGCCGGTGACCAGGGCCCGCACCAGATAACGCCAATAGTCCTCGCCCATGCGCGAGCTGGTGGGGTCCGGCGGGGTGCACACGGCCTTGTGGTGGCCGCGTACGTGCTCCGCCATGAAATGGCCGTACAGCGTAGGCGCCAGCGCCCAGCGCGCCCCCCACTGCGCCCGGCGCGAACGCCTGTGCAGCAGCTCGTGCGAGGCGATGAAGCCGACGCCGTTGACACTGCCCACCGCCAGGCCGGCGCCCAGCAGCGCCCACAGCGGCAGGTCCATCACGGACACCAGCCAGGCCCCCGCCAGCACGCTGGCCAGTTGCAGGGGCACGAACAGCTCGACGGCCCAGCGGCTCCAGCGTTCGGCGCTCTTCGACTGTTTCTGCGCGGTGGTCGGGTTGCGCCGGTTCACGCCGACCAGCCAGTCACCTAGCGGGATGACGATGTAGATCAGCGCCGGCACCAGCCAGACCCAGCCGGCCTGGCGCGCATGGGCCGCCCAGAGGAAGGAGGCCACCACGGTCATCGGCACGGTGAGCCCGCTCATCCAGAGCAGGGCGGGAGGCGGCCAGTGGCCGGCATCGGAATCAGGCGCAGCTTGCATGGGGGTCACCTAGAACGTCAGTCAATGCCATCGGCAGGAAGGGGCGCCGGTCCCGGTGCGGCGCCGCCGGCACCGCAGGGGCATGCAGGCGGGCATGCGGGTGGGCATGCGGGTGGGCATGCGGGTGGGAGGCCGTCGAATCGGGTGCAGGCGGGCGCAGGAGGCCGGCAGGCCCCGCCTGCCGGCTCAGGCTCTCAGGCGGCACTGTGCTGGGGCGGCACCTTGGGGATGATGCGCAGGCGGTCCTTGAGGGCACCCAGCGCCGCGTCGATCAGCGCGGCATGCTGGCCGCGCGGCGCCCGGAACCCGGGGCGCAGGAAGCCCAGCCAGCGCGGCAGCGCATACCAGAACAGGCCCTTGCGGCCGAGGAAGTAGCGCGCGAAGTCGCGCCAGGTCGCCAGCTTGAACAGCTGCCCGTCCTGATGGATGTTGAAGAAGGCCTGGGTGATGAAGTCCGACACGAAGAGCATGGACCCGTACAGGTAGATCAGCAGCATGCGCAGGTAGGACCCGCGGCAGGCCAGGTAAAGCTCGTGCGAGAGCGCCGAATGCTCCAGCTCCTCGGCGCAGTGCCACATCCACAGCGCGCGGTAGGGCTCGTCCGCCTCGGACTCGATGCCGGAATGCGTCAGCGTGTGCTCGCACAGGATGGTGGTGAAGTGCTCCCAGGCCACCGTCAGGGCCAGGCCGCTGCGCCAGCTGAGCCAGTGGGCCTTGCTCATGCGCCAGGCGGTGTAGCCGTCGAGCCAATAGTGCAGGCCCATCGCCTCCAGCTGCTGGTTGCACTGGCGGTGCAGGAAGCTGTGCGTGGCCTCCTGGCCGACGAAGTCGCGGCCGCGCTCCAGCAGCTCGGGGTCGTCGACGTGGGCCATGGCCGCCTTGACGCAGTCGGAGGCGTAACGCTCCGCGAGCGGCAGGCCCTGGGAGAGGGAGTTGAACCAGTGGGTGCGGAACGCATCGCCGCCGAACCACAGGCGCCGGGCCGGCGCCTGCAGGTCCAGGGCCAGCTTGCGAACCGGGTAGGCGCGGCCTTCTTCGTACATCGGTTTGCTCCTCAGGATCGGTCGGGGCCGACGCGGCCGGTGCGGCCGTAGTCCAGCGCCCGTTGCGGCACGGTGATCGAGTGCACCAGGCCCAGGCGCTTGAACAGCAGGATGGCGCCGTAGCTGATGTCCCACTCGCCCGGCCGCAGGCCCAGGCGGGCCGAGCTGGGAAAGTGGTGGTGGTTGTTGTGGAAGCCGCCGCCGGTGGAGATGAGGCCCAGCCAGCGGTGGTTGAGCGACGCGTCCTGGCAGGGCAGCGGCTGGTAGGACCCCGGCAGGCGTGGCACCCCGTGGGCCAGCGTGGCCTGCGTGGAAATGATCTGCTGGCACAGCGTGACCGGCAGGGCATAGAGCCAGACCCAGGTCTGAAGGCCCGAGCTGCCCACCCAGCCCGCGGCGCCCAGGCCCCAGGCCAGGCCTGCATAGGCGGCGCTGACCAGGTAGGGGAACTGGCCGATGAAGCGCAGCTCGGGGTAGGCCAGCAGGTCCTTGACGAGGCGGTAGTCCGGCTCGGCATTGCGCGGGTGCACGGCCCAGCGGAGCCAGGCGTGCAGGAAGCCGCCACCCGCGCGGCGCAAGGGCGTGTGCGGGTCCAGCGGCGTGTCCGAATGGCGGTGGTGCAGGCGGTGCATGCTGGCCCACCACAGGATGCCGCGCTCGAAGGAGGCCGAGGCCCACAGCGCGATCACGCACTGGAAGCCGCGCCCGACGCGGAAGCTGCGGTGCGAGAAGTAGCGGTGGTGGCCCATCTCCACGCCGATCACCAGCAGCATGCCCAGCACCAGGGCCGCCAGCAGCAGCCCCCGCTGGAAGGGGACGAGGAAAACCCCCAGCCACAGGAACTGGTGCAGGTGCAGGGCAGCCACGGTCAGCGCGCGGCGCAGGCGCGGCCAGGGCAGGCGCCACAGGCCCGGCGGCAGGCCCTGAGGCAGGGCGTCATGCATGCGCGGTGTTCCCGAAGGCCATCGCGAACGCGTAGGCCGAGGCGATGACCGAGCTGATGTTGGTCACGGCCCGCTCGTCGGCCTCCAGCGCCGTCGAGCCGATCACGCTGTGCGGCACCTCGCGCTCCTGCAGCGCCTGCACCAGCCCGTTGCGCGGCTGGTGGCCGGCGGCCAGGATCACGGTGCGTGCCGGCAGCAGTTCGACGGCCTGCGTCTTCTTGTCCAGGATCCGAACGCCCTCGGCGGTGATCTCCTGGATCTCCAGCCGGTTGCGCATCACCACGCCCAGGCGCTGCAGGTCCTTGATCTGGATCCAGCGCGTGGTGCGGCCCAGGCGCATCGCGAACTTGCGGCTGCTGCGCTGCACCAGGGTCACCGGCGCGGCGCTGGACGCCTGCGGGGCGGCGAAGGCCTGCAGGCTCGTGGGCTCGGCCCGGCTGCTCAGGTACTGCCAGGCTTCGTGCTCACGTTCGTCGTGGCGCTTCTTGACGTACTTGGCCATGTCGCAGGCCACGCCGCCGCCGCCGATGATGACCACCGGCGGCAGCACCGGCAGCGCCTGAGCCAGCACGTCGCTGTACTGGCGCACGTGGGGCAGGTCGGCGCCCGGCAGGTCCTGGGGCTGGCGCGGCGTGCAGCCGGTGGCCACCACCACGTGGCCGAAGCGCTCGGCGTCGGCGGGCTCGAAGGCGCGTCCCAGCAGCACCTCCACGCCCTCGCGCCGCAGCGCCTGGCCGTAGTAGCGCACGGTGCCGGCGAACTCGCGCTTGTCCGGGATCTCGCCCGCCATCAGCAACTGGCCGCCCAGGGCCTGCGAGGACTCGAACAGGGTCACGCGCGCACCGCGGCGGCGCAGGAACAGCGCGGCCGCCATGCCGCCGATGCCGCCGCCCACCACGGCCACGTCCACCGCCTGCGGCAAGGGCGCGTAGTGTCCTTCTTCAGGACGCACCGATTGCGGGTTAGTGCTGCAGCCCACCGGCTGGCCTGCGAAGACGTAGTCCAGGCAGTTCTGGTTGCAGGCGATGCAGGGGTTGATGCCGTCGAAGTCGTTGCGCATCGCCTTGTCCATGAAGGCCGCATCGGCCAGGAACGGGCGCGCCATGGCCACCATGTCGGCGCTGCCGTCCAGCAGCAGCGACTCGGCCACGCGCGGGTCGTTGATGCGGTTGCTGGCGCACAGCTTCAGCGCCGGGAAGCGCTGGCGCACCAGCCGCGTGGCGGTGGCGAAGGCCGCCCGCGGCGCGGTCATCGCGATGGTGGGCACGTAGGAGTCGTGCCAGCCGATGCTGACGCTGAGCAGGTCGATGCCGCAGGGCAGCAGGGCCTCGATCAGGGCCAGGGCCTCCTCGGTGTCCAGGCCGCCCTCGAAGAGGTCCATGCAGGGGATGCGGAAGATCACCGGATAGTCCGGCCCCACCCGCTCCCGCACCGCCTTGGCCACCTCGATGGCCAGCCGCATGCGGTTCTCCAGCGAGCCGCCCCAGCGGTCCTCGCGCCGGTTGGTGCCGCGTGCCAGGAACTGGTGGACCAGGAAGCCCTGCGAGTAGATCAGCTCGATGGCGTCGTAGCCCGCCTCGATGGCGCGCTGCGCGCAATCGGCATAGGCGCCGATCAGGGCCAGGATCTCGTCATCCGCCATCTCGCGCGGCGAGAAGATGCTGGAGGCCAGTTTCAGCGGCGAGGCCGAGACCAGGTGCCCGTGCACCGCCTCGCGGCCGAAATGCATGATCTGCAGCGCGATGTGACCGCCCTCGGCATGCACCGCGTCGGTCAGCAGGCGGTGTGCCGGCAGCTCGGCATCGGACTTCAGCGAGAAGCCGTCCTTGGCGAAGGCGCCGGCTGCGTCGGGCGCGCAGCCCGAGGTCACGATCAGGCCGGCGCCATGGCGCGCGCGCAAGCGGTAGAAGTGCGCCATGCGCTCGTACTGGTCCGGGAACTCCTCCAGGTTCAGGTGGATGGAGCTCATCATGCTGCGGTTGCGCAGCTGCAGCCGATTGATGCGGATGGGCTGGAAGAGCCGGTGCAGCAGGGGCCGCACGTCCAGGGGCAGATCGCACAGGTCAGACACTGAGTCCTCCATCGACCACGATCGTCTGGCCGGTGACATAGCTGGATGCGGGGGTGCACAGGAAGCGGATGACCGAGGCCACCTCCTTGGGCTTGCCGGCGCGGCGCAGGGCGGCCTGCTGCTTCAGGGCCTCGTCGAGCGCGGCCTGGCCGCGCTCGCTGCTCTTGATGCCGTCCAGCATGTCGGTCTCGATGAAGCCCGGCGCCACCGCGTTGACGCGTACGCCATAGCGGCCCATCTCGCGCGCCAGGCCGCGGGTCATCGCCATCAGGCCGGCCTTGGAGGCGGCGTAGTTGATCTGCCCGGGCTGGGCGCGCAGGCCGCTGACCGAGGCCACGTTGACGATGCAGCCGGCCTTGCGCACCGACATGGTCGCCAGCGCCGCACGCGTGCAGTGGAAGGCGCCGTCCAGGTTGGTGGCCAGTACCGAGCGCCACTGCTCCAGGGTCATCGCCGCGGCCATGTTGTCGGCCACGATGCCGGCGTTGTTCACCAGGGTGTGGACCCAGTGGCCGTCGGCGCGGACCTGCTCGAACATGGCCTGCACGGCGGCGGGGTCGTCGACCGCGCCCTGCAGCGGTCGGGCGCGGCCGCCGGCCTGCTCCACCAGCGCGCAGGTGGCGTCGGCCGCGGCGCGGTCGCGCGCGTAGTTGACGTAGATGGGCCGTCCCAGGTCGGCCAGCGCCTCGCAGGCCGCCCGGCCGATGCCGCGGCTGCCGCCGGTCACCAGGATCGCGCGCTCCGCCGGGGCGAAGGCCGTGGATGCGGGAGTCGTCATGGCGTCAGACCTCCGGCGGCGCATGCCGCAGCGACAACATGGCGTAGTGCAGGCTGTCGTTCATGGCGCTGACCACGGCCAGGTCGCCTTGCAGGGGCCGGGCGCGCGCCGCGCGCTGCACCGAGGCGTCAGCCGACGGAGCCAGCGAATGCAGGGGCAGGGATTCGCGCTGGGCCAGCAAGCCCGCGGCCAGCGCCAGCTGCAGGGCCGAGGCCCAGGCATCGCCCTCGCCCACCAGGGCCCGCGGCGCCGCCACCGCGGCCTGTGGATGGCGCTGGCACCAGGCCGGCAATGCGGCGGTCTCGGCCCGCTCGTGCGCGCGGTTGGCGCCGCCGGACGACAGCGCCAGCACCCGCGGCGACTGCCCCGCCGACAGGGCCTGCCAGCGCTCGGACAGGACCTCGACCGCGTTCTCGTCATCGCCGACGCGGCCGGCGCACCAGCCCTCGATCTCGGCGTGGATGCGCGCGCCGCGGGCCCGGGCCGAGCTGAGCGATTCCAGCATCAGCATGCAGGCGCCTTCGGAGGGCACCAGCAGCCCGGGGTCGGTGCCGAAGAAGACGGGATGCCGCGCCTGCAGATGGGCGCGCTGGTGCTGGCTGAAGTGGTACAGCGCAAAGCGCGACAGCGCCTCGAAGCCGCCCACCAGGGCATGCGTGGCCCGGCCGGTGCGGATGAAGCGCGCGGCCCGGCTGGCAGCTTCCAGCGAGGACAGCGGCCCCGAGGCCAGCGCCGTGCTGGGCCCCTGCAGGCCGAATCGGATGGCCACCTGGCCGCAGGCGATGTTGCGCGCGATCTTGGGAAAGTCCGCCGCGTTGAGCTGCTCGCGCGGCTCGTTCAGCTGTGGGCGCAGGAACTGGTAGCACGAGGGCAGCTCGGCCCGCGCCGTGCCCAGGAAGGTGCAGGTCTCGCGCAGCAGCGCCTCCTGCCCGTCCAGGCCGGCATCCTCGATGGCCAGGCCGGCGGCCGAAGAGGCCAGCAGCATGGCCCGGTCCGCCAGGCGCATCTGGCGCTCGGTGAAGTAGCGCCGCGCCGGCAGGTCCGCCACCTGGGCCACCAGGGCCTCGTCATGCGGCCGGGCCACGTTGGCCGGCCAGGCGCTGAAGCTGCTGCCCGGCGCCCGCTGGGCATCGAGCAGGGGCGCCAGGCCCACCCCATGGGGCCCGACGATGCCGAGCCCGGTGATCACCACGCGTTCCATCTCAATGTCCTCCTGCGCTGGCGGCCTGCGGCGAGTCGTCCCAGCGGCTCATCACCACGCAGGAACAGGCGCCCCCGAAGCCGAACGATTGGGAGATGCCGTTCGCCAGCGGGGCTTGCCGCGGCTGGTCCCGGACCAGGTCGAAGCCCAGCGCCTCCTCGTCGCCCTGCGTGAAGGCGGTGGGCGTGACGACCTGCTTGCGCAGCGTCAGCGCGGTGCAGATGGCCTCCATGATCCCGGCCGCGCCCATGCAGTGGCCGATCAGCGGCTTGATGCTGTTGGCCAGGATGCGCGGCGCCTGCGCGCCGAAGGCATGCGCGATGGCCTGCATCTCGGACTGGTCGTTGTGCCGCGTGGCCGTGCCGTGGGTGTTGATGTAGTCGACCTCGCCGGCGTTCAGCTGCGCATCGGCCAGCGCGCGGGTGATGGCCAGGGCCTCGCCGCGGCCGTCGTCCGAGGTGGCCGTCAGGTGGAAGGCCGTGTTGCTGAGGCCGTAGCCGCGCAGCTCCACCAGGGGCCGGGCGCCGCGCGCCAGGGCGGCGTCCAGGCTCTCCAGCACCAGCATGCCGCCGCCCTCGCCGATGGCGAAGCCGTCCCGCGAGGCATCGAAGGGACGCGGCCGGTTCTGCGTGATCGAGAACAGCGCGTTGAAGCCGGCGTGGATCAGCTCGGCCAGGGTGTCGCCGCCGCCGGCCAGCGCGATGTCGCACTCGCCCTCGCGGATCAGGTCGGCCGCATAGCCGATGGCATCGGTGGTCGAGGCGCAAGCCGTCGAGACCATGCTGGTCGGTCCGGTGAGGTTGTACTGGTCGCTCAGCCGCAGCAGCTGGTGGTTGACCAGGGACACGCCGGTGGCCCGGTCCGCCGGCCAGTCCTCGCCGCGGTGGTAGCGGCCGGCCACGTCGATGAGGTTCTCGATGCCCGCGCACAGCGAGCCCAGCACGCAGGCCACGCGGTCGCGGCTGGCGAAGCGGGGGCCGAAGCCCGCCATGCGCAGCGCCTCTTCGGTGGCCCGCATCACGAAGGCCGTGGCGCGGTCGCCTTCGGTCCTGCACAGCGCCTCCGCCAGTGCGGGCGGAACCTGCGCGCCCAGCACGCTGCGGTAGCCGCCGTGGCTGAGCCGCTCGATCGGCTCGATGCAGCTCCGCGCCGCCAGCAAGCCGTCCCAGAAGGTGTCCACCCCTTCGCCGAAGGGCGACACCACACCCATGCCCGTCACGACGACGCGGCGCTTGTGACTCATTTGCGTACTCCCAGTTCGTCCTGATGCAGCCGCGCGGCCGGCCCGGTGCGTGGCGCTCAGGCCGGCCCGGTGCGGACCGCGATCAGCAGGTCGACGGTGAGGACCTTGCCGTCCCCGGCGTCGCCGCCCTCCGCCGTGGTGGCAGCGCCAAAGGCCTGCCCGCGCACCGAGAAGAAACGATCGCCCGCGGCCGCGACCTGCAGCTCGTAGCGCACGCGCTCCCGCGGCAGCACCAGCCGGTGCACCAGGGCCTTGCGGACCGAGGCCAGCACGCCAAGGCCCTGCCGGCCGGCGTGGCTGCGCGCGATCCAGATGCCGCCCAGCTGCGCGGCCGCCTCGATGAGGAAGACGCCCGGCACGATGGCCTGGCCGGGGAAATGCCCCTGCAGCACCGGGTGCTCGGCGGACCAGCAGGCCTCGCCGCGGATGCTGGCGCCGGCCACCACCGCCTCCTGCACGAACAGCGCATGGCCCCGGTGGGGCAGGCAGTCCTCCAGCGGCAGGTCGGCCATCACGGAGGCGCTGGCCGCCGCGCTCACAGCTCCTCGTCGGCCGCGGCCTGGGCAATGCTGCTCACGTCCACGTCCAGGATGCGCTGCACGCCCACGTCGCCGAACTGCTGCTCGATGTACTGGGCCAGGCGGCGGATGGAGTTGCTGACCTTGGGGTTGAAGTCACTGGGAATGGGCCGGCCGATGATCTCGTGCATGGTGGCCACGGCATCGAAGGCCTCGATGGAGTCCAGGCCGATCTGCTGGACCAGCTCCGCGTCCGCGGCCAGCGCCACGTCGTCTTCGATCAGCAGGATGTGGCGCAGGATGGCGGTCAGCTTGGTCTCGAGTCCGGTGTTCATGGGGGTCCTCTTGGGTGTGCGTCGATGGAGCGGTAGGGACAGGGGCAATGCGCCGCCCCGGGCGAGCCCGGAAGCGGGGCGTCAGGAATCAGGCCGGCACGGACCGGGCCGGGAGTCAGCCCGCCGGCAGCGCCTGGCCGTGCCGCTGCGCCAGGGCGTAGCGGGTGGTGCGGCGAATGGCCTCGGCCATGTCCGGCAGCGCGACGCCGGCGGCAGCGAGCAGGGACTGCGTGGCGGCAACGTCGAAGTCCCGCTCGTAGTCCAGGTAGGGCGCATAGCTGCGCAGCAGCAGCTTCTGGGGGCTGAACTCGAAGGCCCTGCGTTCCGCGGGGCTGAGCTGCGCATCCAGCTCGCCGGCCCGCAGCACGCGCGGCAGGCCCACGCGCGCCTTCAGCCCGGGCATGTCGCTCATCGCTTCCAGCACCAGGCCAACGACGGCGGCGACCGACAGGCTGGCCCGCAGGCCGGCGGCCAGGTGGTAGGTGCGGCCCACCGCATCGGGCCGCTGCATCAGGTGCAGCATGCCCCGCGCGACGTAGTCCACCGGGATCATGTCCGGCCGCGCGTCGCGGTCGGCTACCAGAACGTTGGAGCGTCCACGCACGGCGAGGCCGACGAATTCATAGAAGCCGAAGTACTTGTGGACCTGGCCGCTGCGGGCGTCACCAATGATCTGGCTCGGGCGGACGATGGTGATTGGCAATTCCGGGGCGGAGTCCCGAATCAATTGCTCGGACTCGGCCTTGGTGCGTTCATAGTGGTTCCAGAACCCGGCACCGGGATCCAGGGCGTCTTCCCTGAGCAGCCCGCGTTCCTTGCCGCAGACATAGGCCGTGGAGACGTGGCAGACCCGAAAACCGGGTTCGCCACGCTGGCGGCAGGCGCGCGCAAAGTCCAGGACATTGCGGGTGCCGGTCACGTTGAGTGAGCGTGCCTCGTCCAGGGACGACAGGAAATCAACGCTGGCCGCCATATGCACCACGCGGCCAATGCGCCCGACAAGGTCATCCCAGGCGGACTTCTCGATACCCAGCCCCCGCTCCGTGACGTCTCCCTTGACGAGTTGAATGCGGCCGCGGGCGTCCGCAAGCGCACGCTCATCGCCAAAGAGCGTGCGCAGCGCCTCGCTCCCGAGGGGCGATCGCTCAGGATTCCGCACCAGGCAGTGGATTCGAGCCTCGGGCGACGATTCCAGCAGCATTCGGACGAACGACAAGCCCAATGAGCCCGTTGCCCCGGTCAAGAAATAGTCCGGCACTCTTCCACCTTGAAAACCTTTTATTGCCTTTCCCGATTTGTATTCTTCACCCCCGGGGCGTGGCAACTACAAACTTTGGTAGGTTTGTGGACTGTCGCCTGCGGGCCGCATCCGCCAATCTGGTGATGCCCTGATTCGCGACACGGTTCGGCCGCGCCTGGTATCGATCATGATCCGGGGCGGCGCAGGTCGGTGATGAGCGCACCAATCCCTGCGGTGATTCAACTCACGGCCACGAATCACGCGCCATTCCAATCCGGTCTTTCGATGGCGAGATTCGGGCGGCGCTGGGGAAATGACGAGCTTTGCGGGGCCGCCCCCATTCCTGTGCGGAGTCCCCGGGGCTTCGTCTCAATCCTCCGAACTTCAATTGAGCGAAGTCATCGCCTTGTGGGCGAGACGGCGCCATCGCCATCGCCATCGCCAAAGGCAAAGGCAAAGGCAAAGGCAAAGGCAAAGGCAACGGCATCGGCATCGGCATCGGCATCGGCATCGGCATCGGCATCGGCATCGGCATC
>CAMLJY010000069.1 GCA_946480465.1 uncultured Burkholderiales bacterium
GTGCAGGTGCAGGTGCAGGTGCAGGTGCAGGTGCAGGTGCAGGTGCAGGTGCAGGCGCAGGGCCGGTGGCCGCCCCCGCGGCGTCCGGCGCATGGCCCTGGGCTGGCCGCGGGCGGATCCACTGGCCCAAGGTCTGCAGCAGGACCCGCACGTTGATCGGCTTGCTGACGTGCGCGTTCATGCCGCTGGCAAACGCGCGCTCGCGGTCCTCGGCCAGCGCGCTGGCGGTCATCGCGATCACCGGCAATTCGCGCCAGCGCGGATCGGTGCGCAGCACCGCCGTGGCGCTGTAGCCATCCATCACCGGCATCTGGCAATCCATCAGCACCGCGTCGAAACCCGAATCCGCCGCGAGCCGCTCCAGCGCCTCGCGGCCGTGGTTGGCCACCGTCACATCCAGGCCGGCGCGGCGCAGCAGTTCGCAGGCCAGTTCCTGGTTCAGCGGATGGTCCTCCACCAGCAACACGCGCGCACCGGCCAGCCCGGCCATCGGTTCATCGGCCAGCAGGTCCACGGGACGGGGCGCCGCGGACCACGGCTGCGCGGTGTCGTTGCCGATGCGCACCAGACAATCGAACAGGCTGGATGGGGTCACCGGCTTCTGCAGCACGCCGGCCAGGGGCAGGCCGGCGCTGGCGCGCAACGCGTCGTCGCGGTTGAAGGCGGTGACGAGCAGCACGCAGGCCGCCATCTCGGGGTGCCGCGCCAGGATCTCGCGCGCGCATTGCACGCCATCCAGGCCCGGCATGCGCCAGTCGAGCAGGATCCATTGATAACGGTTCGGCGACGCGTCCACGCGGGCGATCGCGGCCTGTCCGTCGGGCACCCGGTCGACCCGCACGCCCAGCCCTTCGAGCATGCGGCCCAGCACCTCGCGCGTGGCCTCGTTGTCGTCCGCCAGCAGCGCCCGCCGGCCGCCCAGGGCATTGACGCGCTGCGCCATCGGCAGCGAGGCGGCGCGGCCGAAACGCGCGGTGAAGTGGAAGGTGGCGCCCGCGCCGGGCGTGCTCTCGACCCAGATGCGGCCGCCCATGCGCTCGACCAGCTGCCGGCAGATCGCCAGCCCGAGCCCGGTGCCGCCGAAGCGGCGCGTGGTCGAGCTGTCCGCCTGCACGAAGGGCTGGAACAGCCGCGCCTGCTCCTCGGCCGCCAGGCCGACGCCGGTGTCGCGCACCCAGCAGTGCAGCAGCACGTCCTTGGCGTCCGCGCGTTCGACGCTCATGCCGACGGTGACCTCGCCGCGATCGGTGAACTTGATGGCATTGCTGCCCAGGTTCACCAGCACCTGGCGCAAGCGGGTCGGGTCGCCGACCAGGCGGCGCGGCAGGTCCGGCGCGGCGCTGAAGAGCAGCTCCAGGCCCTTCTCGTCGGCCTTCAGCCCCAGCACGTCGGCCATCTGGTCGATGACCGATTCCAGCTCGAAATCGATCTGCTCCAGTTCGATGTGGCCCGCCTCGACCTTGGAGACGTCGAGGATGTCGTTGAGGATCTGCAGCAGGTTGCGGGCCGCGCCGTGGGCCTTCTCGACGTAGTCGCGCTGGCGCGGCGGCAGGCCGTCCTCCAGCGCCAGGTGGGTCATGCCGATGATGGCGTTCATCGGCGTGCGCAGTTCGTGCGACATGTTGGCGAGGAAGCTGGACTTGGTCTGGCTCGCGGCTTCCGCCGCTTCGCGCGCCTGCTGCATCGCGGCCTCCACCTGCTTGCGCTGGGTGATGTCCTCGATCAGCGCGCAATACTGCGGCTCGCCGCCCCAGTCGATGACGATGACGCTGGCCTCGGCGTCGAAGTCCTGGCCGTCGAGCCGGCGGAAGCGCCATTCGGTGGTCTGCACGCGCTGGCCGCTGCCGCGGTGGCGCCTCATGTCCTCGATGGCGCGGTCGCGGCTGGCGCGGCCGTCGGGCTGCAGTTCGGGCGACAGCGGCGGGAACCAGATGATCCGGCCTTTCAGCTGCTCGACGTGCTGCGCCCCGAACAGGGCCAGGGCGGCCGGGTTGCAGTGGGTAACGCCGCGGCGGCGGTCGAAGAACAGGTAGCCGTTCGGCGCATGTTCGTAGACGGCGGCGAAGCGGGCTTCGGTCTCGCGGTGGCCGGAGATGTCGAGCCAGTAGCCGCTGTAGACGACGGTGCCGTCGGGCTCGGTGCTCGGCGTGCTGTGCACGCGGATTCGGCGCGTGTCGCCGCCGCGCTCGATCGCGAATTCCAGCGGCTGCACCGGCGGCCGCTGGGCCGCGCTGCCGGCCAGGCGCCAGGGCAGCTCCGGGTCATGCGCCAGCGCGCCGCCGCCGACGCCCAGCAGCTCCTCGACGCCCTGGCCGACGAACGCGAAGTGGCCCCGGCCCTGCGGCGGCTGGACGTAGCGGAACACCGTGAGCGGCAGCGCGCTGGTCAGCTCGAACATCTCCCGCCGCGCCTGCAGGGTGGCTTGCAGCCACTGGTAGCGGCGCCAGCCGGCCCACAGCAGCACGCCGCCGGTCAGCCACAGCGCGAAGGCCCCGCCCAGGGTGTTGCCCAGCAGCGCCGATTCGTCGGCCATGGACGCCAGTGCCCAGACCTCGAACGGCCGGCCATCCATCGCCGACCGCACGGCCAGGTGCGGACGGCCGTCGAGCTCGACGCTCGTCACGCGCTGGTGGCCCACACGCAGGCTGCCCCAGGCCCAGTCCAGCAGCCCGGGTTCCTGCTGATAGCGCGCGATGCGAGCGGCCTTCTCGTCGTCGGGCGCGTTGGGCAGGCGCCTGAACAGCATCTGCGGCCGGCTGCCGAGGATCAGCACGCCGAGATCGTCGGCAATGTACGAGTCGATGTTCCCGAGGTCGGCCAGCAGGCGGTTCAAGCGCTCGGCCTCCAGCTTGACGACCACCGCGCCGATGGTGCGGCCCTCATGCTCGACACGGTGCGCGAAGAACAGCCCCGGCACCAGCGACACGCGGCCGGTGACGAACTGCATGCCGGTGCCGTGGGCGAGCGCGTCGACGAAGTAGCGCCGCTCGCGCAGGTTGATGCCGTAGAACGGGGCCAGCGAGCCGCGCGTCTGGGCCGAGATGGCCGCGGTGCGCCCTTCGGCGTCCATCAGCGCCACCAGCGGCAGGCTGAAGTCGCGCCGCGCCAGTTCGAGCCAGCGGCTCATCGCCCGCACCGCCGGCTGCGCGGCATAGGCTTCCAGCGCGGCCGTCGTTGGCGTGTGGGCGAAGCCGGCGTTGGCTGCGGGCTCGGTGCGCAGGAACTCGTGCGCGACGGGCTGCCGCGCAAGGTACGCGGCCAGCGCCGCGGTGTCCTGCAGCGCGACGTTCATGACGTTCTTGACCGCGTTGATGCGGGCCTCGGCCCGCACCAGCGTCTGCTGCCTGTCGGCCTGCAGCCGAAGGTTCAGCACCCACCAGGCCGCCAGCGCCACCAGCGCGGTCCACGCCAGGGCCAGACCCGCCAGCAGCCACAGCCGTGAACGGGGCTGCGGTGTGGAACCGAGCCATGTCGCCATTGCGCGGCCATCTTGCCACGCGAAACCGACCTTCGACAGGAGGTTTCGTGCGCTCCGTTACCAGCGCACGCGGCAACCTATTCCCGGTGGTACGGGTGGCCGCTGGCCAAGGACCAGGCGCGGTACAGCGCCTCGGACAGCAGCACCCGCACGAAAGCATGCGGCAGCGTCAGGTCGGACAGGCGCAGCGTCTCGTCCGCGCCGTTCTTCAGCGCCGGGTCGAGCCCGTCCGGGCCGCCGACGAGGAGCGCCACGTCCCGGCCGTCGCCGCGCCAGGCCTGCACGCGCTCGGCCAGCTGCGCGGTGCGCATGCGGGTGCCGTGCTCGTCCAAGACCACCCGGCGGGCACCGCGCGGCAAGGCGGCTTCGATGCGCTGCGCCTCGGCCGCCATCATCTGAGCCGGCGTCTTGCCGGTGGTGCGCGGCTCCGCTTTCACCGTGACCAGCTCCAGCCGCATCTCCGGCGGATAGCGCTTCGCGTAGTCGTCGTACGCGATGTCGACCCAGGCCGGCGTGCGCTGGCCGACCGCGACGAGCAGCAGCCGCATCACCCGCGCGACGCCGTCTTGCGGGGCGCCGTCTTGCGGGGCGCGGGTTTCGCGGGCGCCGACTTCGCGGATGCGCCGCGCGGCGCCGCCCTCTTCGCCGGCGCGGCCTTGGCGGCGGCCGTCTTGCGCGGCGCGGCAGCGGTCCTCTTAGCGGGTGCCTTGGCCGGTGCCACGGCCTTGGCCGTGCGCGGCGCGGCCTTCGGCGCCGCGCCACCCGCGGCCGCGGCCTTCCTGGCCGGCGTCGCATTCCTGGCCGGCGCCGCCTTCTTGGTCGGCGCCGCCGTCTTCGCGGCAGCCGCCTTCTTCGCCGGAGCGGCCTTCTTTGTCGGGGCGGAACGGACCGGTGCCTCGTCGGCCTCTTCGTCCTCGCCATCTTCCGAGGCCTTCGGCAGGCCCTTGGGCGCGCCGTTGCCGAGCTTCAGCTTGACCGGCTTGCCGCCCCAGATCTCCTCGAGCCGGTAGTACTCGCGGATGGCCGGTTGCATGATGTGGGCGACCGCGGCACCGCAGTCGACGATGATCCACTCACCGTTGTCGCCGCCCTCGGTGCCGATGACCGGCATGCCCTGCGACTTCACCGCATCCCGCACGCTGGAGGCCAGCGCCTTCGTCTGCCGGTTGCTGGTGCCCGAGGCGATGATCACCCGCTCGAACAGCGGAGACAGGTGCTCGGTGTTGAAGACCTGGATGTCCTGAGCCTTGACGTCCTCGAGGCCATCGACGATGGCGCGTTGCAGCTTGCGAATGTCCATTCAGCTCCTGGGTTGCCTCTGCGGGCGGGGTAGTGGAATCAATATAGCGCGCAGTGCCGTTCAAGTCAGTCCGGGCTTCGCATGAAGCCGGCCTGTCGAGCGGCCGCCGCGGAACCGGCTTTGCCGGGCCGCTGGCGGCGCCCCCTGGGGGGAGACGCCGCAGGCGCTTCGGGGGTGGGTCAAGCCAGCCAGTCGCGGCCGGTCAGATAGTGGCTCGTCAGCAACGCTTCCGGACTGCCGGGTTCAGGCTTCCAGTCGTAGCGCCAGGTCACCACGGGCGGCATCGACATCAGGATGCTCTCGGTGCGGCCGCCGGACTGCAGGCCGAACAGCGTGCCGCGGTCGAACACGAGGTTGAACTCGACGTACCGGCCGCGGCGGTAGGTCTGGAACGCGCGCTCGCGCTCGCCATGGGGCACCCCACGCCGCCGTTCGGCGATGGGGACATAGGCGGGCAGGAACGCGTCCCCGACCGACCGCAGCATCGCGAAGCTGCGCTCGAAGCCCAGCTCGTTGAAGTCGTCGAAGAAGATGCCGCCGATGCCGCGCGGCTCCTGGCGGTGCTTGAGGTAGAAGTACTCGTCGCACCAGCGCTTGAAGCGCGGGTACAGCGCATCGCCGAAGGGCGCCAGCGCATCGCGGCACTGGCGGTGGAAGTGCACCGCATCCTCCTCGACGCCGTAGTACGGCGTCAGGTCCATGCCGCCGCCGAACCACACCACCGGCTCGCGCCCCTCGGGGAGCGCGGCGAACATGCGCACGTTCATGTGCACCGTCGGCACGTGGGGGTTGCGCGGATGGAAGACCAGCGAGACGCCCAGCGCTTCGAACGGTGCGCCGGCCAGCTCGGGCCGATGCTGCGTGGCCGAGGGCGGCAGAGTGCGTCCCTTCACGTGGCTGAAGTTGCAGCCACCGCGTTCGAGCAAGGCGCCGTCCTCGATCACCCGGGTGCGGCCATCCCCGGTCAAGGGCCCTTGCGGATCGCGCGTCCAGTCGTCGGCGCGGAAGCTGCCGCCGTCCAGTCGCTGCATCGCGTCGACGATGCGTTGCTGCAGGTCCAGCAGGTAGGCGCGGACGGCTCCGATGTCGGTCATCGGATTCAGCGCTTGATCGCCCGGTGGCCGATGTCGCGGCGGTACTGGGCGCCGTCGAAATGGATGCCCTGCAGCGCGTCGTACGCACGCTGCTGCGCGAGGCGCGCGGAGTCGCCCAGCGCGGTCACGCACAGCACCCGGCCGCCGCTGACGCGCAGCGTGCCATCGTCGTTGCTGGTGCCGGCGTGGAAGACGACCGCGTCCTCGGCCTCCGCCGGCAGCCCGGTGATCACGTCGCCCTTGCGCGGTGCTTCGGGGTAGCCGGCCGCGGCCATCACCACGCCCAACGCGAAGCGGCGGTCCCATTGCAGCTCCACCGATTCCAGCCCGCCTTCGGTGGCCTTCAGCAGCACCTCGACCAGGTCGGTCTTCAGACGCATCAGGATGGGCTGCGTCTCGGGGTCGCCCATGCGGGTGTTGAACTCGAGCGTCTTCGGCTGGCCGTTGGCGTCGATCATCAGCCCGGCATAGAGGAAGCCGGTGAAGGGGATGCCGTCGCGCGCCATGCCTTGCACCGTCGGCAGGATGATCTCGTGCATCGCCCGCGCATGCACGTTGGGGGTGACCACCGGCGCGGGCGAATAGGCGCCCATGCCACCGGTGTTCGGCCCCACGTCGCCGTCGCCCAGGCGCTTGTGGTCCTGGCTGGAGGCCAGCGGCAGCACGTTCTTGCCGTCGACCAGCACGATGAAGCTGGCTTCCTCGCCCTGCAGGAATTCCTCGATGACGACGCGCGCGCCGCCATCGTTGTGCTGCACGCCGAGCTTGTTGTCGACCAGCATGAAGTCAACGGCGTCGTGCGCTTCCTTCAGCGTCATCGCCACGACGACGCCCTTGCCCGCCGCCAGGCCATCGGCCTTGACGACGATGGGCGCGCCGACCTTGTCGACGTGCGCATGCGCCTCGGCCGGGTCGCTGAAGGTGGCGTACAGCGCGGTCGGGATGCCATGGCGCTGCATGAAGTCCTTGGCGAAGGCCTTGGAGCTTTCGAGCTGCGCCGCGGCCTGCGTGGGGCCGAAGATGCGCAGGCCGCGGGCGCGGAAGACGTCGACCACGCCGATGGCCAGCGGCCCCTCGGGGCCGACGACGGTCAGGCCGATCTGCTCGGACGCGGCGAAGTCGGCCAGCGCCTGCGGATCGGTGATGGGAATGTTGGACAGGCGCGGGTCGGACGCCGTGCCGCCGTTGCCCGGCGCCACGTAGACGCGCTGCACGCGCGGGCTCTGCGCCAGCTTCCAGGCCAGCGCATGTTCACGGCCGCCGCCGCCGATGACGAGGACTTTCATGGGTGCCCTTACTCGGCCAGCTCGGCGTTGTGAAACACGTCCTGCACGTCGTCGAGGTCCTCGATGACGTCGAGCAGCTTCTGCATGCGCTGCGCGTCCTCGCCTTCGAGCGCTATGGTGTTCTCGGCGCGCATCGTCACCTCCGCGATCTCGGCCTTCAGGCCGGCTGCTTCGAGCGCGTTCTTCACCGCCTCGAACTCGGCGGGCGGGGTCAGCACCTCGATCGAGCCGTCATCGCCGGTGATGACGTCCTCGGCGCCGGCTTCCAGCGCCACTTCCATCACCTTGTCTTCACTCGTGCCGGGGGCGAAGACCAGCTGGCCGCAGTGCTTGAACTGGAAGGCCACCGAGCCTTCGGTGCCCAGGTTGCCGCCGTACTTGCTGAAGGCGTGGCGCACCTCGGCCACGGTGCGCACGCGGTTGTCGGTCATGCAGTCGACGATGATCGCGGCGCCGCCGATGCCGTAGCCCTCGTAGCGGATCTCCTCGTAGCTGACGCCCTCGAGGTTGCCGGTGGCCTTGTCGATGTTGCGCTTGATGGTGTCGGCCGGCATGTTGGCGGCCTTGGCCTTGTCCACCGCCAGGCGCAGGCGGGGGTTGGCGGTGATGTCGCCGCCACCCTGGCGGGCAGCGACCATGATCTCCCGGATCACGCGGGTCCAGACCTTGCCGCGCTTCTCGTCCTGGCGGCCTTTGCGATGCTGGATGTTGGCCCACTTGGAATGACCGGCCATGACTTGAGACTCCTCCGGCGCCCTGCGGAGGGCTGCGCGTTCTGTGACTGTGGGAAAACCGGCGATTTTAGGCCCCGCGCTGCGCGCGACCGGCCGACCCTCCCCTACCCGTGGGAACGGGCGTGGGCGGCCAGCGCCGCGAGCATCGCGTCCAGCGCTGACTTCAAGCTGTCGAAGCCCTCGTGGGCCTGCAGTGTGTGGCGGTCCATGTAGCGCGACTTCTTGACCTCGATCTGCAGCGCCCGCCGCCCTTCGGCCGGCCGGCCCGAGCGGCGGATGATCTCGACGCCCTTGAACGGGTCGTTGCGCGCCACGCTGTAGCCGTGGTCGCGCAGCACGGTCTCGATCAGCGCCATCGTCGGCTCGTCGGCGGTCCTGCCGTCCAGGTCGCCCAGCACCACGTCGGCCAGCGGCTTCTCGGGCAGCTTCAGCGTCTTGTACGCGTCGTCGCCCATCGAATGCACGTTCAGGTGCCACACGCAGCCGTGGCGGGCATGGGTGTCGTCCAGCGTGCGCCAGAGCGCGTCGTGGTAGGGGCGCCAGCAGCGGTCGATGCGGCGCTGCACCTCGGCCACCGTCAGCTGGCGCGCGTACACGGGGCGCTCGTTCATCAGCCGCGCGACCAGGCCGAAACCCAGCGCCGTCTTCAGCGATGGCTTCACGGGCGCCGGCCACGGCGCGTCGAGCAGGTTCTCGTCGATGTCGTCGAGGCTGCGGTTGGGGTCGATGTACAGCCGCGGAAAGCGCGCGGCCAGCAGCGTGGCGCCGTGCCGGGGTGCATCGGCATAGAGCCGGTCGACGAAACAGTCCTCGAAGCCGCGGCGCTCGACCGCATCGAGCGCGGTGTCCCAGTCGGCGGGCTCGTCGGTGCCGCTGTGCGGCGAGTCCAGCACGATCGGCAACTCGGTACCGGGCAGCGGACGCTGCAGGGTGTAGGCCGGATGGTCCATCACTGCCCGCCCGGTCGGCCGAAAGGCGCTGGGCCACTCCGGGGCGGTGCATGAAGTGCGCTGGGGGCGGTCATTCATCGATGATGCCAGCGCTAGACTGGCTCGATCCCCCACCGCCTTCCCGATCCCCATGGCCGACCCCCTGCTGATCGCCCGCCACGGCGACATCGTCTGCGAACTGCTGCCGGCGCTGGCGAACCGCCACGGCCTGATCACCGGCGCCACCGGCACCGGCAAGACCATCACGCTGCAGACCCTGGCCGAGAACTTCAGCCGCGTCGGCGTGCCGGTGTTCATGGCCGACGTGAAGGGCGACCTCACCGGCATCAGCCAGGCCGGTTCGCTCAGCCCCAAGCTCGCCGCCGTCCTGAAGGAGCGCGGCCTCGACGAGCCGCAGCACACCGCCTGCCCCGCCACGCTGTGGGACGTCTTCGGCAAGGACGGCCACCCGGTCCGCGCCACCGTTTCCGACATGGGCCCGCTGCTGCTGGCCCGCATGCTGGCGCTGAACGAGACGCAGGCCGGCGTGCTGAACCTGGTCTTCAAGATCGCCGACGACCACGGCCTCTTGCTGCTGGACCTGAAGGACCTGCGCGCGATGCTGCAGCACGTGGGCGACAACGCCAGCGACTTCACGACCGAGTACGGCAACGTCAGCGCGGCATCGATCGGTGCCATCCAGCGCGGCCTGCTGCAGATCGAGCAGCAAGGCGGCGACCGATTCTTCGGCGAACCGATGCTGGACATCGCCGACTTCATGCAGACGGTGGACGGCCACGGAACGATCAACATCCTGGCCGCCGACCAGCTGATGAACGCGCCGCGCCTCTATGCCACCTTCCTGCTGTGGATGCTGTCGGAGCTGTTCGAGATGCTCCCGGAGGTGGGCGACCTGGACAAGCCGAAGCTGGTCTTCTTCTTCGACGAGGCGCACCTCCTGTTCAAGGATGCGCCGGCCGCGCTGATCGAGCGCATCGAGCTGGTCGTGCGCCTGGTGCGCAGCAAGGGCGTCGGCGTCTACTTCGTGACGCAGAACCCGCTGGACGTGCCCGACAGCGTGCTGGCTCAGCTGGGCAACCGCGTGCAGCATGCGCTGCGGGCCTTCACACCGCGCGACCAGAAAGCGGTGCGCTCGGCGGCCGAGACGATGCGCGCGAACCCCAGGATCCCGGACATGGCCACCGCGATCACCGAGCTGGCGGTGGGGGAGGCCCTGGTCAGCTTCCTCGACGCCAAGGGCCGGCCCTGCGTCACCGAGCGGGTCTTCGTCCTGCCGCCCGGCAGCCAGATCGGCCCGATCACGCCGGAGCAACGCCAGGCGCTGCGTGCCAGTTCGCTGGTCGCGGGGGTGTACGAGAAGAGCATCGACCGCGAATCGGCCTACGAGAAGCTCAAGGGGCGCACGCTGGCCGCGCCGGCCACGGCGCCGGCGGGTTACGGCGAGGCACCGGCCGCGTCCACCCCGGGTGCGGGCCGCAGCATGGCCGACGAGGCGGCGCAAGCCGTGCGGCGACCGCTGCCCGGCAGCGCAGTCCCGGCGCCCGCGCCGGCTTCCGCCAGCGGCGGGATGATGGACGAGCTGAAGGGCGTGCTGTTCGGCCGCACCGGGCCGCGCGGCGGGCGCACCGAAGGCATCGCCGAATCGGCCGCGCGCTCGGCCATGCGTTCGATCGGCTCGGCGGTCGGCCGCGAGATCATCCGCGGCGTGCTCGGCTCCATCCTCGGCAGCGGCAGCCGCCGGCGCTGAGCGGGCGCCCGCCCGGCGGCGAAATGGCGCCGCGCCGCGGCATCGCCGCCGCACCGGCGCGCGTCCGGCGGCGCGAGATGCGGCGCGTCATGGGACCTCGGCGGTTGCCGGCGGCGCCATGACGCGCGCCACCGCGTCGAGCTTCTCGATCAGCCGGTTCGCGAAGTAGCTGCTCTGCGTGTCCGGCTCCAGTGCGGCGATGGCCAGGTTGGCCAGCGGCTGGTCCAGCGGCAGATAGTGGCTGCCGGGCTCGGCGCGCAGCTCGCGCCTGTGCAGGCCCACCTGCACCCGCAGGATGGTTTGCGTGCCGTCGGCCACCGTGCCGCGCACGTCGGGGCGCGGCATCTCGCCGCGGGCGCGCTCGACGAAGCCTTCGGCCTGCAGCGTCTTCGCGCTGTCGAGCGTGTGGACCGTGAGGCCCAGCGCGCGCAGGCGCCGCACCGCCTCGCCTTCCGAGGCCGCCAGCCAGTAGCCGCAGGGCCGCTCGCGCTGCACCAGCGTGCGCAGGGCCAGCGCCGAGTCCCAGTCCACCTCGATCGGCTTGTCGGCACCGGTCACCGGGTCCAGCATCAGCACCTCGCGCCGCGTCGGCGTGGTGGCGGCAAAGACCACCGCCTGCCCGCTGCACGCGGCCGCGGCGACCTGCGCATCGGCCTCGCGCTGAAGGGCCACCAGCGCATCGGCATGGCGCGCGGCGGACTGCAGCACCGTCCTCACCGCCACGACGTGGGAATGCACCCGCCGCGCCAGGTGCAGGCGGCCGATGCCGATGCCGCGCGTCTCCAGCAGCAGGCTCACGGCATGCTTCAGCCCGCTCACGTTGCGGCCGGTGTCGGGCTGCACGCCGCCCATCGACAGGCGCAGGTTGCCCGGCCTGGTCGGGTTGGTGTAGTACCACTCGGTGCGATGGCCCTCGGCCGCCAGCGCCTCGATCATCGGCCGGCGGAACCACTCGTCGCTGGCCTGGCCGAGCGCCGGCGGCAGGTTGGCCACGGTGGCGTACTGCAGCAGCATGTCGTGGCGCTGCACGGCATTGAACTTCTCGAGATAGCGGCCGACGACGGTGTGCTCGTGCAGGTCGGCCACCACCACCGGCCGCTGGTGCTGCAGCAGCGTGTTCACCGCCTGGGCTTCGGGCGTGCGCAGCAGCAGGTGGTCGCGGTTGATGTCGATGCCGCCGGCACTCACGCGGCTCATCACCTCTGCGCCGTCGGGGTTGGCGCGCGGCAGCAGCAGCACGTCGACCTGGTCCAGCACGGCGCCCAGTTCGTGCCCGGCGAGCTGGCGGGCGACGACCAGCAGGGCCTCGCTGCCCGCCGGCTCGTCGCCATGCTGGCCGCCGATCAGCGCAACGGTCGGCCGCGGCGCGCTGCCGCGCGAAAAACGCAGCGCAACCAGCGGCGTGCCCCGCTGCGAGCGGCCGGCCTCGATGCGCTCGATGCGCGTGCCGCCGCTGCCGCCTTCGATCAGCAGCCCGCCCAGCAGCTCGGCCAGTTCGTCGTTGCTGGTGAAGTCCTCGCGCTCGTCGTCGAGCGAAGGCAGCTCGTAGCGCACCGCGGGCGGGGGAAAGCGCTCGGCCACGGCTGCCGAGTACGGCATCGGCTGCTGGCCCCAGGCGCCGGCACCGAACAGCGCGGCAGCGGCGGCGGCCGCGGTGGCGAGCAGGAGGCGTCGATCGAACATCGCGGCACTGTAGCCGCCGCCATCAGCGGACGGTGTAGCCGCGGCCTTCCAGGCAGGCGCTCCTCGCACGCTGGTAGTCGGGGCGCCGGGCATCGGCCACCGCTGCCTGGCCGGTGGCCGCGGCCGCGGGGTCGAAGCCGGACTGGTCGGCGGCCCAGCGGTGGCAGTCGTACTCGTCGGCCGACTGGCGCTCGGGCGACTGGCCCTGGCGCGGGTAGACGAACTGGCGTGGCGCGGGTGCGGTGTCCGCCGGCAGCGGGGCCGCGGCGGCCGGAACCGGCGGCGGCACGACGACGTAGCCGCCATCGGGGTAGTGGCGGTAGTAGACGCCGTTGGCCAACAGGTAGCTGACGCCGCCGACCACCACCACGCTGCGCCAGGCCGGCAGGCTGTGCACGTGCAGGCCGACAGTGGGTCGCCAGCCGTGGTGCCAGCCATGGTGATGACCGTGGGCGTAACCGTGGCGGTGGCCGTGCCAGCGGCCATCGGCCTGCGCTGGCGCGGCGGCCAGCAGCGCGGCTGCCGCCAGCAGCACCGGCGCGCCAAGGCGGCGCACGCCGAAGCTTCGGAACCGTCCGTTCATGCCTGCCTCCATCACGCCACCCGGTAGCCGCGGCTGGCCATGCAGGCGGACATGGCGCGGCGGAAGTGGTTCATCGGCGCACGGGCCGCGGCGCTGGCCTGCTCGTAGCGCTCCTCGCGGCGCGCATGGGCCCGCTCCACCGCCTGCGCCCGCGATTCCTGGGCGATTGCGCCGAGCAGCAGGCCCACCACCGCGCCGGCGGCCGCGCGGTCGCCGGCGCGGCGCGGCGACGACAGCGCGGCGCCCAGCACCGCGCCGGTCACGGCACCGGCCGCCACGTCGCTGCCGTCGCGGACGTCGGGGGCCGAGCCCGGTGCCGGCGGCAGCCGCGCAGGCGCCAGGCCGGGGTCGGTGCCAGCCTGCGCCGAGGCCCAGCGGTAGCACTCGTAGCGGTCGCGGTCCTGCAGGCCGGCGCTCTGGCCCTGCTCCGGGTAGAACACCAGCGGCTCCGGCGCGGCCACGGCGGGCGCGGCCATGCGGCCATGGGGTGAGTAGACGGGCCGCTGCGGGTGCACCGCGCAGCCGGTGGCCAGGACCGTCATCGCGGCCGCCAGCAGCAAGGCTGTGCGCCGCAGCAGCGGCGACGGGGAAACGGGGGAGGGGCTCATCGCACGCATGCTCGGCCAACGCGGTGTACCCGTCTGTGCGTTGACGTGAAGCAATGCAAAGTTTCGTGCGCGGCCGCGGTTCGGCGCATCCAGTCAGCCGCGCGTGCCGTAAGGCACATCAACAGCTCTTGAATGCGCCCGATGTCCGCCGCCGGCTCCACCACCCCCACCATCCCGAGGGCCCGCACCCGTCCGCCCCTGATGCCCGTCGGCGCGGGCCGGCGAATGGCCCGCGCAGGACTGCTCTGGCAAGATGCCGGCCGTCCGCCCGAGCGGCCGCCAGCCGGCCCTTGCGCCGGGCGCCGTGCGCCGATGTCTACAGCCCGACCCGCCCCTTCCCCTCCCGCCCCGGCCGCGGATACGTCCGCCCCCGAGGCCGGGCATGCCCAGCGCGACCGGCGTGACCAGCAACTGGCCAGCTGGCTGCAGCAGGCCGCGGCCGGCGACGCCCGCGCCTTCGAACGCTTCTACGACGCCACCGCCGGCTACGCCCAGTCCCTCGCGCGCCGCCTGCTGCGCGAGTCCGACGTCGACGACGTGCTGGCTGACAGTTACTTCCAGGCCTGGCGCGAGGCGCCACGCTTCGACCCGGCCCGGGGCAGTGCGGTGACCTGGCTGCTGACGCGCGTGCACAGCCGCGCGATCGACCTGCGACGCCAGCAAAGGCGCGCGCCCGAATCCCCGGCCGATCCCGATGCCGACGCCCTGGCCGAGTGCGCCGCCGACCTGCCCGGCCCCGACGAGCTGCTGGCCCTGGCCGAGGCCGGCACCCGGCTGGCCGCGGCATTGGCCGGGCTGTCGGCACAGGAACGCTGGGTGCTGGGTCTGGCCTATTTCCGCGATCTGTCGCATGCCGCGACCGCCCAGGCCACCGGCCTGCCGCTGGGCACGGTGAAGTCCCTGCTGCTGCGCGCGCAGCACAAACTGCGCATGCTGCTCACCGAAGCCCCGGCCACGCCGGCGGCCCCGTCGCCCCGGCTCGGTTGATCCGCCCACCGCCTCCGCCCCACACGACCATGGACCAACCCGCCCGCCCCGCCGACCCCCACGCGAGCGCGCTGGACGCCGACATCGTCGACGTGCTGAACGATGCCGTGTCGCCGACGCCGGTCGACCAGGCGCTGCTGGCCCGGGTGAAGCGGCGGGTGCTGGCGCGCATCGCCGAGTCGCAGGCCGCCGAGCACCTGACGGTGCGGGCCGAGGACGGCCGGTGGCAGCCATACGGGCCCGGCCTGTCCCTGAAGGTGCTGCACGAGGCGGATGGCGTGATGTCGTACCTGCTGCGCCTGGCGCCGGGCGCAGTGCTGCCGCCGCACCGCCATCCGCTGGACGAGGAATGCGTGGTGCTCGAAGGCGCGCTGCGCATCGGCGACCTGGAGGTCGGCGCCGGCGGCTTCCACCTCGGCCGCAAGGACGTGCTGCACATGCCGATCGTCAGCGAGCACGGCGCGCTGATCTTCCTGCGCGGCGCCCCGCCCGAGATCGCGCTGATGGTCTGAAGAGACCGTCACCCGAAAGCCCCCCGGCCCGACCGCCTTTCGCGCCACCCCGCGCGAGCTTCCCGACAGCCGGCGGCATTTCGTCGCCCGCCCGCGGCGCGCCGCGCCGCCGCTTCGCAGACTGCGCACATCGAACAACCACCGGTGTGCGCCATGACCCCGACCCGCCTGCATTCCTGCCCGCTCCCCCGCCCCTCCCTCGCCCGCCGCGCCGCCACGCTGGCGCTGGCCGCCGCCGCGCTGCTGGCACCGCTGGCGCCGGCACTCGCCGCCGGCAACGACGCCGCGGTCGCCGCCGCGCTGGCCGAGTTCCAGCGCGCCCTGGGTGGCCAGCAGTCGGCGGCGGAACCGGCCTCGGAGCAGTTCCTGAAACTGTCGCAGGCCGAACCCACCAACCCGGTGCTGCGGGCGTATGCCGGCGCCGCCACGGCGATGCGCGCATCCAGCACGCTGCTGCCCTGGAAGAAGATGAACTACGCCGAGGACGGCCTGGCGCTGGTCGACAAGGCCCTGGCTCAGCTGACGCCGGCCCACGACGCACCGCTGTACCGCCACGTGCCGGCCAGCCTCGAAGTGCGCTTCACCGCCGCCGGCACCTACCTCGCGATGCCGGCGATGTTCAACCGCCATGAACGCGGCCTGAAGCTGCTGGACGAGGTGGCGAACAGCCCGCTGATGGACGCTGCACCGCCCCCCTTCAAGGGCATCGTCTGGATGCGGGCCGGCCAGGAGGCCGCGAAGGCGCAGCGCAATGCCGAGGCGCGCCAGTGGTTCCAGAAGGTCAGCACCAGCGGCGCGCCGCAGGCCCCGGCGGCGCAGGCGCGGCTGAAGGACCTGTGAGGGCACCGCGATGAACGCGCCCGAACGCCTTCCCGCCGGCGCTGCCCGCACGGTCGCCACGGCCGTCCTGCAGCTGCGCGGCGTGCACAAGACCTACCGCCTCGGCAGCCACGTGGTGCCGGCGCTGCGCGGTGTCGACCTGGAACTGCACGCCGGCGAGATGCTGGCGCTGACCGGCCCGTCCGGCAGCGGCAAGAGCACCATCCTGAACGTCGCCGGCCTGATCGACGCGCCCGACCAGGGCGAGATCCTGCTGCGCGGCGCGGCCGTGGGCGGCCTGCCCGCGCGCGACGCCGCGCTGCTGCGCCGCGACGCCATCGGCTTCGTGTTCCAGAGCTTCAACCTGGTGCCGGTGATGACGGTGGCCGAGAACGTCGACTACCCGCTGTTCCTGGCCGGCGTGGCCGCTGCCGAGCGGCGCGAGCGCGTGCACGCGATGCTGCGCGCGGTCGGCCTGCACGAGCACGCCCGGCACCGCCCCGACGCACTGTCCGGCGGCCAGCGCCAGCGGGTGGCCATCGCCCGCGCGCTGGTGAAGCGGCCGGCGCTGGTGATCGCCGACGAGCCCACCGCCAGCCTGGATTCGCACACCGCCGACCAGGTGCTCGACCTGATGCGTGAGCAGGGCCATGCGCACGGCGCGGCCTTCCTCGTCGCCACGCACGACGCGCGCCTGCTCGGCCGCTGCGATCGCGCGATAGCACTGCTCGATGGAGTGATCCAATGACCGCCCTGCTTCCCTGGCTCAAGTTCGCCTGCCTGAACACCTTGCGCAACCGGCGGCGTTCCGCCGTCACCATCGCCATCGCGGCGCTGGGCACCGCGGCCATCCTGCTGGCCGGCGGCTTCGCGCTCTTCACCTACCAGGGGCTGGCGCAGTCCTCGGCCCGCAGCACCGGCCACCTGGTCGTGGCCAAACCCGAGCAGTTCAGCAAGGACGAGGACGTGCCGCTGCAGCACGGACTGGACGACGTGGCGGCGCTGAAAGCCCGGCTGCTCGCCGATGACGCGGTGCGCCAGGTGCTGCCGAAGATCGAGTTCTCCGGCCTCATCAGCAATGGCGACAAGTCCACCGTGATGATGGCCTCCGGCATCGAGCCCGATGCCGAGTTCGCGGTGAAGGGCCCGTTCCTGAAGATGCATGCCGGCCGCGTGCTGGCGAGCAGCGACACGCTGCACGTGATGCTGGGCGAGGGCCTGGCGCGCAGCCTGAAGGCCGCGCCCGGCAGCAGCCTGACGCTGATGGCCAGCACCACCGAAGGCGCGCTGAACGCGCTCGACGTGACGGTGGCCGGCATCTTCTCCACCGGCATCGGCGACGTGGACAAGCGCCTGGTCTACACCGACCTCGCCACCGCGCAGAAGCTGCTGGTGACGCAGCGCGTGTCCAGCCTTGGCGTGTTCCTCGACCGCATGGAATCCACCGGCCCCGCGCGGGACCGCCTGCAGGCCGCGCTGCCGCGGCTGGCGGTCAGGACCTGGCTCGACCAGGCGCAGTTCTACCGCTCCGTGAAGGAGTTGTACAACCGCATCTTTGGGGCGTTAGGCGTGATCATCGGCGTCATCGTGGTCTTCGTCGTCACCAACGCGATGGCGATGGCCATCATCGAGCGCACGCGGGAAATCGGCACGCTGCGCGCGCTGGGCACGCTGCCCGGCCAGCTGGTGCGCAGCTTCGCGCTGGAGGGGCTGGTGCTGGGCGGCGTCGGCGCGGTGGCGGGCGCCCTGGTGGCACTGGGCGTCGCCTTCGCGCTGCTGGTGTTCCCGGTGGAGATGCCGCCGCCGCCGGGTCGCAACACCGGCTACCCGCTGCAGGTGGCGGTGGACGGCGCGCTGTACGGGGGCACGCTGCTGGCGATGCTGGCGCTGGCCACGACCGCCTCCGCCCTGGTGGCCCGGCGCACCGTGAACCAGCCCATCGTCAACGCCCTCGCCCACGTCTGAAGAGAACCTGCCATGAAGCAAACGATCATGCTGCTCGCGCTGGCCGCCGCGGCCACGCTGGCCCGGGCCGAGCTCGACGTCGCCGCGGTGCTGAAGGCGGCCGACCGCTACCGCGCCGGCGCCGAGAACCTGCAGGTGGAGACCCAGGTCACCGTGCTCAACCGCGACGGCAGCACCGACAAGGAACGCCGCTACACCGTGTTCGCGCAGGCACAGCACAAGTCGCTGGTGCTGATGCGCTCGCCGGCGGAGGCCGGGCAGAAGGTGCTGATGCTGGGCGACGACTTCTGGCTGCTGCTGCCCGGCAGCCAGCGGCCGCTGCGCATCACGCCGATGCAGAAGCTGCTGGGCGACGCATCCACGGGGGACATCGCCACCCTGAGCTGGGCCGACGACTACACCGGCACGCTGGTGGGCGAGGAACAGTGCGAGGCACTCGGCGCGGCGGCTCATCCGAAGCCGGGCGAGGCCCCGGCCCCGCGCGCCGCGGCCGCGGGCGCGGTGGTGCCCTGCCTGCACCTGTCGCTGAAGTCCGCGCGCAAGGGCCTCACCTACGCACGCATCGAGCTGTGGGTCGGCAAGGCGCGGTCCGAGCCGCTGAAGGCCGAGCTGTACGTGCAGTCGGACAAGCTGGCCAAGCTCGCCGGCTTCGTCTTCGACAAGGCGGACAAGCCGACCCAGGTCACCGAGATGGTGCTGAGCGACAGGCTCAGCTCGCACAAGGAGACGCGGGTGCGCTACGTGTCGCGCCGGCCGAAGCAGGTGCCCGAGACCTGGCTGAACCCCATGTTCCTGGCGCGCAACCCGGCGCTGGAGTAGGCCGTGGCAACCCCCTCCCGCCTGCGGCAGACCGCCGCGGCCGCGCTGTGCGCGCTGGCGGCGCTGCCCGCCCTGGCCGACGAGCCGCCCGGCGGCGAGCTGCGCCTGTCCTGGACCGAGCGCGCGCCCTCGGGCGCCGGCCCGCTGGCGGCGGCGAACCAGCGCCTGCCCGGTATCGCGGCGCCGCCCTCGGACAGTGCGCTGCTGGAGGCCGAGCTGCGCCACACGCTGCGCCTGAAGCCCTTCGGCACGCCGCTGGCGCTGTCCGCCAACCTGCTGCTGCAAGGCCAACACGCGCGCGGCGACGCCGCCACCGCCGAGGCCCGCTTCAACGAGCTGAATGCCGCGGCCGACCTGGGCGCGTGGCAGCTCGTCGCCGGCAAGAAGGTGGTCGGCTGGGACGTCGGCTACGGCTTCCGGCCCAACGACGTGGTGCAGCAGGAGGCACGCCGCACCCTGCTGTCGACCACCCCGGAAGGCCGGCCGCTCGTGCAGCTGGAGCATTTCGGTGCCGAGTCGGCGCTGTCGCTGGTGTGGGTCAATCCGCAGCGCCTGGACGCGGACGACGACGCCAGCCGCGGCGCCGCGGAAAGCGCGCTGGCGCTGCGTGCCTACCGCCGCTTCGGCGCGCTGGACGCCTTCGGCTTCGCGCGCCGGGGCGCGCACACCGGCGCCAGCGCGGGTGCGGCGCTGTCCTGGGTGGCCACCGACGCCATTGAACTGCACGCTTCGTGGCGTGCGCTGCAGCGCCACGATGGCTGGCTGCTCGCGCCCGGCACCGCCCATGCACCCGCCGCCGGCAACCCGTGGCGCCTCGGCAGCCTTGGCGGCGCCGCGCAATGGCTGCTGGGCGGCACCTGGACCGGCGGGCTTCAGCAAAGCGTGATGCTGGAGTTCTGGCACGACGGCACCGCCCTGCCCGATCGCGGGTGGGAAGCCTGGCGGCAGCGCAACGATGCGCTCGCGGCCGCGCCCGGGCCGGCGATCCGCGCCGCCGCCAACCTGGCCTGGCAGGCCACGCCCTTCGCCGCGCCCAGCCTGCGGCAGGACAACCTGTTCGTGCGCCTCGCGTGGCAGCCCGAGCGCTGGCAATTCAGCGCCGACACGCTCTACAACCCGGCCGATCACGGCCGCCTGCACACGCTGGCCGTGCAGTGGCAGGGCGAGCGCTGGCGGCTGAACGCCGCCTGGCGGCTGGCCGCCGGACCGGCCGACGCGCTGGTGAAGCAGCTGCCGACGCGGCGCAGCCTGCTGCTGGCCGCCACGCTGGCCTTCTGACGCTCGGCTTTCCGCCCCCCGCCCGGCGCCTGCGGGCGGCGTTTCGCGACACCCGCCGGCGCTTCGTCGCGGCCGGCTCGCCGCGGGCGGCGCCGCCGCCCAACATCACGCCCATCGCACCACCACCCCATCACACGAGGCATCCGATGAGCACTTTCCTGATCATGATCGTCACCCGCACCCCGGCCTGGGTCTGGCTGGTCCTGGCCGGCCTGGTCCTGCTGGGCCTGCTGCAGGCACGCGACCACGTGGTGCCGCGCGCCCGCGTGATCGCGCAGCCGCTGGCGCTGGGCGCGCTGTCGCTGTGGGGCGTGGCCGGCGCCTTCGGCCTGCATGCGATGGTCGAAGGGCCGTGGCTCGCCGGCCTGATGCTGGGCCTGGCCGCCACCCGCGCCTTCCACCTGCCGCGCCAGGTGCAGGCCCTGCCCGGCGGCCGCTTCGCGATCGGCGGCAGCTGGCTGCCGCTGGCGATGCTGATGGCCGTGTTCTTCATGCGTTACGCGGTGAACGTCTCGCTCGCCATCGCGCCGGCGCTGAAGGCCGACGCCGGCTTCGCCGCCCTGGTCGCGCTGCTGTACGGCCTGCCGACGGGCCTGATCGCGGGACGCGCGCTGCGCATCCTGGGCCTGCGCCCGGCGACCGGCGCCTTGACCGCCGCCTGAGGCGGGCTGCCCCTGCCCGACAATCCGCCGATGCTCGCGCACCAGCCCCGCACCCCGGCCGAATCGCTGCGGAACTTCGCGTTCCGCGGCCTGATGACGCAGGGCATGTGCCTGGCCATCGCGCTGATGCTCTGGTACTTCGGCAACAAGGCGCTGCTGCCGAACCTGCTGTACTCCTTCGCCATCGGCAACTCCTGCTGGCTGCTGATCGACGGCGGCGTCCACCTGGTAGCGCTGATCCACGGCGGCCGCCGGCCGTCCCGCCGCGGCGAAGGCCCGGGCTGGCCAGGGCTGCTGGGCATGGTGCTGATCGTCGCGATCGGCTCGATCGCCGGCTACGCGCTGGGCAGCGGCCTGGTGGACCTGCTGACCGGCTACCACTCGCCGCGGCTGTTCCAGAACCGCACCTCCGGCCTGGTGACGCTGCTGGCCGCCGTGGCCGGCACCTACTTCTTCTACACCCGCGAGCGCCTGCACCAGGAACAGGCCGCGGCCGACGCGGCGCGCGCGCTCGCGCTGGAGAACCAGCTGCGGCTGCTTCAGTCGCAGCTGGAGCCGCACATGCTGTTCAACACGCTGGCCAACCTGCGCGTGCTGATCGGCCTGGACGCGGAGCGCGCGCAAGCCATGCTGGACCGGCTGATCGCCTTCCTGCGCGCCACGCTGAACGCCTCGCGCCTGTCGGTCCACCCGCTCTCGGCCGAGTTCGACCGCCTGGCCGACTACCTGGCGCTGATGCAAGTGCGCATGGGCCCGCGCCTGCGCGTGTCCTTCGAACTGCCCGCTGAACTGCGTTCCTGCGCCGTGCCGCCGCTGCTGCTGCAGCCGCTGGTGGAGAACGCGATCAAGCACGGCCTGGAACCCAAGGTCGACGGCGGCCGCATCGAGGTGTGCGCACGGCGCGTGGGGGACGACCTGCAGCTCGTGGTGCGCGACACCGGCGTCGGCCTCGGCGCGGCACCCCTGCCCGAACCCACCCCGGCCCCGGCCGCGCCTGCCGGCCCGCTCGATCCGGGCACCCGCTACGGCACGGCCCACGTGCGCGCGCGCCTGCAGGCCATGTTCGCGGAACGGGCTTCCTTCACACTGCGGGCCGCCGACGACGCCGAAGGCGGCACGCTGGCCCTGATCGTCCTGCCCTGCCCCGCTGCACCCCCTGCCGCATGACCCCGACCGCACTCATTGCCGAAGACGAACCCCTGCTCGCGCTGGGCCTGCAGGCCGAGCTGAAGAAGCTGTGGCCCGAGCTGCAGATCGCCGCGCTGGCCGGCGACGGCCACGGCGCCGTCGCGCAGGCCCTGGCGCTGACGCCCACCGTCTGCTTCTTCGACATCCGCATGCCCGGCCTCACCGGCCTGGAAGCCGCGCAGGCCCTGGCCGAGGACTGGCCCGAGGGCCGCGAGTTTCCCCTGCTGGTCTTCGTGACCGCCTACGACCAGTACGCGCTGCAGGCCTTCGAGGCGCAGGCGGTGGACTACCTCGTGAAGCCGGTGGAACCCGCGCGCCTGGCCGCCTGCGTCGACCGGCTGAAGAAGCGGCTGGCCGCCGTGGCCACCAGCGCGGCGCCCGAGGGTCTGGACCGCACGCTGGAGCAACTGCGCGCGCTGCTGGGCGCCGCGCCGGCCGCCGCCGCGCCGCAGCCGAAGCTGGACGTCATCCAGGCCAGCGCCGGCAACCTGGTGCACATGGTGCCGATCGACGAGGTGCTGTACTTCGAGGCGGCCGACAAGTACCTGCGCGTCGTCACCGCCGAGCGCGAGCACCTGATCCGCCTGTCGCTGCGCGAGCTGCTGCCGCAGCTGGATGGGCAGAAGTTCTGGCAGGTGCACCGCAGCCTGGTGGTGCGCGCCAGCGCCATCACCACCGCGCTGCGCGACGAATCGGGCAAGGTCTTCCTGACGCTGCGCGGGCGGCCCGAGAAGCTGACCGCGAGCCGGCTGTACGCGCACCTGTTCAAGGGGATGTAGCGCGATTCGCCGGAGCCGCCGGCGCGGCCGCGGACCGCTCGGGCGGGCCCGCGCCAGGCGCGCCGCAGACTCCCTAGAATTCCCGCTCCATGACGCGGCCTGCCGGCCGCCCCTCCTCCATGTCCGCACCCAAGCCCACCGACACCCCGAAGCCCGCCAACTTCCTGCGCACGATCATCGAGCGCGAACTCGCTGATGGGGTGTACGACGGCCGACAGTGGGGCGGCTCGCCGGGCGACGCGGCCCACCACGCCGCCGGCGGCGCCGACCCCGCCAAGGTGCGACTGCGCTTCCCGCCCGAGCCCAACGGCTACCTGCACGTGGGCCACGCGAAGAGCATCTGCCTGAACTTCGGCCTCGCGCGCGACTACGGCGGCGTCTGCCACCTGCGCTTCGACGACACCAATCCCGAGAAGGAAGAGCAGGAGTACGTCGATGCCATCGTCGAGATGGTGCACTGGCTGGGCTGGAGCTGGGACGTGAACCAGACCAGCCATCTCTACTACGCCAGCAACTACTTCGACTTCATGTACCGCGCGGCCGAGACGCTGATCAAGGCCGGCCTCGCCTACGTCGACGAGCAGTCGGCCGAGGACATGAAGAAGAACCGGGGCGACTTCACCACGCCCGGCACCGACAGCCCCTGGCGCAACCGCAGCGTCGAGGAGAACCTGGCCCGCTTCCGCGAGATGCGCGACGGCCGGCATGCCGACGGCTCGATGGTGCTGCGCGCCAAGATCGACATGCGCTCGCCCAACATCAACCTGCGCGACCCGGCGCTGTACCGCATCAAGCGCGCCCACCACCACAACACCGGCGACAAGTGGTGCATCTACCCGATGTACACCTACGCGCACCCGATCGAGGATGCGCTGGAGAACATCACCCACAGCATCTGCACGCTCGAATTCGAAGACCAGCGGCCCTTCTACGACTGGCTGCTGAACGCACTGGCCGATAACGGCCTTTTGCAGCGTCCCCTGCCCAAGCAGCACGAATTCGGGCGCCTGAACCTCACCTACGTCATCACCAGCAAGCGCAAGCTGAAGGCGCTGGTGGACGAGAAGGTCGTCAGCGGCTGGGACGATCCCCGCATGCCCACGCTGGCCGGCATGCGCCGCCGCGGCTACACGCCGGCGTCCATCCGCAAGATGGCCGAGGACACCGGCGCCTCCAAGACCAACATCTGGGTCGACTACAGCGTGCTCGACATCGCCCTGCGCGACGACCTGGAGGGCCAGGCCCCGCGCGCGATGGCGGTCATCGACCCGCTGAAGCTGAAGCTGACCAACTGGGCCGAGCTGTTCGGTGCCGGTCACCACGAGCCCTGCCAGGCGCCCGCGCATCCGCAGCGGCCCGAGCTGGGCGCGCGCCAGTTCAGCCTGGGTCCGGAAGTGTGGATCGAGCGCGATGACTTCGCCGAAACGCCGCCCAAGGGCTTCTTCCGGCTCTTTCCGGGCAACAAGGTGCGACTCAAGTACGGCATGGTCGTGGAATGCACCGGCTGCGAGAAGGACGCCGAGGGCCGCGTCAGCGCCGTGCTGGCGACCGTGGTGCCCGACACCAAGAGCGGCACGCCCGGCGCCGATGCGGTGAAGGTCAAGGGCACCATCACCTGGGTCGGCGTGCACGACGGCGTGCCGGCCACCATCAACCTCTACGACCGACTCTTCACCGAGCCCCAGCCGGACGCCGGCGACCGCGACTTCCGCGAGGCCCTGAATCCGGCCAGCAAGACGGTGGTGACGGGCTACGTCGAACCCTCGCTCGCCGGCATCCCAGCCGAGCAGCGCTACCAGTTCGAGCGCCACGGCTACTTCATCGCCGACCGCAAGGACCACCGGCCCGACCAGCCGGTGTTCAACCGCATCACGGGGCTGAAGGACAGCTTCGGCAAGTAGGGCGACGGACCGGGCAACGGACCGGGCGGCGGCCTGCGGCAGGCGCGCGCCCGGCGAGGGCTTCATGCCACGGTCGAGCATCCTCGGCGCGCCCGCCACCAATCCCGGGCCTCCGCCCAGCTGTAGGTGGCCTGCGCCGCCGCCAGGCCCAGCGGTCCCCAGGTGCGGGTGAGGCCATACGGCGCGAAGTGGTCGGGCACCGGCCGGCCCTCGGCGATCGCGGTGGCCAGCACCTCGCCCGCCACGGTGGTCGGCGCCACGCCATGCCCGCCGAAGCTGATGGCGTGCCACGCGCCGCGCGCGTCGCCCGCGGCCAGGCGGCCGATCTGCGGCATCTTGTGGCGGGCATAGCTCATCAGCCCGCTCCACGCGAAGTCGACGCGCAGGCCCGCCAGCGCGGGATAGACGCGCAGCAGGTCCTGCTTCAGGAAGCGGGCGATGTCCCCCGGCCGCCGGTCGCGCACCGCGATGCGGCCGCCCCACAGCAGGCGCGTGTCGGGCAGCATGCGGTAGTAGTCGAAGGCGAAGCGGGTGTCGTAGATCGCGGCGCGGCTGGGGATGAACTGCCGGCGCCGCGCCTCACCCAATGGCTCGGTCACCATCACGTAGGTGGCGATCGGCAGCATCGCGCGTTCCAGCGGCGGCACCAGGCCGCTGAGGTAGCCGCCGCCGGCGATCACCAGCTCGCGCGCGCGCACCTCGCCGCGCGGCGTGCGCACGACGAAGCCGCCGGCCGCCCGTTCGACCGAACGCACCGGCGACTGCTCGTGGATGCGGCCACCACCCGCGGTGATGGCCGCGGCCACGCCCAGCGCGTACTTCAGCGGGTGGAAGTGGAAGGCGTCGGGTTCGAGCAGGCCGCCGAAATAGCGGTCGGACCGCACGTGGGCCGACAGCGCTGCCTTGTCCAGCCGCTGCCACTGCACGCCGAAGTGATCGGCCATCAGGCGCTGCTGGCGGTCGAGGATGGACTCGTCGTCGAACCAGTTCGCCAGCAGCGCGCCGCCTTCCACCGCATCGCAGTCGATCCCATGGCGGGCGATGCGGCGGCGGATCAGGTCCACCGCGTCGCGCGTCAAGGCATAAGCCGAGCGGGCGCGCTCGGGGCCCAGCTGCGCCAGCAGGTCGGCACAGTCCAGGCTGTAGCCGCCGAAGACGAAACCGCCGTTGCGGCCGGAGGCGCCGAAGGCCACGCGCTCGGCCTCCAGCAGCACCAGGTCGCGCTGGCCGCGCTCGACCAGGCCCAGGGCCGTGGCCAGGCCGGCGAAGCCGGCACCGACGATGCACGCCGCGGTGTCGACCCGGCCCTGCAGCAACTGCGCCGCCGGCCGGGCCGGCGCCGTCGCCTCGTAATAGCTGCCAGGGGCGGCGGCCATCACGCCGGCGCGTCCACGACGGACGCAAGCCCGGCCGCCAGCGCCGTGGCGGGCGGCGCGGCGCCGAAGCCCATCAAGTGCTCGATGCCCGGGCAGTCGTTGACCGTGCGCACGCGCTGGTAGGCCTCCTCGGCCTGCGGGAAGCGCTTGCGCAGCAGGTTCAGCCACTGCTTGAGCCGCCCCGACCGGTGGCGCGGCGACACGTGGCCGGCGATCAGGCGCCAGTAGCGCTCCAGCAGCGGCTCGACCACGCCCCAGCCCGGCGGCGGCATCTGCGGCGCGCGGATCGCCCAGGCGAGGCCCGGGTCGGCCACCATGCCGCGGCCCAGCATCAGCGACGAGCAGCCCGATTCGGCACGGCAGCGCCGGGCATCGTCGACGGTCCAGATCTCGCCATTGGCGATCACCGGCACGGCCACCGCCTCGCGGATGCGGCCGATGTGCTGCCAGTAAGCCGGCGGCTTGTAGCCTTGCAGCTTGGTGCGGCCGTGCACCACCAGTTCCTCGGCACCGCCATCGGCCAGCGCCTGCGCGCACTCGAGCATGCGCGAATCGGTCACGTTGCCCAGGCGCATCTTGGCCGACACCGGCATGTCGGCCGGCACCGCGCGCCGCACCGCAGCGACGATGTCGTGCAGCAGCTCCGGCTCGTCCAGCAGCACCGCGCCGCCGCGGTGGCGGTTCACCGTCTTGGCGGGGCAGCCGAAGTTGAGGTCGATGCCGGCCGGGCGCAGCGACGCGAGCACCGCCGCGTTGTCCGCCAGGCAGGCGGGGTCGGATCCCAGCAGCTGCGCCCGCACCGGCACGCCGGCCGGCGTGCGGCCGCCGTCGAGCAGCTCGGGCATCACGCGGGTGAAGACCCGCTCGGGCAGCAGCTGGTCGGTGACGCGGATGAACTCCGACACGCAGCGGTCGATGCCGCCGGCGCGGGTCAGGATGTCGCGCAGGCTGAAATCGAGCAACCCTTCCATCGGAGCGAGCAGCAGCTGCGCCGGCCGCCGGGCCGGGCGGGGACCCGCGTGCTCCGCCTCGGGGGCAGGCGATTGAAGTGAGCAAGGAGACACCATTGCGGGATTGTCGGCGCAAGACAATGGGCGAATGAATGCCGACACCGTGATCGCCCAAACCCGCAGCTGGCTCGAAGAGGCCGTGATCGGCCTCAACCTGTGCCCCTTCGCGAAGGCGGTGCACGTGAAGGGCCAGATCCGCTACGTCGTCACCGAGGCGGCCGACGTCGACGCACTGCAACAGGCCCTGGCCGAGCAGCTGCGCGACCTGGCGGCGGCCGATCCGGCCGAGGTGGACACCACGCTGCTGATCCACCCGAAGGTGCTGCAGGACTTCGAGGACTTCAACCAGTTCCTCGGCCTCGCCGAGGAGATGGTCGACGCACTGGGCCTGGAAGGCGTGCTGCAGGTGGCCAGCTTCCACCCTCGGTTCCAGTTCGCCGGCACCGAGCCCGACGACGTGACGAACGCGACCAACCGCTCGCCCTACCCGATGCTGCACCTGCTGCGCGAAGCGAGCATCGACCGCGCCGTCGAGGCCTTTCCGGACGCGGAGACGATCTACGAGGCCAACATCGAGACGATGCAGCGGCTGGGCCCCGGGGGCTGGGCGGCCCTGCAGCGCCGGTGGGCAGGCGACCAGCCGGGGGCAAGCGGCCCGGACGGCAGCGGGCCGTCATCCGCTTCATCCTGAAGCGTGAAGCCCACGCCCGGCGTGACCAGCCCTGCCGCCGGGCGGCCTCGTCACCGGTGCAGGTCGTAGGTAAGCACGTAGCTCGCGTCGCCGACGATCCCGCGGTCCCGGCGGAAGGTGTAGGTGCGGGGGCCGCCCGGTGCCTGCTCCCGCACGCCGGACAGCACCAGCCCCATCGTGCCCAGGTGGTCCGAGCCGTGGCCGCCCGCATCTTCCTCCCACAGGTCGACGAACAGGTTGCGGTGGAACTGCCGCGACACGTTGATGTCCCGGCCCTGGCCCGTCCGCATGTCCACCGGTCCCCACACCTGCTCGCCGTTGATCTTCAGGAACGGTCGGTCGGTGCGCTCCTGCGCGTCGCGGCACTCCAGCCGGATCAGCTCGATCGTGTAGTCGTCCGGCCGCCGCGCGGTTTCGGTGACTTCGGCGGTCACGATGTAGTGGGCCTGCCGGTGGTAGACGTGGAACGGGAACTCGCCCATGCCCTGGTAGGCGCGGTCGACGGTGAAGCTGCCGAGGTGGTCGCTGCGGGCCGGGGGCCGGTCCTGCTCCCACACCTGCACCTCCACCCGGTCGTTGATCGCGAAGGGCATGCTCAGGTCCAGACGCACGCTTCCTCCATCGACCATGCGCCGCGGATCACTGCTGATGGGCGCGCCGCTCGTGGGCCGCAGGACCACGTAGGCCTGGTCGACGCTTTGCTGGGTGCGCACGCAGGTCAGGCTCACGACATGCAAGGTGGGCATCACGTCCTCCCGAGAGTGAATGCCCTGCAGCCTAAGCCGCGAGCAGCGCGGCCGAATTGAGCGCACGCAAGCGGGCCGCCGAACGCAGCGCGGCCGCGCTTGCGCAGCGCTACCGGCCGATGGCGTCCGGCAACTCGATCTTCACCTCCAGCACGTCCAGGTTCTCCTGCTTTTCCAGGTGGACCTTGATGTCGCCGGGCTTGATCGACA
>CAMLJY010000070.1 GCA_946480465.1 uncultured Burkholderiales bacterium
TGGCCGGCGGGATCGGCTGCATGAACCACTTGTCGTAGAGCTTGGCCAGCTCGCCCGACTTCATCTGGCGCTTGATGCTCTCGTCCACCGCCTGCTTGAAGGCCGCGTCGTCCTTGCGCAGCATGCAGGCGATGGGTTCCACCGACAGCACCTCGCCGACGATCTTGAAGTCCGCCGGGCTCTTCGACTTCGAGATGTTGCCGGCCAGGATGGCGCCATCCATCACGAAGGCGTCGGCGCGGCCCGACTCGAGCAGCAGGAAGCTGTCCACGTGGTCCTTGCCGAAGACTTCCTTGAAGTCCACGCCGGTGGCCTTTTCGTGCTTGCGCAGCGTCTGGACCGAGGTGGTGCCGGTGGTGGTGGCCACGGTCTTGCCGGTCAAGTCCTTGATCGAGTTGATGCCCGAGTTGGCCTTGGTGGCGATGCGCACTTCCTCGACGTAGGTGGTCACCGCGAAGGCCACGTCCTTCTGGCGCGCGGCATTGTTGGTGGTGGAGCCGCACTCCAGGTCCACCGTGCCGTTCTGCACCAGCGGAATGCGGTTGGCCGAGGACACCGGCTGGTACTTGATCTCCAGCTTGGCCAGGCCCAGCTGCTTCTGCAGGTCGGCGGCGACGCGCTGTGCCATCTCGGTGTGGAAGCCGGTGTACTTGCCGTCGCCCAGCGTGTACGCCAGCGCGCCCGACGATTCACGCGTGCCGAGCGTGAGGGTGCCGGTCTCCTTGATCTTCTTCAGGGTGTCGGCCTGGGCGCCCAGGGTGGCGCAGGCGAGCGAGATGGCAAGAGCGATGGTTCGCATGGAGTCTCCGTGATTGGAAAGGGACGCAGGCCATGCCTGCGCGGCGCAGTGGAGTGCACGAGGCGTGCCAGCGTGGTGTGCGAACGTGCCGCCTGGGAGCGCGGGGCGCGAGGGGCGGGATTTCCGCCCGGCCGCCCGCCGCGGTGGGCGCGCCTCCCGCACCGCGCGTCCGCGGTACCGGTCCCGCTACCGCGGAGGCTGATCGTGCCGCAGCAACGCCGCAATCGCGCGCGCGTTGTCACCATGCGCGAGGAAGGTGTCGTGCTGGCCGGGGAGCACGATCTCCCGGCTGTGCTCCCTCGCGGTCGTGCAATGCAGCCAGTCGACCGCGTGCTGGCCGGAGCTTTCGTCGGCCCAGGCCAGCAGCAGCGGCGCCTGCACCCGGCGGGCAGTGCGGCTGCCCAGCAGGCGCCGGTGGCGGCGATGCGCGGCATGCTGTTGCCGCAGAAAGTCCACCTCGCCCGGCCGAAATGTCCCGCCGGCGCGAGGCGGGTGGTCCGGCGACTGCAGACAGCGTGCGGCGGCCGGCACGCCTCCGCATTGCTCGACGAAGCGCCCGAGCCGGGCCGCCAGGCCATCGTGGTCGTCCGCGAAGATCCCTGCACCCAGCCCGTTGGCCCAGCTGAGAAACTCCTCGAACGACAGGTCCTCGTCCCAGCGGCCGGCGAGCGTGGCGTCAAACAGCGCCACGGCGTCCACCGCACGGCCGGACTGTTCCAGGTGCCAGGCCACTTCAACGGCCAGCGCGCCACCCAGGGACCACCCTGCCAGCTGCAGCGGCCCTAACGGGCAATGGGCCTGGATCTCGTTCGCGTAGAGCGCGCCCAGTTCGGTGAAGCCCTCAGGCATCCCGGCATGGCCGGCGATGTCCGGCGACTGGATGGCATAAGCGGGTTGCGATGGCGGCAGGTGCCGGGCCAGGCCGGCGTAGCAGAAGACCGTGCCGCCTGCCGGATGGATGAAGTAGATCGGCACCCCGGGCCCCGGCTGGCGCAGCGCAACGATGAGCGCCGCCCTGCCCTGGCGGCCATCGATGCCCGCGGCCAGCCCCGCGAGCGTGGGTGATTGCAGCAGCTGCGACAGCGGGATGTCGACGCCCATCTCCCGCCCGATCTGCCCCACCAGCTGCACCGCCAGCAGGGAGTGCCCGCCGAGTTCGAAGAAGTCGTCGTTGCGGTCGATGTGGTGGCGCTCGAGCAGGCGGGACCAGATCGCCGCCAGCGCCTGCTCCGTCGGCGTGCGTGGGGGCTCGTGCCCCCGCTCCTCGTCGGGCAGGTCGAGGGCCGCCAGCGCCTGCCGATCCGCCTTGCCGTGTCGCGTGAGCGGCATGGTCGACAGCCTCACGAAGCGCGCGGGCAGCATGTAGGCGGGCAGCCTCGCCCGCAGTGCGGCGCGCAGCGCGGCGACATCCAGCCCCCCGGGCGAAGCGACGACATAAGCGACCAGCTGCCGGTCGGTCGCGTGGTCGCCGCGGGCGAGCACTGCCACGTCGAGCACGGCGGGTTGCAGGCCGATGGCCGCTTCGATCTCGCCCAATTCGATGCGGTAGCCGCGCACCTTGACTTGTGTGTCGACGCGGCCGAGCACCTCGATGTTGCCGTCGCTGCGGCACCGGGCCAGGTCGCCGGTGGCGTACATCCGGGCGCCGGCGGTGTCCGCGTGAGGGTCGGGCATGAAGCGGTCTGCCGTGTGGCCTGCGTCCAGGTAGCCGCGCGCCAGATGGGCCCCGCCCAGGTACAGCTGCCCCACGACACCGATGGGGACCGGATTGAGGTACTTGTCGAGTACATACGCCCGCGTGTTGGGCAGGGGTTTGCCCACCGGTGGGTGGCCGGGCTCGTCGGGGCTGCAGCGGTGGATCGCCGAGCTCACCGTCGCTTCGGTGGGGCCGTAGACGTTGAAGACCGCCCGCCCCGCCAGCCAGGGCTCGACGACGGCCCGATCGCAATGCTCCCCGCCGACGATGAGCGTGCGCAGCCCAGGCAGGCGCGCGGGGTCCAGCAGCGCGAGCGCCGACGGCGTGACCGTCAGCACGTCGATCTTCTCGTCGATGAGCGTGCGCTCGAGCATCGGACCGGGAACGATGGCGTCAGCCGGGGCCAGGTGAAGCGCCGCGCCGCAAGGCAAGGCGGTGAAGATTTCGTGCATCGACGCGTCGAAGCCCATCGAGAAGAACTGCAGCATGCGCTGGCCCGGCTTGAGTCCGTAGGTCTCGACGTTGGCCTGCACCAGGTGGCGCAGGCTGCCGTGCTTCACAGCGACGCCCTTGGGTTTGCCGGTGGAGCCGGAGGTGTAGATGACGTAGGCCATGTTGCCGGCACGCGCCGTGGGCGGCGGGTTGGAACCGCTGTGCCGTGCGATCGCGGATCGGTCCGCGTCGAAGCTCAGCACCTGCCATTCGCCGTGCGGCAGCTGTTCGCGCAGGGCGTCCTGCGTCATCACGAGGCGCGGACGGGCATCTGACAGGATCTGCTCGACACGGGCACGTGGCTGGGACGGGTCGATGGGCAGGTAGGCCGCGCCCGACTTGAGGATGCCGAGCACGCCGACGATGAACTCGATCGACCGCTCGACGTACAGGACCACCAGGGATTCGGGTTTCGCCCCCCGGGCGCGCAGGTGGTGGGCGACACGGTTGGCCCGCGCGTTGAGCTCGCGGTAGCTCAAGCCCTGGCCGCGGAAGCTCACCGCCACGTGGTCCGGGGTCTTCTCCACCTGGGCCTCGAAGCACGCCGGCGCGGTGTCAGGGATGTGGCCGATGCCCGCATGCGGCCGCAGCGCCGGTTGCAGCAGGCGCTCGCGTTCCTGTGTCGTCAGCAGCGGCAATTCACCCACGGGCCGGTCGGGGGCGGCCAGCAGCGCGTCGAGCAGGACCTGGAAGTTGCAGGACAGGCGTTCGATGGTCTCGTGCTCGAAAAGCGCGCAGGCGTACTCGAAGCAGGCGTCCAGCTGCCGGCCATCGTCGCGGACGGCGAGCACCAGGTCGAACTTGGCGGCCTGTGTCTCGAGCCGCATGGGCTCGACGATCAGGCCGGGCGGGCGGGCGGCGGCCGCATCGGGCTGCTGCAGCGTGAACATCGCCTGGAACAGCGGCGTGTGGCTGGGGCTGCGGAGCGGTTTCAAGCGTTCGACCAGGCGGTCGAACGGAAGCGATGCGTGCTGGTAGGCCTCCAGGGCCGTGGCGCGCACCTGTGACAGCAGCGTGTCGAAGCCGGCATCCAGGTCGATGCGGGTGCGCAGCACCGCGGTGTTGACGAAGAGGCCCACCAGGTCCTCCGTGCCGGGCGGCCGGTTGGCCACCGGGATGCCGATGCAGATGTCCTCCTGCCCGCTGTAGCGCGACAGCAGCAGCTGAAAGGCTGCGGCCAGGGCCATGAACAGCGTTGCGCGGCCGTGCTGGGCCCGCTGCAGCAGCCGGCTGCGCAGCGTGCCGGGCAGCACGCACTGCACCGAGCGGCCGCGCGCGTCCTGCCGTGCCGGGCGAGGCCGGTCCCAGGGCAGCGCCAACAAAGGCGGCGCGCCTGCCAGCTGCTGCAGCCAGTAGCGTGCGGACGGCTCCAGCACTTCGGGCGGCAGGCCCCGCTGCCGGCGGGCATGGTCGGTGTATTGCATGGGCAATGGGGACCACGCCGGGGGCGATGCGTACGCCTCGAGGAGTTCGCGCAGCAGGATCTGCTGCGACCACTCGTCCGAGGCGATGTGGTGGACCGTCCACGCCAGCACGTGCTCTGCGTCGGCCAGCCGGATCAGCAGCACGCGCAGGGGCAGGTCGGAGGACAGGTCGAAGACGTGCCCGCACTCCTCGGCCAGGTGGCGGCGTGCGGCGGCCTCGCGCTCGGGTGGGTTGAGCGCAGTCAGGTCCAGCGTGCGCACGGCGATGCGTGCGTCCTCGTGCACCAGTTGCACTGGTTCGCCGGCACTGAGCGGGTAGCAGGTGCGCAGCACCCCGTGCCGCTGCAGCACGGCATCCAAGGCGCGCTGCAGGGCGCCTTCGTCCAGGCGTCCGGCCAGCCGCACCGCGCCGGCCATGTTGTATGCATTCGAGCCGGGGCTCAGCCGGTCCAGGTACCACAGGCGCGCCTGCTCGAACGACAGCGGCGCCGGCGCCGCTTGGCCATCCGGTGCATCGGCCATGAGGGCATGACCGTCCCGCGCGCCCACTGCAGGGGCCGTGCCGGCCAGGGCGTCCACCTTGGCGGCCATGTCGCGCAGCGTCGGCGCCTCGAACACGTCGCGCAGGGCAAATTCGACGCCGAACGCCGGTCGCAGTTTCGCCACGAGCCGGGCCGCCAGCAGCGAATGCCCGCCCAGATCGAAGAAGTCGTCCTCCCGCCCTGCCGGCGGCACGCCCAGCGTGTCGCTCCACAGCCGGGCCAACTGCGCTTCGGTCGGCGTCGCGGGCTGCTGCTGCGGCCCGGCGCCTGCGGCCAGCGGGCCGGGTTCCGGCAAGGCCCGGCGGTCGAGCTTGCCGTTGGCGTTGAGCGGCAGGCGCTCCAGCATCACCCAGCGGCCGGGCACCATGTAGCCGGGCAGTTGCCGCAGCAGCGCCGTGCGCAGGAATTCGGGGGTGCTGGCCGACGCATCGCGGGCAACCACATAGGCGACGATGGACGCGTCCCCGCGCTCGTCCGGGCGGGCGACCACCACCGCGTCGGCCACCGCGGGCAGCCGCTTCAGCGTGGACTCGACCTCCGCCAGTTCCAGTCGCTGCCCGCGGACTTTCACCTGGTGGTCCCGGCGCCCGATGAACTCGATCACGCCGTCCGGGCGATAACGCCCGATGTCCCCGGTTCGGTAGAACCGGCCGCCACCGAAGGGATGCGCGGGAAACGCGGCGCGGGTGCGTGCATCGTCGCCAAGGTAGCCCCGCCCCACGCCGGCGCCGCCGACGCAGATTTCGCCCGGCACGCCGATGGGCACCGGCTGCAGCGCCTCGTCCAGCAGGTACACCTCCACGTTCGGCTTCGGACGGCCGAGCGGCACCGTGCCGCGGTCCTGCGGTTCCCGCGCCGCGGCGGCGTCGCTCACCCGATGGAAGGTGACGATGTCAGCGCACTCGGCGGGGCCGTACAGGTTCATCAGCGGTACGTCCGGCGCCAACCGGCACCAGGCTGCCGCGAGGCTGGACGGCAGGGCCTCGCCGATGGTCAGCAGCCAGCGCAGGCCGGCCCGTCCGGGGGACTCGATGGCCGACTCGAGCACGTAGCGCAGGTAGCTGGGCACCAGCTGCAGCACGCTCACCTGCTGGTGCGCCACTTCGGCCAGCAGCCGCGACGGTTCGTGCGCCACTTCGTCCGGCACGATGCACACGCTGCCCCCGACCAGCCAGGCCGTGAGCGCCTGCCACACGTGCACGTCGAAGGTGACGGGCGCGGTCTGCGCAATCCTGTCGCCGGCGTGAAGGTCGAGGATCGACACCTGCCCGAACAGGTTGTTGAGCATGTTGCGGTGCTCGATCATCACGCCCTTGGGCTGCCCGGTGGAGCCGGAGGTGAAGATCAGGTAGGCCAGGTCAGTGCCGGTCGCCGGTGCGCCCTGCAGCACCCGGCGCTCGCCGCGCGCGATGAGGTCTTCGACAACGAGCATCCGGAGCGGCTTGTCCAGCGGGGTCACGAGTTCGTCGGCCAGCGCGAGCTGGCGCCGGCTGACCAGCAGCACCGGCACGGCCGCCTGGCCCGCCATCTGCCGAATGCGCGCCACGGGCTGGCGCGGGTCGAGCGGCATGTACGCCCCCCCGGCCTGCAGCGTGCCCAGCAGCGCGGCCAGCCAAGGCAGCCCGCGGTCGGCGAGGATCGCCACCGGCATGCCGGGCCGCACGCCGCAGGCGAGCAGGTGCTGCGCCACCCGGTGGGCACGCAGGTCCATCTCCGCGTAGGACCACTGCACTTCGCCGCACAGGGCGGCCACGGCGTCCGGCGTGCGTTCGAGTTGCCGGGCGAAGTGCAGGGCATACCCGTCATGCAGTTCATAGGCCTGGTGCGTCCGGTTCCACGCGTGCAGTACGCGGTGGCGCTGTGCTTCGTCGAGCAGTGCAAGCCCGGCCACGGGCTGCGCCGCTTGCCGCGCCACGGCCCGCAGCAGCACCTTGAAGCAAGCGGCCATGCGCTCGACCGATTCGCGGTCGAACAGGGCGATGTCGTACTCCAGGTGTCCTTCCAGCCGGCCCTGCACCTGCGCCAGTTCCAGCGCCAGGTCGAACTTGGCGGTGGGGTGCTCGACCTGCAGTGGTTCGACCTTCAGGCCGGAGAACGCCGGCCGGGCCGGCGCTTCATCCAGCATGGAGAACATGACCTGGAACACCGGATTGCGCGCCAGGTCGCGCGGGCCTTGCACCATTTCCACCAGCCGCTCGAAAGGCATGTCGTGGTGCCCGTAGACGCCGAGCGCCGTGGTGCGCACCTGGCCCAGCAGTTCGTCGAAGCGCTGGCCGGGGTCGATCCGCAGGCGCAGCGGCAGCGTGTTGACCAGCAGGCCGACCATGTGCAGCCAGGCAGGGGACTGCCGCTGCGACACCGGGATGCCGATGCAGAAGTCGCGCTGGCCGCTGCAGCGGTGCAGCAGCACGCCGAACGAGGCCAGCAGCGTCATGAACAAGGTGCAGCCGTGTTGCTGCGCGACCCCCTGCAGCGCCGCGGTCAGGTCCTGGGGCAGCGCGATGGGCACATGCGCACCGGCATGCCGGCTCAGCCTGGGCCGCGGGCGGTCCAGCGGCAGCTCCAGCGCGGCGGGCATGTCGCGCAGCGCGTCCTGCCAATAGGCTTCGAGCCGCGCCAGCACGGTGCCTTGCAGGTGCTGCCGCTGCCCCGCCGCAAAACCGGCATAGCCCAGTTCCATGGGCGCGAGCACCGGTGGCCGTGACGCCACCGCCGCGCTGTAGCCCTCGGCCAGTTCGGCCAGCAGGATGTCGAGCGACGCGCCGTCCGCGATGGCGTGGTGCAGGCACAGCGAGAGCCAGTGTTCGTCGTCGGCCAGTTGCAGCAGCGACGCCCGCCAGAGTGGCCCGTGTCCCAGGTCGAACGGGCGCAGCGCCAGGGCCTGGGCCTCGCACATGGCCTGTTCGCGCCGCCGCGCCGGCGGCAACGGCCGCAGGTCCATGGTCGCGAGGGACGCGTCGGCGGCGTCGGCGATCTTCAACACCGGTTCGCCGTCCCGCTCGGGCAGCGAGGCGCGCAGCATGTCGTGGCGATCCGCGATCATGTGCAGCGATTGGCGCAAGGCGCCGGGGTCCAGGCTGCCCTGCAGGCGCAGCACCACAGGCAGGTGGTACTGCGCGCCACCGGGGGCCAGCCTTTGCAGTACCCACAGCCGCGCCTGGGCGAACGATGGCAGGCCGGTATCACCCGCAGCGGCGGGCGCCGGCGGGACCAACGGGCCGCTGCCGGCCGCGGCGTGCCCGTCCAGGCGTTCGGCCAGTGCGCGCAGCCTGGGCGCTTCGAACACCGCGCGCAAGGGCAGGCTCACGCCCAGGCGCGCTTGCATGCGGGCAAGCACGCGCGTGGCCTGCACCGAGCTGCCGCCGAGAAGAAAGAAGTGGTCTTCGCGTCCGACCCGCGGCAGGCCCAGCACCTCGCACCAGATCTCGGCCAGCGCCTGTTCCGTGGCGCCTTCAGCGGGCAGTTGCGCTGCGGGCGGCTCGGCTGGCGGTGCGGAGGGCAACTGCTGGCGATCGATCTTGCCGTTGGCATTCAGCGGCAGCGACTCCAGTCGGAGGCAGGCAGCCGGCACCATGTAGTGCGGCAGGCATCGTGCAAGCGCGTCGCGCACGGCTTCCGGCGTCGCGTGCGCATCCGGGCGCGGCACCCAGTAGGCGATGAGGCGGAGCTCGCCATCGGCGTCGGGGCTGGCGATCACGGCGGCTTCCTGCACGCCGGGCAGTGCCCGCAGGCGGGCCTCGATCTCGCCCAGCTCGATGCGCTGGCCTCTCACCTTCACCTGATGGTCCTGCCGGCCCAGGAACTCGACGACGCCGTCGGCGAGGTAGCGGCCCAGGTCGCCGCTGCGGTACAGGCGCTGGCCGGGGCTGCGCGGGTGCGGCACGAAGGCCCGGGCCGTGCGCAGTGGATCATTCAGGTACCCCCGCCCCACGCCGGCACCCGCAATGCAGATCTCGCCGGCGATGCCGATCGGCATCGGCTGCAGGCGGCTGTCGAGCACGTGCAGCTGGGTGTTGGCCACGGGCCGGCCGATGGGCACGGCCTGGCGGCCGAGCCAGGCCTCGGCGTCCTGCAGCGTTCGCACGGGCTGGCAGGCCACGTCGTCGGCACATTCGGCCGGGCCGTAGAGGTTCATCAACGGGACGTGCGGAAAGCGCAGCAGCCAGGCGCGGGCCAGTTCGGGCGGCAGTGCCTCGCCGGTGGGCAACACCCAGCGCAACGCGGGCAGCGTGACCTCGGCGCCGCAGGCATCGAGCAGGCGCCGCAGCATGCTGGGCACGATCTCGAGCAGCGTGAGGCCCTCCGACGCCAGTGCATCCAGCAGCCGCAGCGGATCGTGCACCACATCGTCCGGCAGGATGTGCACGGACGCGCCGACAAGCGGGCCGGCGAGGAACTGCCACACCGAGATGTCGAAGGCCGACGGCGCGGTCTGGGCGATGCGATCGCCGCCGTGCAGTCCCAGGCTGGGCAGTTTGGCGTAGATGTTGTTGAGCATCCCGCGCTGCTCCACCATCGCACCCTTCGGCTGCCCGGTGGAGCCGGATGTGAAGATGACGTACGCGAGGTCGTTGGTCGATGCGCCTTCCGGCAGGCGCACGGCGCTGGCCGCTCCTTTTCGCATCCAGCAGTCCGCCACCAGGAGCCGCGGCGGCGGCTCGGGCAGCGCCTGCAGCGCTTCACCTTGCAGTGGCGCGGTGACCAGCAGCACCGGCGCTTGCGAGACCGCGAGGATCTCGCGCCAGCGCGCGGCCGGCTGGTTCACATCCAGCGGCAGGTACGCCGCGCCCGCCTTCAGCACGCCGACGATCATCGCCATCAGCGCCGGGCCTCGCTCACCCAGCACGGCGACGACGTTGTCGCGGCCCACGCCGGTACCGGCCAGGGCATGGGCGATGGCATCGGCACGTTCGTCCAGCTCGCTGTAGCTCCATGCCGTGCCGCGGCACGCCACCGCCAGGGCGTCCGGCCGGGCCCGCGCCACGGCCGAGAACTGGACGGCGTAGGGCACGTCCAGCGCGAAGGGCCGGGAGGTGTCGTTCCAGCCCTCCATCAGGCCGACTTCGGCCGGCGTGAGCAGGGGCACCTGCCACACCGGCGTGGCCGGGTCGTGCTGCATGTGGGCCAGGATCGCGAGAAAGCGCTGCTGCAGCGCTGCAACGTCGTCGGCGCTGAAGCAGTCGGTGCGGTAGACGAAGTCGAGATCGATGGGCGCGTTCTCGTGGTACTCGCGCACGAACAGGGTCAGCGGCGTCAGCGGCGATCCATTCAGCAGCGGCACGGCCTGCCCCGTGGCATTTCCCAGGCGCGTGTCGTAGCCATGCTTCTCGTAGGACACCGACACGTCGAAGGCCGACCGGCCGGCTCCTTCGCCGCCGAGCGCCAGCCGGTTGATCTCGCTCACCGGCACGCGCTGGTGGCGGTAGTTCTGCTTCAGTTCCCGCGTGATCGATTGCAGCAGCGACTGCAGGCTGAGCTCGGTACCGAAGTCGAAGCGCGCGGGATACACGCTGACGAACAGGCCGGCCGTCTGCTTGAATGCCGCATGGGCCCGGTTGAGGACCGGCAGGCCGACGATCCATTCCGACTTTTGGTGGGTGCGGACGAAGTTCACGTAGAGCGCGGCCAGCGCGGCGTGGAATGCCGTGGCCCCATGCCGCTGCGCGAAGGACTCCAGGCCCTGAAGCCAATCCGGCGGCATCCGGCAGCGCAAGAACGCGCCCGCGCGATCGCCGGGTGCGGGCCCCGCCTGGGCCTGCAGCAGCGATTCGATCGGCCGTGCGTAGCGTTCGGCCCAATAGCGCCGGCTGGCCTCGCACGCGTCGGATGCGAGGTAGCGGCAATCTGCTTCGATGAAGTCAAGGTAGGACGTGGCCGCGGGCAGTGGCGGGGCGGCGTTTGATTCCCCGCGGGCGTAGAGATCCGCCAGGGACCGCGCCAGCAGCGCGATGGACCAGCCATCGGAGATCAGGTGGTGGTAGCAGCCGAACCAGTGCCAGCGGTGCTCGCCGAGCCTGAGCAGGCGATAGCGGAACAGCGGCTCGCCCTGCAGACGGAAAGGGCGTTCGAACTCCCGCTGCATCCACTCGTCCGCGGCGTGCTGCGGATCGGGTTCATTCGAGAAGTCGATCAGCGGGACGTCGAACGGCAGTGACGCCGCGAAGCGCTGCCGCGGTTCACCAAGGTCATCGCTGGCGGCGAGGAACACGCTGCGCAACGCGTCGTGCCGCAGCGCCAGCTGCTGCAGTGCTCGTCCGAATCGCGCGGGATCGAGCGGCCCGTCGATGCGCAGGTAACCACCGATGTTGTACAGCGGCAATTCCGGATGGAGCCGCTGGTCGAACCAGATCTCGCGCTGCGTGGATGACAGGGGATGGGTGGCTTCGCTGAAGGCAGTGGTCTGGTGCATGAGGTGTGCGGCCGGCGCGTCGTTGCGCCGGCTGTTCGCTGCTCGCCACCGGTCACGAAGCCTTCATTGCGGCTCCCTAGCATCAGCGCGCTCCCCCGTGGAGCGCGCCTTGCCGGCGGAGCCCGGCACCTTAGGAACGGTTTATTTCAACCGTGTGTCCGTTCATTCAGCACGAGAGATGGTGCGCATGGTCGCAAACGATGATTTGTACAAGGTGGTCGTCAACCACGAAATGGAGTACTCGCTGTGGCCCGCAGGCCGCAGCAACCCCATGGGTTGGCGTGATGCGGGCCGGCAGGGCAGCCGCGAACAGTGCCTTGCGCATGTCCGGTCGGTGTGGACCGACATGCGGCCGCTGAGCCTGCGCCGTGAAATGGCATGCAGCCCGCTGGACGACGGCTGCCCGGCACCCGAACGGCAGGCCGCGCACGCCTGCTGACACATCAACCGGCGCCCGCGTTGACGGGCGCCGGGCCGGTGGCCCGCCGGATGAACTCAGGGCGCGCCGAGCACGCTGGTCAGTGCGTCCTGCAGGCGCAGCATGGCTTGCTCGATTTCGGCGTCGGTGATCACCAGTGGCGGCAGGAAGCGCAGCACCGCGCCGTGCCGCCCGCCGGTTTCGACCATCAGGCCATGATCGAAGCAGGCGCGCTTGATCGCGGCCGCCAGTCCTCCGTCCAGCGGCGCGCTGGTGCCGTGCGCCGTGGCCGTGCGCTGCACGATCTCCGCGCCCACCATCAGGCCGCGGCCGCGCACGTCGCCGATGCATGGGAAGTCGCGCGCCAACTGGCGCAGGTGCCCCATCAGCACGGCGCCCTTGCGAGCGGCTTCAGCATGGAGCCGGTGGGCCTGGATGTACTCCAGCGTCGCCGCGCCGGCGACCAGCGCGATCTGGTTGCCGCGGAAGGTGCCGGCATGGGCACCCGGACGCCACACGTCGTAGCGTGATCGGTACGCCAGCACGGCCAGCGGAAAGCCGCCGCCGAGTGCCTTCGACATCACGATCGCATCCGGAACGATGTCGGCCACTTCATGGGCGAACATCGTCCCGGTGCGGCCCAGGCCGGTCTGGACCTCGTCCAGCACCAGGGGCACGTCGTGGCGCTCGGTGATATCACGCAAACCGCGCAGCCATTCGGCGGAAGCCGGAATGCAGCCCCCTTCTCCCTGCACGGCTTCCACGATCACCATGGCGGGTTTGGTGATGCCGCTTTCGGGGTCGCTCAGAACGGTGTCGATGTAGTTCAGCGAGATGCGTTCCGCCTCCACCCCGCCGACGCCGAAGGGGCAGCGCGCGCTGTTGGGATAGGGCAGGAAGTGGGTCTCGGCCGCCAGCCCCGGCACGGGCGCTTTGGGGCCCAGGTTGCCCATCAGCGAGAGTGCGCCGAGCGTCATGCCGTGATAGGCACCGTGAAAGGCCAGCACGCTGCGGCGACCGGTCGCCGTCTTGAACAGCTTCAGCGCCGCCTCCACCGCGTCAGACCCGCTGGGGCCACAGAACTGCAGTCTGGCATCCGCGGCGAAGCCCGCGGGCAGCGTGGCCAGGAGGCGGTCGACGAAAGCGTGTTTCGCCGGGGTCGGCATGTCCAGCCCCTGGAGGATGTGGCCGGACCGCAGGAAGTCCTGTACCCGTTCCATCACGTAGGGGTGGTTGTGCCCCAGCGGCAGCGCGCCTGCGCAGGCGAGCAGGTCCAGGTGGTCGCGGCCGTCGGCGTCCCAGACGGTGCTTCCGCTCGCGCGGCACAGCGTGCGATCGAAGGTGCGGGCGTAGGTGCGCGCATTGGACTCGTGCTGCTGCAGGCGAGTGAAGGACTCGTCGGTGACCGGACCGGGCATCTGATGTGTTCCTGGTTCTCTTTGGGAAGTGGCCTGCGGCCGACGGCGCCCGGCGGGCTTGCGCTTCGCGCCTGTGCCGACACGGTGGGGCATTGGGTGGGCCATTCTTTGGAGCCGGGATGACAGCACGGTGAATCGAAAAGCATGCGCATGCGCCCATGCGAAAGCGGCATGCGCCGTGATTGCGACCGGCCGCGCTCGTGCCCGATGCCTGCCGGCTCCGACCGGGGGGCGCAAGCGGTTCCGCGGCGTGCCGTCGCCTCAGAGCGTCCAGCCGACCTCGGCATACAGCGCCCGCGGCGCCTGCGGCAGGTCGCGCGGGATCAGGCCCGGCGCGAGGCTGGGTTCGCGCACGTCGGCGTTGAAGGCGTTGCGCAGCGTCACCGCGGCCGACCAGCGCTGCGGGCCAGGCAGCGTGCGCAGGCTGAGGTCCACCGCCGTGTAGTCCGCCACCGGCGGCCGCATGTCGCCGGCGGCGCGCTGCCGGCCGGCGACGCGGTTGGCCTGTGCGCTGGCCAGCCAGCCGCCCGCGGTCCGCCATTCGGCGCGTGCGTGCAGGTCCAGGTGCGGCGCGTACCCCGCATCGCGCCCGGTGGCCTCGTCGGTCGCGCGCTGGCGCGCACCGTGCGCCACCAGGCGCAGCGCTCGGCCGGCGTCCCAGGCCACCTCCAGTTCCACGCCACGTCCGGACTGGCGGCCGGTGTTGCGCACCGTGCTGCCGAGGGCCGGCGCCGTGTTCGGCACGGCGCGGATGATGTCGCGCATCCGGTAGTGGAAGGCGGTGGCCTGCACCGACAGCGCGGGCCGCGGCTGCCATGACAGCGCCAGCTCCAGCGTGTCGATGGTCTCCGGGCGCACGTCGGGGTTGCCGCGGATCACCGGGTTGTTGATGCTGTGCTGATCGTGGAACGACGGCGCGCGGAAGGCGCTGCCATAGAGCGCCTTCACCGTCAGGTCGAAGGCCGCGTCCCACACGAGGGACAGGCGCGGGTTGGTGGTGCTGCCAAAGTCCGAAAAGTGGTCGTGCCTGACGCCGAAGGTGAGCGTCCAATCCTTCATCATCCGCCACTCGTCCTGCAGGTAGCCGTACAGCACGCGGCGGCGTTGCGGCCACATGAAGGGCGCGCTGCCGGACACGTCGCGCAGCGTGCCGGCCGGTGCCGGCACGGTGCCGGCAAAGCTGAAGTTCTTGTGCTCGCGGGTGCGGTACAGGTCCAGGTCTTCCCAACCCACCCCCAGGCGCAGCCGGTGCCCCGCCCAGCCGGTGTGGCTGGCGAAGGCGGACAGGCGCCATTGCCGCTCCCAGGTGTCGGGCAGGCCGCGCATCCCGTCGGGAAAGCTGCCGGTGGGCAGGCGCGTGCCCGGGGGCAGCAGCACGAAGTCCTGCGAGCGCTGGACGTAATGGAGGAAAGACGCGGCCACGCCCAGGGTCCACGGCCGGCCGTCCAGCGGCTGCGTCCAGCTCAGGTCGGCGGTGCTGCGCTGGCTGGCCGCATGGCCTGCCGGGTCCAGCGCCGACGAGATGCCCGCCCCGGTGCCCACGTGCCGCCGCAGCTTGACCGAGCCGTGCAGCCGCCACGGCCCGTTCGCCAGTTCGACGTGGCCGTCCAGCGCGTCGCGCCCGGTGGCCACCGGCCCCGGCGCCAGGCTGGCCCGGGTGCCGAAGAACGCGTCGTTGCGCGACTGCGCGTCGGCGTCGACAGTGCTGCGGAAGCCGTCGCTCGTGCCCAGGCGCAGGTGGGCGGCCACGTCCAGCGCGCCCCAGCGGCCGCCGTGCAGCAGCCAGCCGTCGGCCGTGCCGAAAGAGCCGGCGCGCACGCCCAGCTGCGTGCCGGCGATGTCCGCCGCCGACCTGGTGACGATGTTGATGACGCCCGCGTAGGCATCGGCGCCGTACAGCGCGGAGCCGGGGCCGCGCATGACCTCGATGCGGGCGATGTGCTCGACCGGGTAGCCACCCCAGATGTTGCCCTTGTTGCCGACGAAGAGCGTGGTCATCGGCACGCCGTTGTGCAGCAGCAGGATCTGCGCGTTGAAGGCGCTGTAGATGCCGCGGTTGATGAAGAGCGGCGTGTACAGGTTGGCCGCGCGTGCCACGTGCATGCCGGGCACCGTCTCCAGCACGTCGTCCAGGTCCACCGCGCCCAGCGCGGCGATGTCTTCGGCGGTGATCACGGTGGCCACGGCCGGTGCCAGGCGCAGGGGCTGGCGGTGGCCGGTGGCCAGGCTCACCATCGCGCGGTCGCCGTAGGACTGGACCAGGTCGTCCTCCGGCGCGAAGGCCTGCGCGGGCCGCGGTGAACCCAGCGCCGCCGCGATGGCCAGCAGGGCCGCGCAGGCGGAGGTGCTTGGTTGGTGCATGGCAGGCTCCGTTCTCCGGCGGTGGCGTGCGTCAGATGGCCGCACCCCGCCCGCCGGTCTTGTGCGCGTACATGTCCGCGTCGGCGTGCTGCACCAGCGCCTCGGCGTTGCGGCCGTCGTCCGGGTACAGCGCCACGCCCACCGCGCCGCCGAGCGGCGGCAGGTCGTGCAGGCCGGCCATGTCCTCGCCGGCCAGCGGCTCGCGCAGGGCCTGCCCGGCCTTGCGGCGCACGGATTCGGCGGCGGCGCGGTTCTCGATGCCTTCGAGCAGCACGACGAACTCGTCGCCGGCATAACGCGCAACGACGTCGGTCTCGCGCATGCGCTGCTTCAGCCGCGCGGCCACCAGCACCAGCACACGGTCGCCCACGTCGTGGCCGAAGCGGTCGTTGATGGCCTTGAAGCCGTTCAGGTCGATGAACAGCACCGCAAAGGTCTTGTCGCCGGCGCGGCGCGCGCCTTCGATGCGTTTGTTCAGGCGCTGGAACAGCGACTCGCGGTTGACCAGGCCGGTCAGCCGGTCGGTCAGCAGCTTGCGCTGCATGGTCGCGAAGCTGCGCGCCAGTTCGCCGATCTCGTCGGCGCGGTGGATGACCACCTCGGCCTGCAGTTCGCCGTCGCCCACGCGCGCCGCCGCGGCGGACAGCCGCCGCAGGTCGCGCGCCACCCAGCCGAGGATCAGGAGCCCGGTGCCCACCACCAGCAGCGCGGCCACCAGCGCCAGCGCGACGGTGCGCTCGACGTTCTCGGTCACGCCTGGCGTGAAGTCGCTGCGCGGCACCGCCACGCCGATGAACCAGTCGAGCCCCGCGTCGTCGGTGAACCTGGCGACCGCGGCGTCCATGGTCTGCCGGCCGGCCACGCGCAGCACCTGGGCCGGCTGGTTGGCCTGCAGTCGGCCGAGCATGGGTTGCAGCGCCGCGTACACGGTGCGCAGATCGCCATGGCCGCTGTCCAGCGCTTTCAGCCGCATGCGTTCGCCGCCCGGCCCCACCGCCAGGCTGGACGCGTGGGACGCCGCCACCAGGTTGCCGTCGGGTTCGACGATGAAGGCCAGGCCGTTCGGCGTCAGCTGCAGCTGGCGCATGAAGGCGTTGAGGCCGCGCAGCGAGACGTCGGTGGCCACCACGCCTTCGACCTCGCCGCCGCCGCCCAGCACGCGGCGTGCGCGGGTGACGACGAGTTCCTCGGTGCGGAAGTCGATGTAGATCGAGGTCCAGGTGTGCGTCTTCGCAACGTGGCCGGCCAGGTACCAGGGGCGCTGGCGCGGCTCGAACTGGCGGGCCTCGGTGACCGGGCTGTGCGGCGTGCCGTCGATGCCGGTGAAGCGGCTGATCACGCGCGCCTGGCCGGGCTGCAGCTTCAGGCGCAGCTCGCCGTCGGCCAGCGAATGGCGCCACAGCCCGAAGAACTGGCCGCGCCGGTTGCCGTAGTAGACGTAGTTGTTGGGGTCGATGTGCAGCGACGTGGCGATCCAGAAGCGCGAGCGCAGCGCCGGCAGTTCCGCCGAGAGATCGGTCGCCACCGGCATGCCGTTCGGGAAGGCCGACTCCAGCACCGCGCGCGAGCCCACCACGTGCCGCTCGATCGCCTGGCCGATGCGGGCCACCGTCTCGCGCAGCAGGTGCTCGGCCACGGTGTCCACCGCCCGGGTGGCGGCGCCGTAGGACAGGCTGCCGATGACCACCGCCAGCCCCACCACCAGCACCACGTAGGGTACGGTCAGTGCCGCGCGCAGCGAGACCGACCCGACCAGCCGGTCGCGCAGCGCGGGGCGTGCGTGGCCCCGCATCAGAACGCCCAGGTACTCGTGACGCGCACCGAGCGCGGCTCCAGCGGGATGTCGCCCGGCACCTGCAGGCCGGGGGCCAGGCTGGGCTCGCGCGCGTCGGCGTCGAAGAGGTTCCTGATCGACAGCGACCATTCCCAGCCGCGCGTGCGCGGCGGTGAGCGCAGCGTGAGGTGGACCAGCCGGTAGTCCGCCACCGGCGGCCGCGCATCGCCGGCGGGCCGGCGGCGGTCGGCGATCCACTGCAGCTGCGGCGTCACCAGCAGCTGGTCCGCGGCACGCCAGTCGGCCCGCAGGTGCAGGTCCTTGCGCGGCGCGTAGCCGGCATCGCGCCGCGTCGCCCGGTCGATCGTGCGCTGGTACGAGAAGTGGCCGGACAGGCGCAGGCGCGCGCCATGTTCCGAGGCCATCTCCAGCTCGAAGCCGCGCCCCTTCTGGCCGCCGACGTTGTAGATGGTCGAGCCGGTGCCGGCCACCGGGTTGAGCACCGGCACGATCTGGTCGCTCATCGTGTGGCGGAACAGGTTGACGTTCAACTCCGCGTCCCGCGCGAATTGCCAGACCGCGGCGGCCTCCAGCGTGCGGATGCGCTCCGGCCGCAGGCCGGGGTTGCCGCGGTTCACCGGGTTGCTGATGCTGTACAGCTCGGCGAATCCCGGCGCGCGGAAGGCGGTGCCGTACAGCAGCTTCAGCGTCAGGTCGTGCCGCGCGTCCCACAGCACGGCCAGGCGCGGGTTGGTGGTGGCGCCGACGTCGCTGATCCAGTCGCGCCGAACGCCGGCGGTGACGCTCCAGTCACGCGCCATCGACCATTCGTCCTGCAGGTGCAGGTGCGTCACCCGGCGCAGGTGCGGCGGCAGGAAGGCGTCCGCGCCGCGCAGGTCCACCGGGGCCGCCAGCGGCACCGGCAGGCCGCTGGGCGTGAAGCCGAAGTTCTTGCGTTCGCGCACCTTGTAGATGTCCAGCACGTCGTGCCCCGCACCCAGGCGCAGGCGGTGCCCGCTGAAGCCGGCGTAGGTGGCGAAGGCCGAGACCCGGAACTGCCGCTGCCAGGTCTCGGGGCTGCCGGTCATGCCCTCGGGGAAGCTGCCGGTGGGAAAGCGCGTGCCCGCGGGGTAGATCCGCAGCCCGCCGGGAAACTGCGTGACGTGGCGCCGCGCCGAGGCATTGAAGCCGGCCCCCCAGTGCGGCGCCAGCTCGCCGTGGTGCCACGACAGCTCGGCCGTGGCGCGCTGGGTGCGCCCCTGGCCCTCGGGGTCCAGCGCCGAGCCGATGCCCAGGCCGGTGCCCACGTGGTTGCGCTGCTGCAGGCCGGCGCGCAGGGCCCAGCGGCCGGCCGCCAGGCGCAGCGCGGCGTCGAAGGCCTCGCGGTCCAGCTGCAGCGGGCCCGGCGCGCGCGAGGCGGTGGTGCCGAAGGCGCGGTCGTTGCGCGTCTGCGCATCGGCGGCCACGAGGCGCTGGTGGCCGTCGGTGCTGCCGACGCGCAGATAACCCGCCATATCCACAGGTCCGATGCTGCCGCCCTGCCGCAGCCACGCGTCCACGCTGCCGAAGGAGCCGATGCGCGCGCCGGCCCGGCCGGGCCCCGGCGCGCCGGCAGCGCGGGTGATGATGTTGATGACGCCGGCGTAGGCATCGGCGCCGTACAGGGCCGAGCCGGGGCCGCGGATGATCTCGATGCGCGCGACGTTCTCCAGCGGGTAGCCGCCCCACACGCCACCGCGGTTGCCCTGCTGCGCATTGGTCATCGGCAGGCCGTCTTCCAGAAGCAGCACGTGCGGGTTCTGCGGCCCGTAGATGCCGCGCACCAGGTACAGCGGGTTGTTGAAGTTGAAGCTGCGCGAGACGTGCAGGCCGGCCACGGTCTCCAGCACCTCGTCCAGGTCGGCCGCACCGAGGGCGGCGATGTCCTCGGCGGTGATCACCGTGGCCACCGAGGGCGCGCGGCGGATCGGCAACTGCTCGCCGGTGGTGATCGCCACCGACTGCCGGCTGCCATAGGCCATGGCCAGCTCCTGTTCGTCCGGCGACGCGGCCTGCGCTGGCGTGGTCGCGGCGTGGAGTGCCAGCACGGCCGAAGCTGCCGAAGCGGCGATGTTCATGGTCGGCCTCCTGCTCAAAGCCGTGGGGCCGTCATGAAAGAAGACGCTGCCGCGGCCGCCCTGGTTCAGTGAAGCCTCCCTGCCGGACGTCGAACGGATCGCGCCTCGGTTCTGCCGTTCAGCCACGCATGGGGCGTGCCAATGCGGGAAACGGGCCACGGCCCCCGGCAGCGGTGGGCGCGTGGTGTGGCACGGGTGACCAGGGCGGTGGTGCGCGGTGTGGCGCGCCGCCCGCGGCCGTCAGCCGGGTTGTTCGTACACGAACTCGAGCTGCAGGTGGCGCTCCAGCGCCGCGATCAGCGCCGCGGCCCTGAAGGGCTTCGGCAGGAAGGCGTCGGCGCCGGCGGCCAAGGCCTTCGCGTTGTCCTCGGGTGTGGCACTGGCCGATATGGCGATGATCGGCACGGCGCCGAACCCCGGCATCTCGCGCAGCTGCCGGGTGGCCTCGAGGCCGCTGAGGCCGGGCAGCTGGCCGTCCATCAGGATCAGGTCGGGCGACGTGGAGCGTGCCAGCGCCAGGCATTGCGCTCCGTCGCTCGCCTCGACGACCTGGAAGCCCATCAGCCCCAGCGTTTCGGACAGGACCAGGCGATTCGCGGCGGAGTCATCGACGACCAGCAGCTTGCGCTGCCGGCCTGCATGGCCGCTCGGCAGGCGTGGCGCGGGCTCCGGCAGCGGCTGCAGGGCCTCCACGGCCGCCGGAATGTCGAAGCTGAAGCGGCTGCCGGCACCGGGGCTGCTGTCGACGCGGATGTCCCCTCCCATCAAGGAGACGAGCTGGCGGCTGATGGCCAGGCCGAGGCCGGTGCCGCCCAGTCGGCGGCGGCGGTCGCCCACCTGCTGGAACGGCTGGAACAGCCGGCCGATCTGATGCTCGTCCATGCCGATGCCGCTGTCTTGGACCACGAAGCGCAGGAGGCCGGGGCTGCCTTCGCCTGCGGGCCCGGCTGCGTACCGCACGCCCAGGCGCACGTGCCCCTGGTCGGTGAACTTGACGGCGTTGCCCAGCAGGTTCAGCAGTACCTGGCGCAGCCGCTGGCCGTCGACGCGCACGAGCGGCGGCACGCCGCTGTTCTCGATCTCGAACCTGAGCCCTTTCTGGTCCGCCTTCACGCCGATGATGCCGACGACTTCGTCGATCAAGCCGGGAAGGTTGACGGTGGATGCATTCAGCTCGAGCTTGCCTGCCTCCACGCGCGCCAGGTCGAGCATGTCGTCGATCAGGGACAGCAGGTGCTCGCCGCTGCTGTGGATGGTTCGCACGCCGGAGGCCTGCCGGGCATCGAGACGAGCATCACCGGCCAGGGTCAGGAGCTGGGTGCAGCCCAGGATGGCGTTCAGGGGTGTGCGCAGCTCGTGGCTCATGTTGGTCAGGAACTGCGTCTGCGCCCGGCGCGCGGCCAGGGCATGCGAGCGCGATCGGGCAAGGGCCTGCAGCCAGGCGAAGACCAGCACCGTGGTGGTGGTGCCGCCCAGCGCGAACAGCCATGGCATGGATTCGTCCATTCTCGAAATGAGCGGGCTGTCGCTGCTGAACTGCAGCGCCCAGCGCCGCGTCGCCCATTCCGTGAGCACGGTGCGCTGCAGGCGAGCGTCGCGCGCAATCGGCCCGCGCTCCGTCATGAATCGATCGGGTTGGCGGTTGTCGTAGAGCAGCATTGCCGCCTTCGTCGTGGGATCGAAGGGCTTCGACGAATGGCCCACGTCATATACGCGCAGGTGCAGCTTCGACTCCTTCAGCGCGCGGTCGAACATGTGGCGGACCTGAAAGTACGTGCCCACCGATCCGATCACGGCATTCCAGCGCGCATCGGCATTCGTCAGGGGAATGCCGGTGCGATACACGGGTATCCGCATCGGCAACACGTTGGAGTTGAGGCGTTGGGACGTCCGCGTGATCGGTATGCCCGAGGAAGTCATGTCGCCCGATTCCACCTGATGAATGGAGGCGTGCCTCCGTTGCGGATCGGCGCTGATGTCGAATCCGAACGTCGCGCTTTGCGGAAGGGCGTCCGGGTAGGCGTACTCCACGACGAAATGCCAGGGCAGATCCCTGGGCGCGGGCCTGCCCAGCGTGTCGAGGACCTGGAACCGGGGCAGGCCGTGGGCCTTGCTGATCGCGCGCTCGTAGGCATCGCGCTCGGCCGCCGTCACGAAGCGCGCGAAACCGACGCTCTGGAAGGCCGGGTAGCGCGCGGGCAGGTCGAGGGTCGCGACGAAGCGGTGGTACTGCTCGCGCGTGATGCCCGTGTCGGCGCTGAAAAGGGCCTGCATGGCATGCAGCACCTGCGCATAGGCCCGCATCTCCAGTTCCACGCTGTGTGCGGCTTCCCGCACCGCCGCATCCAGGCGCAAGGCGGTCTCGCGCTCGGCCGAGCGGCCCGCGAAGTGAAATGCGGCCGCCGACGCGGCCAGTCCCACCGGCAGCACGATCCAGGTGCCGCCGATCGAGCGCAGGAACTCGATCAGCCGTTGTCGCAGTGAAGAAGTGAAGGTCCCCGGGGAAGCGGGAGCAGCCATGTTCGAGCTCTCATCGGTTCTGGGCTCCTCCCTGGACAGTTCATGGTGTCACGTTCGCGCGCCTGCGACTTCTACGCTGCGACGGGCGGCACGGCAACTGGGGATTGCGATTCGAAGCGTGCCCTTTGCCGCGTGCTTGATTGCAGGTGCGGCGTCAACCCCCCGGCGTGCGCCGCGGGCCGATGTACTCGCGCGCGATCACGACCGAGTTCATGCGGTACTGCATGTCCAGCGGCGCGGGGTCGGTGCCGCCGTGGTACCAGTTGAGCCAGAAGCCCTGGATGCCCATCTCCGGATGGCGGCGCCAGCGGAAATTGGTGCGCTCCCAGGCCAGCACGCCGTCCACCCAGACGCGGTACTCGCCGTCGTGGTTGGCCACGCCGTTGCCCACGGCGTCGTAGGGGCCGGAGATGGTGTTCATCTTGATCTGCTGCTCGATGCAGTACCAGCGCCCACGGCTCAGCACCGTGCCGTCCCAGCGCACCGATTCGCCGTACGGCCCCACCTGGTCGAGGTGGTACATGTAGGTGCCCATCCAGAACTGGTCGTCATAGGGGTTGCCGTCGCCCGCGCGCATGCCGCCGTGGCCACGCATCGAGGCACCCTGGTACTCCCACCCGCCCAGCTTGGCGTTCCAGACCTTGAGCCCGGTGGGCTTGGAGCCGCCGTTGCCGGTGGTGGTGGCCCAGTAGCCCCGCCCGGCGGGGTTCCACCAGCCCATGCGGCCGTCCCAGCCGGGCATCTTGTTGGCGTCGACCTTCGAGCCCCAGAACGGCTCCAGGTAGACGTAATAACGCGCGAACAGCTCGGTTTCGACGCTGGTCGGCACGCCGGCGCGGGTGGCCGAGCGCACCACCTCGCGTTCCAGCGTGCAGCTGCCCAGGTCGTTGGCGCGGATGACGCCGCGCAGGTAGGTGGACCGCGTGGCCGGGTCGTACACCGGGATCGCGTTCTCGGCCTTGCCGACGTTCCACGGCGAGAGGTCCGCGAAATCGGTGCTCAGCAGCACGCTGGGGTGGCCGGCCAGGCCTTCGTCCAGCACGTAGCTGGAGGCCAGGCCCTGCCGCGCCGGCGCGCCGCCGCCGCCGTCGCGGAACAGCGGCGGGTTGGCTTCGAAGAGGTCGATCTGGCCGGCGTAGGTCAGCGCGTCGCAGTGCAGCTGCAGCACCGCCGACAGCACGGTGCCGGTGATGCCGGCCAGGTCGAACTGCACCAGCGCGAAGGTGTGGGCGCGCGCCACCTGGAAGCGCGCGCGGCTGTCGTAGCCCACGGCGGTGGAGGCCGCGAAGCGCGCATTGGCCAGGCACGGTGCCGTGAACACGCCGCGGTCGGTGGTGACGACGAGCACCGGCCGCGCGGCGGCGTTCTCGCTCTCGCGGCCGTGGAAGACGATGGGGAAGTTCTGCCGCGAGCTGAGGTAGAAGCCGCGGTTCAGGCCGTTGGCCAGCCAGCGCGCGACCAGCGCCGTGACCACGACGTTCACCGGGCCGCGCGCGCTCACGCTGGCGGTGGCGTAGGGCGTGCCGCCCTGCTCGCGCTGGCCGGCGTCCAGCCAGTCGCCGGTGCCGCGGTGGCGCCAGGGCAGCGCGAGCTTGGTGCTCCAGTAGGTGTTGGTGGGGCCGCTGCCGGCGTCCCAGCTCAGGAACTGCGGCGGCGTGGGGGTGATGGTCTGCGCCTGCGCGTGGGCCGGCAGCAGCAGGCCGGCCGGGCCGGCCACGCTGGTGGCGCCGAGCGAGCCGACGATGAAATGGCGTCTGTCCATGGTGTGCTGTCTTCCTTGCTGTGGATGCCGCATCACACGCCCAGCGGGCGGTAGGCGTAGAACTGGTCGATCGCCGGCGTGGCGGCGAGCGGCTTGTAGACGATGCAGCGCAGCGCCGAGGACCAGGCGAAGCGCTTGCCGACGAAGGGGGCGGGGTAGGCCAGCTGGGCGCCGTTGGCGAACGGGCGACGCGTCACTTGCCAGTTATCGGCCCGGCTGGCCGGGATCTCGACTTCGTACACCGCGCCGCGGTCGGCCGCGGTGAAGAGGATGACGCGGTCCAGCTCCGGCACGTACACCCAGGGCGTGGCGCGCGCGGGGTCGAAGGGGATGGGCTGGCTGAAGGCGATGCGCGTCCAGCCGCCGGGCTGGTCGGGGTCGAAGGTGTAGCCGACCACGGCGTCCTTGTAGGGGCCGATGGCGGCCAGCCAGTCGGCGCGCGGCAGGTACTGCATGATGGGCCGGCTGATCTCGAACAGCGCCTCGGTGCCGCGGTACGGCACGGCCAGTTGCTGGCGCGTGGCGATGTCGGTGTAGCAGATCTTGTAGCGGAAGGCCGAGGGCGCGGCGAACCACCAGACGCGCTGGCGCCGTTCGTCGTAGGCGGCACAGCCGCCGGCACCGGTGAAGCGCTGGTCGCCGTTGACGCTGAAGCGGCTCCATTCATTGGCGCGCCGGATCTCCGGCGCTTCGATGTTGCGCACGTTCAGGTCCAGCTTGTGCGCCCAGTAGCTGTTGCGCGCCATGACCACGTGCTGCGCCGAGCCGAAGGGCCGCAGCAGCGAGCCGTAGGGCGCGCCGCCCACCTCGGGCGGCAGCATCACCAGCGTGTCGTAGGTGTGTCCGGATGCGGGCTTGCCGTCGGAGAAGTACTCGCCGTGCTCGGTGTCGAAGCCCGGGAAGGTGGGTGCGCTGGCCCGGTTGATGCCGGTGACGTTGCGGCTGGGATCGGCCGCGAGCTTGAAGCGCAGGTCGTTGAAATCGAGCATCGCGACCGAGTTGTCGTTGGTCGCCGAGTGCCCGCCGCCGAAGAACATCAGCGCGCCCAGCTCGCCCCACCAGGGGTTGTAGACGCCGCCGCTGTAGTCGTTGATGACCTTGTGCCACTCCGAGCCCAGGCCGTAGCGGAAGCCGCAGTTGTTCTGCGGGCAGGGGTCGATGTCGGTCCAGCTGTTGGCGGCGCGCACGATGGCCAGTTCACCGGGCTGCGGCACCCAGCCGGCGCCGGCGGGGGTGACGGTGCCGGGCTCGGTGGTGGTGGCCGGCGCGGTGGCCGCGGCGGCATCGGCCAGCGGGCGCTGGCGTGCGGCCGCGGCGGTGGCGCCGGCCTCGTCCCCTTCGGCGCTGCCGCCGCAGCCGGGCAGCCCCAGCAGTGCGGCGGCGGCGCCGGTGGACGAAGCGATGAATCGACGACGGTGCATGAAACCTCCTTGCATGTGGCCGGCCCGGCGGGCCGCGCAACGCAGGAGTTAGCAGAGGGTGTGCCATTTACGCCCGCCGGCGCTGAGTGGTGCGTTGCAGGCGCTGAAAGGCGCATTGCCGCGCGAATGGCATGCCGCAGGGCCCGAGCGGCAGGTGGATGAGGTGTTCGCGGCGGTGGGCCAGCGCGGCGGAGTGCGCGAATCGGCACTGCCGAGGACGCGTGCGGGGTCGAATTCGCGCCGTCGACTTGGCCCGGGCCCCGGAGGCGCGCAGGGCCGGTGCCGGCGGCATGGTCCTTGCGCTGGCGCGCTCCATGGACGCGACCTCTTCTCTCGACAGCCCGTTGGCCAGCGCCAGCGTTCGACAGTTCCGCTTGTGCACCCTGATGGTGGCCCTTGCGCTCGGCGCCTGCGGCGGCGGTGGATCGGGGGAGCCGCCGGTTTCCGGGCCGGCGCCCGCACCTTCCCCTGCACCTTCTCCCGCACCTTCTCCGACCACCGGGCCGCCCGCCGCGCCCGCACCCTCGCCTGCACCGGTCTCTGCGCCGGTGCCCTCACCCGTCCCCCCGCCGGCCCCTGTGCCGCCGCCGCCGTCGCCGGCGTTGAAGGTGCTGCGGTATGGCGTGCTCGCGCGCAGTGATGGCTTTGCGTTCAGCAGGACCGAGGCGGGTGACTTGACGGCCCTGAGCCAGACGCAGGCCCTGCTGTCGCTGGCGGACCGAGGGCGCACGACCCTGGAGGTCATCTCGACTTCTCCATTCGCGATGACGGCCACCGCGCAGGACTTTCGCGTCTGGACGCGCTTCCAGGGTAGCTTGGTGATGTTGTGCGACGCCGCCGGGGCGCCGCCGGCCGCCTCGCTGGGCCGCTACGCGCTGGTGGCCGGGTCGGTCCTGCCCGGGGGTGCCGAGGTGGCCTCGGTGGTCGACGTGCGGGCGCTGGCCGGGCGGCGCTTCCATGCCCTGGTGGATTGCCGGTACTGGCAGCGTGACGGCACCTTGGTGGAGGGGCCGGCGCCGGATGAGCGGACGGTGAGGCTGGTGTTCGACGCGCAGTCGAACGCCACGCGTTCGGACATCCTGCCGGGGAGCGGTCCATACATCACGGCCGCGGGGCTCGACGTCATGATCACGGGCGCGGCGTACGACCAACGGCGTCTGCTGGCCTTTCGCATCGACGACGCCGGTACGGCGCGCCACGTGCTGGTCGAGCGCGGCTTCGCGGACGAGGCGTCCCGGACGCCGGGCGACCTCATCGTGTGGGTGGAGGACAACCGCCCTTGAGCTGCGCGGGGCCGGTACCCAGGACCGCCGGCCCGGCGCGCGCGCCAGCCCGCTAGCGACGCTGGCGCGCGGTCTTCCTGGGCCCGACGGTCACCGTGCCCACCATGCCGGCCTCGTAGTGCCCCGGGATCAGGCAGGCGAAGGCGAACTGGCCGCGGCGGTTGAAGTGCCAGACGATCTCGTCGGACTGGCCGGGGTCGAGGTGGACCATGTGCACTTCGTCGTGGGCCATGTCGGGGTGGCGGCGCATCAGGTCGGCATGCACCTTCAGGTCGGCCGGGGTGCCGAGGACCCATTCGTGCAGCATCTTGCCGGTGTTGCGCAGCACGAAGCGGATGGTGTCGCCCTCTTCCACCTCGACGTGCGAGGGCGTGAACCGCATGGTGTCGTCCATGTCGATGAGGATGGTGCGGCGCACCTGCTTGCGCAGGCCGGCGATGCCGAAGTCGGTCTGCACGACCTTGTAGGTGCCTTCGGCATGGCGTGCGCCGTGGGCCTTGGGGCCGTGGGCGGCGGCGCCGCCGTGGGCCAGGACGAGCGCGGCGGCGCCGATCAGGCTGATCCAGGTTGTCTTGGTCATCGTGGGGTCCGTTCCTTGAGGGCGTTGAGGGTGGGGTTGGCAGCCGGTGGCGGCGCGCCGGGGCTGGCGGGCGCGAACAGCTGCTCGATGCGGGCCGCATCGAGCTGGCCGCTGAACGCGCCGACGCGGCGGCCGTCGATGAAGAAGTAGCTGCGCGGCAGCTCGCCGGCCCAGCGGCGGTCGACGTCGAAGCGCAGGGCCGGCGCGTTGGCCTCGGCGAAGAGCCAGGTGCGGGCGGGGTCGATGCCGTGGCGGCGCAGCGCGGCGGTGACGGCGGGCGCCTGCTCGGGCCCGTCTGTGGAGACGAGCACGAGTTGCCAGTGGCGGTGGCGTTCGGCCAGTTGCTTGAGCAGCGGCAGCTCTTGCAGGCAGGGGGCGCAATGCGCGGACCAGAAGTTGACCAGCAGCGGGCCGGAGGCGTGGCGGGTGATGAGGCGTTGCATCTCCCCCACTTGAAACGCCTGCGGCTGGGACGGCTGCGCGGACGGCATGAGTTGCGTCCGCGGCGCGGACGGCACGGCCGGCGCTGATGGCACTGATGGCACGGGCTGCACGGACTGAGCGGCCGCGAAGCCGGTGGCGCCGTACAGCAGGGCCAGCAGCGCGGTGCCCCGTGCCACCGTTCGTGCGCATGCATCCATAGCGTTCAAACGACGCGTCTTCATGGTGCCGCTTCCTCCGCGGGGACCATGCTCACCTTGTGGCCGATCTCGTCCGCCGACCACGACAGGAAGGCACGGCCGCCATGCGCCAGCAGCGCCGGGTGGTCGGAATTGCCCGCACTGCTGGCCAGAACCCGAGGTGCGCTCCACGTGCGGCCACCGTCACCTGACTGCCGCACCAGCACGCTGCTGCGCTGTCCGTCGAACTGCTTCCAGGCCAGCACCACGCGCCGCCCCAGGCTCAGCACCGCGGGCCGGCCGGGCTGGGACTCGGGGTCGCCGAAGTGCATGGTGGTGACGAAGCGCCGGCCACCGTCGAAGCTGCGCGCATAACCCAGCCGCGGCTCGTCCGGGCCGCCGCTGAACCAGGCCACGTGCCGCGTGCCGTCGGCCGCGATGGCCAGCGCCGGGCCGTGGTGCGGGCAGCCGTCGAGCTGCCAGCCGTCGTGCGACACGCGCTGGAGGTCGAGCGTGGCTGCGGGTGCGGGTGCATCCAGCCAGGCCAGCGCGTGGTCGCGCACGTTGGGC
>CAMLJY010000071.1 GCA_946480465.1 uncultured Burkholderiales bacterium
CCAGGCCCAGGCCCAGGCCCAGGCCCAGGCCCAGGCCCAGGCCCAGGCCCAGGCCCAGGCCGGCGTGAACGAATCCCCGTAGAAACCATTGGACACGCGCGTTGGCGGTCCCTTATAGTTCGCGGACGCAAACGTTTGCTTGGAATCGAAGAGCCGCCGCCGTGACCACGATCAAAGACGTCGCCAAGCACGCCGAGGTGTCGTTCACGACCGTCTCGCACGTGCTCAACGGCACCCGCAACGTCAGCGCCGCGGTGCGCGAGCGGGTGCTGAAGGCGGTGCAGGAGCTGCAGTACGTGCCCAGCGGCATCGCGCGCAGCCTGAAGACCAACCGCACCCACACCATCGGGATCATCATCCCGAACAACTCCAACCCGTTTTTCGCCGAGGTCGTGCGCGGCATCGAGGACGCCTGCTTCGAAGCCGGCTTCTCGGCCATCCTCTGCAACACCGACGACCTCCCCGCCAAGCAGCAGGCCTACGCGCGCCTGCTCGGCGAGAAGCAGGTCGACGGCATCGTCGGCCTCTCGTCCGGTGCCGAGGACCAGCTGGTCGAGGTGCTGCGCGGCATCGGCGTGCCGCTGGTCGTGCTGGACCGCGAAGCCGGCGGTGGCGACATCGACCAGATCGGCATCGACCACGAGCAGGGCACCTCGCTGGCGATGAACCACCTGCTGCTGCTGGGCCACCGCCAGATCGCCTGCATCGCCGGACCCCTCAGCACCGGGCCGGCGCGCCTGCGCGCGCAGACCTACCAGCGCGTGCTGCAGGGGGCCGACATCGCGACGCCGGCCGGCTTCGTGCGCGAGGCCGACTACACCAGCGCCGGCGGCCACGCGGCCACGCTGGCGCTGCTGTCGCGCCCGCAGCGGCCGACGGCCATCTTCGCCAGCAACGACCTGATGGCGATCGGCTGCATCGCGGCCGCCAGCTCGCTGGGCCTGCGCGTGCCGCAGGACCTGTCGGTCGTGGGCTTCGACGACATCGCGCTGGCCGCCTACACCAGCCCGCCGCTGACCACCGTGGCGCAGCCCAAGCACGAGGCCGGCCGCCTCGCCGCCAACCTGCTGCTGGAGCGGGTGCAGGGCCGCCGCACGCAGCCGCGGCGCGAGCGCCTGGCGACCACCTTGTGCGTGCGCCAGTCCACCTGCCCGCCGGCCGGAGGCGCGGCATGAGCGCCCTCGTGGACACCGGCGGCGATGCCGCGATCGTCGTGCTCGGCAGCGTCAACCTCGACACCGTGCTGCGCTGCGCGCGCCTGCCCGCGCCAGGCGAAACCGTTCAGGGCCACGCGCTGGACCGGCACCCCGGCGGCAAGGGCGCGAACCAGGCCGTCGCCGCGCGCCGCCTGGGGGCGGTGGTGCGCTTCATCGGCTGCGTCGGCGACGACGAGGCCGGCCGCTGCGCGCTCGGCGCGCTAACGGCTGAAATGATCGACACCACCGGCGTGCGCCAGGTGGCCGAACCCACCGGCGTGGCGCTGGTGCTGGTCGAGGATGCCGGCCAGAACTGCATCGCCCTGCACCCTGGCGCCAACGAGGCCCTGGACCGGGCACAGGTCGACGCGCAGGCGGCCGCGATCCGCACCGCGCAGGCGCTGGTCTGCCAGCTCGAGACGCCCCAGGACGCCACCTGGCACGCCATCGGCGTCGCCCGCGCCGCCGGCGTTCGCGTGCTGCTGAATCCTGCGCCCGCGCAGGCGCTGGACGCTGCGCGCCTGGCCGACGTGGACGTGCTGGTGCCCAACGAATCCGAAGCGCTGAGCCTGGCCCGCTTGACCCATCCGGCCGGCCAGGCGCCCGCGGACGCCCGCGAGGCGGCGCTGCAACTGCGCGCGGCCGGCGTGCGCACCGTGGTGGTCACGCTGGGCGGGCAGGGCGTGCTGGTGGCCGACGGCGACGGACTGCGCTGCTTCGCCGCGCCGCCCGTCGAGGCGCGCGACACCAGTGGTGCCGGCGACACCTTCGTCGGCGCACTGGCGGTGGCCCTGGGCCGCGGCGCCGCGCTGGACGACGCCGTGGCCTGGGCGCAGGCCGCCGCCGCCATCAGCGTGACCCGCCGCGGCACGATGGCTGCGATGCCCCGCCTGGCCGAGATGCCGGCCCTCGCGGCCGTTGCAGCGGCGTCCGCGGCCAGTGCCGCGCCGGCAAGCCCGGCTTCGGTGCTTCAACGCGCCTGAAAGGCCCACGATGCACCGCCTTGAAGCCCACGAACGCCTTTCGCACGTTACGCGCGCAAACGTTTGGCTGGCATGCGGCTTGCACGGTTCCTCGTGCGCGAAGCGAGCGGCCGAAGGCCCAGGCCCAGGCCCAGGCCTAGGGTCAGGGTCAGGGTCAGGGTCAGGGTCAGGGTCAGGGTCAGGCTCGGGCTCGGGCTCGGGCTCGGGCTCGGCGCCAAGGCGATCCGGAATCGTTCCCCTTTGGGCGAGGCCGTCACCAGGGCCTCCGCAGCCACACGACCGCGGGCATCCTCCCCGGCATTTCAGAAGCCAAACGTTTGCGCAGTTTGAAGGAATCCACCGTGCCTAGAGTCGAAAATGAGCGTCAACCCGGCCTGCGGCGCCTGAGCGACCCCACGCCCCGCTTCGGCATCGTCAGCGCCTTCGGGGCCGAGGCCGACATGCTGGTCGCGCGGACCGAAGAAGCGCGCACCTGGCGCGTCAACGGCAACCGCTTCGTCGCTGGCCGCCTCTGCGGCATCGACGTCGTCATCGTGCTGTGCGGCGTCGGCATGGTGAATGCCGCGATGGTCACGCAGGCCATGATCGACCACTTCAACGTCGAGCGCCTGCTGATGAGCGGCATCGCCGGCGGCGTCGATCCCGGCTGCCAGGTGGCCGACGTGATGGTGCCCGAGCGTTGGGTCATGCCGATGGAGGTGTACTGGTCGTCCGACGGCTGCGTGCCCGCACCCTGCGGCACGCCGGGCGACCTGGCGCCGCTGGGCCTGAGCCTGGCCTGCGACGCGCAGGGCAGGCCGCTGGCCGACTACCGCATCGACACGCCCTTCGGCCCGGTCGCCACCGGCCTCTTCCTGCGCGACACCTACGTGATGCACGAAGGCAGCGGAGACGAAGGCGAGTTCCGCTTCGACTTCCCCGTCGATGCACAGATGCTGGCCGTGGCGCGCGCGCTGCGCCCGGCGCTGCGCCGCACCGGCCCGCGCGAAATGACGGTGGCGGTCTCGCACGAGCCACGCATGGTCGTCGGCGGCACCGGCGCCAGCTGCGGCGCCTTCCTCGCCAACCCGGCCTACCGCCGCTACCTGCAGGACACGCTGCAGGTGCGCGTCATCGACATGGAGACCGCCTCGCTGGCGCAGGTGGCCTACGCGAACCGCGTGCCCTACCTCGCGTTCCGCAGCCTGTCCGATGCCGCGGGCGGCGATTGCAGCCGCGACGTCGGCGCCTTCTTCGGCAGCGGCCTGGCCGAGGCGAATGCCTCGGCCGTCACGCTGGCCTTCCTGGGCGCCTGGGCCGACCGGCCGCGCTGAACCATCCTGCCCGCAGGGGCCCGCACCTCGTCGTCCTATCAACCGAAAGACACGACCCATGAAGTTCCCGTTCGCCCTGTCCACGCTGGCCCTGCTGCTGGCCGGCTGCAGCCTCCCGCCGAAGGCGCCCACCCCGGCCTCCCCCTCGGCCCCCGCCGCCGGCGCGGCGCCCGGCACGCTGGCGCTGACCATCCTGCACGTCAACGACCACCACGCGAACCTCGAGCCGCACAAGAACTTCGCGTTCAAGCTCGACGGCCAGTCGATGACGGTGGACCTGGGCGGCTTCGCCCGCGTGGCGACGGTGATCCGTGAACGCGCGGCGCGCGGCGGCGCGGTGCTGAAGGTGCACGCGGGCGATGCCAACACCGGCACGCTCTTCAGCACCGTGTTCGAAGGCGAGGCCGACGCGGCGGTGATGAACGCGGTGTGCTTCGACAGCTTCACGCTCGGCAATCACGAGTTCGACGCTTCCGACGCCGGGCTGGCCAAGTTCCTCGGCTTCCTGCGTGCCGATGCCGCGTGCAAGACGCCGGTGCTGTCGGCCAACGTGGTACCGGCCGCCGGCACGCCGCTGCGCGCGGCCGACGGCACCCCGGCCTTCCAGCCGTACACGGTGCGCCAGGTCGGCGGTGTCGCGGTGGGCATCGTCGGCGTCACGGTCAAGCAGAAGACGGTGGTCTCGTCGCGCCCGCTGCCCACAACCCGCTTCGACGACGAGGTGGAGGCCACGCGCACCGCCATCGAGGCGCTGCAGCGCCAGGGCGTGCGGCACATCGTCGTCGCCAGCCACATCGGCTACGGCAACGAACGCCTGCTGGCGACGCGGCTGCCCGAGGTGGACGTGATCATCGGCGGCGATTCGCACACGCTGCTGGGCGAACCGCTGAAGGCCTTCGGCCTGCCGGTGCAGGGGCCGTACCCCACGCTGGAGAAGAACGCGGACGGCCACACCGTCTGCATCGCCCAGGCCTGGGAATACAGCAAGGCCGTGGGCGTGCTGGACGTGCGCTTCGATGCCCAGGGTCGCGTGGCCGGCTGCGGCGGCGAGGCCGTCGTGCCGATCGGCGACAACTTCAAGCGCGACAAGAAGCCGCTGCAAGCCGATGCGCAGGCGGCGCTGCTGCAGCGGCTGGCGGCCGCACCCGCCGGCACCAGCGCGCTGCGCGTGGTCGAGCCGGATCCGGCGGTGGCCGCACTGGTTGCGGGCTATCGGCAGAAGCTCGACAGCGCGATGAGCGGCCGCATCGGCGCCGCGCCGCAGGCCCTGTGCCACGTGCGGGTGCCCGGCGCCGCCGCCACGCCCGCCTGCGGGCCGCACGGCAGCGACACCGCGCAATGGGTGGCCCAGGCCTTCCTGGACGCCGCGCGCCGCGCCGACGTGGCGCTGCAGAACGCCGGCGGGGTGCGCACCGGCGTGCCGGCCGGCGACATCACCTACGACACCGCCTACAAGGTGCTGCCCTTCGCCAACACGCTGGTCGAACTGGAGATGAGCGGAGCCGAGATCGTGGCTGCGCTGGAAGACGGCGTGTCGAACTGGTTCGACCCCGCGGCCAGCGGCTTCCGCGGCTCCGACGGCTCGCACCCCTACGCGGCGGGGCTGCGCTGGTCGCTGAACCTGGACGCGCCCCGGGGCCAGCGCTTCTCGGCCGTGGAGGTGCGCGACCGCGCCAGCGGCCGCTGGGCGCCGATCGACCCCGCGCGCAAGTACGTGCTGGTGACCAACGACTTCATCGCCTCCGGCCGCGACGGCTACGCCACGCTCGGCAAGGTCTGGGCCGACAAGAGCCGCAGCGTCGACACCGGCCTCTACTACACGCAGACCTTCGTCGAGGCGATCACCCGCGCCCGCACGCTCGCGCCGCTGCCGTCCGAGCAGTACTCCAACCGGCAGGTGGTCACGAGCCGCCCGTTGCCGACGCGGCGCTGACGAACCGACCGCGCCCGTCCCGTTCGCGGCCCGCTGCAGGGCGCGCTCGCCGACTTCGGTCGCCCGAGCCGCGTCCCGGGCGGCGTCGCGCCCGCCATCCCCGTCCGTTCCACCCTGCCATCGAGGTATTTCCATGAAGCACATCCTGATCGCGCTGGCCGCCGCCAGCGCTGCCGCCGGCGCCGCGGCCCAGTCCAACGTCAGCGTCAGCGGCACCGTCGACCTCGCGGTCCGCAGCGTCGACAACGGCGCCGGCCGCCAGCACATGCTGGTGCGCGACGCCATCAACAGCAGCCGCCTGCGCTTCATCGCCAACGAGGACATGGGCGGCGGGCTGCGCGCCAACGTCTTCCTGGACATGCAGGTCCGTGCCGACGACGGCACCACCTCGTCCACCTTCTGGGAGCGCCGCTCCACGGTCAGCCTGATCGCGCCCTGGGGCGAGATCCGCCTCGGCCGCGACGGCTCGCTGCACAACTCCGTGCCCGGGGACTTCGACGCCCTGAACGGCAAGGGCGTGGGGAACACGATGAACCTCTCGACGCCGCGCAATTTCTCCAACACGCAAACGTTTGCTCGCATGAACAATGCGATCTCCTACCTGCTGCCGTCGAAGCTGCTGGGCGGCCTGTACGGCCAGCTGCAGATGGCCCCCGGCGAGGGCGGCAACGGCACGCGCACCCGCGCCGCCGGCATCGGCTGGCGCAAGGGACCGGTGGAGGCGCGCCTGACGCACGGCGAGACCGACGTCACCACCGTCGCCGTCGTCAATCCGCTGACCGGTGCCAGCACCGTCCAGACGGTGCCGCGGGGCAAGTTCAGCTACAGCTCCCTCGGTGCGTCCTACGACTTCGGCGTGGCGCGGGTGATGGGCTCGGTGACGCGCTGGGGGTCTGCCGACGCGCTCGACGGCGCCGGCAGCCGCAAGCAGGTGAACCTGAACCTCGGCGCGATGGTGCCGGTGGGCAGCGGCAGCTTCAACTTCGCCGTCACCACCGCGAACCGGTCCGGCCTGGGCAGCGACGCGCAGGACTCGCGGCAACTGGCCGCGCAGTACATCCACCGCCTGTCCAAGCGCACGGCGCTGTTCGTCAGCGCCGCGCGCATCTCGCAGGACGCGCTGGCCAACGTCAAGGACTCGCAGGTCAACGTCGACGGCACGCTCTTCACCGGACGCACCGGCACCAGCTTCGACATCGGCATGCGCCACAGCTTCTGACGCGTCTTTCACGCGTCATCGATCCCACTGCCTGTAGCTGGCCGGCGGCACCGCAGGGCGCCGGCCCGGCTGCTTCCCCTGCGCGGCGCACCGCGCCGCGACAACGCTGTTCCCCGGCCCCAAGCGAGGCCGCGGCCCTCAGGAGACTTCGCATGCTGAACCGCTTCCGGCGCCCGCGCGGCGCGACGTACCTGTGCACGCTGGCGCTGGCTTGCGCGGCCGCCGGCCCCGCGGCGGCCGCGGATGCGGCGCCCGCCGTCATCTACGACCTGGGCGGCAAGTTCGACAAGTCCTTCAACGAATCGGCGTATGACGGCGTGCGGCGCCTGAAGCGGGACGCGGGCATCACGGCGCTGGAGTTCGAGATCGCCAACGAGGCCCAGCGCGAACAGGCGCTGCGCCGCTTCGCCAGGCGCGGTGCCGACCCGGTGGTGGTCGTCGGCTTCACCCAGGCCGGTGCGCTGGCCAGGGTGGCGCCGGAGTTCCCGAAGACCCGCTTCACGATCATCGACGGCCGCGTCGACGCGCCGAACGTGCAGTCGCTGACCTTCAAGGAGCACGAGGGCGCCTTCCTGGCCGGCCTGCTCGCGGCGCAGTCCAGCAAGACCGGCAGGATCGGTTTCGTCGGCGGCATGGACATCCCGCTGATCCGCCGCTTCCAGTGCGCCTACGAGCAGGGCGCGCAGCACACCGAGCCGCGCGCCGCCGTGGTGTCGAACATGACCGGCACCACCCCAGCGGCCTGGAGCGACCCGACGCGCGGTGCCGAGCTGGCGCGCAGCCAGTTCACCGCCGGCGCGGACATCGTCTTCGCCGCCGCCGGCGGCACCGGCCTGGGCGTGTACCAGGCCGCGAAGGAGGCGAAGCGCCTGGCGATTGGTGTCGACAGCAACCAGAACGGCCTGCACCCCGGGACCATGCTCAGCTCGGTGCTCAAGCACGTGGACGTGGCGGTCTACACCACGGTGATGGAAGCGCGCGATGGCCGCTGGCAGCCGGGGCCGCGGGTGCTGGGCCTGAAGGAGCGGGGCGTCGGCCTGGCGATGGACGCGCACAACGCGCCGCTGGTGTCGCAGCAGACGCGCCGCCGCCTGTCGCAGGCCGAGGCCGCAGTGGCGACGGGCAAGCTCAAGGTCGTCGACTACACGGTGGACAACTCGTGCAAGCACTAGCCGAGGCGTCGCCCGCCAAGCGGACAAAAGACGCGGCCACGGGCGCCGTGCAGGCGGTGCGCATGAGCGGCATCCGCAAGCGCTTCGGCCACGTGCAGGCGCTGGGCGGCGTCGACCTGACCGTGCGTGCCGGCAGCATCCACGGCCTGATCGGCGAGAACGGCGCGGGCAAGTCCACGCTGATGAACGTGCTGTACGGCCTCTGCGAGGCCGACTCGGGCAGCGTGCACCTGCATGGCGAGCGCGTGCAGTGCCGCAGCCCGCAGCAGGCCATCGCCCGCGGCGTCGGCATGGTGCACCAGCACTTCCTGCTGGTCGACCGCTTCACGGTGCTGCAGAACATCGTGCTCGGCGCCGAACCCGGCTGGCGCCTGGGGCGCGCGCTGGCGCCGGCGCGCGAGCGGGTGGCCGCGCTGGTGCGCGAGTTCGCGCTCGACCTCGACCTCGACGCCCGCGCCGGCGACCTGCCGGTGGGCGCGCAGCAGCGGCTGGAGATCGTCAAGGCGCTGTACCGCGGTGCGCGCATCCTGATCCTGGACGAACCCACCGCGGTGCTGACGCCGCAGGAGGCTTCAGCGCTGGCGCGCATGCTGCGCCAGCTGCGCGCGCGCGGCACGACGGTGATCGTGATCACCCACAAGCTGGCCGAGATCATGGCGCTGACCGACCAGGTGACGGTGATGCGCGCCGGCCGCGTGGTCGCCGACCTGCCGACCGCCGAAGCCAGCGCCGAACGCCTGGCCGAATTGATGATCGGCCGGCCGCCGGCGGCGGTGGCCACGCCGCGGCGCGGCACGCGGCAGGCCTGTGCGCCCCGCCTCGCGGCGCAGGCCTTGGGCTGGCGCGATGAACGCGGCGTGCCGCGCCTGCAGGACGTGAGCCTGGCCCTGCACCCGGGCGAAATCGTCGGTGTCGCCGGCGTCTCCGGCAACGGCCAGACGGAACTGTTGCTGCTGCTGGCCGGCCTGCTGGCGCCGCAGCATGGCCACATCGAACTCACCACGCCCGAGGGCCCGGTGCAGCGCGTCGACGCGGCGAACCCGCGCGGCCCGCGCCAGCTGCGCGAGTGGGGCCTCGCCCACGTGCCGGAAGACCGCCACCGCCATGCGATGGTGCTGGGCTTCCCCGCCTGGGAAAGCGCGGCGCTGGGCGCGCTGGACGAACCCGCGCTGCGATGCGGCCCGCTGCTGGACCCGGCGGCGATGCGGCGCCGCTGCCGCGCGCTGATGGAGGAGTTCGACGTGCAGCCGCGTGACGAGACCGTCGGTTCCGGCAAGTTCTCCGGCGGCAACCAGCAGAAGCTGGTGCTCGCGCGCGAGGTGGCGCGCCGTCCCGGCGTGCTGCTGGTGGGCCAGCCCACACGCGGCGTCGACATCGGCGCGATCGAGCTGATCCATGCCCGCCTGCGCCGCCTGCGCGACGAGGGCTGCGCCATCCTCGTCGTCTCGACCGAGCTGGACGAGGTGCTGGCGCTGTCCGACCGCATCGCCGTGATGTGCGGCGGCCGCATCACCGGCGTGCTGGACCGCGCCGACGCGGACCCGGCGCGGCTGGGCCTGCTGATGGGGGCCGGCGAGGGCGCCGGCCCAGGAGAGAAGCGATGAAGCCCGGCCCGCTCCCCCCGTTGCCGCGCTGGATGGACGCGCTGCTGCTGCCCGCCGTCAACGTGGCGCTGGCGCTGGCGGTCACCGCGGCGGTCATCGCCGCCATCGGCCAAAGTCCGTGGCAGGCGATCGGCGTGATGGTCGCAGGCGCCTTCGGCGGCGCGCAGGGCTGGGGCTACACGCTGTACTACGCCACCAGCTTCATCTTCACCGGCCTCGGCGTCACGCTGGCCTTGCAGGCCGGGCTCTTCAACATCGGTGCCGAGGGGCAGGCCACGGTGGGCGGGCTGGCGCTGGGCGCGGCGCTGCTGGCCCTGGGCGACCGGCTGCACCCGGCGCTGGCGCTGCCGCTGGCCACCGCGGCCGCGCTGGCGGCCGGCGCCGCCTGGGCGCTGGTGCCTGCGGCGCTGCAGGCCTGGCGCGGCAGCCACGTCGTGATCACCACCATCATGTTCAACTTCCTCGCCTCGTCGCTGGCGGTGTGGCTGCTGGTCAACGTGCTGCGCGCGCCCGGCAGCCTGGCGGCCGAGAGCGCGGCCATCGCCGAGGCACTGCGCCTGCCCAGCATGCAGCAGCTGCTGGCGCCGCTGGGCATCGTGCTGCCGCGCAGCCCGCTGAACCTGGCCTTCGTGATTGCGCTCGTCTGCTGCGCCGCGCTGGGGCTGTTGCTGCGGCGCCTGCCGCTGGGCTTCGCGCTGCGCACGCTGGGCGCCGCGCCGGACGCCGCCCGCGCCGCCGGCCACGACCCGCGCCGGCTGACGCTGCTGGCCATGGGCCTGTCCGGCGCGCTGGCCGCGCTGCTGTCGCTCAACGAGATCGCGGGCGTGCACCACAAGCTGCTGCTGGACTTCACCGGCGGCGCCGGCTTCACCGGCATCGCGGTGGCGTTGATGGGGCGCGGCCGGCCGCTGGGGATCGTGGCGGCGGCGCTGCTGTTCGGCGCGCTGTACCAGGGCGGGGCCGAGCTGGCCTTCGAGATGCCGTCGATAACGCGTGAAGTGGTCGTGGCCGTGCAGGGCCTGGTGGTGCTGTTCTGCGGCGCCCTGGCGCTGCTGCCGCGGCCGGGTCTGGTGGCCTTGCATGCGCTGCTGCAGCGGCGCCGCACGGCGATGGGGGAGGGCTGACGATGGAACTCGCGACCGACCTGTCCCTGCAGCTGGCGGCGCTGCTCGGCGCCACGCTGCGCATCGCCACGCCGCTGCTGCTGTGCGCGCTGGGCGGCCTGCTCAGCGAGCGCGCCGGCATCGTCGACATCGGGCTGGAAGGCAAGCTGCTCGCCTCGGCCTTCGCCGCCGCCAGCGCCGCGGCCTGGGGGGCGCCGGCGCCCGTGGCGCTGCTGGCCGGCGTGGCGGTGGCCATGGCGCTGGGCGGCCTGCACGGCTGGGCCTGCATCGGCTGGCGGGGCGACCAGATCGTCTCCGGCGTCGCGGTCAACCTGGTGGCCGCCGGGCTGACGATGGTCTTCGGCCTGGCCTGGTTCGGCCTGAGCGGCCGCACGCCCGACGTGGCGGCCGCCGCGCGCTTTGGCCCCGGCTTTCCCGGCCTCGCCGCGCAGGTGGAGGCCTGGCCGCTGGTGGGGCCGGTGCTGTCGCACGGCCTGCTGAGACAGAGCGTGCTGGTGTGGCTGGCGCTGCTGTTGGTCCTGGGCTGCGCCTGGATGCTGCCCGGCACCCGCTTCGGGCTGCGCCTGCAGGCGGTGGGCGAGAACCCGGCGATGGTGGATGCGGCCGGGCTGTCGGTGGCCGGCCTGCGCTACCGCGCGGTGCTGCTGGCCGGTGCCTGTTGCGGCCTGGCCGGCGTGCACCTGGCGCTGGCGCTGAACGCGTCCTTCACGCCGGGCATGAGCGCCGGCCGCGGCTTCATGGCGCTGGCGGCCATGGTCTACGGCCGCTGGCAGCCGCTGGGCGCGCTGCGCGCCTGCCTGCTGTTCGGCCTGCTCGACGCCATCGCCATCCGGCTGCAGGGCGTGCAGTGGCCGGGTGTCGGCGCGGTGCCGGTGGAGCTGATCCAGGCCCTGCCGTACCTGCTGACCGTGCTGCTGCTGGCCGGCTTCATCGGCCGGGCGCAGGCGCCGGCCGCGCTGGGACGTCCCTACACCAAGGACCGCTGACGGATCGATATCGGATGAAGTCAGCGTCCATTCCACTCACCAGGAGCCCCTCATGACCACCACCCTCGCTGCCGAACGGGCCGCGCTCGCGCCGCCGCTCGAAGAGTTCATCGGCCACTGCCCCAAGGCCGAGCTGCACGTGCACATCGAGGGCACGCTGGAGCCGGAGATGGCCTTCGCGCTGGCCGAGCGCAACGGCGTCAGGCTGCCCTGCGCCAGCCCCGAGGCGCTGCGCGCGGCCTACGACTTCCAGGACCTGCAGAGCTTCCTCGACCTGTACTACGCCGGCGCCTCCGCGCTGTGCACCGCGCGCGACTTCTACGAGCTGGCGATGGCCTATTTCGCCCGCGCCGCCGCGGACCGGGTGGTGCGCGCCGAGGTCTTCTTCGATCCGCAGACGCACACCGGCCGCGGCGTGCCCTTCGGCGCGGTGATGGAAGGCCTGACCACCGCCTGCCGCGACGCGGGGCGGCTCTACGGGCTGAGTGCCGAGCTGATCATGTGCTTCCTGCGGCACCTGAGCGAGCAAAGCGCCTTCGAGACGCTGGACGCCGCGCTGCCCTACCGCGACCAGATCCTCGGCGTCGGGCTCGACAGCAGCGAACTGGGCCATCCGCCCGAGAAGTTCAGCCGCGTCTTCCGCCAGTGCGGCAAGCTGGGACTGCGGCGCGTGGCCCACGCGGGCGAGGAGGGGCCGCCGGAGTACGTCCGAGCCGCGCTCGACGTGCTGGGCGCCGAGCGCATCGACCACGGCGTGCGCTGCCTCGAAGACCCGGCGCTGGTGGCCCGGCTGCATGCCGGCCGCATCCCCTTGACCGTGTGCCCGCTGTCGAACGTGAAGCTCAAGGTCTTCGGCGACCTGGCGCAGCACAACCTGCCGCGCCTGCTGGACCTGGGCCTGGTCGTCACCGTGAACTCCGACGACCCCGCGTACTTCGGCGGCTATGTCAACGACAACTTCCGCGCCCTGTTCAGCGCCTGCCCGGCGCTGAACATCGACCATGCCTATGAGCTGGCGCGCCACAGCCTGCGGGCCAGCTTCGCCGACGAATCCAGCAAGCGCGCCTGGCTGGGCGAGCTGGCCGCGCTGCGCGGCTGAGGGGGACAGCGATGGCGAAGCTGATCAGGCCCTGCGTTGCGCTGCTGGCGCACGCGATCGCTGCGGCGACTGCGCTGCTGCTGGCGTCCGGCAGCAAGCCGGCCACGGCGCAGGGCGCCGCCGCGCCCATCCATGCCAACGGCCGCGCGCCGGCCGCCGAACCGGCGGTGGTCTACGAGGCCGTGCTGTACGACGACTCCTTCAACGTCGCCGCCAACGAAGGCATCGAGCGCTACAAGCAGGCCTTCGGTGCCGCGCGCCAGGCCTTCGGACCGGCCGCCATCGAGCGCATGGCGCGCGCCGGCCATGACCCCGTCATCGCCATCGGCTTCGCGCTGGCGCCCGAGGTCGAGCGCGTCGCCGCGCTGTTCCCGGCGGTGCGCTTCACCATCATCGACGCCGTGGTCGAGCGGCCCAACGTGCAGTCCATCGTCTTCAAGGAGCACGAGGGCGCCTACCTGGTCGGCCTACTGGCGGCGCTGGCCACGCGCAGCGGCACGGTGGGCTTCATCGGCGGCATGGACATCGCCGCGATCCGCAACTTCCGCTGCGGCTTCGAGCACGGCGCGCGCTCGGGCGGCCGGCCGGTGCGGGTGCTGTCGGCACTGGTCGGCAGCACGCCGGCTGCCTTCAACGATCCCGAGCGCGGCGCGGAACTGGCCGAGCAGCAGTTCAAGCAAGGGGCCGACGTGGTCTTCGCCGCCGCCGGCGGCAGCGGCCTGGGCGTCTACAAGGCGGCCAAGCAGCGCGGCGTGCTGGCGATCGGTGTCGACCGCAACCAGAACTTCCTGTACCCGGGCACGATGCTGACGTCGATGGTCAAGCGCGTGGACACGGCGGTGTACCTGGCTGCCGTCGAGGGCCGCGACCGCCGCAACGGCGGCACGCGGACGGCGCGGCTGTCGCTGGGGCTGAAGGACCAGGGCGTGTCCTGGGCGCTGGACCGCCACAACCGCGCGCTGGTGACGCCGGCGATGCAGGCCCGCATGGAAGCGGCCCAGCGCGACGTGATCAGCGGCGCGTTGAAGGTGGAGGGCGCGCGGCCCGGCGGCGGCTGCGGTGGCTAGTGTCGGCGCCGACGACTGCACTGGAGCGGTGCGCCGGCCCAGGGCCGCGGCGAGGCGCGGGCCGGGTCAGAGAATCGCCCGCAGGTCCTGCGCGGTCGACTGCAGCAGCGGCAGCAGCTTGGCGATCATTTGCGCTTCGGAATAGGTCTGCCGCTGGACCGTCATGCCGATGGCGCCGGTGCACGCCCCCTTGTGGTCCCGCAGCGGCACGGCAATGCCGCACAGGCCCAGGTCCAGTTGCTGCTGGGTGATCCAGTAGTGCAGGGACCGGGCAGCCTGCACCTGGGCGAGGAACTGCGCGCGGTCGCAGGTGGCATCGGCGACGAAGGCGACGAATTCATGCGCCTGCAGCCAGTGGTCCAGCTCCGCCTCGCCGAAGGTGGACAGGATCGCCGGACCGGGCGCCACCACGTGCGCCGGAACCCGCGCGCCCACGTGGTAGCCGATCGACACCAGCCTGGGCGGATTGCTGCGCGCGACGTAGACGATCTCGTGGCCATCCAGCACGCTGTAGTTGACCGTCTCGCCGCACTGCATCGAGATGCGCTGGATGAAGGGCTGCACCAGGCGCGGCAGCCGAGCGGACTCGAGGAAGCTGCGCCCCAAGCGCAGCACGCGAGGCGCCAGCCAGAAATAGCGCCCGTCCGTGTTCGCGTAGCCGAAATGGCACAGCGTCAGCAATTGGCGGCGCGCGGCCGCGCGCGACAGGCCGGTGCGTGCGCTGACGTCGGTCGTCGTCATGCGCGGATGCTCGAAATCGAAGCACTCGATCACCCGCAAGCCCTTGCCCAGGCCGTCGATCAGGTCCTTGCGGTCGAAGTCGGGGGCGTCGCTTTCCATGGTGGTAACCCGAGGTGGCGCTGATGTTCGCACAAGTTGTGCGCCTATCGCACAACTCAATCGGCGCCTCCTTGTGGCCATTTCGGCGCTTGCCTATCGTCACGTTCCAGCACATTCCCCATTGCGCGAGAACCGCTCCGCAACCGACCATGCCTGCCATCCACGGTTCCACCCGCGTGTTCCAGATCCTTGCCGATCCCATCGCCCAGGTGCGTGCGCCGGAGGTCTTCAACCATGTCTTCCAGCGCTTCGGAATCGATGCGGTGCTGGTCCCCGCGCAGGTGGCCCCCGCTGACTTCGCGGCTTATGCGGACAACGCCCTGCGCGCCAAGAACGTCGATGGGCTGTGGCTGTCGATTCCCCACAAGACCGCCGTGATCGAGCTGCTCGACCGCTGCGATCCGCTCGGCCGGGTGGCGGGCGCGGTGAACGCGGTGCGCCGCAACCCCGACGGCAGCATCGAGGGCGCCCTGTTCGACGGCCTGGGCTTCGTCAAGGCGCTGGACCACTTCGGCCTGCCCGTGGTGGGCCGCCGCGTGCTCATCGTCGGCGCGGGTGGCGCGGGCGTCGCCATCGCCGCCGCGCTGGCGCAGCGCGGCGTCGAAGCCCTGGCGCTGTACGACAGCGCCCCGGGCCGGGCCGCGGACGTGGCGCGCCGGCTCGGGCAGGCCTTCGGCGTGGACACGGTGGCGTTGCGCGAACCGGATCCCTCCGGCCACCACCTGATCGTCAACGCGACGCCGCTGGGCCTGCACGACGCCGATCCGCTGCCGCTGGACGTGGACGCGATCGACCGCGATGCCGCGGTGGTCGACATCCTGATGAAGAACCAGCCCACGCCGCTGCTGCGAGCGCTGCACGCGCGCGGGCGCGTCGCCCACCCCGGGTTCGAGATGCTTGCGCAGCAGGTGTCGGAATACCTGGCCTTCTTCGGCTATGAGGACGTGGCGAGCCAGGTCCAGGCCGATCTCTCGGAAATCCGCGCCGTGCTGTCGCGGCACTGATCCACAACCCCATTCACCCACGCCAACGGAGACAAACCATGATGCCCACCCGCCGCACGCTGCTCGCCTTCGCCCTGACGGCCGGCGCCCTGTCCGCCCAGGCCCAGCAGGCGCCGATCAAGATCGCCAGCCTGGTCGAGCTGTCCGGCACCGGTGCCACGGCCGGCACCAACTTCAAGAACGGCATCGACCTGGCCGTCAAGGAAATCAATGCCGCCGGCGGCATCCTCGGACGCAAGATCGAGAACACGGTGATGGACACCCAGTCCAACCCGGGTGTGGCCAAGGGGCTGGCGCAGAAGGCGGTGGACATGGACGTGTTCGCCGTGTTCGGCCCGGTGTTCTCCGGCTCCATCCTGGTCAGCATGGTGGAGACCAAGCGCGCCGAGATCCCCAACTTCACCGGCGGCGAGGCCACGGCCATCACGCAGCAGGGCAACCCGTACATCTTCCGCACCAGCTTCACGCAGGCCACGGCCATGCCGAAGATCGCGCGCTACATGGCCGGTTCGCTGAAGGCAAAGACGGCCGCGGTCATCTTCGTGAACAACGACTTCGGCAAGGGCGGCAAGGACGCGATCGTCAGGGCGCTGGAAGGCTGGCGCATCAAGGTGGTGGCCGAGGTCTCGACCGATGCCGGCCAGGTCGACTTCTCCGCGCCGGTGCTGAAGGCCAAACAGGCCAGCCCGGATGCGATCTTCGTCTACACCAACGAAGAGGAATCGGCCCGCGCGCTGCGTGAGTTGCGCAAGCAGGGCTGGACCAAGCCCATCGTGGGGGAAACGACGCTGACGGGCCAGAAGGTCATCGACCTGGCCGGCGAAGCTGCCAATGGCGCCATTGCGCACGTGGGCCTGACGGTGGATGCGCCCAACCCGAACATCCGCGCCTTCCGCACCAAGTTCGAGAAGGAATTCAAGTACGTCTCGGACCACAACGGCATCAAGGGCTACAGCGGCGTCTACATCCTGAAGGCCGCCATCGAGAAGGTCGGCAAGGTGGACCGCGCGGCGGTGGCCAAGGCGCTGCATGGCCTGAAGATCAGTGCGGCCAAGGAGCCCGGCGTGCTGCTGGACGTGAGCATCGACAACAAGGGCGACCTCAACCGCGAGAGCTTCCTGGTCGAGGTGCGCAACGGCAAGCAGGAAGTCAAGGACACCCTGCCCGCGCTGGCCGACTGAGCACCGCGCTCCGTCCTGCGCGCGGCGCAGCCTCATCACCAGGGACGGCGGCAACGCGCCACGGCGAGCGGCTGGGCGGCCGCCGTGGCAGGGGTGGATCCCGGCCTGCGCCACTGAACACCTCGGAAGCCCGCATGCTGCCGGCGCTGAATGGGACCCATGACTGACCGACAACCATGACCGACTTTCTGCAATTGCTCATATCGGGCATCGCCACCGGCAGCATCTACGCCCTGGCGGCGCTCGGATTCACCCTGCTGTGGCAGGCCTCGGGCACCATCAATTTCGCGCAGGGCGAATTCGTGATGCTGCCGGCCTTCATGATGCTGGGCTTCGGCGCGCTGGGAGCGCCGCTGCTGCTGGCCTTTGCGCTGACCTGCATCGTCGCGGTGTTCGTGCTGGGCGCCGGGTTCAAGCGCGGCGTCGTCGATCCGCTGTTCAGGTTCGGGATGATGCCCATCGTGGTCGCCACCATCGGCCTGGCGATGGCGATGCGCAATGGCATTCGTGCCGGCTACAGCGCCGAGGCGCACCCGTTTCCCAGCCTCTTCGGCGAAAAGCTGTTCACCCTGGCCGGCGTCACGGTGAGCGCGGCCGACATCGGCACCCTGGTGCTGGCACTGGCCCTGGTGCTGGGCACGCAGGCCTTCCTGAGCCGCACGGTCACCGGCCGCGCGATGCAGGCCGTGGCGCAGAACACGGAAAGCGCCACCGTGCTGGGCATCAACGTCAAGCGCATGATCTTCTACACCTTCGCCATCAATGCGCTGCTGGCCTGTGCCGCGGCGCTGCTGGTGACGCCGGTGTACCTGGCCAAGTTCGACATGGGCGAATCGCTGGGCACCAAGGCCTTCTTCGCGGCCATCATCGGCGGATTCACCAATTCACGCGGAGCGCTGCTGGGCGGCGTGCTGGTCGGCGTTTCCGAGAACCTGGCGGCGGCCTATGTCTCGCCCGCCTACAAGGACGCGGTGGCGCTGGTGATCTTCATGGCGGTGATCCTGTTCAAGCCCGAAGGGCTGCTGGGCCGCAAGACGGAACGCAAGGTGTGATGCGATGAAGCGACTGCAATGGATTCTCATCGCGGCCGGCGCAGCGGCCTTGCTGCTGCTGCCGCCCACGCTCAAGAGCTACGGGCTGTACCTGCTCACCTATTGGCTGGTGTTCATCATCGCCAACATGGGCCTCAACCTGACCATCGGCTATGCGGGCCAGAAATCACTGGGCCACGCCGCCTTCTTCGGCATCGGCGCCTACACGGTGGCCATCCTGATGAAGGCCGGCGTCAGCTTCTGGATCGGGCTGCCGGTGGCCATGGCCGGCTGCTTCGTGATCGGCCTGGCACTCGGCTTTCCGGCGCTGCGCGTGCAATCGATCTACCTCGCCTTTGCGACGCTGGGATTCAACACCGCGGTGTGGCTGGTCATGCGCAACGAGGAATGGCTGACCGGTGGCACGTTTGGCATCAATGGCATCGAGCGGCCGTGGCTGGCCGGCTATTCGCTGGACAAGCCCTTGGCGTATTACTACTTCGTGCTGGGCGTCACCGTGGTGCTGGGCGCGGTCTTGTGGAAGCTGCTGCATTCGCCCTGGGGCAAGGCCTTCACCGCGCTGCGCGACAACCCGATCCGTGCCGAATCGCTGGGCATCCACATCCAGGCCTACACGCTGCTGGCCTTCGCCATCGGCGCGGTGTACGCCGGCATTGCCGGGGCGCTCTTCGCGTCGCTGGTGCAGTTCATCGAACCGGCGCCATTCACCGTCGGCGCGTCGATCATGATGTACCTGATGGTGGTGGTCGGCGGCCCGGGCTATTTCTTCGGCCCGGTGCTGGGCTCGGCCGTGGGCGTGCTGCTGCCCGAATGGCTGCGCTTTGCGCAGGGCTGGTACCTGTTCGTCTTCGGCTCGGCGGTGGTGCTGCTGATGCTGTGGCTGCCTGAAGGATTGCTGAGCATCCCCGATCGCCTGCGGGCGCGCCAGCGCCTGCGGCAGGAATCCGCGGCGCGCGCCGCGGCGGCCGCTGCACCGGCCGCCGGCGCGACGGGCGGCGCTTCGATCACCCCCATCACTGCCGGCCAGGAGGCGCGCTCATGATCGGCCCGGTCCTCAAGGTCAGCGACCTGAAGAAGTCCTACGGGGCCATCTGCGCCGTGCGCGGCGTGTCGTTCGAGGTGATGCCGGGTGAGATCTTCGGCGTCATCGGGCCGAATGGTTCCGGCAAGACCACCATGTTCAACAGCGTGCTCGGCCAGATTGCGCCGGACGAGGGGCGCATTGAATTGAATGGCCGCGACATCACCGGCCGCTCGCCGCAGGAATTGAATCACCTGGGCGTGGGGCGCACCTTCCAGACCTTGCAGGTGTTCGGCCGCATGAGCGTGCGCGACAACCTGATCGTCGCGGCGCAGGAGCACCAGGGCTCCCTGCTGGGCCGCATGTTCGCGCCCGGCGATTCGGGCCTGGGCGGCAAGGCCGATGCCCTGATCGACCAGTTCCGCCTGCGCCACGTGGCCGACAAGCGCGCCGGCGAATTGAGCTACGGGCAGCAGAAGCTGGTCGACATCGCGATGGCCTTCATGAGCGAGCCCGACCTGGTGCTGCTCGACGAGCCCTGCGCCGGCGTCAACCCCAGCCTGGTCGGCGGCATCAGCACGCTGCTGAAAGACCTGAACCGCACGCGCCGCGGCAGCTTCGTCGTCATCGAGCACAACATGGACTTCGTGATGGACCTGTGCCACCGCATCCTGGTGATGGTCGAGGGCAGCGTGATGGCGGTGGGCACGCCCGCGGAGATCCGCGCCAACAAGCAGGTGCTGGACGCCTACCTCGGGAGCTGACGCGATGAACGCCGCAATGACCACCACCGCCCGCGGCTCCGCGCCGGCGGCCGCCGTGCCCGCGCCGTCCGAGACCGCCATCGAGTTCGACGGCGTCGTCGCCGGCTATGGTGAATTCACCATCCTCAACAAGCTCAGCCTGAAGGCGCGGCGCGGCAAGATCACGCTGCTGCTGGGCCCCAATGGCGCGGGCAAGTCCACGGTGCTGAAGACGCTCTTCGGCCTGCTGAAGGTGCGCGAGGGCCGCATCCGCCTGGAAGGCGAGGACATCACCGGCGCGCAGGCCAAGGACCTGCTGGTGAAGCACGGCGTGGCCTTCGTGCCGCAGGGCCGCAACCTGTTCGGGCAGCTCAGCGTCTGGGAGAACCTGGAGCTGGGGGGCATCACGCTCGGCATGAAGACCACGCACGAGCGCATTCCCGAGGTGCTGGAACTGTTCCCGCGGGTGAAGGAACGCCTGCACAGCGCCGCGTCCTCGCTGTCCGGCGGCGAGCAGAAGCAATTGGAGGTGGGCCGCGCGCTGCTGCTGAAGCCGCGCGTGATCCTGATCGACGAGCCCTCCATCGGCCTGTCGCCGCTGGTGGTGCAGGACGTGTTCCGCCTGCTGCGCCGCCTGGCCGACCAGGGCACGACCGTGCTGATGGTGGAGCAGAACGTGAAGAGCGCGCTGAAGATGGCCGATGAAGCCATCGCGCTCGAATCCGGCCGCCTGGTGCTGCACAAGCCGGCGGACGAGCTGTTGTCCGATCCACACCTGGAGCGGCTCTTCCTCGGTGGCGCCCATGCGGCCGCCCCGGCCGCCGCCGGCCCGCCGGCCGGCTGATCCACGCCATCCCCTGATATCCAACCCTGCGCTGGTCCGCGGCGCAGGGCAGGGCGGAGCCATGTCCGGCGCCGCGCTGAACGTCGCGGTCAAAACACCCTCAACGAGGAGTCATTCGATGAAGATCCAAGGTTTGGCATTCGCCGCGCTGGTGGGAGCGGCCGGTGCGGCACAGGCCCAATCGGCCGTCACGCTGTTCGCGCTGATCGACCTCAACGTCACGCAGTACAAGGCCGGCGGCAAGGCGGGAGGCGCCAGCCAGACCGTGATGAACGACGGCACGGCCAACGGCCTGAACGGCTCGCGCTGGGGCGTGCGCGCGAGCGAGGACCTGGGCGGGGGCCTGAAGGCCGGCGTGGTGATCGAGTCCGGCGTGCTGGCGGACACCGGCTCGCTCGCGCAGGGCGGGCGCGGCTTCGGCCGGCAGTCGTTCATCTCGCTGTCAGCGCCCAGCTGGGGCGAATTGCGCCTGGGCCGGCAATACGTCCTGGAAGACTCGGTGATGGGCCTGTCGAACCCCTTCGGCAATGCGCTCGTCAACAACCCCGGCACCGGCGTCACCAACATGGGCAAGGCATTGCCCATGTGGCTGAACGCGCCGCGCGCCGACAACGTCATCCAATGGCAATCGCCGCGCTGGGGCGGGTTCAGCGTGGCCGGCCAATGGGCGCCCGGCGAAGGCACGGCCGACCGATTCAGCGGCGTCAAGGCCGCCTATGGCGCGGGGCCTTTCAATGCGGCGCTGTCCTATGAATGGAACAAGGCCCGCATCGGCGGCCAGCGCAGCAACGAGTCGCTGACGGTGGGTGTGAACTACGACTTCGGCGCCGTCAAGGTGCTGGGCGGCCTCCAGGACAACCGCAAGCTGGCCACCGGCAGCGGCAATGGCGCCGCCTCCGGCGTGTCCAACCTGGTGGTGACCGGCGATTCCACCTTCAACATGCGCAAGACGCGCGGCTACACCGTTGGCGTCGAGGTGCCCATCGGCCTGGCCCTGCTGGGCGTGAACCACACGCAGGTGCGCTATGAAAGCGCCACGGGCCAGAGCCAGGACCTGGGCAAGTTCGCGGTGGCGGCGCGCTACGCGCTGTCGAAGCGGACCTTCCTCTACGGCGGCGCCTCGGTGGCCACCGGCGACCTGAAGGACTACATCTCGCAGAAGACGGTGCTGCAGGCGGGATTGCGGTCCTCGTTCTGATCCGGGCGAGGCCGCGAAGGCGGCCGCGGCGCCCACGCGCCGCGGCCGCCCCTCGGCCCGCCGCCCCGAGGGCGTCGCGATGGCCGGCCCCAGGCGTCGTGCCGGACGACCTCATTTCGTTCCCCCACACCCGACATTCGACAAGGCATGATCGAGCCCATCTCCACATCGCAGGTGCCCCCGATGAGCAGCACGCCCACCAGCCGCGAAGGTGTTCATGAATCGGAGAACCCATTGGGGCTCGAAGGCATCGAGTTCATCGAGTACACGACCACGCGGCCGCAGGCGCTCGGCCAGGTCTTCGAGACCATGGGCTTCCGCCCCATTGCCCGGCACCGCTCGCGCGAGGTGCTGCTGTACCGGCAAGGGCCGATGAACGTGGTGATCAATGCGCATTCGAGCGGCCGGCCGTCCAGCGTGCAGCCGACCGAGATCCCGGAGATCGCGGCCATCGCGCTGCGCGTGCGCGATGCCGCCGCGGCCTATCGGCGGGCGATCGACCGCGGCGCGTGGGCGGTTCCGACCCATGTGGAGGTGATGGAGCTGAACATCCCGGCCATCCATGGCGTCGGCCGTAGCCGCGTCTACTTCGTCGACCGCCACCGCGAGTTCTCGATCTACGACGTCGATTTCGTGCCCATCCCGTCGGTCGACCAGCGGCCGCCGGCGCTGTGTGGCCTGCACTGGTTCGGCATCGTGCAGTACATCGGCACCGACCGGATGGAGGACTGGACCGAGTACTACCTGGAGCTATTCGGCTTCAGGCCGCTGCCGCCCGATCTGCGCTTCGGCATCATGCCGAACGGCCGCATCCTGCAGAGCCCGTGCCACAGCTTTTATCTGCAATTGGTGGAGCCGCAGCCCGGCATCCTGGACGTGGAAGGCGACGAGAGCCTGCAGCGCCTGGGACTGGGCACGCCCGACGTGCGCGAGGCGGTGCGCCTGCTGCGCGAACGCGGCGTAGGCTTCCTGGACGACGGCAGCGCGGGCGGCTTCCGCGGCGCGCTGACCAATTCATGGCTGGGCGGCGTGCTGTTCGAGCTGGTGCACGACCAGGCATTGCCGGCCCCGGGCACTCCGGGGGCGTCCGGAGTCGTGCGATGACCCGCCTGGCCGGCAACTTCGACGACTTCGGCATGGACACCATCACGCTGGCCGGTCCGCTGGAGGCGCGGCTGGAAGCGGTGAGCGCCGCGGGATTCAGCCAGATCATGCTGTCCGCGCGCGACATCGTCGGCCACCCCGGCGGCATCCAGGCCGCGGTGAATGCGGTGAAGGGCAGCGGCCTGCGGGTCACCGGGTTCCAGGTGCTGCGGGATTTCGAAGGGCTGTCGGGTCACCTGCACGACTACAAGATCGACGTCGCCAAGACCATGCTGGACATGTGCGAGCAGGTCGGGTCCTCCGTGCTGCTGGTCTGCTCGTCGACGTCCACGCATGCCACCAGTGAGCAGGACGCACTGGCCAAGGACCTGCGCAAGCTCGCCATGCTGGCCGTTCCCGCGAAGATCCGGATCGCGTACGAGGCGCTGTCGTGGGGGCGTTCGGTCAACGAATTCACGCAGGCCTGGGAGCTGGTGGTGCGCGCCGACGCGCCCAACCTGGGCCTCGGCCTCGATTCGTTCCACATGCTCGCGATGGGTGCCCGCCTGGAGGAGCTGGACTGGCTGGACCCCGACAAGATCTTCATCGTTCAACTGGCCGACTTCATGTGGCAGGAAATGCGGTCGGTCGAAGAGCGCATCAGCACCGCGCGGCACTTCCGGGTGTTCCCCGGGGAAGGCGTGCACAGCGCCGAACTGGCCGAGCTGGTCACCCGCCTGGACCGCATCGGCTACCGCGGCGACTACAGCTTCGAGGTGTTCAACGACGACTACCAGCAGATGCCGCTGCCGGTGGTCGCGCAGCGCGCGCGGCGCGCGGCCGAATGGCTGGGCGAGGACGTCCTGCGCCGCTCGGTTCCCTTGCCGGGCAAGCTGCGGCTGCGGAACGCGCCCGGTTGAGGATGCGGCGGACGACGCCCATGCACCCGGCACGGGGTTCGTTCGCAGCGCCTGATACGCGTCTTGCCCGCGTCCGGCCCGCGTCCGGCCCGCGTCTGGGCCGCGTCTGGGCCGCGCCTGACCGAGGCCGGATCTCCGGCACAGCGCTCCTCGTGGGTTTGCGCGCGGTCAAGCCTGCGCCTGCCGGGCGCGCCTACAGTGACGCTCACTTCACCCGGGAACGCACCATGATCCGCCATCTGTTCGTGCCCATCGATGGCAGCCCGCTGTCCGAGCGCGCCATCCAGCAGAGCATTGCCCTGGCCGGGCAGCTGGGCGCGTCCATCACGGGCTTCATCGTCGAGCCCGGCGTGCCGCTGCCGAGCCCCGGCACGGTGATGCACGCGTACGAGCGCCAGATCGGCGAGCACCTGGCCGCGACCGAGTCGCACGCGCGCGAGACGCTGGACGCCTTCGGCCGCCGCGCCGAGGCCGCCGGCGTGCGCTTCCAGGGCGCGCATGCCTCGACCGGCGCGGTGGACGAGGCGATCGTCAGCCATGCCGCCGCGCTGGGCTGCGACATGATCGTGATGGTCACCCACGGCCGCGGCGCCTTCGGCGAGCTGCTGTTCGGCTCGCACAGCAAGAGCGTGCTGTCGCGCACGCAGCTTCCGGTGCTGGTGCTGCACTGAAACGATCCGCGCGGCGCTGCTAAGCTCGCCGCCCATGAACCAGGCAGTACATCCGCGGCGCAGCCGCGCGCCGCGCGCCGCCGGCAGCGCGACGGCGGCATCAGCTGCAGCAACGAAGGCCGGCACGGCCGACGCGGGCGGCACCCGCCCCGCCGACCCGCGCACCAACGACCCCGACCGCACGATGGCCGACATCCTGGCCGTCGCCACCCGCGAGTTCGCCGGCAAGGGCCTGGCCGGCGCGCGCATCGACGAGATCGCCGCCGCCACGCGCACCAGCAAGCGGATGATCTATTACTACTTCGGCAGCAAGGAAGGGCTGTACGTCGCGGTGCTGGAGGAGGCCTACCGCCGCATCCGCCGCATCGAGTCCGAGCTGCGCCTGGAAGACCTGCCGCCGGAGGACGCGCTGCGCAAGCTGGTCGGCTTCACCTTCGACTACCAGCTCGCCAACCCCGACTTCATCCGCCTGGTGATGACGGAGAACATCCACCGCGGCGAGTTCCTGGCGCAGAGCAAGTCCATCCAGCAGCTGAACGTGCCGGCCATCGATGCGGTGAAGACGGTGTACGAGCGCGGCGTGAAGGCCGGCGTCTTCCGCAACGACGTGGATCCGGTGGACCTGCACATGTCCATCTCCGCCCTCAGCTTCTTCAACGTGGCCAACCGCCACACCTTCGGCCTGATCTTCAAGCGCGACTTCGACAGCCCGCGCGCCGTCGGCGCCCGGCGCGACAGCATCGTCGAGATGGTCGTGCGCTACGTGCGCAAGTAGGGCGTTCCCGCGCCCCACGCGCAGCCCGCGCACCCCTTTCGCTCGCCATGAGGGGAATCCCGCATGCGCAAAAACTAACCAGTTCGTACATTTATCCGATGGTCGGTACGCTCGTGCCGAGGAGACATGCGGTGACCCCAATCTTGGTGGCCTCGTCGAGGCTGATCGACCTGCCGCTTGCGGCCATGCAGGCCGCGATCGTGCCGGGGGTGAAGCCGGCGGCGGGCAGGCAGGCGGCCAGGGCCGGCGAGGACGCCGCGGGGGTGTTCAGTGGCCGGGTCGGCCAAACTCCGGAAGTGAGCGGCAGCCGATGACCTCGCCAGCATCCGCGCACGGCCGCGCCGATCCGCCCCAGGCAGGACCCGGGCGGGAGCCGCGCATGAAGCCGCTGATCGGGCTCATCGGCGCCGGCATCTCGCAGTCGCTGTCGCCGGCGATGCACGAGGAGGAAGCCCGGCACCACGGCCTCGACCTGCACTACCAGCTGATCGACCTGGACCGCACCGGCGCGGGCGTGGACGCGCTGCCGGGCCTCGTCGCCGCCGCCCGCACGATGGGCTTCGCCGGCCTCAACATCACCTTTCCCTGCAAGCAGGCGGTGCTGCCGCTGCTGGACGAGCTGTCGCCCGATGCGCAGGCCATGGGCGCGGTCAACACCGTGGTGTTCGAGGGTGACCGCCTGATCGGCCACAACACCGACGGCTCCGGCTGGGCTTGGGGCCTTCGCCGCGCCTTGCCGCGGGCCGACCTGTCGCGCGTGGTGCTGCTGGGCACCGGGGGCGCGGGCTCCGCCATCGCCCATGCGGTGCTGGGGCTGGGCGCACGGGAGCTGGTGCTGGTCGATCGCGAGGCCGCGCGCGCCGAGGCGCTGGCGGCGAGCCTGGCGGCGCGGCACGGCGAAGGACGCGTCAGCGCCGGAACCGACACGGCGGCCGCGCTGCGCGGCGCCAGCGGGCTGATCCATGCCACGCCCACCGGCATGTCCAAGCTGCCGGGCCTGCCGCTGGACGCAGCGCTGCTGCGGCCGCAGCTGTGGGTCTCCGAGGTCGTGTACTTCCCGCTCGACACCGCGCTGCTGCAGGCCGCCCGCGCCGCAGGCTGCGCGGTGGCCGATGGCGGCGGGATGGCGGTGGGCCAGGCCATCGGTGCCTTCGAACTGTTCACCGGCCGCCGCGCCGACCCGGAGCGCATGGCCGCGCACTTCAGGCGTTTGATCGCCGAACGCGCCGCGCGCGAAGCCGCTGCCGCAGGGCGGTGAGCGAGGGCCCCTCGCTACCATTCCCACCCCATCCGCCTGAAGCCTCCCGCATGAACATCCTGGTCCTGAACGGTCCCAACCTGAACCTGCTCGGTACGCGCGAGCCGGCCGTCTACGGCGCCACGACGCTGGCCGACGTCGAGGCCCTGTGCCGCGAGGCCGGTGCGGCGGGCGGCGCGCAAGTGCAGTGCCGCCAATCGAATCACGAGGGCCAGCTGATCGACTGGATCCACGAGGCCGGCGTGGCGTACCGCGAGGGGCGCCTCGCCGGAATCGTTTTCAACGCCGGCGCCTACACGCACACCTCGGTCGCGCTGCACGACGCCATCAAGGGCTCGGGTGTGCCGGTGATCGAGGTGCACATCTCCAACGTGCATGCGCGGGAGGCCTTTCGCCACCACTCCTACCTGTCGCCCGTCGCGGCCGGCATCGTGGTCGGCTTCGGGGTCGACGGCTACGTGCTGGCCATCGAGGGCCTGCTGCGCAAGGCCCGCGCGGCGGCCACCGCCCATCCCTGAAATCCCTACAGGCCGCCGCCACTTGGTAAGCAGGGCCAACCAGGGTGGCCGGGCGTGGGCGTCACGCTTATGCTGCGGGTCTGGGTGCACAACAACAGACGAGACGGTGCCCAGGCAGTTGGCAGGGGGCGCACATGGTGAGTTCTGATCCAAGGGCGGCCGATGCGGCCGTCGAGCTGAGCGGCAAGCTGCTCTACATCGAAGACCAGCCGATGAACGTCGCGCTGGTCGAGGGCATCCTCGCGGCCCGTCATCCCGGCGTGCAGCTGGTGCACGCCAGCACCGGTGCCGAAGGCATCCGCATGGTCCACGAAGAGCAGCCCGATTTCGTGCTGCTGGACATGCACCTGCCCGACACCTCCGGGCTGGAGGTCGTGCGGCAGCTCAACTCGGAGATCACGCGCCGCGGCCTGCGCGTGACCATCCTGACCGGGGACAGCCTGACGATGGACATCATCAAGGCCATGAGCCTGGGGGCCTACGAGTACTGGGTGAAGCCGCTGAACCTGAAGGTGTTCGAGGATGGCCTGCGCCGCGCGCTGACCGGCCGCCGGCCCGATCCCGCGCGGCGACTCAAGGCCGGCTGACGGCGCCTTCCGGCCGGGCCAGCGCCCGCCGCGGAATCGGCGTCGACAGCACGATCGAGGTGCGCGTCTCGCCCCAGCCGTTGATGGCGCCCAGGAAGCGCTCGAGGTCCGGCAGGTCGCGCGCCACGACCGTCATCAGGTAGGAATCGGCGCCGGTGACGTGGTGGCACTCCAGCACCTCGGGCATCGTGCGCAGCTTGGCCAGCAGCGCCTGCTTGGCCGGCTGCAGCGTGGTGATGCCGACGATGGCCTGCACGCCCCAGCCCAGGCGTGCTGCGTCCAGCGTGGCGTGCACGCCGCGGATCACGCCGGCCTCCTGCAGCTTTTTCAGCCGCTCGGCAGTGGCGGCGATCGACAGGCCCGCGGCCTGCGCCAGGCTCTTCAGCGGCTGGCGGCCGTCGGCCTGCAGCGCCTCCAGCAGGCGCCAGGCCTTGTCATCGATGGAGAGGGCGGGGGATTCGGCCATCGCAGCGTCATGCCGGAAAAGGAACGGTCGGCCGCCGATGATCGCCGGAAATCCGCGCTGTCGGCGCGCGGGGCCGCTGCGTACGATCCCGGCGCATGGTGCGTCACGAAGCAAAGGCTCGACTGAACCCGAAGGGGCGAAGTGGAG
>CAMLJY010000072.1 GCA_946480465.1 uncultured Burkholderiales bacterium
TGCAGGCGCGCGGCTTCGTCGAGGTGCGCTCGCGCAAGGGCTGGTACGTGATGGAGCCCAGCGAGCAGGAAGCGCGCGATGCCTTCGCCGCGCGCCGCGCGGTCGAAGGCGGCATGCTGCGCCAGTGCGAAGGCAAGCCGCTGCAGTCGGTCATCCGCACGCTGAAGCAGCACATCCGCGACGAGGAACAGGCGATGGACGGGGCGGACGCCGCCACCCGCGCCTTCGTGCTGGCCGATTTCCACGTCTGCCTCGCCACCTGCCTGGGCCACCGCGTGCTGGCCGACATGCTGCGCGACCTGACGGCGCGCACCACGCTGGCCGCCACGCTGTACCAGAGCACGCACGACGCCCGCGAATCCTGCGCCGACCATGCGCGCATCGTGGACGCGCTGGCCGCGGGCGACCTCGCGCTGGCGGAATCGTTGATGCTGGCGCACATCGGCACCGTCGAGGCCGCGCTGGGCCCGTCGATTGCCGGACAGGCCGGCGCGCGCGAGCGGCTGCGCGCGACGCTGGCGCCGCTGGCGCCGGCCGGCGCCGCCCCGGCCGCGCGTTCCAGGAGTTAGGCATGTCTTCCACCGGTCCGGCACCGCGGGTGCCCGAAGCGCCTGAATCGCCTGCATCACCGGAGCCGGCCGCGGCGCCCTGGTCGCAGCGCCGCCAGTTGCTGCTGGCCGGTGGCGTGCTGGCCGTACCGGCCATCTGGCGCGCCGTCCAGGCCCGGGGCCCGTTGCCGCTGACGCCAGCGCAGACCGAAGGCCCGTTCTACCCGGTGCAACTGCCCGCCGACACCGACGCCGACCTGCTGGCCCAGGGCCCGCGCCGCTACGCCAAGGGCGAAGCCGCCTGGCTGGACGGCCAGCTGCTGGATGCCCAAGGCCGGGCGCTGCGTGGCGGCACGGTGGAGATCTGGCAGTGCGACGCCGACGGCCACTACCACCACCCCGGTGACGGCGGCCGGGCCGATCCCGCGTTCCAGGGCTTTGGCCGCGCGGCGGTGGATGCCGAAGGCCGCTTCCGCTTCCGCACCATGAAGCCGGTGGCCTACAGCGGCCGCACGCCGCACATCCACGTCAAGGTGAAGCTGGGCCCGCGCGAGCTGTTGACGACACAGCTCTACGTCGACGGCGACCCGGGCAATGCGCGCGACGGCATCTGGCGGCGGCTGAATGCACAAGACCGCGACGCCGTGACGCTGCCGTACCGCGCCGGCGCCGACGGCTGGCAAACCCAGTGCCGGCTGGTGGTCCGGGCCTGAGGCGGGCCTGGGAGCCTGCTTCCGTCGCGAAGCGTTCCACGGCTCGCGCCGCCGATGCGCCGATGCGCCGATGCGCCGATGCGGCGATTCATTCCACTCATCGCCCGCGGGACGTCGTCCACGGGCCGGCGGCAACAGGCTGTTACCCAGCTCAATTCAGCCCGGCTAATTGCCGTGAAGCCTGACTGCTGCTGAAGCCGCACCCGGCCTGCAATGGCCTGTCACTCGGGCGATCCCGGCGCGGAGCGGGCCGGGCACTGAAGGAATCACCAGGTGTGCCCGGAAGTGCCGAGCATTGTTCAGATGCGGCACCCCAACAAGCACAGTCCTGGCTCACCTCAAGCTCAAAATTCGCCGCCGGAAACGGGTGGGCTTGGCTGGTGATGGGCTTGTCATGGACTCGAACGGACTGATCGCACGGATGGCGGGTGAAAGGGCGCAGCAACTCGGCTTTCGCTATTGGGCCTATTCCGCCTGGACCGATTCCCCCCGTGAACGGGTTTGGTCGGTGCACAACGTGCCGGCGGACCTCTGGGCGGCTTACCTCGACATGCAGCCGGGCGACGTGCCCGCAGAGTCGCCCCGCTGCAACGCGTGCCTGCTGCCGATGATGCTGGACCTGGAACACCTGCCAGAGCCGGTGGCCCAGCCCGGCGCCCCGGCCGATGGGCTGTTGACGCTGGTGCGCGAATACGGCATTGCCTTTGGGATGCAGTTGCCCTTGTATGTCTCCGGGAGCCTGGTGGCCACGCTGATGCTGGCCGCCGGCCACCTGGTGTGCGACACGGCACGACAGCTCAGTTTCCGGAGTGGCATGTCGCTGTTGTCCGAACTGCATGAATTGTGCGCACCGCAGCTGCACCAGTTGCGCCCATTGCGGCGGCATCCGGTTCAACCGATGTTGACCGCGCGCGAGCGCGAGTGCCTGCGGTGGGCTTCACTGGGCAAGACCACGTGGGAAATCGGCCGGCTGGTGGATATCAGCGAGCACACGGCGCGATTCCATCTGCGCAATGCCTGCACCAAGTTGTCGGCCACGAATCGGCAACAAGCCGTAGCCAAGGCCATTCAGCTCAGGTATCTGCCATGAATGCGACGTGAACGCATTCACCTGTCACTTTGGGCAGGATGCGGGTGCGCGCGCCTGTCGCCATGATGTGCGGCCATTCCTGTCCGGGGGAGACGCGAGTTGAGCCGCAGCGCGCACAGCACACCATTTGACGTCGATCGCGTCGCGCTCCGATGCCGCTGCGGGTGGCCGCCGGGCACGACCCGGAGGCCCGTTTGGCGCCGCGCGGCTTCAGCGGCCTGCCTGCTCGTGCTCGGGCTGGTCTTGCCCGCGCTGTGCCATGCCCATGCGCAGGACGATGCCGCCGGCTTCGCGGCCGGCCTGCTCCACCCCGTGTTCGGCATCGATCACCTGCTGGCGATGGTGAGCGTGGGCATCGTCAGCGCCTTGATGGGTGGGCGCCGCGTGTGGCTGGTGCCGCTGGGCTTCGTGCTGGCGATGGCGATCGGCGGCGCGGCCGGCATCTTCCAGTGGCCGTTGCCGTACCGTGAGGCGGGCATCGCCGCGTCGGTGCTTTGCCTGGGCGTCGCCATCTTCGTCATCCGCCGCGGATCCACCACCTGGTTGCCGATGGTCCTGGTGCTGGTCTTCGGCATCTGCCATGGCCACGCGCACGGGGTCGAGATGCCGCGCTCCGCCAGCCCCGCGTACTACACCTTCGGATTCGTGCTCAGTTCGGCCGCACTGCACCTGCTCGGGGTGGGGATCGGCGCATTCGCGACGCTGCGCGATCGACTGCTGCCGGCGCTGCGCACCCTGGGTGTCGCGCTGGCGGCCGTGGGCACGGTGTTCCTCGTCGGCAGCGTGCGGGCGGTCTGGAGCTGAGCACCACATGGGCAGGATGCGCCGGTTCCCACGCGTGCACATCATGAGCCGTCGCCTGCGTGGGTGGGGGAGGCAGTGGCAATGAACGGCCATGACGCAGCGATGCTCGGCGGCGACCGCTTGAGCGCGCTGCTGGGGCTGCTGGCGGAGCGCGATCCGGGCAGGGCGGCGCTGGTGTTCCTCGGTGATGGCGAGGCCGAGAGCCTCCGCATCACCCGCGGCGGGCTGCACCGGGAGGCCATGCGCGTCGCCGAGGCGCTGCGCCGCCACCGCCTGGTGGGCGAGCGGGTGCTGCTGGCCTTCCACTCGTCGCCGGAGTGCGTGGCGGCACTGCTGGGCTGCCTGTACGCCGGTGCCGTGGCGGTGCCGGCCTGCCCGCCGCGCCGCGAACACCAGCTGCGCCTGCTGGCGGCCCTGGTGCGAGATGCCGGCGCGCGTGCCGTGCTGACCACTGACGCGCAGTGCGCCGACTTGCAGCGCCGGCTGGCCGGCACGGCCGGTGATGCGGCGCCGGTGCTGGGCCTGGGGACGCTGACCGCGCAGGTGGCGCTGGACCACCCCGGCTGGCTCAATGACGCGTTGCGGCCCGGCGACCTGGCCTACCTGCAGTACACCTCGGGCTCCACCAGCACGCCGAAAGGGGTGATGGTGTCGCACGCCAATCTGCTGGCCAACTGCAGGCACCTGGCTGCGTCGGTGGCGGTGGAAGGCGATGGCAGCTTTGTCTCCTGGCTGCCGCTGCACCATGACATGGGCTTGGTGGCCGGACTGCTGATGCCGCTCACCTTGGGCGCTACGGCGGTGCTGATGCCGCCTGCGGCATTCATCCAGCGGCCGCTGCGCTGGCTGCAGGCGCTGGCAGCGTACCGGGCCTGCTTTTCGGCCGCGCCGAACTTCGCTTACGAGCTGTGTGCTGCGCTGCCTGTCTCGGTGCAGGCCGATGCACTCGACCTGTCCAGCTGGCGCGTGGCGCTGAACGGGGCAGAACCGCTGCGGGCTGCCACGCTGGACCGCTTCCAGGCGCGATTCGCCGGCAATGGATTGCACGCGGGTGCGCTGTGCGGCGGCTATGGCCTGGCCGAAGCCACGCTGGCGGTCACCGCCGGTCCGCCGGGGCAGGGGCCGCGGCGCCTGCGCGTGCAGGCGCAGGCGCTGGCGCGCGGCCGCGTCGAGCCGTGCGCGGAAGGCGGCGTCGTGCTCGTGTCCAGCGGGCAGCTGCGGGCCGAAGGCTGCAGCCTGCGCATCGTGCGGCCGGACGATGGCCGGCCTTGCGGCCCGCTGCAGGTGGGCGAAGTGTGGCTGCACGGCCCATCCATCGCCGCCGGCTACTGGGGATGGCCGCACGACACGGCGGCCACCTTCCGTGCCACCCTCGACGGCGAGCCGCAGCGCCGCTGGCTGCGCAGCGGCGACCTGGGCTTCGTGCACGAGGGGCAGCTCTTCATCACCGGGCGGCTCAAGGACCTGATCGTCGTGCGCGGTGCCAACCACTATCCCCAGGACCTGGAGCAGACGGCGCTTTCCGCGCACCCGGACCTGTGCCGCGGCGGCCTGGCCGCGGCCTTCATGCTGGACGAGGAGGCCGAGGCGGGGCCGCGCGTAGCGGTGGTGCTGGAGATGGACCGCCTGGCGCGCCATCAGCCCGACGGCGACGCGATCGGCCGCCGCATTGCCGATGCCGTGGCCGAAGCGCACGGCATCGAGCTGGGCCTGGTGGTGCTGCTGCCGCCCGGTGGCGTACCGCGCACCAGCAGCGGCAAGGTGCGGCGCCGGGCCTGCCGGGCGGCCTTGCTGGCGGGCGACCTGCGCGAGCTGGCACGGTGGCCGCGTGCGCCGGCGGCCGTGCCCGTGTCCGACAGGGCGGCGCCGCTGGCGGATTGGCTGCGCACGCGTGTCGCGGCACTGGCCCGGCGCCCGCTGGCCGATGTCTCGCCGCGGCGGCCGTTCGCCGAGCTGGGGCTGGATTCGGCGCAGATCGTCGCATTGAGCGGCGAGCTGTCGAGCAGGCTCGACCGGCGCCTGCCCGCGTCGCTGCTCTTTGACCACCCGAACATCGAGGCCATGGCCGCTCACTTGGAAAACCATCAGCAGGGCCACGCCGACCAGGTCGGCGCGGGAGCGGCAACCGGGCCGGCCGCTGCACCGGCCACCGCAGCGGCCATCGCACCAGCCACCGCACCGGCCGTGCCCATCGCGGTCGTCGGCATGGCCTGCCGCCTGCCAGGCGCCGACGATCTGGCCGCGTTCTGGCAGCTGCTGGCCGAAGGCCGCGACGCCGTGCGCGAGGTGGATGCCGAACGCCGCCGCCTGTGCGCATGGCCGCCGGGCGTGGACGCGCCCCACCGCCACGCCGGGCTGCTCGACGACGTGGCGGCCTTCGACGCGGCGCTGTTCGGCATTTCCCCGCGCGAGGCGCGGCTGATGGATCCCCAGCAGCGGCTGCTGCTGGAAACCACCTGGCGGGCGCTGGAGCATGCCTGCATCGAGCCGGCGAGCCTCAGGGGCTCGGCCACGGGCGTCTTCGTCGGCATCAGCAGCAACGACTACTACCGCCTGATATGTGCGGCCGGCGTGCCGGCCGATGCCCATGCCGGCACCGGCGGTGCGCTGAGCATGGCGGCCAACCGCTTGTCGTACTGTTTCGGGCTGCAGGGGCCGAGCCTGGCGATCGACACCGCCTGTTCGTCGTCACTGGTGGCCATCCATCAGGCCTGCACCAGCCTGGCCGCTGGCGAGAGCCGCCTGGCGCTGGCTGGCGGCGTCAACCTGGTGCTGGCCGAAGACCTGGGCGCCGTGTTCAGCCGCGCCGGCATGCTCGCGCCGGACGGCCGCTGCAAGACCTTCGACGCCGCCGCGGATGGCTACGTGCGCGGCGAGGGCTGCGGCGTGCTGGTGCTGCAGCGGCTGGACCTGGCCCTGCGCGAAGGGCGGCCGGTGCTGGGCGTCATCGCCGGCTCGGCCGTCAACCAGGATGGCGCGAGCAATGGCCTGACTGCGCCCAACGGCCTGGCGCAGCAGCAGGTGGTGCGGCGCGCGCTGCAGCAGGCGGGCGTGCCCGCGGCGGCCATCGATGCCGTGGAAACCCATGGCACCGGCACCGCGCTGGGCGACCCGATCGAAGTGCAGGCGCTGCGCGCGGTGCTCGATGCGCCGGCGTCGGCCCCCTGCTGGCTGGGGGCGCTGAAAACGCAGATCGGCCACCTGGAGGCCGCGGCCGGCGTGGCGGGCGTCATCAAGCTGCTGCTGGCACTGCGGCATGGCGTGCTGCCGGGCAACCTGCATTTCAAGTCACTGAACCCGCACATCGACCTGGCCGGCAGCCGGCTGCGGCCGCTGGTGGGGTCGGCGGCATGGCCTGGCGAGCCGGGCCGGCCCCGGCGTGCGGGGGTCAGCGCCTTCGGCTTCGGCGGCACCAACGCGCACCTGGTGCTGGAAGAGGCGCCGGCTGCCCCCGCTGCGTGGGCGGCCCGGGCCCCATGGCCGGCCCGCCCCTTCGAGCGGCAGCGCCACTGGTTCAGCGCTTCCGCGGCGGTGGCGGATGCAGCCGACCCCGCGCTGCCGGCCGGCCGCCGGCTCGACCTGGCGAGCGAAGCGGTGGTGGCCTACGACACCACCGTGTCCGCCGGCAGCGCGGGCGAATTGCTGCAGCACGTGGTGGCCGGCGTCGCGCTGATGCCGGCCGCCGGCTGGATCGTGATGGCCATCGACGCGCTGCAGCGCGCGCCGCTGGCGTCGGCCGCCGGCCTGGAGGACGTGAGCTTCGAGCGGCCGCTGCCCGTGGCCGGCGCGGCGGCGCTGCAGACCGTGCTGACGCGTGAAAGGAGCGGCTGGGCCGTGGAAATCCGCAAGCGCGCACCGGGCGAGGCCGACTGGCAATGCTGCATGCGGGCCGTGGCGGCGGGCAGTGCGCCGGCGTCCCCGGCGTGGGTGCCGGCGCAGGACGTGGACGGCGCGGCCTGGGTGCACATCGACGGCGAGGCGTTCTACGCGTCGCTGCAGGCCATCGGCCTGGCATACGGGCCCGCCTTCCGCCTGCTGCAAACGCTGCGGCGTCAGCCCGGGCTGGCCGAAGGCCGGCTGCAGCGGCCGCCGGCGGCGCCGGGCCCCTTGCCCGTCCCCTGGCTGGATGCTGCGCTGCAGGCCGTCGCCGCGGCGCTGGGCGGCGACCTGCGGCCCGCCCAGGGGGTGCCGGTGCCGGTGGCGATGCGGCGGATGCATTGGGACGGCAGCGCACCCGCCGATGGCATGGTGGTGCAGGCGCGCCTGTGCGAGCGCCAGCCGCTGTGGGCCGTGGCGGACGTCCAGATCCTGCACGCCGACGGCAGCGCCTGCCTGCAGGTGGAAGGCTTGCGAGTGCAATGGACGCCGCCGTCCAGCCTGGCTGCACGGGAGGCCACACCTGAGGGCACGTGGGAGGGCACATGGGAGGGCACACGGGGCATTCCGGAGGACGCGTCCGCCGCGTCACCTCGGTCCGGCCTGCCGCCGCTGGACACGCTGTTGCGGCTGGACCCTGCGCAGGCGCTGGCCGCGCTGCGGCAGGGCGTGGCGGACCTGCTGCGGCAGGTGCTGCAGCTGGATGACGGGCAGTTGCCGCACGATGCCGATCGCCTCGATGGGCTGCGTCTGTCCAGCCTCGGCGTCGATTCACTGGCGGCGATGGAGCTGCGAGAACACGTCCTGCGTTGGCTGGGTGCCGAACTGCCGGCGCGCGACCTCGTTGGAGGGGGCGTGGTCGGCAACGTGATTGCGCAGTTGCATCAGCACCTGCTGTTGAAGCGGCTGGGCATGCCCGCCGACCCGGACGGCGCCGCGCCGCTGGAGGTGGTCGTGCTGTGAATGCGGCACCGTCCGAGACCCGTTGGGACGACGTCGTCATCGGCGGTGGCAGCAGCGGCGCCGTGCTGGCCAGCCGACTGTCCGAGCGGCCGGAGCGCCGGGTGCTGCTGCTGGAGGCCGGGCCCGACTTCGCCGGTTCGGCCTCGCTGCCCGAATCGCTGCCCGAACATCTGCGCCTGGCGGCGCTGCCTGCGGCCGCCGGCTGCGACTGGCTGTGCAGCGCCACGCTGGACGGCCAGCGGCAGGTGCCCTATCACCTGGGCAAGGTGATGGGCGGCACCTCGTCCATCAACGGTGCGCTGGCGTTGCGTCCCGCGCCGAGCGACGTGTCCGCCTGGGCCGAGGCCGGCGGTGCTGACTGGCAATGGGAGCGGGTGCTGCCGTTCTTCAAGGCGCTGGAGACGGACCACGACTTCGCGGGTCCGCAGCACGGTGCCGAGGGGCCGGTGCCGGTGCGCCGCACCGCGGCCGCCGCGTTGGCGCCGCTGCAGGCGGCATTCCTCGCCGCGTGCGAGGCCCAGGGCATGGAAGTGCTGGCGGACCTGAACGACGGCAGCGAGCGGGCCGGCGTCGGGCTGCTGCCCTTGAACGCGCCGGACGGGGTGCGCTGGTCGACGGCGCTGTCGCACCTGGCCGCGGCGCGCCGGCGGCCGAATCTCGCCGTGTCCGCCGGGACGCAGGCCGACCGCCTGCTGTTCGACGGCCCGCGGGTGGTGGGTGTGCGCGCGCTGCGGCGGGGCGAGCCGGTGGACCTGCACGCGCACCGCGTCACCCTGTGTGCCGGCGCCGTCCACAGCGTGGGCGTGCTGCTGCGTTCGGGCATCGGCGACGCGGCGCAGTGCCGCGCGCTGGGCATGGCCCCCCGCCTGCATTTGCCCGGCGTCGGCAGCCATCTGCAGGACCATCTGGCGGTGATGATGTGGATGGTGCCGGCCGAAGGCGCGGCCGTTCACCCGATGCAGCACCAGGTGATGGCGCGCGCCTGCATCGCCGGCGCAGCGCGGCCCGGCCTGAGCCTGATGCTGGCGCATGACCTCGACACGGCCCGCATTCCCGAGCTCGGCAGCCTGCTCGGCACGCCGCGGGCGCATGGCTTGTCGGTGATGCTGGCGCGGCCGCAGGCGCGTGGGCGCGTGCGGCTGGCCACGGCCGACCCGCTGGCGCAGCCTGCCATCGATTTCGACCTGGCCGCCAGCACGGCAGACCATGAGGCCCTGGCGCAGGGCCTGCGTCTGTCGTGGGCGCTGGCCGGGTCCGCGGCGCTGCGCCCGCACCTGCGCTCGGTGTTCGCGTGGTCCGAAGCGCTGCTGCGCAACGACACCATGCTGCGCCAGGCCTGCGCGCGCTTCGCCATTCCTGCCTGGCACCCGTGCGGCACGGCGCGCATGGGTCCGGCGCACGACCCGCTGGCCGTGGTGGATGCCCACTTCCGGGTGCATGGTCTGCAGGGGCTGCGGGTGGTGGATGCGTCGGTGTTGCCGCGCATACCGTCCAGCCCGCTGCACTTGAGCTGCGTGATGCTGGCCGAGCGCGCGGCACGCTGGATGGACGAGGAAGGCGGCTGAGTGCCACCAGAGCTTGCCGGCCCGGTCAGGCCAGGCGCGCGCGGTAGAAGACCTGGTTGCCGTTCCAGCGCGGCGAAAACGCGCTGAAGCCCAGGGCCTGGTAGATGCGCTGCGAAGCGGTGTTGTGCTCGTTGGTGTCCAGGCAGGCGGTGCTGCAGCCGCGGGCACGCGCGCGGTCCAGCGCATACGCGACCAGCTGCCCGCCTATGCCGCTGCCGCGGCACGCGGGATCGACGAACAGGTCTTCGATGGTTGCCTCCAGGCCGGCCACCCACATCGAGTAGCGGAAGCGCTGCAGGACATAGGCGACGGTCCTGCCGTCCACGTCGCAGACGCAGAAATGCGCATCCTCGGCCGCCAGCAGGCGGCCGATGCCGGCGCGGAACTGCTCGTCGCTGGGTGCGCTGCGCTGCAGGTGCTTGCGAAAGCCGATGGCCAGTTCGGCAATGCCGGCGGCGTCGGCGGAGGTGGCGACTCTCAGGTTCATGGATGCGGTTGGGGCGATTCCTGGGTTGTTGCAGGCCAAGGCATTGCCTAACGATGAAAAGGCGTGGCGATGGGGCGGTGCGCCAGTGTGCGGTGCTTCATCCTGAAGAGGTGACCGAAATCCGCGTCCGCGCCCGATGGATCTCTGGCGGGGTCGTGTTCACTTCAGCCCTGGGGTGACCCTTCCATGCCGGCCAGCCGATCGATCAGGGCTTGCTTGTGGGCCGCGAGGTGCGACCGCAGCTGTGCATCCAGCGCGCCCGCCGGCGCGCTCAACTGCAGCTGGCCGCCGTTTCGGCTGATCCGGATGCCGCGGGCGTTCAGGGTGGACAGAAGCCACATCAGTGGGTCGTCTTGTGCTGGTGCTGGTGCTGGTGCTGGTGCTGGGCTTGGCCTGCTGGCGCGGCGCCCCGTTGATTCCAGCGGTCGCACGATGCTGACGGGGCCCGTGCTCGCCGTGCGGGGTTGCGGCTCGGCGGCCGGCAGCGGCTCCCAGTGCTGGCCTTGCGCATACATGTGGCGAACCTGCATGTACTCCATCAGGGCCTGCATCGCCAGATGGCCGGCCCGGGGCTTGCCCGCCGCGCGCGCCAGCAGCGCTTGCCACAGCCGGGCTTCCCGCGGGCCCAGGCCGGCGAAGCGGGCGAGCAAGGCTTGCGCGTCGACGTTCACCGGCCGTGCGCCGGCCGGCTGGCGGCCGGCGTGATCGGCGTCCCCGTGGCGGCGGCCGTGGCAGTCGACGAAGTGCAGCAGGCGCTCGCCGAATGCGTCCGGATCGTAGAGCCGGTTGCCGAGCCCATGCAGCCCGTGCATCAATTGAGTGGACGACATGCGCAGCGGCACGATGTTGGTGCTCCACATCGAGCCGGCGAATTCCGAGCCGCCGGAGACCAGGCGTCCGCTGGCGGCCAGGCGCGCGTGCAAGGGCGTGGCGGCCGGTGCCACCAGGGCGCCCAGCGTGAAGATGGGCACGGGGCAGGCCATCGCGAAGTCGTGCTGGACTTCGAAGATGTTCGGGCCATCGTGGTCGAAGCCCACGATCATCCCGCCCATCACCATCAGCCCGTTCTCGACGAAGACCTTGACCTGCTCGACCAGGTCGACCTTCAGGTTCTGCCGCTTGCGCGTCTCGCGCAGGCTGTCTTCGTTCGGCGTCTCGATGCCGATGAAGACGGTGTCCAGGCCGGCGTCCACGCACAGGCGCAGCAGTTCCTCGTCGCGTGCGGCATCGATCGACACCTGGGTGCTCAGGCGCACCCGCCCGTGGGGCCGGCCGCCATTCCACTCGCGAATCGCCAGAAGCAGTTCGCGTGCGCGTGCGCGGTGCACCGTGAAGTTGTCGTCCGCCAGGAAGACATCGCGGTAGCCGTGCCGGTACAGCGCGTCGAGTTCACGCAGCACCAGGGCCACGGGCTTGTGGCGCTGCTTGCGGCCAACGTACTGGATGACGTCGCAGAACTCGCATTCGAAGGGGCAGCCGCGCGAGGTCTGCAGGATGCCGGTGAGGGCGCGGTCGTTCGGGTACAGGTCCCAGCGCGGCACCGGCGACAGGCCGATGTCCGGCTTCTCGCCCTGGTACTCGCTTTGCCAGCGTCCTTCGCGCAGGTCGCTGAAGATCTGGGCCGCGATCTCCTCGATCTCGCCACGGACGAGGATGTCGCAGTGGGGGCGCACGACGTCGGGCGACAGCGACGCGAACGGCCCGCCGATCAGCACCACCTTCCCGCGCCGGCGGAATTCGTCAGCAATCGCGCGCATGTGTCCCCATTGGGTCACCTTGCCGGTGATGCCGATGAACGTGGCCGTGGTGTCGAAATCGACCGGGGTCAGGTACTCCTCGCACAGCTGCACGCCGAAGTCGGGCGGCACCATCGCCGCCAGCGTGGCGATGGCCAGGTCGGCCGTCAGCACCGCCGGCGCCAGTCCGCTGGCGGCAAAGACCTCCGCGGTGTAGTAGCCGCACAGGTCGGCGGCGGGATTGATGAGGTAGATCGACTTCTTCATGGGGCTCACAGCGATCGTTCGAATCCGAGCGTCACCCGGTCCTGCTGCCGGTACGGCTCCAGCAGCGACCCCGGGCGGCCGCCGCGGTAGTCGATGACGCCGAGCCGGGCCTGCCAGGCGTCGTCGATGTCGTAGCTGGCCTGCGCCCGCAGCAGCGCGCTGCCGCCCGACCAATGGGCGAGCATCAGCTCCAGCCGCAGCCGGTCGTGCCAGCCGGTCCACTGGGCGTTCAGCACGGCGGCACGGGCCGTGCGCGGGTCGATGAAGGACGCGTCGTGGCCGTGCAGGCGCTGGGTCAGCAGTTCGGCATCCAGCATCCACCCACGGAAGCCGGTGTAGCGCGCGCCGACCATCCACTGGCTCAGCGGGCGCGTGTCCGGCACCAGCGGGACCAGGCCAGGGCCGGTGGGGCCGGCACGGCGCGCACGCCGCACCGCGCTCCGGCGGCTGAATTCGCTTTTCAGCAGCCAGCTGCCGGCCGCGTGGTTGGCGCCGGCGCCAACCACGGTGCCGCGCTGGAAGCCCAGCACCAGCCGTTCGCCCTGCAGGCCCACCAGGGCCGGCGCCGGGTCCACCACGCGGGCGAGCATGGCCTGCACGTCGCCCCAGGGCCGGGACGCCACCCAGCGCAGCGCAGCGTCGGGGTGCCGCGACAGCCGCGGCCCGGCGGCGAGCACGGTGCGGTCGACCCCGCCCCAGCGGATGGCGGGGTCGAAGTCGCTGCCCGAAGGGCCGTGGCGGTTGGCCTGGAACCGGTGCTTGAGGATCAATTCGGTGGCGCTGCGATCGCCTTCGTGGCTCACGCGCGTGGCCCACACGGGCAGCCGCGATTCGCGCAGGTCGGCCGCGCCCATAACGCGCAAGTCACGCGGGCTTATCGCGTCCTGCAGCTGGAAATAGTCGGACACGCCCAGCGCCACCAGCTGCCGCCCCAGCTTCAGGCGCCAGCGGCCGGCGGGCTGCCAGTCGACGAAGACCTCTTCGGCGCGTGCCTCGCTGCCGGACGGCGCGTCCAGGCGCGCGGCCTCATGGCTCAGGCGTGCGCCGGCCACGGCGTGCAGGCCGGGGCCCATCGAGGTGCGTGCTTCCAGGCGCAGCGACACGCGTTGCGAGGTCCACCCCGGCCGGCGCCGCACGAAGGGGTAGGACGCGTCCGCTGTGCGGTAGGCGTAGTGCGCGCGCCAGCCCAGCGCGGCGCGCAGGCCTTGGCCCGTGGGGTGGGTGGGCGCCGCCTGCGGGCCGCTGTCGCCGGGCAGGTCGGGAAAGTCCTCCGGTGCGGCCGCGGCCAGTGCCGATGCGGTGCAGAGGCCGCAGGCCACCAGCGCCCGTCGCGCCCAGCGCATCCCTCGCGACCGTCCCGCCCGTCGCGTGCGGCCGCACGGGCTCATGGCGCCGCCCCGCGTCCCAGCGCCTGCGGCGAGAACTGGCTGTCGTCGATCCGGACGTTCACTTCCAGCCGCTCGGTGTCGATGACGGTCGCATGCACCACGCGGCCGTGCTGCGTCAGCACCATCTGCTCGCGGCGGCCCATCCACACGCCGTCGACCTGCTGCAGGTCCCGCACGGTGTAGAACTTGATCCAGCCGGCATCCTTCAGCCAGTACTTGGCCTTCAGCACCATCTGCTTGCCGGTGTCCACCCAGTACCAGATGCGCTGGTAGCCGGTGCGGTCCACCACCCTGTCGCGGATGGCCTGGCGCGGCTGGGCCTGCACCACGGCCTGCCCGGGTGGCGGCTCTTCCCCGGCGACGAGGCTGAAGTCGAAGTGCTCGAGCTTGAGTTCCTGCAAGTCGCCGTAGGTGAAGTCGCTGCCGAGGAAGTAGTCGCTGCGGTTGCCGGTGGCCAGGCGGGTCACGCGGCCGAGTTCAGGCAGGTAGACCCAGGCCTCGTCGTCCCGGTGGCCGCTCCAATCGAATGACAGGAACGCGGTGCCGGCCAGGCGCGCGGGCTCCAGCAGCACGGTCCTGGACTTCCGGTCGGACCCTTTCATCCAGTTGACCGAGCGGATGCGGCGCTGCGTGCGCTCCTGGTCCTTGTCGATCAGCGTCACGGTGCTGGTGGCGATCCAGGTGTCGCCCCGGTAGCGGCGGCGCACGCTGCTCATCAGTGCTTCGGCGTCGGCAGCGGTCCCGGCGGCGGCCAGCGTGCCCAGGCCGGCCAGCGGCAGGGCGGCGAAGGTGCGGCGGTTCATGGTGATAGTTCATGAAGTGATCGTCCTCGTGGCGCTGGGGTGCGCCGCGGGCCGATCACGCTGACCAGTGCGGGGCTCACGGTCAGGTCCAGCAGCAGGGCCAGCAGCAAGGTGGCCGCGAGCAGCCCGCCCAGGTGCGACAGCGGCGCCATCGACGAGAACACGAAGACAAAGAGGCCGCTGGCCATCACCACCGTGCCCATCACCAGCGGGGCGCCCACGTCGGCCAGCGTGCGGCGCACCGCCTGGTGCGCGCTCAGCCCCTGCCGCCGGTGGCGGCTGGCCGTGTGCATGAAGTGCACCGTGTCGTCCACGGACACCGCCAGCGCGACGTCGCCCAGCAGCACGACGAACATGTCCACCGGCCAGGCCAGCGCGCCCATCACGCCCAGCGCCAGCCACACCGGCAGGAAGTTGGGCAGCAGGCTGGCCAGGCTCAGCCGCCAGTCGCGCAGCACCAGCAGCAGCATGCAGGCGATGAGCCCGGCGGCGACGAGGTAGCTGCTCCACATGCTGTCGATCACGTCCAGCGCGCCCAGGGCCTGCAGGTACGCCATGCCGGTGACCGTGACCTTCACCTGCGGGCCGAACAGCTGCGCGGCCTTGGCGCGCAGCTGGTCCTCGAGGCCGGCGTAGGCGTGCGCGTCGGCCCAGGCCAGCCGGATCGTCACGCGGGCCTTGCTGCGCCTGGCGTCGGCCAGGCGCTGCAGCGTCCTGGCGCCCCCGCCTTCGACCAGCAGCCACTCCTGCTGCAGCAAGGCCGCCGAGGTGGGCAGCGCGCCGTGCTCGCCGTCGGTGAGCACGCGGTGCACGCGGGCGATGCTGTCGGCCATCGACGTGGTGCCGCCCACCTGCAGCGCACCGCCGGACAGGCCCTGGGCCTGGGCCTGCAGCGCGCGCAGGCCGGCGATGAAGCCGGGCTCCAGGATGCCGTCCTCGCGCCCGGTGTCCAGCACGATCTCCAGCGGCATGGTGGCCTGCATGCGCGCGTCGATGGCCAGGGTGTCCATCCGCACGGGGTGGCCGGGTTCGAGCCAGCCCAGCACGTCGTGCGCCTGCTTCAGCCGCGCGATGCCGGGCACGGCGGCCAGCGCCAGCAGGGCCGTGATGGCCAGCACCCAGCGGGCGCGGCGGCCACAGGGCACGCCCAACGCGGTCGCGCCGCGGCCGAAGGCCTGGAACAGGCGGTCGCGGCCGCGGTGGCCGCGCCGCACCGGCACCAGGCGCAGCAGGGCAGGCAGCAGCAGGAAGGTGAACAGCAGGCCCGCCAGCGCGCCGAAGGCGGCCATCCAGCCGAACTGGGCAATCGGCTGGAGCCGCGCCATGGTGAAGCCGAGGAAGGCCAGCGCATCGGTGAGCACGGCGTACATCACCGGCACGCCACAGTGCTCCACCATGTGGCGCACCGCCTGCTCCAGGTCGCCCTCGGGAGACTGCAGGAAGTGGGCGAGCAGGTGGTTCAGGCCGAGCACCGCGGTCGTCAGCAGGATCGGCGGCAGCGCCTGGCTCACCACGGTGACCGGCAGGTCCAGCCAGCCCATCAACCCCAGCGTGGCCAGCAGCGACAGCACGATGACGCCCGCCGCCAACGACACCGCCATCAGCGAGCGCAGTTGCAGCGCCAGCGCCCCGATGGCCACCGCCAGGGCCAGGGCCGTCATCACCGCCGCGTCGCGGTGGATGGAGGTCTCGTGCGCGTCGTCGATCACCGGGCCGCCGGACAGCTGGACCGAAAAGCCCTCGGCTTCGTGCCGCCGGACCACGTCGCGCGCAGCATCCAGGAGGCGCCGCATCTCGGCCCCCGGCAGGCGCACTTGCGGCTCGGCCGGCGCTGCCGTGGCTGCCAGCGGGTCCTCGAACGGGAAGGCCCGTTCCGCGCCCGCCGTGGAGGCCGGCGGTGCGGCCGCCGTGCCGGTGCCTGGGGCTGGCGCAGGAGCAATGGGGATGCCCAGGCGCGCGTCCAGGCTGTCGTGCCACTCGTGCACGGCGCGGCCCAGGCGCGCCAGCAGGCTGTCGCCCCGGGCGCCTGCACCGCGTGCCGCTTGCAGTGCGGCGGGGGTGACGAAGGCGCGGGGCCGCACCACCAGCAGCGTCATCGTGCCGTCCGGCGACAGCAGGGTTCGACGGTACAGCGGGTCCTGCAGCAGCTCGTCCCGCAGCGCCGGCGCGACCGGACCTGCGCCGGGCCAGCGCTGGCGCAGCGGGCCGCTGCGCAGCGTGCCGTCGGCCTTGTCCACGTGAGCCACGTTGGCCAGGCTCACCACCTCGTCGACCCAGGGCACGGCCTGCTCCAGGTCACGGTGCAGCGCGTGCAGCCGGGCCATGAACTCGCCGCTGAAAAGCTGCGGCGACGACACCGCGACGATCAGGGCGTCCTCGCGCCCGAACTCGCGCTGGAAACGCGTGTACTCGACCTGCGCCTGGTCGCGGCTGCCGAACATCGCTTCATTCGAGGCGTCGATGCGCAGCACCGGGAGGCCCGCGGCCAGCGTGGCCAGCAGGACCGCGGCAGTGGCCAGCGCAGGCCAAGGGCGCCGCGCGGACCACAGCGCCAGCCGCAGGCCCAGCCCGCGGACCGGATCGAGCACCATGGCGGCGGGCTCAGGCGCTGCCGGCGTGCGCGGGCAGGCGTGCCCAGCGCAGCGCCGCCACGGTGACCCACGCGCCCAGCAGGTGGTGGCTGAAGTCCAGCACGTGCCGCATGCCGAACGGCTTGTCGCCGGCCAGCAGGTGCCCCACCTGGTGGGCGATGAAGAACAGCGTGGCCAGCGCGCCCAGCGCCACCAGCAGCCAGCGGAACCACCGGCCGCGCAGGTTCAGCGCGAACATCGGCGTGAGCAGGTACACCCCCAGCACGCCGAGCATCACCAGCAGCCCGCCCTGGCTCATGTCGCGGCGCCACGCGCTGAAGTTCTCGTCGATGGCGCTCCTGGCCAGGTCGACGCAGAACATCGCCAACAAGGTGAGAAGCATCAGGACCCATCCCAGGACGATGGTGGCCCGCAGCGTCGATTCATGGTCGTTTTCCTGCCGTGCTTTCAGTGCGGTCGAAGGCGTCATGGGGAATCCAATAATTGTCAAAAGGCGCGGCTTCCGTAGCGCGTCCAATACGCCTGCCAGTCGATCGCTTCGAGTCGCTGCCACGCGGGGTGCCGGGCCAGGTGCTGAACATCGACCGCGCAGTCGCCGCACAGCGCCTGCAGGACGACACCCGCGTCGGTGTCTTGCAGCAGGCGCGTGGCGAGCAGCGCGGCCTTGGGCGGGACGCTGCCATGCCGGATGGCCTGGCGACATTGCTCGAACCAGTGCTGCAGCGCAACCGTGGGCGGCGCCGCCAGCCCGCTGCCCGCCAGCACCCAGCGAATGACCTGCGGCAGCGATGGCGCAGCGGGCAGGGCGATGGTGCCCAGCGCGAAGCCGCCGGTCCATCCGACGAGGTCCACCATCACCGCGGCCAGCAGGTCGACCGGCACGGCGTCCACCCGCGAGTCCGGCCAATCCGGCAGCCCGCCTGCTGCGCGCGCGGTGGCCAAGGTGCTGTGCAACAGGGCGTCCCGGGGAACGTGCGTTGATTCGCCTGCGGGTATCACGTGCGGAATGCGCAGCACCCTGATCGGCAGCTGGTCCGAGCCCGCCCGCGCCAGCAATTGCTCGGCCACCCACTTGGATTGCGCGTAGCCGTTCAGCAGCGCGGTGGGTGGTCGCAGGGACTCGTCCACGGAGATGCGGAATCCATCCTCGGCGCGCGAGAGGCACACCGCGTGCGAGGACGAGAAGACGATGGGTTTGGCATGGTGCTGCCGAGCGAGCTGCAGCAGGTGGTGCACGGCCAGCACGTTCGGCCCGCGCATCGCCGCGTAGTCCGCCTGGGTGTCGATGGAGGCCGCCGCATGCACGATGTGGTCGATGCCTTCGCACCAGGCGCGCCAGGGCTCGTCGCCCAGGCCGCAGTGCGGCTGCGCGAGGTCGGCCGCCTCGGCGCGCACGCGCTGTTCCCAGCCCGGCGGCAGCGTGATGCCGTGGCGGCGCAGGTTGTCCTGGATGCGCGCCATGGCTCCCGGCGCATCGGGCGCGCGAACCGGGCAGACGACGTGTGCCGCGCTGCGCACCAGCAGTTCTCGCAGCAGGTACGCCCCCAGCCAGCCCGCGGCACCGGTGAGCAGCACGGCGCGTGACTGCGCCAGCGCAACCGGCACCGCTGCCGGGCCTTCCTGTGGCGGCAGCAGTGCGGCCAGCTGCTCCACGTCCGCCGTCAGCCGCTGCGGCGGCTCGGCCAGCGCGGGGAAGACGGACGTGGCCGCTGGCACCGCCGTTTCCGTTGCCACGGGAGCGGCGCGCTTCACGTCGACCAGCGGCGCGAGTGCGGCCACCGTGGGATGCGCCAGCAGCTCATGGATCTCGACCGTGCAGCCGCAGCGCTGGCCGATCTCGCGCACGACCCGCGTCGCGACCAGCGAGTCGCCGCCCACGTCGAAGAAGTTGTCGAAGATGCCCAGCGTGCGGTCCGGCAGCGCGGCGGACCAGCAGGCCAGCAGCAGCCGTTCGGTGTCGGTGCGGGGGGCGGCCGCGGGCGGCGCATCGTGCCTGTCGGCCTCGGACACGGGCGGCAGCGCCTGCAGGTCCAGCTTGCCGTTGGCCGTGACGGGCATGCGCTGCAGCTGCACCAGGTGGCGCGGCACCAGGGCCTCGGGCAGGCGGCTGCGCAGGTAGGCCCGCAGCGCCGGCTCGTCCAGCGTGGTGGCTTGCAGCGGCGCGGCGGCCACGATGACGTGGAAGCCCAGGTGGTCCGTCGCCGAGCCGGGCGTGCGCAGCACCTGCACCGCTGCGAAGCCGGCCTGCGCCAGCACCTGCTCCCACTCGTCCGCCGACAGCAGCGCGTGGCGCGGGCGCAGGTCGGTGTCGGTGGCCGCGTCGAAGCCCTGCTGCAGGCCCATGTGCAGGTCCATGGAGCGCATGAACCGCGTCTGCTCCAGCAGCACCAGGCGGCCGCCCGGTTTCAGCAGGGTGGCGACGTGGCCCAGCGTGGCACGCACGTCGCGCACGTCGTGCAGCATGCTGACCGCCAGCACCACGTCGAAGGCATGCCGGTCCAGGCCCTGTACTTCGGGCGGCAGGTCGGCGTCGCAGCGGGCAAAGCGCAGGCCGGGGTGCCGGTCGCCGAACCGGGCCTGCGCGCGCTGGATGAAGTATTCGGAGATGTCGGTGAACAGGTAGCGGTCCTGGCCGCGCAGCACGGGCAGCAGGTGCTGGGTGGCCGATCCCCACCCGGCGCCCAGTTCCAGCACCGACAGCCCGGCCGGCCGTTGCGCGGCCAGCGCCTGCATCACCTGCACCAGCTGCGCATGGTTGTCTTCGAACAAGCGCTGGTAGAGGCCGGCGGTGGCGTTGGCGACGTAGATCTCGGCGGAGTGGGTGTGCTCGGTCAGCACCTCGTGCAGCGAGTCGGCGGTGCGGGTCAGCCAGCGTGCCTCGTCGGCGCTGAAGCCCAGCGTCGTGCACAGCCGCTCCTCGGTCTCGCGGGCCAGGCGCGGCAGATCGGGTTCGTCCCAGTCATGGACGATGCGGTACAGGGGCTCGTCTGCGCGCAGCAGGCCGGCGCCGCACAGTGCGTCGACGGCGCGCTGCAGCCAGCGCTGGTAGCGCGCGGCCACGCCGCGGGCCAGCAGGGAAGGCACCGTCAGCACGTCGCCCGCCCGGCCATGGCCGAAGCGGCGCAGTGCATGCACCACCGCCGCGAGGTGGTACGCGTCCAGGTGGTCCCACAAGGCCTGCAGCTCCGTCGTCCATGGACGTGGCGCGACGGCCGCCGCGGCCAGCGACAGTGCCGCCACGGACGAGGATGCATCGGCCGGCGCATCGGGCTGGGCATCGGCTTGCAGGCGGCGGCCCAGCGTCGGCAAGGGCCCGTCGGCCAGCTGCACGTAGGCGGCCAGCTGGCGGTCCTGCGGCGTGCCGACCGCACGCACCACGGCGGCCCGGATCTCCGGGTGCTGGCGCAGCACCGCGGCCACCTCGCCGGGCTCCACGCGGTGGCCGCGAATCTTCACCTGCTCGTCGTCGCGGCCCAGCAGCTCGATGAGGCCGTCCGGACGATAACGTCCGAGGTCCCCGGTGTCGTACAGGCGTTCACCGGTCTCGGGGTGGGTGATGAAGCGGCTGGCCGTGCGTTGCGCGTCGTCCCAGTAGCCCTCGGCCAGGCCGGCTCCGCCGATGTAGACGCGGCCGCGCACCTGCGGCGGGCACGGCTGCAGCCGCGCGTCGCGCACCGACACCGTCTGGCCGGGCAGGGCCGTGCCGTAGGGAATGCTGGCCCAGCCGGGGTCGACCTCGCCGATGGGGTAGGCGATCGACCAGATCGACGCTTCGGTGGCGCCGCCCAGGCTGTGCAGTTGCGCTGCGGGGCAGTGGCTTCGCACGCGCGCGGGCAGGTCCAGCGGAATCCAGTCGCCGCTCAGCAGCACGGCGCGCAGCGTGGCGATGGTGTGGTCCCCGGTGGGGCCGGAGGACTCGACCAGCATGCGCATCAGCTGCGGTGCCGAGTTCCACACCGAGACGCGGTGCTCCGCGATCAGCGAGCGCCAGTGGAGCGGATCGCGCTGCTGCGGCGCATCGGGCAGCACCAGTGCGGCGCCGGCCGCGAAGGCGCCGAAGAGGTCGTACACCGAGAGGTCGAAGCCGAGCGAGGAGACCCCCAGGATGCGGTCCTGCGGCGCCAGCGCCAGCAGTGCGTTCACCGCCGCGGTGGTGTTCCAGGCCGCCTGGTGGCTGATCATCACCCCCTTGGGCAGGCCGGTGGTGCCGGAGGTGAAGATCACGTAGGCCAGGTCCTGCGGCCGCACCGGCGCGGGCTGGAAGGGCGGCAGGCCGGCTGCGTCGAAGCCTTCGGCGACTGCGAGCACGGCGCGCGGCTGCGGCGGGGCGGTGGCCGCTGCGCCGGCCGTGCCGCCGGGCTGCACCAGCACGCAGCGCACGCGGCCGATCTGCAGCAGCTCGTGCTGCCGCCGTGGCGGCAGGGACGCGTCGATTGGAAGGTAGGCGCCGCCCGCCAGCAGCGTGCCCACCACCGCCACGGCCTGTTCCCAGCCCTTGTGCATCAGCACGCCCACCAGTTCGCCCGTCCGCAGCCCTTGCGCCTGCAGCCAGCGCGCCACCGCCAGGCCTTCGGTCCACAGGGTGCGGTAGTCCAGGGCGCGCTGTGGGGTGATGAGGGCGCACGCGTGCGGCGTCCGTACCGCATGCGCCTGCACGCCGGCATGCAGCACGCCGGGGGCGGGCCGCGGTGCGGCCGAGGCCATGGGCGGCGGGACGGGCGCAGGCAGTGGCGCCGCGAGCCGCCAGCTGCCTGGCTCGTCGGCCAGGCGGCGCAGCAGCGCGCATTGCGCCTCGAACATCGCGTCGAGCACGCCGGGCTCGAACAGCGCTTCCACCGCGTCCCAGTGGAAGACGAGCTCGCCATCGGCCTCGCTCGCCTGGTGGTCCAGCCAGACCTGCGGTGTCTGGCTGACGGCGTGCACCACCGGGCCAAAGCATGCCAGCGCCTCGCGGTCGCGGCCGGCTTGCCCGTCCGGGCCGCCCAGGCCCAGCGCGCTGGTGAAGACCACCGGCATCAGCGCCTGCAGCGCCGGGCGGCGGTGGTGCTGGGCCCATTCGCGCAGCACCTGCACGCCGTTGAAGCCGCGGTGGTCCAGGTCGTCCATCAGCTGCCGCTGCAAGGCGGCGGCACGCTGCGCAAAGTGGGTGCCGGCCTCGCGGTGGTCCACCTCCAGCAGGCTCAGCGAGGTGAAGTCGCCCACCACCGCCTCCACTTGCGGATGCCAAGGCGGGCGGTTGAACAGCGTGAGGTTCAGCGTGTAGTGCGGCGTGCTGCTCCAGCGCGTCAGAACCTCGGCAAAGGCGGCCAGCAGCAGGCCGGACGGCGTCAGGCCGGCTTCTCGTGCGGTCGATTTCAGGCGCGTCCAGCGCGCCCGGTCCAGGCCTCCGGCGCGGCGGCTGAAGCGCGGCGGGCCGCCGGCGTGCGGGCGCAGCGGCAGCGCCGGCGCGGCGGGCAGGCTGTCCAGGCGCGCCGTCCAGTAGCGCCGATGGTGAGCGTGCGCGGTGTCGGCCTGCTGCCGTTCGGCGAGCACGCAATCGCGGAAGCGGAGCGCCAGCGGCGGCAGGGGCGCGTCGGGCTGTTCGACCAGTTGCCGCCACTCGTGGAACAGGATCAGCATGCTGCCGGCATCCATCAGCAGCATGTCCAGGCTGAAGTGCAGGCGCAGGCCGCCGCCCGGCAGGCGGGTGGCGCGCACGTCGAACAGCGGCCAGCGGTCGGCTGGATGCACGGCATGGGACAGGGCCTGGCGCGTGGCCTGCAGCCGCGCCTGGACCTGCGCCTCGTCGTCCGCCGAGGCGTCTTCCACCGCCACGCGGTAGGGCGGCACCTCGGCCAGCACGCGCTGCTGGCCGTCGGCTTGGATGAAGGCGCGCAGCATGTCGTGGCGCTCGATCAGGCGCTGCAGCGCGGCTTCGAAACGCGCCAGGTCCAGGCCGCGTGCGTCGGCCTCGAAGTAGAAGTGCGTGGAGACGCCGCCCAGCTCGATCTCCTCGCGCCGGCCCAGCCAGTAGGCGTGCTGGACGTCGGTGAGCGGAAACGGGCGGTGCCGGTCTGCCGGCGCGGGTTGCAGGACGGCCGCAGGCGGTGGAGCCGGCGGCGCGTCGGCGCGCTGGCGCAGCAGCGCCAGCAGCGCCGGGCGGTGCTCGCGCAGCGCGTCGCGCAGGTCCGGCGTCAGGGCCTGGGCGTGGCCGCGCACCTGCAGCGCGTCGTCCACCACGGCCAGCCGCACACCGGCGTGGGCCAGGCGGGTGAGCAGCTCATGCATGGGCTTCTCCCCGGCGCGCGCGTTGGATGTCCTGCATCGCCGTCCAGGCTTGCAGCAGGGCGTCCAGGTTCAACGGTTTCATCATCGAGTAGTGCGTGGCACGGACTGGTGCGGCATGCACCGGGCCGCGCGTGAAGGCCGACCAGCCCCAGTCTTCCCGGGCCGCGGCGGGGTGGTCGCCGAACTCGGCCACCGCGCCTTCGCTCGCGCGCAGCACGCAGATACCGGCGCCGATGGCCGCGTTCGTCGGGTGATAGCGGCGTGCGGCCTGGATCACCGCGCTGAAGACCGCATGCACGGGTCGCAGCAGCGCGGTGTCCAGCGCCAGCGCCGCGCCTTGCGCCGCGGCGTGGGCCAGCACGTGTGCGAGCGGGTCGGTGCCGTGCCGCGGCGCGGTGGCGGTGGCCACCGCGGCGGCATCGAAGCCGATGTCCAGGTCCTGCACGAACCAGTTCGCCAGCGTGTGCGGGTCCACCGGCGCGTGCTGCAGTGGCGCCGGGCTGTCGATCAGCAGCAGCGGCTCCAGCGCCTCGCCCTGCGCTTCCAGCTGGCGCGCCATCTCGAAGGCGATGACGCCGCCCGAGGACCAGCCGCCCAGCCGGTAAGGCCCCTGTGGCTGGACCTGGCGCAGCGCCTGCAGGTACAGCGTGGCCATGGCTTCCACCGTGTCCAGCGGCGGCTGCTCGCCTTGCAGCCCGGCCGCCTGCAGGGCGTGCACCGGCCCGGGCAGGCGCTGCGCCAGTGCGCTGTAGCACAGCACGTTGCCGCCCGCGGGGTGCACCAGGAACAGGGGATGGCCGCTGCCTTCGGCCTTTAGAACCACCAGCGGCGACCAGGCCTGCTGCCGTGCCAGGCGCTCGGCGAGACGGGCGATGGTGCGCCCTTCCAGCAGCGCGCCCAGCGGCAGCCGGCAGCCGGTGTGCGCGGCCACGCGGGCGAGCACGCGCACCGCGGCGAACGACTGGCCGCCCAGCGCGAAGAAGTCGTCGTCGACGCCGAGGTCCGGCTGCTCCAGCACCTCGGCCCAGATGCGCGCCAGCAGGGCCTCGGTCGGGTTGCGGGGCGCGACGCGCGCCGGCGCGGCCGGCGCCGCCGTGTCGACGTCCAGCCGCTCCAGCGCCTGGCGATCGACCTTGCCGGGGCCCGTCAGGGGCAGGGCGGCCAGCAGCGTCACCAGCGCCGGCACCATGTGCGGCGGCAGGCGTTGGCGCAGGAAGGCTTGCAGTTCGCCGGCCGTGGCATCGGCGCCGGGATGGGCGACGACGAAGGCACGCAGCTGCCGGCCGGCGCCGCCGCCGGTGGCCAGCACCACCGCCGATGCCACGGCCGGGTGCGCCAGCAGCGCCTGTTCCACCTCGCCCGGCTCCACGCGCAGGCCCTGGATCTTCACTTGCTGGTCGCTGCGGCCCAGGAACTCGATGCGGCCGTCGGGTAGGTAACGCCCCAAATCGCCGGTGCGGTACAGGCGTTCGCCGCTGCGCGGATGGCTGATGAAGGCGGCGGCAGTCTTGTCCGGGTCGTTCCAGTAGCCCAGCGCCAGACCGGTGCCGGCGATGTGCAGGTGGCCGGCCACCCAGTCGGGCGCGTCCTGCCCGTCTTCGTCCAGCACGTGCCAGCGCTGGTTGGCCAGCGGACGGCCATAGGGGATGCTGGGCCGCCGCGCATCGGCCGCGTCGATCGCGTGATAGATGGACCAGATCGACGCCTCGGTCGCCCCGCCCAGGCTGATGACCCGCGCCTGCGGCGCGATGCGCCGCACCTGCGCGGGCAGGCTGACCGGAATCCAGTCGCCGCTGAGCATCACGGTGCGCAGGGCGGGCAGCTGCTGGGCATTGGCCGAGGCGGCTTCGGCCAGCAGCTGCATCAGCGCCGGCACCGAGTTCCAAAGGGTCACGCGCCGCGCGGCCAGCCGTGCCAGCCAGGCCGCGGGGTCCAGCAACTCGGCCGGGGCCGGCAGCACCAGCGTCGCGCCGACGGACAGCGGCCCGAAGAGGTCGTAGACCGACAGGTCGAAGTGCAGCGCCGAGAGGCCGAAGACCGCGTCTTCTTCGCCGATGCCGAATCGCTGGTTGATGTCGGCCACGGTGTTCAGCGCGCCGCGGTGGTCGATCATCACGCCCTTGGGCGTGCCGGTGGAGCCGGAGGTGAAGATGACGTAGGCCAGGTGCTGCCGCCCCGTGTCGACCGACTCGGCTTGCGGCGGCGTGCCGTCCGGGCACTGCGCCACCTCGTCGCCGTCGACGCAGGTGAGCGCCATGCCCGCCGGCAGCGCCAGCCCGGGCGCCAGCGCGGTGCGGCTCACGGCGTGCGTGGCGCGCACGTCGCCTAACAGAAAAGTGACGCGTGCGGTGGGCCAGGCCGGGTCGATGGGCACGTAGGCGGCGCCGGCGCGCAGCACGCCGTGCACGGCCACCACCTGCTCCCAGCCCTTGTCCAGAAGCACGGGCACGCGGTCGCCGGGCTGCACGCCGGCGTGGCGCAGCGCATGCGCCAGCCGGTTGGCCTGCGCATGCAGCTCGGCATAGCTCAGCTCGCGGCGCGGGTCGGCCACCGCGCAGCGGCTCGGCCAGCGCGCGGCGGCGCGGCACAGGCCTTCGTGCAGCAGGCCGCTCGGGCCCGGCCGGGCGGTGTCGTTCACGGCGAGGCGGCGGGCGCGCTGCGCTTCGGGCAGCAGGTCGAAGGCGGTGGCGTGCCAGGCTTCGTCCAGCTGCGCCAGCTGCAGCAGCAGCCGGCGATGCGCCGCCTGCATCGCGTCCAGCAGGCCGGGCGGGAAGCAGGTCTCGATGGCATCCCACACCACCCACAGGCGGCCGTCCTGCAGTTCCCAGAACTGGTGGTCCAGCATCACCTGCGGCGTTTCCAGCGCGCCGGCATAGGGCACCGGCAGCGGCGGCATGAACAGTCCGCTGCCGACGACGAAGGGGCACGGTGCGCGGCCGGGCGTGTTCTGGGCCTGGTTCAGCGCCTGCATCACCTTCACGCCGCTCCAGTGCGTGTGCGCGAGATCGTCGGCCATGCGCCGCTGCAGGGCCCCTGCGCGCCGGCTGAAGGGGCCGGGCTCGCGCCAGTCCACCTCCAGCGGGTACAGCGCCGCGAAGTTGCCCAGCACCTCCGACACCTGGGGGTGCATCGGCCGCCGCTGCGTGACCATGTTGCTCAGCAGGAAGTGGCGCGAGCCGCTCCAGTGGGCCAGCACCTGCGCGAAGGCAGCGAAGAGCGCGCCGGTGGGCGTGAGTCCGTGCGCCGCCGCGTGCTGCTTGAACGCGGCCCAGGCTTCGGCCGGCAACAGGGTCTCCCGGCGTTCCAGCCACGAGCGCTGTGCGCGGGCCTGCTCCGGCTGCAGCGGCACCGGCGGCGGGCCGGGCAGGTGCGGCATGCGCTGCAGCCAGTAGCGGCGCGAGCGCTCGCCCAGCGGCGAGGCTTCGATGCGCCTCAGCGCCTGCAGGCAGTCCCGGTAGCTCAGCGCGAGCGGCGGCAAGGTGGTGGCGGGGTCGTCGTAGAGGCGGCGTGCGTCGTCCATCAGCTTCACGCTCCCGTAGCCGTCGCTGAAGAAGTTGTTGTTGTTCCAGTGCAGGCGCGCCTGGCCGTCGCCATGCAGGCTGATCGCGCACTCGAACCACGGCCAGCGGTCCAGCGGCAGCGTGCGGCGCGAGAACACGCGGCGCGTGTCCTGCAGCGCGCGCTGCTGCCCGGGCAGCGGCAGTCGGCGCAGGTCGTGCACCTGCACCGCCAGCGGCGTGAAGACCGCGATGGGCTGCAGCTGCCGTTGCGGCGTCAGCACGCACAGGTTGCGGCGCTGGCGCCGCAGGGCCTGGTTCAGGGCGGCCTCGAAGCGGCGGGGGTCCAGCCCCGGCCAGTCCAACTCCAGGTAGGAATGCGGGCGGACGTGGAAGGCGACGTCTTCCCGCTCGGCCATCAGGAAGGCCGCCTGCAGGTCGCTCGGTTCGAAGGGCGCGGGGTCCTGCTCGATATCAGGCTCGATCCGGGGCAGGACGTCCGCCGCGTCGCCGCTGGGGGCATCGGCGGCGGGGGGTGGGGCGGCAAGCCAGGCCAGCAGACCGCGCTTGTGGCGGCGCAGCCGCGCCAGCCGATCGGCGGTCAGCCATCCCGACGGGGCATGGACGGCGAGCTGGCCGTCCGGCTCGCGGCCCAGGCGCACAGCCCCGTCACACAGCTCGGCCAGCAGCCGATTCAGGTCCCCATCGATGCTCACAAGCGCTTCCCACTGCTTTGCGCCGCCTGCGTCGTTCCATGGCATGGGCGGCCGGGCATCGTGGCCGAGGTGCGCAGGCCGTGCCAGCTCTCAAATCGGGCAGCTATGGATTACCCGGGGGTGTCGGGCGCCGGCCCGGCGAGGGGGGCGATGGCCGCGTCCGTCGCGGGTTGGGAAGCGGCGGCGGACGCCTTGGCGGCCGTTCCTGACCGGCTATCGGCTGCTCACGCCGCGCCGTCGGTGCGCGCGCAGGCCACCTTGTGCAGCAGCTCCACCAGCATCGCGCGTTCGGCCGGGCTCAGCGTGGTCAGCGCGGTGCGCTCGGCTTCCAGGATGGCCTGCGTGGCCTGCCGGGCCAGCGCCTCGCCTTCGGGCGTGGCCTGCAGCACCTGCGCGCGGCGGTCGGTGGCGCTGGGCTGGCGGCGCACCAGGCCGCGCGCTTCCAGCTTGTCGATCCACATCGTGATGTTGGGCGCCGTCACCGCCAGCGCGCGCGCCAG
>CAMLJY010000073.1 GCA_946480465.1 uncultured Burkholderiales bacterium
GGAAGCCGGGGCAGTCGGGGCTGAAAGAGACCAAGACCAAGGGGATGCAGATGAGCCACAAGTGGATTGCCCGCAACCTTCCCGACGAGCAACTGACCGCTGCAGGACTCGAATTGCTGGACTCCGTACAAGCGGCGTATCGCAAGCGAATCAGGAAGTTCACTCCACCGTACTCGCGTTGGATACTCATGGTGACTGGGCGGCAGAAGCACCTTCACGAACGAGGACAGGGGCATCAACACGAGATTCAGCCTCCATTGGTCATACTGCCCGAAGCCGTACTCATGGAATAAGCCACGGTGAACCACATTCCGCCTATCCCTCAGCCGACCTTCTTGAATACTCGCCGCAGCATTCTTCTCGGTTATCCTCGCTACGCGAAGCTGCTTGGAGACATCACCGAAAACTTCGATGACATCAGCTCCGATGAGCTGGCGCAAGCTGCGCGGACTCCTGGCGTTACAGCAGCGGACGTTTCTGCGTCAGCTCAAGCACGCGCGTGGGATGCCGTCACGTACCTGCACCTTCAGTATTCGGCGGGGGTTTGCCCAGAAGACCTTACGCGATTCATCGAGGACGCAATGTCATATTGGGATGAATACGCGTCATATCATTGCCTATTTCATTGCTCCCCCCAGGCCGGTGGACGCAAAGTTCCCCACATCGACCTCCACGACAAGGACTATTGGGACGCCATCCGGCTGACTTGCTTCGCCATCCTGCTCGGCCACACCGATCTGCTGCCGCGCATCGCTGCCCTGTGGGACTACGAGAACGACGACATGGACGGCCTGCTGGAGCGTCTTGTCGCTCCATTCGTCCCAGGCCGGGCGCCGCCGCCCGATTCGTGCACCCGCCACCTGCCGTACTTCAAGCTGCTGAAGGTCTTCGCCGCCGATCCCGGGAAGCGCCCGTCGCTGATGGCCAAGTACATGGACGAGTGGTACACGGCAAGCCGGCGGGAGCCGTATTACGAATCGCACACCAAGGGCCGGGACCACAGCTTCCTGGGCTACTGGAGCTTCGAGGCGGCCGCCGTTGCCTACGTGCTCGACATCGACGACGCGAGCTTCCGCGATCACGAGTTCTACCCGCGCGACCTGGCCGACTTCGCGCGCAGCCTGCCGCGTCCCGCAGCGCTGGGCGGCGCGCCGGTCGGCAGCTCCGATGGTTCGCGCTTGCGCTGCCCGGCCGGCCAGCCTTGCCCGCGCACAGGCTATTGGTTCACTCCTGCCCGCCTCGACTCCCGCCGCCTGTTCCAGCAAGGCGAAGTCATGCCCGAAGCTGGCGGCGACTACGGCGTCACCATCTGGCAGTGGGACACCCAACAGTGAAGCGTGCGGCGCCCATCCGGTCACGCGCGAGTGGGGTAATCGCCTGCATTCGTGCTGCCGCCATCGACTTTGGCCATGAGCGTGGACCACGACACCCTGGAGACGATTTGCCTTTTGCGATTGGCTTTCCCGCTTGATCGACCGTCCAGACGGGCCGAGAACGGCCACGCGCTGTTGTCGGCCATTGCCGAGCTGCGCGGGGGGCAGTTGCTGGAAGAACGTTATCTCGGCCATGCCATGCACCACCGGGTGCGCTGTGGCGCGGGGCACGCATTCTCGTCGGCGGCCTATGGACTGATTCGTGGCAAATGGTGCGTGGCGTGCGCGCATGACGGTCGACGCCTGAGCCTGCAACTGGCGCATGAAGAGGCGCAGGCGCGCGGTGGACGGTGCCTGTCGCGGCGCTACGTCAACCAGCGAACCAAGCTGGAATGGCAGTGCGCGCACGGGCATCGCTGGCGGACGATCCTGGACAACGTTCGACGCAGCGGCACCTGGTGCCCGGCGTGCGCCGGCCAGCCGGGCCCGCGCGAGATGCTGCGGCGCATTCGGGCCGCAGCCGAGGAACGGGGCGGCCGCCTGTTGACGTTCGACTACGTCAACGCGCAAAGCAAGCTGCGATTCCGGTGTGCGAAGGGCCATGAATGGCTGGCATCGCGTGCGTCAAGGGTGACGCATGGGGTCTGGTGTCCTCGCTGCGCGCATCCCACGCCGGAGGAACAGTACGAGCGCCTGCGCGAAGTGGTGCGGCGCCATGGCGGCGAGTTGCTGAGCCGCCGCTATGTCAACAGCACGACGAAGATCCACGTGCGCTGCCACAAAGGGCACGAATGGAAAGCGCTCTCCAATACCCTCTTCGGCGGCGCATGGTGCGCCCAGTGCCATCACGAAAGCCGGCGCGTGCGCAAGGGCGCGAACGCGCGGAGGCGGCGCCGCGATCCCATCGATTGATCACGCTCGACGCCGGGCTCGCTTGCCGGTGGAAGAGGCAGTCATTCGTCGTCAACCCCACACCCAGCTCCACACCAGGTCCAGCGCCGTTTCCTCGCCGGCCTGAACCCGCACCGTGAGCCGCCGCGCCACCTTGTAGACCAGCTCCCAGCTGCCGCCGGTGGCGTCCAGGCTTTGGGCGTAGCCGACGTAGAAGCGCTCGGAGATCTGCTTGCCCAGCGACACCACCGCGTCGCTCAGGCCGCCGGATTCGCCGCGGCCGACCGAGATCGTGTCCAGGCCCAGCCTCTTGGCGACGCCCTCGCCGCCGGCGCTGCCGCGCTGGCCGGCCAGCAACGCCAGCGCGGCGCGCTGCAGGATGGCGCTCTGGTCGCTGGCCAGTCCCGCGCTGGAGCGGCCCAGGGTCAGCCAGCTCAGCTTGTCCAGCTCCGACATCTCCGGCGTGGAGAAGAGCCTGACGCGCGGGCTCTGCGCCGTGCCGCCGATGGCCACGCCGACTTCCACGTCGCGCAGGTCGGCCCGCACCGCCTGGATGTCCAGCCGCGGATTGGCCACCGGACCGACGAAGGTGACCAGGCCGCGGTCGATGCGCAGCTTCTCGCCATAGGCTTCGTAGGTGCCGCCCACGGTGCGCACGGTGCCGTCGACGTCCAGAACGCCGCCCGGTGCACTGAGCCGCAGGTCGCCGGCCAGCAGCGTGTTCACGCCCTTGCCGCGCACGCGCAGCTGCTGCCCCAGGTCCACCCGCAGGTCCAGCTGCACGGGGCGCGCGGGCGGTGCCGAGCCGGTTTTCGCGCGGCGCTCCGGGCGGCCGGGCGTAGGACCGTCGATGACGCGTACGTCCTTTGATAGCTCCGGTGCCTCGCCGCGGCCCAGGTCGATCAGGCCCTGGTCGACCTGGAGGCGGCCCTGCACGGCGATGCGCTGGTGCTGCAGCTGCAGCGTGGCCTGCCCGCTCAGGTCGAGCAGCCGGTCGACCCGGCCCAGGGCCCGGAAGCGATCGGCGGTGAGGACGACGCGGGCCTGCGGCTCGGCCCCGAAGCGCGCCTCGCCCTGCGCCCGCAGCTGCCCGTCGCCGGCACGGGCGCTGAAGCGCTCGATGCGGGCGCCGTCGCCGTCCAGCGTGGCCAGCAGCTCGCCGCCGTTCACCCGCACGCCTTCGACGAAGTTGCTCACACCCAGCTCGCTGCCGCGCACCGTGCCGCGGTAGGTCGGCGCGCCGAGGCGGCCGCCGAGCTGGACCCCGGCCGAGAGCCGGCCTGACAGGCGCCAGCCCACCGGGAGGCGGCCGTCGTAGGCGCCGAGGTCGTCGATGCGCAGCCGCACCTGGCCGTCGATCGGCGTTTCCGCGCCGGGCCACGGATTTCGTGCATCGGTCTGCGCGGTGACGCGGGCCTCCGCCACGCCGATCTGGCTGGCCGCCGCCCGCAGGTCGCCGCGCCAGCGGGTGCCGCGCGCCTGCACGCTGGCTCTCAGTTCGGACAGGCCCAGCGGGCGGCGCCGGTCGCCCTGCATCATCGACAGGTCGCCCCCATGCCGCTGCACGACCAGGTCGGCCCGCAGCGCCGGCGCGGTGCGCACCATGGCGCGGGCCGAGACGGCGAGGTCGCCGCTCCATCCCAGGCCGGGCTGCAGCCGCGCCAGCACCGGGGCGACGCGCAGCGGGTCCAGCGTGACGTCGACGTCCAGCTGGGCCGGGGTGCTGGTGCCGCCGGCATCGCGGCCGGCCTGCCAGGCCAGGCGGGACCAGCGCAGGCTGCTGGCGAGCAGCACCGCCCTGCCCGGCTGCACCACCAGGCGCGCCGGCCGGGCCCCGGTGTCGGCCTGCCAGTCGAGCTGCACGCCGGTGCTGCGCAACAGCGGCTCGGGGCTTTCCGCGCGCTGCAGCAGCAGCGAGTCGATGCGGCCACGCCAGCCGGCGATGGACAGCGGATCGCCATCGCTGCCGTGCCGCAGCGCACCCGAGGCGGTCAGTGCGATGCGGGTGCGCGGGCCCTGGGCCGGCGCGCCGCGGGCGCCGGCGGGCACGGTGGCCGTGTCTTTCGCCGGCGCGGCGGCGGCGCCTTGCAGCGTGTCGGCCCAGGCGGGCGGCGCGGCGGCGATCTCGGACCGCAGGGCCAGCCGGTGGCTCTCGGCGGTGCCGCTCACTTCTATAGATAGGGAAGGCGCCCGCCGCACCTGCTCGCTGGCGTGCAGCTGCAGGTCGGCGAGCGTGGCGTTGCCGGCCATGGGCGCGCCCGGCGCGGTGCCCAGGTCCCAGCGTGCGGCGGCGCGGCGCGCGCGTCCGCCCGGGAAGGCCACGGCCTCGGCGCGCAGCTCGCCCTGGGTGCGCAGCCGCGGCCAGCGGCCATCGGCGACGGCCCGTGCCTGCAGCGAACCGGCGCTGGCCGGCGGGGCCGCGCTGCGCCATGCCCGGCCAGCGCGCGGCGCCGCGCTGCCGGGTGTCCCCGGCGCAAAGGCCTGCCACAGCGGCGCCAGGCGGTTCAGTGCCGGTGCGTCGACGCGGGCCGACCAGTGGTCGCGCGCCGGCTCGGTGGCGAGCCGGCCTTCGGCGTTCATCCGGTTGCCCGCGGCCTCGGCCTGAAGGCTCAGCTGCAGCCCGTCCGCTGCGCTGCTGCGCAGCCGGGCTTCACCCTGCAGCGGCACGCCGGCCAGCACGCTGGCGGTCAGGTGCAGGTCGGCGCGGCCGCGCAGGCCGGGCGGTAGCAGCACGCCGGGCGTGGCGGTGGGCGACGCTGCGGCGGGCGCGGCCCGCCGCAGCGGGCCCGGGGATGGGGGGCCTGAGGCGGTGGTCGCGGCCCAGGCCAGGTCGACATCGGCCTCGCCGTTCAGGCGGCTGGGCGCGCGGCGCAACGCCGAGCCGGCGCGGCCCGGCCACCACGGACGGGGGTCGAAGCCGGCCAGCTTCAGCCCGCCGCGGGCCTGCCAGTCGGCGCTGGCGGAGGCGCGCTGCAGCCGCCCTTTCGCTTCGGCGCGGGCATTGCCCTGGCGCACGAGCAAGCGCTTCAGGTCGATCGCGAGCGCGCCGCCCGCGCCGCTGGCCAGCTCGCCGGCGGCCTGCAGCAGCACCGGAGCGCCGGGGGCTCGGTCCAGCAGGCGGCCGCTCACATCGGAGGTCATGGAGACCTGCCGGCGCGCAGGGCCGGGAGCACCGGGCGGCGTGGCGCTGCCGTCGAGCGTGACGCGGCCGTCCAGCTGCATCGGCATCACGCGGGTGTCCAGCCGGTCCGGGCGCAGGCCGTGCAGCGCCAGGCCCAGTTGCCAGGCGCCGTCGGCGCGCCACTGTCCCTGGCCTTGCACGCGCCCGGCGGGCTGCGCGGCGTCGCCCAGCTCGGCGTCCAGGCTTTCCAGCCGCGCCTGGCGGCGATCGCGCGGGTCGGCCTGCAGCGTCAGCTGCAGCCGGCGCGCGGGCAGCAGGCCGCTGCTCCACGCGCCTGGGCGGCCGTTCTGGAGGCGCGCCTGGGCCTGCAGCGGTGTTTCGGCATCGGCCATCGCCAGCACCACCTCACCCGACAGCGCGGTGCGCGGCGCGCCGGCCATCAGCGCGCCCAGGTCCAGGGCCTGCACGCGCGCGTTCAGCCGCGCCAGCGGCCACGCGGCGAAGGGCTGCAGCACGGCATCGATGTCCAGCGTCTGCACCGGCTCGGCCTGCACGCGCAGCCGCCCCTGCAGCTGCGATCGGGCCAGCGGGCCGGCCAGGCGGAGCCGGGCGTCCCACGGCGGCAGCGTGGTGGCCGCCGGGGCGGATGCCGCGGGGGCGGCCGCCGGTGGCGCTGGGCTCGCGTCCGCCGGTTGCGCCAGGGTCAGCGCGACGTCGGCCGGCATCGGTGCCTCGGCGCCCACCTGCACGTGCCCGGCCAGGCGCAGCGGGCCGCGGGTGAGCGCCAGGCCATCGATGCGGTGGCGCACCAGGTCCGCGGGCAGGCCGGTCGCCGGTGAAGCACGGCCGCCTGGGGCCGCCGGCGTGGTTGCGCCGCCGCCCGCCGGCCGTCCGCCCAGGTGGATGCGCGCGCGCAGGCCCTGCAGCGGCGCATCGCCCAGCGCGGCGGACTGCAGTTGATCCAGCGCGAACTGCCGCACCACCAGCTCCACCGGCAGCTTCAGGTGCCGGGGCGGTGGACGGGCATTGCGCTGCGGGCGCTCGGGCAGCGTCAGCCGGGCTTCGCGCGCGGCCAGGCGGTCGAACCACACCAATGCCCAGGCCCCCGGCACCTCGCTGCGGTAGATGCCCAGGCCCTGCCACGCCACGTCGGCCAGGCGCAGCTCGCCGCCCTCGCCGAAGCGCCAGGTGACGGCGTCGGCACCGAAGTCGCCGATCAGGCGGCCGCGCGGGTTCACCACCTCGACGCCGGGCAGCCGCGCCAGCAGCCAGGCGCTGCCCCGCTCGTTGCGCAGCACCCACCAGGCGCCGCCGGCGATGACCAGCAAAGCGAGCGTCAGCAGCGCCGCGGCGCCGCCCGCCCACCAGCGCCACGCCCGGTGGCGGCGTGGCGCCATCGCCGGTGCCGGCGCCGCGGCCTCCGGTCCCGGGCCGGCCGCGTCAGGCGGGGGAGCGCTGGGCGGGCCGTTCATCGGGCATCAGAACGACATGCCGGCGCTCAGGTGCACCCGGACCTTGCGTTCCTCGACGCCGTAGGCGACGTCGAACTTCAAGGGCCCGACGGGGCTGCGGTAGCGCACGCCGACGCCCACGCCCACCTTCGGCCGCAGCTCGCCGAAGCGCGCCGCCGCGTCGCCGGCATCGACGAAGGCCGCGCCCCACACCTGCGGCAGGCGCCGCGAGACCGGCCGTGCGACCTCGGCGCTGACGGTCAGCAGCGAGCGGCCGCTGGTGACCGTGCCGTTCACCACCGGCCCCAGGCTGCGGTAGTCGTAGCCACGCACCGATTCGTCGCCGCCGGCGCGGAACAGCATCGTGTCCGGCACGCCGACGCGGCGTTTCGCGAACACCTGGCCCAGCTCCAGCCGTGCGGTGGCATGCCACTGGTTGGGCAGCGGGTGGAACAGCATGGCGCGGCCGTAGGCGCGGGCCACGGGGCCGCTGTCGGCGGTGCTGCTGCGCGAGTAGCCGGCGGCGCCCTGCAGCAGCACCGCATGGCCGCGCGTGGGCAGCAGCAGGCTGTCGACGTGGCGCCGGTTGACGCTGACATTGGCCGTCAGCGCCTGGGCCCGGCTGTTGCCGAGCGGTGCGCGCACCCGGGTGTTCTGGTATTCGGCGTAGACCTGGCGCTCCAGCCGTGGGTCTTCCCAGGCGCGGCCGGCGCGCAGCCGCAGCGCGTCGCGGTGCTCGTCCTCGCCGCGCCAGCGCTCGATGTCGCCGGCGATCAGGTTGCGCCGGAATCCTGGCTTGGGATAGGAGCGGTAGTCGAACTCCAGCGCCCGCCGCTGCGGCCCCAGCTCCAGCTTGTTCTGCGTGGTCCAGCGCAGGCCGAAGGGCTGGCGGTGCGTGTGCTCGATGGAGCCGCGCACGCCGGTGTCGGTGCTGGCGCCGACGCCCAGCGTCAGTTTCTGCAGCGGCTGCTCCTGCACCCGCACGGTCACCGGCGCGGCGGCGGCGCGCCGGGGGTCGGTGTCGATTTCGGCCACCGCGCCCTCGAAGAGGCCGGTGCGCACCAGTCGTTCCTGCAGGTCGATCAGGCCCCGCTCGCTGTAGGGCATGCCGGGCGCGAACGGCGCCACGTTGCGCACCGCCCGCTCGTCGTAGCGCTGCAGGCCTTCGATGCGCAGTTCGCCGTAGTGGAACAGCGGGCCGCTTTGCGCGGTGGCGGCCAGCCGGGCCTGCTGCTCGCGGCTCGTCACCGCGGCATCGGTGGCCGACCACACCGCGGTGGGGTAGCCGCCGGCATGCAGGCGGCCCAGCGTGGCGTTCTTCGCGTCGGTCCAGGCTTCCTGCCGGAAAGGCGCGCCCGGCGGCAGCGGCCACTCGGCGTGGAGCTGCCTGACCAGCGACTGCGCCCCGGGCTGCCCGGCATCCGCGCGCTGGCGCAGCTCGCCCTGGAATTCCAGCCGCACATCCTGCACGCGCGTGCGCGGACCGGGCTGCACCGCCACCCGCACCAGTGGCAGTCCGGCCGCATCGGCCGGCAGGCGCTCGACCGCCACCAGGGGACTGAAGTAGCCCTCGGTCGCCAGCAGCGCGCGCGCCTGCTCCGGGGCCTGCGCCACCAGGCGGTCCAGCTCGGCGCCGGTGAGGCCCTCGCGCGCCGGCGCATCGCGGAAGCGCGCCAGGTCCAGGTGCTGCGCCAGCAGCTCGCGCAGCGCTCCCGGCGCCTGCACCTCCAGCCGATAGCGCGCACGACGCTCGTCCACGCCGGCGGCGCTGGCCCCCTGCTCGTCGGTCTTCTTGCCGCCGCGCAGCAGGCCGCAGCCGGCCACCGAGCAGGCCAGGATCAGCACGAAGCCGCGCACCGCTGCAGCACAGGAATGCATGGGCCGCAGCGGAGCAACCGTCATGCCCGCGACAGCTGAACGTCGGTGTATCGATCTGTCCTGCCGCCTTGCCGATAACGGCATGGGAACGTAGAGTCCCGCTCCGTCGACCGATGCCCGCAAGAAGGCCCGGCGGCGGGACCGGGACGGCGGCGAACAACGGCGCCGCCGCCCCGGCATCGCGTCAGGGAGGGCACTCGTGCATGCGCTGGCCGTCGAAGTAGAGCTGCGCCGCGGGATTCCGCGTGCGGAACCGCGCCCCGCCGGTGACGGGCACGTCGAAGCGGTACTGCGGCGTGCCGCCGCGCGGCGCCCGCAGCGCCATGGCGTCGTCGTCGGGCGCCAGCCCGATCGCGTAGCTGCGCGCCAGGCCCCAGCGGTCGAATCCCTCGATCAGCCCCGCCCGCAACGCCGGGCTGAAGACGGCGCGCGCCGGCTGGCAGGTGCCCCAGAGTTGCGAGAGCAGGAAGCACCGCTGCCCGAAGAGCAGCGGAAAGCGCCGGACCGACGTGAAGCGCGCGCGCCCGTCCACCAGGGCCACCCGCACGCGATAGCTCAGCTGGTCGCCGATCGCCACCAACCCGCCGGTCCGGTCCACGTGCACCGCCTGCACGCTGCCGTAGTCGGGTTGCTGCAAGGCCACGGCATCGTCGTGCTGGGTGCCGTCGGACCCGAACGCCAGCAAGTGGTCGCCGCGGCGGACGACGCGCAGGCTGCCCAGGCGCAGCACTTCCGTGTCCGCCGCCGGCGCGGCGGTGGCAGGCGCCGCGGCGGGCTCGTCCATTGCGCCGGCGGCCTGCGGCTCGGCCGCGCGGCAGGCGGCCTGCACCGGGTCGTCGGCGGTGGCGGACGCCGGCAGCAGCACGCAGGCGCCGAGCAGCAGCGCGGCCGCCCGCAGGGCTGGCCGCCACGCCAACCGGATGACGCGTCTTTCAAATGCTAGCCCCATCACTGCTTCACCCCGGCCCATCGGCCGCCCGCTCGACGCGACCGCGTCATTGTCCGCATCTTCCGCTGCGAATCGATTGAAAAGGGAATCTCCATGAACGTCGACGAACTGGCATTGACCAAGCTGCTCGTGTACGGCACGGCCACCCCCGGGGCCGATCCGAACACCCACATCCGGCAGGACGCCCCGCCATCGGCCGCCGAGCCGCAGCCCTCGGTGACCTACTCGATGACCGACTACATGACCACCGGCGCGGGCCGCTACGCGCTGGCTTCGGAAGCGCCGCTGATCCGCGAGTTCTTCTTCGACGGCGTGGCCTTCCCGACGCTCGGCGACGGGACCTACACCGCCGCCGACGTGCGCCGCCTGCTGGGCCTCAGCGCCGCGGACGGCTCGCTGCGCTTCGACCTGTCCCAGTACACGCTGGACGCGGGCTCGGACGACTTCATCGAGCGCGCCTACGTCTTCGGCAGCACTTCGTTCGCGGTGGCGGAAGCCGGCCTGGTCTTCCGCGTTTCCGGTGGAACGTACTCGGTAGAGAACGTCGAGGTGCGCGCCTTCGACGACAACTTCGACTTCCAGTCCTCCAACCCGATCGCGACCACGGCCAATGCCTTCCTGAACGCCGCGCTCGACCCCTATGGCCTGATCCCCAGCGTGGGTGGCGTGACGACACCGGTGGACCTGCTGTTCCGCGGCACCGGCCGGGTCGATGCGGTCTACACCGGCAGCGAATACCTGGCCGACCGCGCGACCATGGCCGTGCTTGCCAACCCCGTGGTGCAGGCGCCGATCGCCGCCGCCGCGTTCAGCGCCGCGCTGGGCGGCCTGGCCACCAACACCGGCTACCTGGGCGCGATCAATGCCGATCCGCTTTTCCGTTATTACACGGCCGACGGCAAGAAGATCGTCTACGGCACGCCGGGCAACGACAGCCTGACCCCGCTGTCGGCCGAGGTCACGGCGGACGTGTACTTCAACTACCAGATGGTCGGCGGCACCGGCAACGACTCGCTCACCGGCGGCAATTTCGCCGACGACCTGTGGGGCGGCGCCGGCGACGACACCCTCTCCGGCGGCTACCTGCCGCTGGGCTCGCTGGACGGCAGCGACAAGGCCTTCTACCGCGGTGCGTTCGCCGACTACGACATCCTGTTCCAGCCCGACGGCACGGTGCGCATCGAGGACGCGGACGCCGCGCGCGACGGCAACGACAACCTGTCGAACGTCGAGTACGCCGCCTTCTCCGATCGCACCGTCTCGCTCAAGCCCGGGCAGGACATCGCCTTCGTCGTCGACACCACCGGCAGCATGTGGGACGACATCGGTGCCGTGAAAAGCTCGGCCACCGCCATCATCGAAGCCATCTTCGATCCCGCGCGCGACCTGCTGAATTCCCGCGTCGCCGTCGTCGAGTACAACGACCCCTTCACCGGCGTCGTGCTGCCATTCACCGACCAGCCCGACCCGGACGACCGCAAGTCGGCGGCGCTGTCGGGCATCAACGCGCTGTACGCCTCGGGCGGCGGCGACCTGCCCGAGCTCACCTACACCGGCCTGCTGCGCGCGCTGGACGGCTCGGCGGGCGACTGGCGCAGCGACGCGGTCTCGCGCAAGATCGTCCTGTTCGGCGATGCAACGGCGAAGGACGCCTACCTGGCGCCCATCGTCTACGCGCTGGCGCTGGGCCGCGGCGTGGAGCTGGACATGGCGCCCGCCGCGTTGCTGGCGCTCGACGGCCCGGCGCTGGAGGAGCAGCTGGGCCTGCGCATCACCGACGAGGCGCTCGCCCCCGGGCTGACCATGACCACCCTGGTCGGCGTGGCCGGCAGCGCGACGACCGTGCCGGTGCAGATCTTCACGGTCGCCATCGGCTCCTACGGACCCGCGCTGGACGAGTTCGAGGCGATCGCCGAAGCCACCCATGGCGCCGCGTTCAACGCCCTGTCGGCCAGCCAGCTGGTCGATGCCTTGCTGTCGGTGATCAACCTGCCGATCTATTCGATCACCGTCAGCACGCCCAGCGTCGACGAGGGCAGCACGGGCACGCGCACGGTGGAGTTCACGCTGCAGCGCGACCAGGGCGACGTGGCGGCGGTGGTGAACCTGGCGCGCGACGGCACCGCCGACGGCGACGACGTGCTGGGCGTGCCCACCAGCGTGGCCTTCGCCGCCGGCGAACTGCAGAAGACCTTCAGCGTCTCCATCGTCGGCGATACCGTCCGCGAGGCGGACGAAACCCTGCGCCTGGCCATCACCTCGGTCACCGTGCCGGCCACCTTCGGCGGCACTGGCGCCACCTTGTCGATCCTCGACGACGACGCCTTCAACCTGGTCGCCGGCACGGCCGGGCGCGACGTGCTGCAGGGCACCGCCGCGGCGGACCTGTTGCGAAGCCTGGGCGGCAGCTTCGAGCTGCTGACCGGCGCGGCCGGGGCCGACCGCTTCGTCTTCGGCGCCGAGCTGCGCAACGGCGTGCGCGAGCGCGACACCATCACCGATTACGAGGTGGGCGTCGACGCCATCGTGCTGGAGGACGGCGCCACCGTGGCCGCCATCCGCGCCAGCGCCACCGGCGCCGTGGTGTTCCTGGACGGCGATGGCGACGCGCTGTACGTCAACGGCGCCGGCGTCACGCCCGACAACCTGACGCTGATCGGCCTGCCCGCCGGCGAAACCTTCCTGGGCTGAAGGCCGGGCCGGCCTCGCCTGCGCGATCGGCCGGCCGCGCGCCGCACCCGCCATCCACGAAGCTTCTGGAGAGAAACGATGAAGAAAGTGATCCTGGGCCTGTACGCCGCGCTGGCCTTCGCCCTGCTCGGCCCGGCCGCCTCCTCGACGGCGCAGGCCGCCGTCGTGCTGCAGGCCGATGCCGCCTCGCTGAACTACCTCGAGTTCGGCGGCGACGGCGACCTGTCCGCCTTCGACGTGGTCTTCGACGACGTCTCCGGCCTGGTGCCGAGCGGCACGATCCGCGTGTCGCTGGGCCTGGTGTTCTCGCTGGCCGATCCCGCGGCCTCGCCCGCCGGCGGGCTGGCGGCCGTCGACGATGCCGGGCTGCTGGTGGGCGGCGACCTGCTGTCGCTGGCCGGCGCGGCGAACGCGATCCGCTTCACGCTGGGCAACCTCGATGGCCATGCCGCGGCCATGTTCGGCAGTGCGATCAGCGGCGTCATCGAGTTCGATCCGTTCCTGGCCGTCGATCCCTTCACCGCCCTGGTCGATGGCACGAGCTACACCGCGCGCCTGCGGCTGGAAGGGGAACCGGTCACGGCGGTCAGCGCGCCCGGCATGCCCTGGCTGGTCGGCGCCGGACTGATGGCGCTGTTCGCCGTCCGCCGGCGACGCTCAGGCCGGGCGGCACGGCGCTGAGAAAGCAGCGAAAGTCATGCGCCGCCGTGCGGCGCCAGCGACATAGTGCACCTTGTGAGCGGCCAGCCCACGGCCTAGAGTCCGCCTCAGAGCCTGTGAAGTATTCCGGCGCGTCCGAGCGGGTGTCCCAGACGGTGCCGATCTAGACGCGAAGCCGAAGATGTGGCCGTTCCCCCATCAAGGCTTTGCAACGACGAGCGGCGCCGTCTGGGGCGCACGAGCGGGCGTGGCGGAATGCTTCACAGGCTCTCAGGCGGCCGGGCGTTGGGCAGCAGGCCAGGCAGGCAGGGGGAACGATGGTGCTGAGCGTGCGCTTCAATCACGGCGGGCGAGAGCTCGAATTACGGCCCGCCTGGCCGCCGGACACCGAGGCGCCGCTGCCCGACGGCTTCGAGCGCGTGGAGTGCGTCGGCGGCCTGTGGGCCCCCTGGTCGGCCGGTCCGCGCTGGCTGCGGTCCTGCGATGCATGGCGGCTGCGGGCGCTGGCCGAGGAGGTGGATGGCGGACCGGGCGTGCTGCAGCAGCGCGACGCCCAGGTGCATGCGGCGATCACGCGGCTGCTGCAGCAGGGCCGGCTGCGCCTGTACGAACTGTCGCGCCGCACCTTCGCCGACGAACAGCGGGTGGAGACCGCCGGCGTGTCCGCCCCGGCGGTGACGCCGTCGATGCTGCGCACGGCGCCGAGCCCCGCGGCCGCGGCGCCCGCGGTGGCTGCGGCACCGCCGCCGCCGGCGATCGACCAGGACCGCCAGGCCGCCGTGCTGCGGCGCGCGGCCGACCTGGGCACGCCGTTCTGCGAGGAATGCGAACGCCGCCGCGCGGCCGAACTGGAGCTGGCATGACCGCCCCGTTGTCCGCCACCGAGGCCGATGCCTTGATCCGCCAGCTGTGGCCGCACGGCGACACGCTGGATGGCCCGCAGGTGCATGCGGTGATCGATGCGGCGCGCGATCCGCGCATCATCGGGCTGCTGGATGGCACGGGGCTGGAGCGCTGCTGCCTGTTCGCGGGCGCGCTGTCGCCGTCGCTGCGTGCCGCCGCGCCGCACCTGGTGCACCTGGCGCCGGGCGCGCGCTTCACGCGCGAGTTCCTGCAGCAGGGCTGGGGCCGCAGCTGGGGCGTGCTGACCATCGCGCCGCCGGACGTCACGCTGCAGTGGCTGCGCAAGCATTTGCGCACGCTGCTGCGGGTGCAGGACGAGGCCGGCCGCACGCTGATGTTCCGCTTCTACGACCCGCGCGTGCTGCGGGCCTACCTTCCGACATGCACGTCCAGCGAGCTGCGCAGCGTGTTCGGGCCGGTGCACCGCATCGTCTGCGAAGCCGGCGAGCAAGGCGGCGTGCGGGTCTTCGACCGCGACCAGCTGCAGCGCTCGCGGCGCGGCCTGGCCGGGCAGGATGCGGCCGGGGAGGCGGACGGGGAAGCGGAAGCGGGCGCCCTGGCGCAGCCCGCCTGAGCGCCGCGCAGGCTGGGTGCGGCGGGGTCGTGGCCCTGGTCAGGCACCGGCCGTACCGAGCCAGGCCGCCCGCACTTCGTTCCGCAGCGCCTGCTCGCCGCCGCGGTAGCGCGGCGAGAAGTGGAAGGGCTGCACCGAGCGCGCGCGCAGCCGGCGCGCGATGTCACCGGCCTGCCGCGCCGTCAGGTGGTTCTTGCGCGCCGCCTGCTCGCGGTCGGCATCCAGGAACACGGACTCGATGTAGAGCAGGTCGGCATCCAGCAGCAGCCGCTGCAATTGCGTGATATTGGCCGTGCTGAAGCGCAGGTCGGTGACGTAGCCGATGCGCCGGCCCGGCGCCGTGTCCAGCACCAGCGGGCGCAGCTCGCCCAGCTGGCGGCATTCGGGTCGCGGCGGCCCGGCACCGCCGCGGCGCAGCACCCCGGCGATGGGCTCGTCGTCCGGTGCGCCGGCCAGCACCGCCAGCTTCAGCGCCCGCAGCCAGGCGCCAGGGGCCAGGCCCATGGCGGCGATGCGGTCCGCCGCGACGCGCAGCCGCGCCTTCTCCTCGATCGCGAAGGCCAGCACCGGCATCTCGTGGTCGACGATCGCCGCCCGCACGGCGAACAAGGGCTCGTCCAGCAGCAGGCCGTCTCCCCGCGGCGGCTCCTCCGCGATGCTGCGCAGCGCGAAGCGCTCGCGGCTGTCGAATCGCGCGAGCCGCCGCGAGCCGTCGGCTTCCAGCGCGTGCACGTCGATCAGCAGCGGCTGTTCGTAGCGGTGCACCACGTTCCAGGTGTAGGCGCGCAGCTTGTGCTGCAGTTGCTCGACGAAGCCCGGTCCGCCCCACAGCGTGAGCCGCGGCAACCGGCCGAGGCCGACCGCAAGCAGGTGGTCGAACCCAGCGAAGTGATCCATGTGCGTGTGGGTCACGAAGGCATGGCTCACCCGCAGCAGCACGCGGGGCGGCAGCCGCACGATGTCGCCGAGGTCGATCAGCAGCGCGCGGCGTTCGTCGCGCACCTCGATGACCAGCCCGGGTTCGTTGGCGCCGGGGTCGACGAAGCGGGGTTCGAGCGTGGAGCGCATCGGGCGATGGGCGTGCCAGGACCTCTTGAGGACCCGGCGCCGGCACGGGGCGGATCGGGGGGCGGCCGCGATGCAAGCAGCGTACCCGAGACGCGGCACAGCGATTGCCGGGCCGGCTTCGCCAAGGCAGGAGGGCGAGGCGTGACGCGCGGCCCGACAAGGCTTGTCACGAAAACCAGCGCCTGATCACGTCCGTGCTCGATAGATTCGCCCCATCGTTGGAGACCAGACCATGAAGCCAAGCGACCGCACCGGCACCAAGACCACCACCGGCACCGACGCCCTGCCGCACTGGCTCACCGTGGAGGAAGCCTCGGACCGGATGTTCACCTGGTTCGATGGCGACGAGGACGGCACCATCGCCGTCTCGGAGATCGTCGCGGTGCTCGACCCCGGCGGCAAGCACGCCGAGCAGCTCAACGGCGTGGTCCGCCGGCTGGTCGACCTGATGGACGCGGACGACGACGGCGACCTGGCCGAGGCGGACGTCACCGCGGCGCTGGAATCGCTCGACACCAACGGTGATGGATCGCTGACCCCGGCCGACCTGGGGCCCGAACTCGCCCACCAGGGCCTGGCCCCGGTGCTGGCGGTGATGCTGCAGGGCACGCCGCTGCCGGGCACCGGGCCGGGACGCGAACCGCCGGCGCACCAGCAGGGCATCGAGATCGATGCCGCCGTCGAGTCGCTGCTCGGCCGCTTCGACGGCAATGACGACGGCGCGCTGAGCCTGGCCGAGCTGCTCGCGGTGCTGGACCCGCAAGGCCACCGGCAGCGGCTGGAAGACGCGCTGACCCCGCTGGTGGCCGCGGTCGATGCCGACGGCGACGGCGTGATGAGCAGCGCCGAACTCGAGGCCGGCGTGGCCTCGCTGGACGCCGACGGCAATGGCCGGCTCAACCACGACGACCATGTGCCCGGGCCGCACTCGCCCGACGAGGTCGACCTGATCGGCGTGCTGCTGCCGAAGTTCCGGCACTTCGGCGCGCCAGCGGACGACGGCTCGTCGCAGTAGCAGCGGCCGGCACGGGCGGGGCGCATGCCGCACGTGCTCCGGCGGCGCGGTGATCCGACACGCTGAAGGCCCCGGCGCGGCGGTGAGGGCCGCGCCGGCGGCGCCACAATCGCCGCGAACTCCAGCCGCCCAGCCGTGTCCTTTCCCCTGCCCTGGATCACGTCAGCCTGTGTCCTTGCCGCGCTGCTGCTGCCCTGGCCGTCGGCCAGCGGCCAGTCCAGGGCCGACCCGCCGCCCGGCTTCCGGCTGCCGCCGGTGGCGGAGGCCGGCCTCGGCACCGGGCCGGTCGAGCGCTTCGTCTTCGACGGCCCGGCCATCGTGCCCGAGCAGGAGCTGCAGGCCATCGCCCGGCCCTACCTGCGGCGCCCGCTGGCCGCGGCCGACCTGGAGGAACTGCGCCTGGCGCTGACGCGCCACCTCGTCGACCGCGGCTACGTCAACTCCGGCGCGCTGATCCCGGCCGGCCAGGGATCGGCCGGCGCAGTGCGCGATGGCAGCTTCCGCTTCCTGATCGTCGCCGGCCGCATCGACGCAGTGCGGGTGCAGGGCCAGGGCCGGCTGCGCGAGGGCTACCTGGCCGAGCGCCTGGTCGCCGATGGCGAGGTCTTCAACGTGCGCACGCTGCAGGACCGCTTCCAGCGCCTGCTGGCCGATCCGCTGGTCGCGCGGCTGAACGCCCGCATCGTGCCCGGCGCCGCGCTGGGCGAGGCGGCGCTGGAGGTGGACGTGACGCGTGCACGGCCCTACAAGCTGGCGCTGCTGGCCAACAACCACCGGCCGCCCTCGGTCGGCGAGGCGGGCGCCGGCCTGGCCGGCACGGTATGGAACCTGAGCGGCTGGGGCGATGCGCTGGACCTGAGCGCCTTCGGCAGCGAAGGCTCCGAGCGCTACGGCCTGGGCTGGACCGTGCCGCTGCCGCGCCTGCGCACGCTGCTGAGCCTGCGGCACGATCGCGGCGACACCAGCGTGGTCGAGGAGCCGGTCGCGAGCATCGACATCGTCAGCCGCGTGCGCAGCCTGGACCTGGCGTTGCTGCAGCCCTTCGTCGACACGCCGGCGCAGCGCCTGGCGCTGGGGCTGGGCTTCAGCCGGCGCGACAGCCGCAGCACGCTGCTGGGCGAGCCCTTCTCCTTCACGCCCGGCGAGCCCGACGGCGTCTCGCGCCTGCACGCCTGGCGCTTCGTGCAGGAGTACGTGCAGCGCGGCCCCGCGCAGACGCTGGCGCTGCGCTCCACCTTCAGCTGGGGCCGCAACAACATCCGGGCCGACCTGGATCCCGGCCTGGCCGCGCCGGCGCGGCGTTATGCGTTCTGGCTCGGCCAGGCGCAGCTGGCGCGGCGGCTGGACGGGCCCCTGCCCGGTGCGCAGCTGGTGCTGAAGGCCACGCTGCAGCGCAGCCGCGACCGCCTGCTGCCGCTGGAGCGCCTGGCCGTGGGCGGCGTTGCCAGCGTGCGCGGCTACCGCGAGAACCAGCTGGTGCGCGACGAAGGCCTGGTGGGCTCGGCCGAGCTGCACCTGCCGCTGCTGGACGCGGCCGAGCCGGACCATCGGCTGACGCTGGTCCCCTTCATCGACGCCGGCCGTGCCCGCAACCGCGGTGAAACGTCCGACGACCTGAGTTCGGTCGGCCTCGCGCTCGAAGCGCGCGCCGGCTGCTTCGGCATCGAACTGGCCGCCGCGAAGCGCCTGCGCACGGTGCCCGCGGTGGCGCGCCGCACGCTGCAGGACCGCGGTGTGCACCTGCAGCTGCGCTGCGAACTCTGAAGACCCCGTGATGCACCACGCCTGCGCGATGCATGCCCTCCGCCCCACCCGGTCCGCCGCGCTGCTGGCGCTGATGCTGGCCGCCACCCCCTTGGCAGCGTTGGCTGCGGCGGTCCCGCCGCAGCCGGAGGCCGTGGCCGCCTTGATCGACCGCGGCGCGCAGCTGTGCCGCGAAGGCGCCTTGCAGCAGGCCGCCGAGCCGCTGCGCCAGGCCTACCAGCAGGCCACCCAGCCGCCGCAGAAGGCGCGGGCCGCCGCCGCGCTGGGCCTGGCGCTGCACAAGATGCGCCGCTTCCAGGACGCCGAGCCGCTGCTGCGCGAGGCCCTCCAACACGCGGATGCCGCGCCCGAACGCGCGTTGCGCGCCAACGACCTGGCCAATGCGCTGGTGGGCCTGCGCCGGCATGACGAGGCACGCGCGCTTTACCTGCAAGCCCTGCCGCAGGCCGGCACTGATGCGGCGCTGCTGCTGACGCTGCGCGCCAACCTGGCGCGCCTGGCCCCGCCCGAGGCCCGCCCCGCCGCGCTGCAGGAAGCGGCGGCCTTGCTGCCGGCGATCGCCGACGAGCGCGAGCGCGCGCGCCAGGCGGCCCACCTGGGCGCGCAGGCCCTGGCGCTGGGCACGCCCGGCCGCCGCCTGGCCTTCGAGACGCTGGACCAGGCGCGCCGCCTCGCCGCCGCGGCCGGCGAGGCGCGGCTGCAAGCCGAGGTGCTGGACGCGCTCGCCGGGCTGTACGAGGCCGATGCGCGGCCCGACGACGCGCTGCGCCTCACCGACCACGCGGTGCTGCTGGCGCAGCAGGCGAATGCGCGCGAGCTGCTGTTCCCGCTCGAATGGCGCCGCGGCCGGCTGCTGAAGGCCGCGGGCGATGCCGACCGCGCGCTGGCGGCCTACCGCCGCGCGGTCGAGCACATCGAGGCGGTGCGGCAGGACATCCCCATCGAGTACGAAGGCGGCCGCTCGTCTTTCCGCGAGACGCTGGAGCCGATCTACCTGGGCCTGGCCGAGCTGCTGCTCGCGCGCGCCGAGGCGGCCGACCCCGCGGCCGCGCAGCGCCTGATGCGCGAGGCGCGCGAGGTCGTCGAACGCGTCAAGCGCAGCGAGCTGGACGACTTCCTGGGGGAGCGCTGCACCGTGGAATCGGTGCGCCGGCAGGACGGTGCCCTGGCGGGCGGCGCGGCCACGCCCGATGGCGCGGCGCTGCCGGCCGGCACGGCGGTGCTCTACCCCATCATCCTGCCGGACCGGCTGGAGATGCTGGTGGAGACGCCGCGCGGCCTGCAGCGGCACACCCAGCCCATCGCGGCGGCCGTGCTGCAGCAGCAGGTGCTGCAGCTGGCCGAGGCCTTGCGCCAGCGCGGCGCCTACGCCGAGGCCGCGCAAGCGCTGCACCGCCAGCTGCTGCAGCCGCTGGAGCCGCTGCTGCAGGCCGAGCGCATCGACACGCTGGTGGTGGTGCCCGACGGCGTGCTGCGGCTGCTGCCCTACGGCGTGCTGTTCGACGGCGAGCGTTTCGCGATCGAGAAGTACGCGGTCGTCACCGCACCCGGCCTGAGCCTCACGCGCACGGCGGCCGAACGCCGGCCGCAGGCCCGCATGCTGCTGGCCGGCCTGTCCGAGCCCGGCCCGGTGGTGGACCGGCTGCCGAAGTGGGTGCTCGAGCTGCTGGCCGGCACCACCACCCGAACGCTGACGCGCGACGAGACCCGCGAGGCACTGGCGCTGCCCGGCGTATTGCAGGAGGTGCAGCAGCTGCGCGAACGCCTGCCCAGCGACGTGCTGCTGAACGAGGCCTTCACGCTGCAGTCCTTCGGCGAGCGCTTCGCGACTGGGCAGTACTCGGTGGTGCACATCGCCTCGCACGGCGTCTTCAGCAGCTCGGCCGCCGAGAGCTTCCTGATGACGCACGACGGGCTGTTGACGATCGACGGCCTGCAGCACCTGCTGCGCTCGGAGCGCCTGCGGCGGCGGCCGATCGAGCTGCTGGCGCTGTCGGCCTGCCAGACCGCGGAGGGCGACGACCGCGCCCCGCTGGGCCTGTCCGGCGCGGCGCTGAAGGCGCGTGCCGGCGCCGCGCTGGGCACGCTGTGGCCGGTGGCCGACGAAGCGGCGATGCGCCTGATGTCCGGCTTCTATGCCGCACTGTCGGCCGCGCCCGGCGAGGCGCCGCCGACCAAGGCGCGCGCGCTGCAGCAGGTGCAGCGCGCCCTGCTGGCCGAGCCGCGCTTGCGCCACCCGTTCTACTGGGCGGCGTTCATCCTCGTGGGGAGTTGGCAATGAGGGCAGGACATCCGAAGCGCCTGCGGCGCGTCGCGGCCGGCGCGGTGCTGGCGCTGCAGGCCATGGCCGCGTCATTCAGCTGCCAGGCCGGCGCGGTCAGCGACGGCAGCTGGGGCCGCGTGCCGCAGAGTTTCAGCGGCCAGTTCACCATCCCGGAAAGCCTGGGCCGGCGCGCCGGCGACAACCTGTTCCACAGCTTCAGCCGCTTCGGCATCGCCAGCGGCGAATCGGCCACCTTCACCACCAGCACGCCCACGCTGGCCAACGTGATCGCCCGCGTCAGCGGCAGCGAGGCGTCGGTGCTGGACGGTCCGCTGCGCCTGAATGCGGCCGGTGGCAGCGCGCCGAATTTCTTCCTGGTGAACCCGAACGGCATCACCTTCGGGGCGGGCGCCCGGGTGAACGTGCCGGCCGCCTTCCATGCCAGCACCGCGCAGGAGCTGCGTTTTGCCGACGGCAGCCGCTTTGCCGCCGGCCAGGGCCCGGACAGCAGCCTGACGATCGCCGCCCCGTCGGCCTTCGGCTTCCTGGGGGGCAGCGCGGCGGCACCGATCCACCTGCTGCCGAATGCACGCGTCACCAGCCAGCTCGATGGGCGCGACATCGACCTGACCGCGGGCTCCATCGCGATGGACGGCGCGGGTGTGGGCGCGGTGTACGGCGCGCTGCGCCTGGTCGCCACCGGGGCCGAGGCCGCGTCGGTGCCGGTGGACCGGCACCTCGGCCCGCTGCCTGCCACGCTGGGCGGCGCGGTCACGATGGCCGGCTCCCATGCCGGCACCGCCACGGGCCAGTTGCGCGTGCATGCCGGTACGCTGGCCTTGTCGGGCGGCTCGACCATCAGCGCCGTCACCAGCACGCTGGCGCCCGGCGACGTGGACATCACCGTGCGCGACGGCCTGCGCCTGAGCGACGCCTTCATCTACTCGCACGTGTCGTCCGTCGAGGCGACGGCCGGCGCCGCATTGCGCATCCACAGCCTGGGCACGATCGACATCGCCGGCAGCGGCGGCGGGCTGCAGACCACCACCGAGACGCGGGCCGCCGCGGGCGACATCCGCGTCACTGCCCAAACCTTGAACGTGAGCGGCCAGACCAACGTCGCCAGCTACACGGTCGCGCCGGGCCAGGCAGGCAACGTCACGATCCAGGTGGCCGGCCAGGTGACCCTGACCGAAGGCGGCGGCATCCATTCGCAGGCCCTGGCCGGCAGCTTCGGCAACGACATCACCACCATCGGCGCCAGTGGTGCGGTGCGGGTGAACGCCGGCGCGCTGACGCTGGACGGCAGCCACACCAGCGTCAACCCGCCCAGCATCGGCAGCGACTCCAACTTCGTCGCCAGCGCCGCCGGCAACGTCAGCGTCGACGTGGCCGGGCCGCTGGTGCTGCGCAACGGCGGCAACATCAGCAGCTCGGCCACAGCCCATCCGGGCCATGCCCCGTTCGCGACGCAGCGCGCCGGCGCGGTGCAGGTCAAGGCGCAGTCCATCCTGATCGAGACCGATCCGCAGGCGCTGTTCGGCTCCGGCATCTACAGCGACTCGCTCGGCTCGCGGAACGCCGGCTCGCTGGCGCCCGGGCCCGGCGGACCGGCGGGCCGGGTGGACGTGCAGGCGCGCGACATCAGCATCGTCGGCGGGCCCTCGGGCATCTCGGCCGACACCAGCGGGCCCGGCGCCGGCGGCACGGTGGCTGTGACGGCCGAGCGCCTGCTGCTCGATGGCCGCGACGAGGGCGCCGCCGCCATCTCCAGCACCACGCTGGGCGCCGGGCCCGGTGGCGTGGTGGCAGTGCAGGTGGCAGACAGCCTGGTGCTGCGCCGCGGCGGGCTGGTCCAGGCCTTGGCCGGTGGATCGGGGCGCGGCGGCTCGGTCAGCATCGAAGCGCGCTCGATAATGGCTGAAGCGAGCGGCCCTGACGGGCTGGCGACCGGCGTGCTCGGCACCTCGGTCGGCACCGGCGCCGCGGGCGACCTGAACCTGCGCGCCGCGGAGCAGGTCAGCCTGCTGCGCGGCGCCGTGGTCAGCGCCAACGCCAATGCCGAGGGATCGTCGGGCGCCATCCACGTCGAGACGCGGGACCTGCTGATCGACGGCCAGGGCGATGTCCGCACCGGCATCCGCAGCCGCGCCACCGCGGAATCCAGCGGCCAGGTCGGGCGGATCAGCGTGCTGGCCGCCGGCCAGGTGCAGCTGCGCGATGCGCCCGAGGCGCTGACCATCAAGAACGAAGCCACCCAGCCCGATCTGCCGGCGCTGACGCCGCAGGCCATCGTGCTGCACGCGGGCGAGCTGCGCATGGACGGCGCGGCCCTGGTCGCCTCGTCCACCGGCGCCGCGCCCGGCAATGCCATCGAGGTGCGGGTGGACGGCGCGATGGCGCTGCGCGGCGGCGCGCGCATCCTGACTTCCGCGCAGGACGGCCACGGCGGCCCCATCACCCTCGCCGCCGGACATTTCCTGCAGCTGCGCGATGCGCAGGTCGAAAGCTCCGTGCTCGGCGTGCTGAACGGCAACGGCGGCAACATCCGCATCGACGCCCCGGTGCTGGTGCTGGACAACGGCGCGGTGCAGGCCAACACCGCGGCGCCGCGCGCCACCGGCGGCGACATCGCGATCGGCGTGCGCGCGCTGGTGCCCAGCGGCAGCGCGCTGGTGGTGGGCGGCACCGAGCCCGTGCCGTTCGAGCCGCTGCGGCCCGGCGTCAACGTGATCCAGGCCGCGGCGCCGGAAGGCCTGTCCGGCAACGTGCAGATCGCCGTGCCCGCGCTGGACCTGGCCGGCAGCCTGCGCGCGCTGGAGGCGCAGGTGCTCGACGTCGGCATCGTCGGCAGCGACTTCTGCGGCATCGGCAGCGGCAGCTCGCTGGTGCGCAGCGGCCGCGGCGGGCTGCCGGCGGCCATCGGCGACCCGCTGCGGCCGGGGCGCTGAGCCCGGGGGCGGCGCCCGTCGGCAGTCCCGCCGTCGGGGTTGGACAAGCCCGCGCTGCCGCCCAGCCGCCCAGCGCCCAGCGCCCAGCGCCCAGCGCCCAGCGCGGCCATGCCTGCCAGGCATGGTTGCCGGCGATTTGCGCATGGCGCGCTCATCCGCGCCTTCCTACCATGCCGCGACCACTCAACGGCCGGCAACGGCAAGGGACGTTTCGAATGCGCGTTATCACCGATCAACAGATCGCCGCCTGCCTGACCTATGCGGAGGTGACCGAGCGCATCGCCCAGGCCTTCGAGGCGCTGTGCCGGGGCCGCGCCGCGATCAAGGCGCGCCAGCGCATCGACTGCGGGGCGGTCAAGCTCAGCTCGATGGGCGCCGTGTGGCTGGATGCGGGCCTGGCCGGCGAGAAGGTGTATCCCACGGTGGAGGGCCGCTTCGGCTTCGTCTTCAACCTGTTCGACCTGCGCGACGGCCAGCCGCTGGCGGTGCTGGACGGCGCCGAACTGACTCGCGTGCGCACCGCCGCGATGACCACGCTGGCGGTCTCGCGCGGCGCCGCCGCCTTCGGCAAGCTGGCGCTGTTCGGCGCCGGCCTGCAGGGCCGCGCGCACCTGGAAGCCCTGCTGGGCGCCCTGCCCTTCCAGCGCGTCGACGTCGTCGATCCGCAGGACCTGGGCGACTGGCCGCGCGATGCGTCACTGCAGCACGGCATCGCGCTGCGCCAGTGCAGCGCCGCCGAGGCGGTGGCCGATGCCGACGTGGTGGTGACCATCACCCGCTCGAAGACGCCGGTCTTCGACGGCGCGCTGCTGAAGCCGGGCGCTTTCGTCGCGGCCGTCGGCACCAGCCTGCCCACCGGCCGCGAGCTGGACGACACGTCGCTGGCGCGCGCAGCCCGCGTCGTCGTCGAATGGCTGCCGCAGAGCCGCGCCGAAGCGGGCGAGGTGGTGCTGGGCCTGCAGTCCGGCGCGCTGGACGATGCCCGGTTGACCGACCTGCCGCGCCTGATCGCCGGCGGCTCGCCCTGGCGCCGCGCGGCCGACGAGATCGTCGTCTTCAAGTCGGTCGGCGTCGGGCTGACCGATCTGGCGGCGGCGACGGCCGTGCGGGAGCACCTGCTGCCGGCCTGAGCCGCGTGCTGGTGCTGGCAGGCGCTGACGGGCGCTGATGGGCGCTGACCGGCGCTGACGGGCGCTGACAGGCGCAGGCGCCCGCGGCCCGGTGCGCAGCTCTTCGTCGCGTCCTTTCGTTTCTGCGGTGTAACGCCGACCGCCCCGTCCGGAACGGCACCGAGGTGCGTGCGGCGCTGAGCGGCGCGGCGGCCGCCCCAATCCTGTCCGGTGGGCCGGCGGGGCCCGTGGTCCGGCCAGGCACCGTTGCGTCGGCTAACAGTCGGCCCACGGGCTGCGCCGTGCAGGCGTTAGGGTGGGCGATCGTTCTCACTGTTGCCGCTGCCGATGCACGCTTCCGAAACCCTGGCCGCCACCGCCATGGATGGCGCCTTGCCGCCGGGCCACCGCCTGGGCCATTTCGAACTGCGCGGCGTCGTGGCGCGGGATGCCGACGGCGCGGTCTACCGCGCCTGGGATCACGAGCTGGCCATCGCGGTGGCGATCAAGGAGTACCTGCCCTTGCACCTTGCGCGGCGCAACACCGGCGCCGAGGTGGAACCGCTGGGCGCCGCCACCGCCGAAGCCTTCCAGCGTGGACGCGCCGAATTCGCCGACGACACGCGCCTGCTGGCGCGCTGCGACCACGCCTCGCTGGTGCGCGTGCGCCAGCTGCTGCGCGGCCACGGCACCGCCTACCGCGTGATGCCGTGGTACGTCGGCTGGCCGCTGACGGACGTGCGGCGCGAGATGGACGAGCCGCCCGACGAGCCCGCGCTGCGCCGCCTGCTGGTGGAGCTGCTGGGCGCGCTGCAGGCCTGGCATCGGGTGGGTGGCGTGCACGGCGGCGTCAGCCCGGCGCGCATCCTGCTGCTGGACGATGACCGCGCCCTGCTGCTGGGGCCGGGCCGCGGCTGGCGCGGCCAGGACGCCGGGGCAGCCCCCATGCCCTTGCCGGCGCAGGAGCCGAGCTTCATCGCCCCGGAGCAGCTCGCGCCAACGGGTGATGCCCACACCGGGCCCTGGACCGATTTCTTCGCGCTGGCAGGCGTCGCCCGCTTCTGCATCAGCGGCATGCTGCCGTCGCCGGACGGCCCGGCGCCCGAACCGCTGGCCGCGATGGTCGACCAACTGTACTTTGACGCTTCACGTGTGCGTTATGCGCAGACCTTCCTGCGCACGCTCGATGCCGCGGCCTCCCCCGTCATCGCCGATCGGCCGAGGACCGCGTCCGAATTCCTCGACTGGCTGGACCACGGACCGCGCAGGGGCTCGGCCGCGATGGCCCAGCCCACCGCGTCCGCGATGCCCGCATCGGCGACGGCGGCATCCGCGATGCCGGCGGCCGCGACGCCAGCGCCCCTGATGCCAGCGTCCTCGCCGCCAGTGGACGCGCCTGAGCAGGCTTCTGGCGCCGCGACGGGCCGTGTGGCGGGTACGGCGTCCGGCGCATTGGGCGCGGCGCAAGGCACCGGCGCCACGGCGCGGGAAGAGACGGTCGATGCGGCCACCGCCGACCTGATTCGCCGCGTCATCGAGTCCATCCCCGACCGGAAGGAGCCGGCGCTGCAGCCCGGGCCGCCGGAACCGGAGCTGCGGGCCGATGCGCACGACGCGCACGACGCGCACGACGCGCACGACGCGCACGACGCGCACGACGCGCACGACG
>CAMLJY010000074.1 GCA_946480465.1 uncultured Burkholderiales bacterium
CTCACTCGCCATCCACCCTGAACAGGTCGACCGCCCGCGCCAGCGCGCCCGACTGCGACTTCAGCGCGCCGGCGGCGCGCGCCATGTCCTCGACCAGTGCCGCGTTCTGCTGCGTGACGCGGTCCATCTCCGAGATCGCCTGGCCCACCTCCATCACGCTGGCGCTCTGCGCCGCGCTGGCCTGGCTGATCGCGCCCACGATCTCGGTGACGCGGCCGATGCCGGCCACCACGTCGGTCATCGCGGCGCCGGCCCGGCCGGCCAGCGCGCTGCCCTGCTCGGCATGCTCGACGCTGGCGCCGATCAGCGCGTCGATCTCGCGCGCCGCCTGCGTCGAGCGCAGCGCCAGGCTGCGCACCTCGCCGGCCACCACCGCGAAGCCGCGGCCGGAATCGCCGGCGCGCGCCGCCTCCACCGCCGCATTCAGCGCCAGGATGCTGGTCTGCGCGGCCAGCCCCTCGACGATGGTGACCACCTCGGCGATGCGGCGCGCGCCGGCATGGATGGCGGACATGCTCTCGACCACCTGCCGCACCACCTCGCCGCCCTGCCGCGCCGATTCGGAAGCGGACAGCACGAGCCGGTTGGCCTGCGTCGCGCTGTCGGCATTGAGCCGCACGTTGGCGCTCACCTGTTCCATCGACGCCGCGGTCTGCTCCAGCGAGCTGGCCTGCACCTCGGTGCGGGCGGACAGGTCGAGGTTGCGGTCGGCGATCTCGGCGCTGGCCTGCGCCACCTCGCCGGCATGGCCCTTCACGGTGCGCACGATGCCGTCCAGGTGGCGCTGCATCTCGCCCAGGGCCTGCAGCAGCTGCACCGTCTCGTCGTTGCCCTCGGGCCGCACGGCCACCGTCAGGTCGCCCTGCGCCAGCCGGCGTGCCACCTGCACCGCCTGGCCCATCGGCCGCGCCAGCCGCCGCGCCAGGCCCAGCGCCGCCAGTGCCAGCACCACGGTGGCCAGCACCAGCGCGATGGCCACCGCGACGCGCGCCTGCGTGACCACCGCGCGCGAGCGTTCGCCGAAGGCCTGGGCGTCGCGGCCGATGGCCTCCACCTGCGCGGCCATGCGCGCTTCCAGGTCCGCGTACAGCTTCTGGAAGCCCGCGACCGCGGTGGCGGCCGCGGCCGGCGAGTCGCCGGTGCTCAGCTTCAGCAGCTGCGCGGCGGCCTGGGTGTAGGCCCGCGCGACCGGCAGCGTGGCCGCGACGCTGGCACGCGCCTCGCCCGACAGCGGCAGGCTTTCCAGCGCCTGCAGCGCCGCATCCAGGCTGCGCGCGTGCTCGTCCAGCGCCTGCTGCGCGTCGGCGGTCTGCGCCTTGTCGCGGCCGATGGCGCCGAGCATGGCGCGCTGCACGTCGCCGCGCACGGCGCCCTGCATCATCGCGGCGCGCTGGCTGTTCTGCACCGCGAGGCCCATGCTGACGGCGCCATCGAACGCCGCGGCCAGGCGGCTGGCGCCGTAGAGGCCCACGGCCCCCACCAGCGCCGCCACGGCCGCCCCCGCGAGGCCGATGGCCAGGATCTGGTCGCGCAGCTTCATGGCCGCCTCAGGGGGTCAGAACCACCACTCCACCTGGGCGCCGTAGCTGGTGCCGGAGGTCTTGTTGGCGAACGCCGCCTGGCCGGTGACGTTGCCGGCCGCCGAGTTCCACTTCGCGGAGGTGACGTAGAGCCGGAATTCCGGCCGGCTCCAGAAGTCCGGCCCGATCGACAGCGTGGGCGCCAGCGTCACCTTGGTCAGCTTGGCGGTGGGGCCGCCTTCGGGCTTGTACTGCGAGTAGCCCACCTCGGTGACGAACTTGAAGTTCTTCGTCAGCGCATAGGAAACGCGGCCGCCGATCGAGGCCGAGTCCACCTTCTGACCCGCGCCGTCCTTCTCGCTGGCCAGCAGGCCGATGGCCTGGCCGCCCAGCGCGCCGCTTTGCCAGTGGAAGCTTTCGACGATGCGCCAGCTCTTCGCCGCCGAGCCGGCGGTCAGGTCGCCGAAGTTGGAGTTCAGCGCCGCCGACCCCTGCGCGTACTGCACCCACAGCGTGTTGTTCAGCGGCGTGCCGAAGAGCTTGCCCTGGTCGTGGCGCAGCGTCAGGCCATGACCGCTCTTGCCGCCGGCGAAGTCGCCCTTGGTCGCGGTGACGAAGAAGTTCAACGCGCCGTCGGGACCGGTGGGCAGGCCCACGTACTCCACGTTCAGGCGGTTGCCGGGCTTGGCGGCGTCGCGGTCGGTCTTGTAGAAGGCCACGCCGAGCTTGCCCGCACCGGCCGGCTGGCCCTTGAAGCCGGCACCCACGCCGGCCATCTCCGTGAAGAAGGTGTCGACGATGTGCACGTCCGCGCGGCGGCCGCGCTCCTTGCCGATCCAGAAGGTGGCCTCGGGCGCGATGTCGAAGCCCTTCGCCTCGGCGAACATCTGCTCCACGTGCAGCTTCTGGTCGAATCCCTTGCCCGCGGCAGGCTCGGTGGCCGGCGTGTAGTGGTTCATCATCAGCGAGGCGCGGTACTCGATGCCGTCCTTCTTGAAGGGCTGGCTCAGCACGAACTCCCCGTAGAGGTCGCACTCATTGCCCAGCCGGTAGGTCATGCCGCTGCTGCCGCGACCCAGCGAATAACACGCACGCGACGCGTTCTCGCTGGTCAGGCCCGGCCCGGCGCGGAAGTAGCCGCTGTACTCGAAGGCCGCGGCCGGCTGTGCCAGCGCCATGAGCTGACATGCGAAAGCAGCGGCCGTGGCGCAGCGGGTGGTGGTGGATGTCATCGAAGTCTCCTGGTGGTTGAAAAACGGGCTCCTCGCCCCTCGGGTGAGATGGAACGTTCCAATTTCTGTGCGTGACCCGGCCCTGAACAGCCCCCTGCGGCCGGCCCCTTCCCTATTTCCTTTTGGTGCTGGTACCGGTGGTGCTGGTGCTGGCCGTGGCCGCAGCGGCCGCCGCCGCGAGCAGGCGATCGATCACGGCCTGCACCGGCATGGCGTCGTCTTCCCAGTAGTCGCTGACGGCCGCGCGCAGCTGTGCCTGGACCGCCGGCGGCAGCGCCATGTCGACGGCGACCGAAGGCAGCAGCCCGCCGGTGCGCGCCGTGCCATCGAAATCGCGGCGCGAGGCCTGGGCGCATTCGTCGAAGTCCTTCAGCTCGACCGTGCTGCGCACCGGGATCGAGCCCTTGCGCCGGTTGAACTGGGCCTGGAAAGCCGGTCCCAGCAGCACGTAGGCCAGGTAGCCCTGCGCCTTCTGCGCCTCCCAGTTCTTCAGCTGGAACATCGCGAAGCTGTCGATCACGTAGCTGTACGCGGCGGCGGTGCCCGGTGCCGGCGCGCAGCCGATGTCGCGCCCCATCTGCCGGCCGGCCGCGATGAACTCGCCCTTGGCCCAGTCGCCCATGAACTGGAACGCGGCACGGCCCTGCAGCACCATGTCGGTGGCGGCGTTCCAGGCCCGGTCCCGGGCGCCCTCATCGGTGTAGGGCTTGAGGCGGCGGAAGGTCTCCAGCGCGCGGCGCACGTCGGGACTCGACAGCGCGGCCGGATCCAGCTGGATGAACGCGCGCTGGTACATCGGCGCCCCGGCCACGCCGAGCGCGACGGACTCGAAGAGCAGGAAGGTCTGCCACGGCTGGCTGCCGTGCGCGATCGGCACGAAGCCGGCGGCGCGGATGCGGTCCAGCGCGGGGAAGAACTGGTCGAAGCTGGCCGGGACGGCCGGCACGCCGGCGCGGCGCAGCACCTCGGCATTGCTCCACAGCCAGTTCGCGCGGTGGATGTTGACCGGCACCGCCACGTAGTGGCCGCGGTGCTTGACGTGGGCCTGCACGACCGGCGGCAGCACCTGGTCCCAGTGGTCGAAGGCGGCCATCGCGTCCAGCTGGGCCAGCGCGTTCCGCGCCGCCCAGGCTTTCACCAGCGGGCCCTTCATCAGCGCCGACGCGGGCGGGTGGCCCAGGGCCACGCGCTGCTCCAGCGCGGCCCAGGCATTGCCCCCGCCACCACCGGCCACCGCGAAATCCTTCCAGGTGTGGCCGCGCACGGCGATCAGCGACTTCAGTTCGGCGATCGACTGCGCCTCGCTGGGCGAGGTCCAGAAGTGCAGCACCTCCACCTCGCCGGCGGGCGCCGCGAAGGCGGTGCACAAGCCGCCCGCCAGCAGCAGCGCTCCGCGCGCGGTGCGCTGGATGGAACGTTCCAATTTCCGGCCGAACCCGGACAGTGACGCGTGCTTCATCGGTTACCTTCAGTCGGAGGCCCGCGCGAGCGCGCGGGCGCAATCGGCGGCTCCGCGGCGTTCGGTGAAATGCGCGCAGACGACCGCCAGCAGCGCCTGCTTGCGCGGCGGCGGGCAGCACTGGTCCAGCGTCAGCGACGGCAGCACCGCGCCATCGCCGGCCAGCAGGCGTGCGCGCGCGGGATCGACCTCGGCCCAGGCCTCGGCCAGCGCCGGCATGCAGCCCTTGCGCTGCGCGAAGCGGCGCTGGAATCCCGCATCGGTCAGGGCCAGGGCCGCGCGTTCGGCATGCAAGGCCAGCCCGTCTCCGCGACCTGCGCCGGGAACGCCATCCGCCGGCGCAGGCGCGGCACACGCGCCACGTACCGCCGCTGCGGCGGCACGTGAGCCGGCGGCCACTGGCGCGGCGGCACGCGAGCCACCGGCCGCCGGCGCGGCGGCCCAGGGCACGACGAAGTCGTGGATCGCGATGAAGCGGCCGGCCGTGCCCGGCGCAGCCCATTCGACCAGGCCGGACGGCGGCAGGGCGCGCACCCAATCGCCCATCACCGCCACGGCCGCCTCGCCGCGCTGCACCCGCTCGATCTGCGCGCGCCAGGGCAGCGCCAGGTGCTCGTCGTCCACGAAGGCGCGCAAGGCCATCAGCAGTTCGAGCGCCTCGGCCACGGCCGGCTCCTGCCACACGGTGCCGTCCAGCGCTTCGAAGGCGCGCCGGTAGCGCTGCGGACCGGCCAGGGCCAGCACGGCGCTTTCGAACAGCAGGCCGACCTGCAGCGCATCGCCGCCGATGGCCAGTGGTGAACGGGTCAGCGCGCGGGCGCTGGCCAGCCAGCGCAGCCAGGCGGCGAGGTCCGCGGGTTCGGACGGGCCGATGCGCTCGCACACCCCGGCGTTGACCCAGGCCGAATTGGCACGGTGGATGCCCAGAGGAATGCCGTGCCAGCGCCCGCCATCGAGCATGTAGCGCTGCAGCATGCGCGGCAGGCGCCGCGGCCAATCCGCCGCGCGCGCCAGTGCCGACAGGTCCACGAGCGGCGGCTGCCCGGCCTGGCGGGCCGCGACCAGCTCCATGCCGTGCATCTTGGCGGCGTCGGCCGGCGCGGCGGGCGGCGCATCGGCGAGCTGCAGGCCGGCAGCCTCCAGCGCCTCGCGGCACAACGCCAGCGCCGCCGCATCCGACGGGCCGTGCCAGGCATGGCGCAGGCGCCACGCCGGAAGGGGCTCGGGCCGCATGCTCATTCGGCCTCCACCAGCACCGCGCGGAAGTCGTTGATGTTGGTGAACGTGGGCCCCGTGTGGACCAGCCCATCGACCGCCGCGAAGAGGCTGGCGCTGTCGTGGGCCTCGAGCCGCGCGCGCGGGTCCAGCCCCAGCGCGCGCGCCCGCGCCAACAGATCCGGCCCCATCCAGGCGCCGGCCGCGCCGGCGCGGCCGTCGAGCCCGTCGGTGCCGGCCGACAGCGCATGGATCCGCTGCGCCCCCGCGTGGCCTTCCAGCGCCAGCGCGAAGGCCAGCGCGAACTCGGTGTTGCGCCCGCCGCGGCCGCCGTCACCGCCCGCGCCCAGCGTCACCGTGGCTTCGCCGCCGGACAGCAGCAGGCACGGGGCATCGAAGGGCGTGGCGCGCCGCGCGACGTTCAGCGCCAGCGCCGCATGGGCCTTGGCCAGCTCGCGGGCCTCGCCTTCCATGGCATCCGACAGCACATGGCAGGCCAGGCCCCGTGCCCGCGCGCGGCGCGCCGCCGCAGCCAGGCCGTCCCAGGCGCAGGCGACGAGGCGATGGCCATGCCCCGCCAGCCGCGGGTCCCCCGGCTTCACCGATTCCCATTCGCCGCCGGACAGCGCCTGCGCCAATGCGGGCAGCTCGTCGGCCAGGCCATGGCGCTGCAGCACGCGCCAGGCGTCGGCGCAGGTGGATGCGTCCGGCAGCGTCGGGCCGGACGCCACCAGCGCGGGGTCGTCGCCCGGGATGTCGGAGATCACCAGGCTCGACACCCGCGCCGGCCAGGCCTGCGCGGCCAGCCGGCCGCCCTTGATGGCCGACAGGTGCCGGCGCACGGTGTTGATCTCGGCAATGGTCGCGCCGCGTTCCAGCAATGCCGTGGTGACGCGCTGTTTGTCCGCCAGCGACAGACCCGGCGCCGGCAGCGCGCACAGCGCCGATCCGCCGCCGGAGACCAGCGCCAGCACCAGGTCGTCCGCCGTCAGCCCCTGCACCGCCTGCAGCAGGCGCCGGGCGCCGGCCATGCTGCGCTCGTCGGGCACCGGGTGGCTGGACTCGTGCACGGCGACGTGGCGCGTGGGCAGGGCCGCGCCTTCGGGCACCACCACCACGCCGGACAGCGGCCCGTTCCAATGCGCCTCCACCGCGCGCGCCATGGCCGCCCCGGCCTTGCCGACACCGACGACGACCGTCCGGCCCTTCGGCGGCGGCGGCAGGTGCGCGGGCAGCACCTTCATCGGATCGGCGGCGGCCAGGGCCTCGGCGTACAGGTCGAGCAGCAGGTCGACCTGATGCGGCCAGTCAGTGCGGCGCTGGATCACGGCCTGGTTCCCCCGCGTGCTCAATCGGCCAGGCCGGCGGCCACGGACAGGTAGCGCTTCATGCGCAGCACCGCCAGCTCCGGGTCCGCCAGCACGCCGCAGGCATCGGCCAGCTCGAAGACGCGCGCGTAATGCGCCACGCCGCGTGCCGATTGCGCGCCGCCGGCCATCGAGAAATGGTCCTGGTGGCCGTTGAGCCAGGCCAGGAAGACCACGCCCGCCTTGTAGTGCCGCGTCGGCGCGCGGAAGATCTCGCGCGACAGCGCCACGGTGGGATCGAGCAGGTCGTGATAACGCCCATGGTCCCCGTCCGCCAGCGCGGCCAGCGCCGCCGAGGCCACCGGCGCGATCGGGTCGAAGATGCCGAGCAGGCCGTGCGAATGCTGGGCCGGACCTTCGCCCTCGCCCTCGATCAGCTCGGCGTAGTTGAAGTCGTCGCCGGTGTACATCTTCACGCCCGCGGGCAGGCGGCGCCGCAGCGCGACTTCCCAGCGCGCGTCCAGCAGCGAGACCTTGATGCCTTCGATGCGGTCGGCGTGCGCGGCGATCAGCGCGGCCACGGTGTCCAGCGCCCGCGCGACGTCGGTGCTGCCCCAGTAGCCGCGCAGCGCGGGGTCGAACATCTCACCCAGCCAGTGCAGCACCACCGGGCGCGACACGCTCTCCAGCAGCCGTCCGTACAGCGCCAGGTAGTCGTCCGGGCCGCGGGCGCAGCGCGCCAGCGCGCGGCTGGCCATCAGGATCACGCGGCCGCCCTCGGACTCGACGACGTCGATCTGCTCGCGGTAGGCCGCCTCCACCTGCGCCAGCGTCACGTCCGCGCCGGGCGCCAGCTGGTCGGTGCCGGCGCCGCAGGCCAGCTCGCCGCCCACGGCATGCGCATGGCGCAGGCTGCGGCGGATCAGCTCGCGCGCCACCGGCCAGTCCACGCCCATGCCGCGCTGCGCCGTGTCCATGGCCTCTGCCACGCGGAAGCCCAGCTTGTAGAGGTGCTCGCGGAAGGCCAGCGTCGCGTCCCAGTCCACCTTCGGCGACGCATCCCAGGGGTCGGCCGTCCCCAGCGGGTCGATCACCACGTGCGCGGCGGCGTACACCGTGCGGTTGAACGGGCGCACCGGATCTACAGGCCGGATCGGCTCGGCCTTCAGGCGGTGGGTCTTCAGCGTGCCATCGGGCTGCGGCAAACGGATCTGCATCGTCGTCAATCTCTGGTGTTCACGGGGGTGCCGGCGGGCTCCGGCATGCGGGGCCGCGCCCGGGCCGGCCGCGTGGCCTGAAGGGCGAGCCGCCCCAGCACGTGGTCGGCCGCCTTCTCGGCGACCATGATGGTCGGGGCGTTGGTGTTGCAGGACGGCAGCAGCGGCATCACCGACGCATCGACGACGCGCAGGCCCTCCAGCCCGATGACACGCAGGTCGGGCGTCACCACGCTGGCCGGGTCGTCGGCCGGGCCGATGCGGCAGGTGCCGACCGGGTGGTGGTCGGTCTTGGCGTTGGCGCAGGCGTAGTCGAACAGGTCCTGCTCGCTGCGCACGGCGGGGCCGGGCAGCACCTCGCGCTGCACGAAGCGCTTCAACGCCCGCTGGCCGAGTATTTCGCGTGCCAGGCGCAGGCCCTTCAGCGCCTGCTCGCGGTCCTGCGGGTCGTCCCAGTAGTTGGGATCGATCAGCGGCGCCGCGGCCGGGTCGGCACTGGCCAGGCGCACCGAGCCGCGCGAACGCGGCCGCAGGAAGGCGCTGTTGAGGGTGACGCCGGCATGGCGCAGCTGCGCCACGCCCGCCTCGATGCCGGAGCCCAGGCCCAGGTGGAACTGGATGTCCGGTGAGCGCGCCTGCCCTGCACCGTCGGCGTACCAGAAGCCGCCGGTCTCGAACAGGCTGGAGGCCACCGGGCCTTTTTTCAGCAGCAGGTACTGCAGGCCGGCCCAGGCCGCGTGGTGCGGCCGGTTGTAGCGGTCGTAGGTGTGCTCGCCGGTGCACTCCGCGATCACGAACAGGTCAAGATGGTCCTGCAGGTTGCCCCCCACGCCGGGCAGTGCGTGGTGGCAGGCCATGCCCACCGCCTGCAGGTGGTCCGCCGGCCCGATGCCCGACTGCAGCAGCAGCCTGGGCGAACCGATGGCGCCGGAGCTGACGATGACCTCGCGCTTGGCGCGCAGCAGCGTGGGCGTGCGGCTGCCGCGCAGCGACACTTCCACACCGGTGGCGCGGCGGCCTTCCAGCGTCACGCGCAGGACCTGCGACTGCAGCATCACCGTCAGGTTCGGCCGACGGCGCACCGGCGCCAGGAACGCGATGGCGGCGGACGAGCGCCGCGCATCGCGCTGCGTGAGCTGGTAGTAGCCCAGGCCTTCCTGGCGCGCGCCGTTGAAGTCGGCATTGAAGGGAATGCCCAGCTCCTGCCCGGCCTGGAAGAAGGCCTCGCAGATCGGCAGCGGGCTGATCGGGTTGGACACGCCCAGCGGGCCGCCGTAGGCGTGGTGCTCGTCGCAATAACGCTGGTTGTCCTCGGAGCGCTTGAAGTACGGCAGCACGTCCGCGAAGGACCACCCGGTGGCGCCGGCCTCGCGAACCCAGTCGTCGTAGTCGGCCGGCACGCCGCGGGTGTAGATCTGCGCGTTGATCGACGAGCCGCCGCCGATGACCCGCGCCTGCGTGAAACGCAGCACGCGGTTCTTCAGGTGCCGCTGCGGCACGGTCTGCCAGCCCCAGGAGCCGATGCCCTTGGTCATCTTCGCGAAGCCGGCGGGCCAGTGGAAGAAGGGGTGCGTGTCGGCGCCGCCGGCTTCCAGCAGCAGCACGCTCACCGACGGGTCGGCGCTCAGGCGGTTGGCCAGCACGCAGCCGGCGGAGCCACCGCCGGTGATGATGTAGTCGTAGTCGTTCTTCACGTTCAGAGTCTCGGGAGGGCCAGCGCGCCGTCCACGTTCAGCACCGAGCCGGTGGCGAAGCCGAAGTCGCCGCCGGCCAGCGCGGCCACGGCCCGCGCCACGTCCTGCGGCTGGCCCCAGCGGCCGGCCGGCACCAGGCCGTCGGCGATGCGCTTGGAGTAGCGCTCGGCCACGGCCTCGGTCATCGGCGTGCGGATCACGCCCGGGCGCACCTCGAACACACCGATGTCCAGCGGTGCCAACCGCAGCGCGAACAGCTTGGTGAGCATGCCCAGGCCGGCTTTCGAAACGCAGTACTCGCCGCGCTCGATCGACGCCAGTTCCGCACTGACCGAGGACACGGTGACGATGCTGCGCGGGCCGGATGCAGTGGAAGCCGCCATGTGCCGCGCCACCGCCTGCGTCATGAAGAAGCTGCCGCGTACGTTGACGCCCAGCACGCGGTCGAAGCTGGCGGGCGCGAGGTCCAGCAGGTCGCCGCGCTGGTCGGGACCGATGCCGGCGTTGTTGACCAGGCAAGCCACCGGGCCGCCCCAGGCCACGATCTGCACCACCAGCGCTTCATGCAGATCGATGCGGGCCAGGTCGGAGGCGAACAACCGGGCGCGAGCGCCGTGCGCGGTGATCGCCGCCAGCGTCTCTTCAGCGCCGGTGTCGGCCAGGTCCGTCAGCGCCAGGTCGAAGCCGCGCGCGGCGAGTTCGATGGCGATGGCGGCGCCGATGCCACGCCGGGCGCCGGTGACGATCGCGAGCGGCCGCTGTGTGCTCATGAAAGCACCTCCGTCCGCAGGTGGTGCCCCACCCGCAGCGCCTGCGCCGCCACCGTCAGCGCCGGATTCACCGCGGCGGACGAGGGGAAGAAGCCGGCATCGACCACGTACAGGTTGTCGTGGTCCCAGGCCTTGCACAGCGGGTCCAGCGCCGAAATGGCCGGGTCGCTGCCGAAGCGCACCGTGCCGCACTGGTGCGACACCACGTCGGTGCCGAAGGACTTGGCCAGGACCAGCGGGTAGCCGGTGGCGCGCAGGATGGTGCGGCATTTCGCCACCCAGCGCCGGTGCGCAGCCAGGTTGCTGCGGCGCCAGTGCAGGTTGATGGCGCCATCGGGCCGCACGGTGACGCGGCTGTCCGGGTGCGGCAGGTCTTCGCTTTGCGCATACCAGTCGACGCTGCGCCGCGCCAGCGCGCTGCGCAGCAGCTTCGGCACGCGCGGCAGCGGCCCGCGCAGCATGGGCTCGCGGATCTTGCCCAGCAACTGCAGGCTGCCCAGCGGCTTGCCGCCCGCGCCGTCGCCGAAATAGAAGTCATGCAGCGCCAGCGTCTTCGGAAAGCGCGTGGTGTTGATGCGCCACGGGTGCAGCGCCATCAGCGCGGTGGTGTTGTGCGTCATGTAGTGGCGGCCAACGACGTCGCTGCCGTTGGCCAGCCCGCGCGGATGGCGGTCGGAGGCCGAGCGCAGCAGCAGCGCGGCGGAATTGATGGCCCCGGCGCTCAGCACCACCAGCCCGGCCTGGATGCGGCGGCGCGTGCCGTCCTGCACCACCTCGGCGGCGACGATGCGGCGCCCGCTGGCATCGGCCAGAAGACGCTCGACATACGTGTTATCCAGCAAGCTGACGTTGCCGGCCTGCAGCGCCGGCCGCACCAACCGCACCTCGGCATCGCCCTTGGCGTCGATCATGCACGGGAAGGCGTCGCAGTTGGCGCAGCGCTCGCAGCGGCCGCCCGGCCCGCGGTCGACGGCGCTGGGCATCGGGAAGGGCTTCAGGCCCAGGGCGCGCAGGCGGTGCTCGATCTGCGCCAGCAGCGGCTCGTGCGGCACCGGCGGGTGCGGGAAGTCGCCGCTGCGCGGGGGCTCGGTGGGATCGATGCCCTGCTTCCCGCGCACGCCGAAGAGGCGCTCGGCCTCGGCGTACCAAGGCTCCAGGTCGGCATAGCGAATGGGCCAGGCAGGCGACACGCCCTCTTCATGCTCCACCGCCTCGAAGTCGCGTTCACGGAAGCGGAACATCGCGGTGCCGTAGAACTTGGTGTGGCCGCCGACGAAATAGAACATGCCGGGCCGGAAGGCGCGGCCATCGGCATACCAGGTCTCGCGGGTGCGGTAGCGCTGCTCGCAGAACACCGCCTCGGGGTCCCAGTTCTGCGCTTCACGCGGCAGCGCGGGGCCGCGTTCCAGCAACAGCACGCGCGCGCCGCTGCCGGCCAACTGGCGCGCCACGGCGCCGCCGCCCACGCCGGAGCCGATGATCAGCACGTCGCAAGACTCGCTCGACACGATCGTCACTGGATCAGGGTTTCGCTCGCGGCGTCGAAGCACACCAGCTTGGCCAGGTCGACGATGAAGCGGGCCTTCTGCCCCGCGGCCAGCGGCAGGTCGGGATCGAGGCGGGCGGTCAGCTCCTGCTCGCCCAGCGACAGCACCGCCAGCGTGTCGGCGCCGGTGGGCTCGATGACCTCCACCCGCGCCTCGAACGCGCGCTGCAGCGGCCCCAGGGCCTGTCCCGGCAGCGCCAGCGACACGGCCTCGGCACGGATGCCGGCGATCAACTCGCGGCCGGTGGGCGAGGCGGCCACCACCTCGGGCGGCAGCTCGATCTGCACGCCGCCGGGCAAGTGCAGCGACGTGGCCTCGCCACCGTTCGCCAGCCGCGCCTTCAGCAGGTTCATGCGCGGCGAGCCCATGAAGCCCGCGACGAAGGTGTTGGCCGGCCGGTTGTAGACCTCGTGCGGTGTGCCCAGCTGCTGCAGCACCCCGCCCTTCATCACCGCGATGCGGGTGGCCAGCGTCATCGCCTCGATCTGGTCGTGGGTGACGTAGACGATGGTGGCGTTCAGCCGCTGGTGCAGCTTCTTGATTTCCGTGCGCATGTCCACGCGCAACTGCGCGTCCAGGTTCGACAGCGGCTCGTCGAACAGGTACAGCTGCGGCTCGCGCGCCAGCGCGCGGCCGATGGCCACCCGCTGCCGCTGCCCGCCCGAGAGCTGCCGCGGCTTGCGTTCGAGCAAATGCTCGATCTGCAGCAGCCGCGCCACCGATTGCACGCGCTCGCGCCGCGTCGCCTTGTCCACCTTGCGCATTTCCAGCGGGAATTCGATGTTCTTCGCCACCGTCATGTTCGGGTACAGCGCGTAGGACTGGAACACCATCGAGATGTTGCGCTCGGCCGGCGGCACCTGGGTGATGTCGCGTCCCTGCAGGCGCAGCGCCCCGCCGCTGGGGTCCTCCAGGCCCGCGATGATGTTCATCAGCGTGCTCTTGCCGCAGCCCGAGGGGCCGACCAGCACCAGGAACTCGCCGTCCTGCAGCGCGATGGAGATGTCGTGCAGGATCTGCACCGGCCCGAAGGCCTTCTTGACGTTGATCAGGTCGAGGGATGCCATGACGAGATATTCCTAACCCTTGACGGAGCCGGCCATCAGCCCGCGCACGAAATACTTGCCGGACAGCAGGTAGACGATCAGCGTCGGCAAGGCGGCGATGAAGGCACCGGCGAAATGCACGTTGTATTCCTTGACCCCGGTGCTGCTGTTCACCAGGTTGTTCAGCGCCACCGTCAGCGGGTAGGAGCTGAAGTCGCTGAACGAGGCACCGAACAGGAACTCGTTCCAGATGTTGGTGAACTGCCAGATCACCGTCACCACGATGATGGGCGAGCTGTTGGGCAGCAGGATGCGCCACAGCACGCCGAAGAAGCCGGCGCCGTCCATGCGCGCCGAGCGGATCAGCTCGCCCGGGAAGGCGGCGTAGTAGTTGCGGAAGAACAGCGTGGTGAAGCCGATGCCGTAGACCACGTTGACGAACACCAGCCCCTTCACCGTGCCGGCCAGCCCCAGCAGGCCCAGCGTCTTGGCCATCGGGATCAGCACGATCTGGTACGGGATGAAGACCGAGAACAGCATGGCCGCGAACAGCAGGTGCGCGCCGCGGAAGCGGTACTGCGTGAGGATGTAGCCGTTCAGCGCGCCGATGAGGGTGGAGATCACCACCGCCGGCACCACCAGCAGGAAGGAGTTGATGAAGTACGGCTTCAGGCCCGTGGGCTGCACGCCGATCTGCGCGGTGCTCCAGGCGGTGAGCCAGGGCTCGGCGGTCCACACCACCGGCAGCGCCATCAGGTTGCCGCCGCGGATCTCGTCCAGCGGCTTGAACGAGTTGACGACCATCACGTACACCGGCAGCAGGAACACCAGCGCCATGGCCACCAGGGCGCCGTACAGCGCGATGCGGCCCAGGCTGAAGCGTCCTGCGGGTCCGGCGGCGGCGTGCAGGCGGGGCATGCTCGCGGAAGCGGTGCTAGCCATGGCGGGCCTGCCTCATCTCGCGGCGCAGGTAGGGCAGCACGACGATGCCGATGGCCAGCAGCATCAGCACGGAGCTGGCCGCGCCCACCGCCATCTCGTTGCGGGTGAAGGTGTACTGGTACATGAAGACCGAGGGCAACCAGGTGGAGCGGCCGGGGCCGCCGTTGGTGAGCGCGATGACGAGGTCGTAGGACTTGACTGCCATGTGCGCGAGGATGACGAACGAGGAGACGAACACCGGCCCCAGCTGCGGCAGGATGATGCGCAGGTAGATCTGCCAGGTCTTCGCGCCGTCGACGCGGGCGGCGTTCACCTGCTCCGCATCCACGCCGCGCAGGCCGGCCAGGAACATCGCCATCACGAAGCCGGCGGTCTGCCAGACGGCGGCGATGACGACGCAATAGATCGCCATGTCCCCGTCCTTGATCCAGCCGAAGCTGAAACCCTCCCAGCCCAGCGAGTGCATGGTGCGTTCCAGCCCCACGCCGGGGTCCAGCAGCCATTTCCATGCCGTGCCGGTGACGATGAAGGACAGCGCCATCGGGTACAGGAAGACCGAGCGGAAGCTGCCCTCGGCGCGGATCTTCTGGTCGATCAGCACCGCCAGCCCCAGGCCCATGGAGAGCGCGCAGGCGATGTAGAGCCCGGCGAACACCCACAGGTTGGACAGCGCGACCGACCAGTTCTCCAGCCCCAGCAGGCGCCGGTAGGCGCCGGCGCCGGCCAGTTCGTACTGCGGCATCATCGTGGAGGTGGTCAGCGACAGGTAGAACGTGAACACGATGTACCCGTACACGCACACCGCCACCAGCAGCGCGCTGGGCGTGATCAGCAGCCGCGGCAAGAGGCCGGCGTTCATGCTCAGTTCCTCGCGGCGGCCACCATCGCGGCCAGCGCCTTCTTGTCGTCGAGCTGGCCGTTGAAGTGGCGCGTTATCACGTCATAGAACGCGTTCTTCACCGGCGTCGGCGATGCATGGCCGAAGGCCACCGAGCCCACCAGCGTGTTGCCGCGCGAGGCCGCCGCCAGTTCCTTCATCGCACGCTGGGCGCAGGCGTCGAAGCCGGCGTCCGGCACGTCGCTGCGCGCCGGCACCGAGCCCTTCAGCTTGTTGAACGCCGACTGCACCGCCGGATCCAGGCTGGCCGAGGCCATGGCCGCCTGCGCCGGCGCGCGGCTGCTGTCCACCCGGAACATCGCGAACTGGTTCGACAGGAACGAGACGCTGCCCTGCGTGCCCGGCATCGGGAAGCACAGGTAGTCGGTGCCGGGCTGCTGCTTCGCGTTGGCGAACTCGCCCTTGGCCCAGTCGCCCATGATCTGGAAGCCGGCCTTGCCGCTGATCACCATGCCCGAGGCCACGTTCCAGTCGCGCCCCGAGAAGTCCTTGTCCACCAGCTTGCGCAGTTGCGACATGCGCGCAAAGACGGTGGCCATGGTCGGCGAGCCCAGCGTCTTGCTGTCCAGGTCGACGAAGGCCCTGCGGTAGAAGTCGGCGCCGCCGGTGGCCAGGGCCACGGCGTCGAACACCGCGGCGTCCTGCCAGGGCTGGCCGCCGTGGGCCAGGGCGATGAGTCCCGCCTTCTGCACCTTGTCGGCCGCGCCGATGAACTCGTCCCAGCTCTTCGGCTCGGCCGTGACGCCGGCCTTGGCCAGCACCGCCTTGTTGGCCCACACCCAGTTGATGGAATGGATGGCCAGCGGCGCCGCCACCCATTTGCCCTCGTGCTTGGTGAAGCGCTGCACCGGCGCCGGCACCACCTTGTCCCAGCCCTCCTTGGCGGCCTGGGCGTTCAGGTCGGCCAGCACGCCCTGCTTCGCCCAGTCGGTCAGGTCGAAGCCCATCAGCAGCACGGCCGCCGGCGGGTTGCCGGAGGTGACGCGGGCGCGCAGCGCGGTCATCGCCTGCTCGCCGCCGCCGCCGGCCACCGGCATGTCGTTCCACTTGACGCCCTTGCGCTCGAGGTCGGTCTTCAGCACGTTCAGCGCCGCCGCCTCGCCGCCGGAGGTCCAGAAATGCAGCACTTCCACGTTCTGCTGGGCCTGCACGGCCGCGGGAATGGCGGCGGCCAGCGCCGCCGTGGTCAGGATGAGGCGCTTCATTGCTTGGCCGCCGACACCAGGGCCGCGACGGCCTTCTTGTCGTCCAGTTGGCCATTGAAATGGCGCGTGATCACGTCGTAGAACGCGTTCTTGATCGACGCCGGCACCGCGTGGCCCTGCGCCACCGAGCCCACCAGGGTGTTCTTCGCATTGGCCTCGGCCAGGTCCTTGATGGCCTTCTTGCCGCAGAGGTCGAAGGCGGTGTCGGGCACGTCGCTGCGCGCCGGGGCCGATCCCTTGACGACGTTGAAGGCGGACTGGAAGCCCGGCTCCATGATGGCGCTGGCCAGCTTGAGCTGCGAAGCGGCCTTGTCGGCGCCCACCTTGTACATCGCGAACTGGTCGGAGTTGAAGGCCACCGTGCCCTGCGTCCCCGGCACGCGGAAGCACAGGAAGTCCGCGCCCGGCACCTTCTTCGCGTTGACGAACTCGCCCTTGGCCCAGTCGCCCATGATCTGGAAGCCGGCCTTGCCGCTGATCACCATGCCCGAGGCCACGTTCCAGTCGCGGCCCGAGAAATCCTTGTCCACCAGCTTGCGCAGCTGCCCCATGCGCTGGAACACTTTCTCGGTGGTGGCCGAACCCAGGGCCTTGGGGTCGAGCTGGATGAAGGCCTTGCGGTAGTAGTCGACACCGCCGGTGGCCAGCACCACGCTGTCGAACATGGTGGCCTCCTGCCAGGGCTGGCCGCCATGCGCCAGCGCGATGAAGCCGGCCTTCTGCACCTTCTCGGCGGCGGTGATGAACTCGTCCCAGCTCTTCGGCTCGGCCGTGACGCCGGCCTTGGCCAGCACCGCCTTGTTGGCCCACACCCAGTTGGTGGAATGCACGTTCACCGGCGCGGCGATCCACTTGCCGTTGTGCTTGGAGAACTGCTGCAGGGCCTTGGGCACCGTCTTGTCCCAGCCCTCCTTGGCAGCCAGCTCGTTCAGGTCGGCCAGCACGCCCTGCCTGCCCCAGTCCAGGATGTCATAACCCAGCATCTGCACGGCCGTTGGCGGATTGCCGGAGGTGACGCGGGCGCGCACCGCGGTCATTGCCGCCTCGCCGCCGCCGCCGGCCACCGGCATGTCGTTCCACTTGACGCCTTGCTTCTCCAGGTTGGTCTTCAGCACGTTCAGTGCCGCGGCCTCGCCGCCGGAGGTCCACCAGTGCAGCACTTCCACGCTTTGCTGCGCGCTGGCCGGCAGGGTGAATGCGGCTGCGATGGCCGCGGCGGTGAATGTCTTCTTCATGCGCTTGTCTCCTTGGTTGATCGGGCAGGTTGATGGTCAGCGCCGCGGCAGGTACCAGTCGGTGCGCGGGCCCAGGTGCATGTGCAAGGTCTTGGTCTCGGTGTAGTCCTCGGCCGCGTGGCGGCCCAGTTCGCGGCCGATGCCGCTTTCGCGGTAGCCGCCGAAGGGCAGCTCCGCATGGCCTTCCAGGAAGGTGTTCACCCACACCGTGCCGGCGCGTATGCGGCGCGCGGCCTGCAGGCAGGTGCTGAAGTCCTGGCTCCAGACGGCGGCGGACAGGCCGTAGAGCGTGGAATTGGCGAGCGCGATCGCGTCGTCCAGCGTGTCGAAGGGCAGGATGGACAGCACCGGGCCGAACACCTCCTCGCGCGCGATGGCCATGTCCGGCGAGACGTCAGTGATCACCGTGGGCTCCACGTACATCCCGGGCCGGTCCATGCGCCGGCCACCCAGCAGCACACGCGCGCCGGCGTCGCGGGCGCCCTGGATGTGGGCCAGGATGGTCTCCAGCTGCTTGTCCGTGGTGATGGCGCCCACCTGCGTGCCCGCCTCCAGCGGATCGCCCACGCGCACCTGGCGCGAACGCTCGACCACCGCCTCGGCAAAACGCTCGGCGACCGAGGACTGCACCAGCACCCGGCTGCCGCTGTTGCAGCACTGGCCGGCATTGAAATAGATGCCAAAGACCGTGGCATCCACCGCTGCGTCCCAGTCCGCATCGGCGAAGACGATCTGCGGGTTCTTGCCGCCCAGCTCCATCGACACCTTCTTCAGGGTTTGCGCGCTCTTGGCCACGGCCTGCTTGCCGATCAGCGTGGAGCCGGTGAAGGACAGCATGTCCACGTCCGGGTGGCCCACCATCACCTCGCCCACCACGCTGCCGCGGCCGACCAGGATGTTGACCACGCCCGCGGGCACGCCGGCGGCCTGCAGGATCTCGCCCAGCATCACCGTGGTGCCGGACGTCACCTCCGCCGGCTTGACCACCGTGGTGCAGCCCGCGGCCAGCGCGAAGGGCAGCTTCTGGCTGACGATCAGGAACGGGAAGTTCCACGGCGTGATGATGCTGACCACGCCGATGGGCTCGCGCAGCACCACGCCCAGCGTCTGCTCGCCCAGCGTGTCGTAGCTGTCGCCGCGCAGCTGCCGCGCCAGCGTCGAGGCGTAGTGCCACAGGTCGGCCGCGCCTTCGATCTCGGCCAGCGACTGCGCCAGCGGCTTGCCGTTCTCCAGCGTTTCCAGCCGGGCCAGCTCGTGCTTGCGGGCCAGGATGCCGTCAGCCACGCCACGCAGGATGCGGGCGCGCTCCGCGCCCTTCATGCGCGGCCAGGGCCCCTGGTCGAAGGCGCGGCGCGCGGCGGCGATGGCGCGTTCGGCATCGGCCGTGCCGGCTTTCGCGTACACGGCCACCAGGTGTTCGTGCGCCGGGGATCGGCGTTCCAGGCGCGCGCCGTCGGCCGCGTCGGTGAAGGCACCGTCGATCAGCAGGCGGCCCTGGAAAGGCGCGGCGTCGGGTGCGGTCGAAGAGGTCATCGTGATCACTTGGAAATCTGTCGGTCGTGGATCGGTGGTCAGGCGCCGCGGAACTGCGGAGGGCGCCGTTCGCGGAAGCTGCGCAGGCCTTCGGCCGCGTCGTCGGTGGTGGCGGCCAGCGCGCCGGCCAGGGCTTCCAGCGTGGCGCCTGCGCCCTCGCCCGCTGCCGCATTCACCAGCTGCTTGGTCAACTGCAGTGCAATGGGCGCACGCGCGGCCATCTCCTGCGCCAGCGCCAGCGCGCGGGGCAGCAACTGGTCGGGCGGCAGCAGCTCGTGCACCAGGCCGGCCTGCAGCGCATCGGTAGCCGACAGGCGCTGGCCGCTGAGCGCCAGGTACTTGGCGCGGCTGGCGCCCACCAGCTGCACCAGGCGCTGCGTGCCGCCCCAGCCGGGACAGGTGGCGATCGACGCTTCGGGCAGCGCGAACTGCGCCTGCGTGGCAGCCAGGCGAATGTCTGCTGCCAAGGCCAGCTCCAGCCCGCCGCCAAAGGCATGGCCGTTGAGCGCGGCGATCACCGGCGGGCGCAGCCGCGCCCACTGGTCGAACACCTGGTGGCCGCGCTTGACCCAGCGCCGGCCCATGTCCAGCGCGCCCAGCGCCGACCATTCGCCGATGTCGGCACCGGCGCAGAAGGCCTTCTCGCCGGCCGCGGTCAGCACGACGACGCGCACGGCGGGGTCCGCATCCAGCGCGCGTGCCAGCGCTTCCAGTTCGTCCAGCATCGTGCCGGTCAGTGTGTTGAGCTTGGGCGCGCGGTCGAGCATGGCGATCGCGACCTGGCCCTGCGCGCCGTGCCGCGTGCATTGAACATTAGGCTCCGCCATGAGCCGCCTCCCCGCCCGCAAGCACCAGCCCCATCGGCTCGCCGCGGAACAGCGCCTCGTCCATCGTGCGCAGGTCCGGCGCCACGCGCAGCGGCACGTCGGCCTGGGCCAGCACGTCGCGCTCCAGGTCGATGCCCGGCGCGATCTCGCGCACGACCAGGCCATCGGCCTCCAGCCCGATCACGCAGCGCTCGGTCACGTAGCTCACGCGCTGCCCGCGCTCGCGGCCGACCCGGCCGCTGAAAGTGACGTGTTCGGCCTGCCGCACGAACTTGCGCGTCCTGCCCTCGCTCAGGATCCTCAGGCGGCCGTCGCCCACCTCCAGCTTGGCCCCGGCAGTGAAGAAGCCGGAAAACACCAGCCGCCGCGCATGCGCGGTGATGTCGACGAAACCGCCGCAGCCCGCCGTCAGGTAGGGCTTGGACGCGAGGCGCGAGACATTGACGCTGCCGTCGCCATCCACCTGCAGGAAGGACAGCAGGCTGACGTCGAAACCGCCGCCCTGGAAGTAGGTGAACTGGTGGGGCGACGCGACGATCGCGTCCGCATTCGACGCACAGCCGAAGGCAAAGCCCAGCAGCGGCATGCCGCCCACCGCACCCTGCTCGATGGCCCAGGTCACCTCGCCGTGCAGGCCTTCTTCCAGCAGCACGCGCGGCACGTTGGCCGAGATGCCGAAGCCCAGGTTCACCGCCTGGCCGCGCGCCAGTTCCATCGCGGCGCGGCGGGCGATCACCTTTTCAGGTCCCCAGGGCTGCAGCTCGAAGCTGGACAGCGGCTGCATCGCCTCGCCGCTGATGGCGGGGTCGTACACGGTCTGCGTGGTCTGCCACTGCTCCGGATCGACGACGATGTGGTCGACCAGGGTGCAGGGCACGTGCACGTCGTGCGGGCGCAGGCTGCCGGCGCGCACCACGCGCTTGACCTGCGCGATGACGATGCCGCCGTGGTTGCGCGCTGCCAGCGCCTGGTCCAGCCCGCCCAGCAGCGCGCCTTCATGCTCGTAGCTCAGGTTGCCGCGTTCGTCGGCCGTGGTGGCGCGGATGATGGCCACGCGCGGCACCACTGCGGGGAAGTACAGCCAGTCGCGGCCATCGAAGTGCTCGCGCCGCACCACCGGCTGCCGCGCCGCCGCGTCGTTCATCGCGCAGCCCTGCTGGGCCGGGTCCACGAAGGTGCCCACGCCCACCTGCGTCAGCACGCCGGGCCGGCGCGCGGCGGCGTCGCGGTGCATGTCGAACAGGATGCCGCTGGGGATGTTGTAGGCCTCGACCTGGTTGTCGACCACCATGCGCCAGATCGCCGGCATCGGCAGCGACGACGGGCCGCTGGGGTAGGACCCGGCCAGGATGCGCTTCAGCAGCCCGGGCCGCGCCAGGTGGTCGATGCCCTTGATGCCGTACATGTCGCCGGCGGCGATCGGGTTCAGCGTGGTCAGGCCGCGTGGCGCGCCGGTGCGTTCGAAGCGCTCGCCGATGGCGGCCAGCACCTTGTCCGGGCAGCCGAGGCCGCTGGACGAGCTGATGGTCACGACGTCGCCGTCGCGGACCAGTTCGGCCGCCTGCGCGGCGCTGAGGACTTTGTTCATCGGTCGGTCCTCAGGCCAGCGCCGCCGCGGCATCGATGCGCACGGCCCGGCCGCTGCGGCAGGCCTCGGCAATTGCCAGCGCCGTGGCCAGGGACCGCACGCCGTCCTCGCCCGTCGCGGCGGGCTGGCCTTCACCACGCAGCGCGGCGCAGAACGCGGCGACGCTGCGCTGGTACAGGTCTTCATGGTGCAGCGGCACGCTGGACTCGCCCTCGGCGGTGCGCAACACCACGTCGCCGACGGGCCGCTGCGTCATCACGTCGCGCCCGATCAGCGAGCCGCGCTCGCCATGGATCTCCAGGCCGGTGCCGGCGTGCTGCACCGTGAAGGCATCGTGCAGCTGGGCGAGCACGCCGTTGTCGAAGCGCAGCACCGCCATCAGGCCATCCTCCAGGCCCTGCTGCGCCAGCGCGGTGGATTGCGTCAGGCCCACCGCCTCCACCGGCTCGGCACCGAGGATGAAGCGCAGCGTGTCCGCGTCGTGCACGGCGATGTCGAGGATGACGCCGCCACCGGCCTGCGGGTTGGCGATGCGCCAGCCCTGCAGCTCGGCCGGCAGCTTCACCGCGTGGAACACGCGGGCGAACAGCGGCCGGCCGATGGCACCGCCCTGCACCAGTTCGCGCAGCTTGCGGTGCGTGGCGGCATTGCGCAGGTGGTGGTTGGTGCCGAGCACGACGCCGGCGGCGCGGCAGGCCTGCACCATCTCCCGCGCATCGGCCAGCGACAGGGCCAGCGGCTTCTCGCACAGCACGTGCTTGCCGGCCGCCGCGGCGGCCAGCACCTGCGCATGGTGCTGCTCGTTGGTGCTGCTGACGTAGACGCAGTGCACGGCCGGGTTGGCCAGCAGCGCGTCGACCGAGTCGACGGCGCCTTCGATCCCGTGCTCCCGCGCGAAGGCGCTGGCGCGCGCCGCGCTGCGGCTGGCCACGGCCACGACCTGGTGGCCCGCCTGCGTGCGGATGGCCTGGACCATGTGGCGGGCTGCGATGGTGCTCGCGCCGATCAGGCCCCAGCCGGTGATGTGCTCGTTTCGGTTCATGGGCTTCGGCGCCGGATGCGCCAAGGGTCATGCGTTGGACACGATTGTTGGAACGTTCCAAGGAAAATGCAAGCGGCAGCCGCAGGAGTCAGGGAAAACGCCTAGTTGGGTGGGTGGGCACGGGTCCGAGGCCTCGGCGAACGAAGCCGGCGAAGGCGCTGCGCTAGACTGATTGGAACGGTCCACAAGGCATCCCCACCACACCGCGAGATGAGCACCAAGGCGACAGATCCCCCAAGGCGCGCGCTGACGATCATGGACGTCGCCGAAGAAGCAGGCGTCTCGAAATCCACGGTGTCGCTGGTCCTGCAGGACAGCCCGCTGATCCGCGAGGAAACCGCCGAACGGGTGCGCGAGGCCGCCCGCAAGCTCGGCTACGTCTACAACCGCCGCGCCGCCGAGCTGCGGCGCAAGTCGTCCAACACCGTCGGCGTCGTCATCAACGACCTGATGAATCCCTTCTTCGCCGAGGTGCTGGTGGGCATCGAGCGCAAGCTGGTCGACGCCGGCTACATCGTGCTGATGGCCCACACGCACGAGAACCTGGACCGCCAGCAGAAGGTGCTGGCCTCGATGCGCGAGCACCACGCCGCCGGCATCGTGATCTGCCCGGCGCTGGGCACGCCGCGCACGATGCCCGCGGAAGTGCAGTCCTGGGGCATCCCGCTCGTCGTGCTGGTGCGGCCGCTGGGCAGCGGCAACTACGACTACGCCGGCTCCGACAACGAACGCGGCGTGCAGCTGGCCACCGAGCACCTGATCCAGGCCGGGCACAGGCGCATCGCCTTCCTTGGCGGCCGCAGCGGCGCGGTGTACGACCAGCGCCTGCGCGGCTACACCAAGGCCCTGAAGGCCGCCGGGCTGCGCCTGGACGAACGCCTGGTGATTGGCGCCGATCCCAACCGCGCCGGTGGCCGCGATGCGATGGAAGCGCTGCTGGCACTGAAGTCGCCGCCAGCCGCGGCCGTCTGCTACAACGACATCACCGCCTTCGGCGCCATCGTCGCGCTGGGCGAACACGGCCTGCGCCCGGGCGCCGACTTCGCGATCCTCGGCTTCGATAACGTGATCGCCGCCGAGCACTCCAACCCGCCGCTCAGCACCATCGACATCCGCCCCAGCGAACTGGGCGAACACGCCGCCACCACCTTGATGGCGCGCATCGATAACCCGAAGCTGAAGCGGCAGGTGTTCCTGGCCGAACCACGGCTGCTGCTGCGGCAGTCGGGTTGAGCCGGGCAGGCTGACCGGGCGGGACACGGCTGACCGCCCGGCCCCACCGCCGCCGGCGGGCCGACATGCGGCGCTTGCAGGCGCATGGCACAGCCCGGCTCGGTTCCAGGCTCGGTTCCAGTCCACCCATTGCCGCGACGAGGTCGTCGGCGCGCCCGCGCGCCCGCGCGCCGCGCGCCTGCGTGCGCTCGTGCGTTCGCGCGTATAGACGAAAGCCGCGCCGCGGGCACTCGGTGGAAGCCTCGTGTCGCCTTGGATTAGAACGTTCCAATAATTCGCAAAGACGTGTTCCTCTCAGCGATCCATGAGGCACACCGCGACAGTCATCCTTCATCCGGGGAGAAGCTATGACGAAAGACCATCCGCTGGTCTGCACGACTCGACAGATCGAAGCGCCGCTGCTTTCGGCGCTCGCAAGCCGCGAAATACTGGCGATGCGAATACCCGGCTTCTGCGAGGAGGCGGTATGCAGCCATGCCATGAAGAACCTGGTTGCAATCCAGGGAGAAGGATACAAAGTCAATCCAAACTTCCGAAAGATCGTCGGCGGTGCATTGTTCGATGGCGCGGGGGATCCCCGGGCACTCGATTCATGCCTGCGCCAGGCGCCAGGCTGGTACCGCGAGTACCGCCGCATCTTCTCGCCCTACATGGCCCCCGCCGACAAACTGCGGCTTCAACTGGAAGAGACCTGGCCTGCCGGCAGCTCCGTGGAGCGGGTGAAGGGGCATTTGGCATTCGCGGGCATCCTGCGAGGCATCGGCGAAGGCCCGGCGGTGGAGCCCCACCAGGACACGACGAACTGGGATCTGCCGGACAGCCCGGAAGCGGAATCACTCGCGACGCAGCTCTCCTGCGTGGTGTACCTGTGCTGCGCCACGGAGGGCGGCGAACTCGAGTTGTGGAACAGCGAGATCACCGACCGCGGCGAATACGAAAGCCGCCTTCGGCCCACGCCCTACGGATTGGATCGCAGCCAGCTCGGTGAGCCGGACGCGGTGCTCGAGCCGAAGGTCGGCGAGCTGATCATCTTCAATGCGCGGCGCATCCATGCCGTTCGCGGCATCCGCAAAGGAATGCGGTACTCGCAGAGCCTGTTCATCGGGTTCCGTGGCGAGGACAGCAGGATCACGCTGTTCAGCTGACTTCCGACGCACACGAGGAATTGAAGGAGCGAATGAAATGAACGTTCTCTTGGTGACCTGGGATGCGGGAGGAAACGTCCCGCCTTTCCTCGGACTGGGCCTCGAACTCGTGTCCAGGGGCCATCGCGTGCGCTGCCTGGGTTCTTCAGGCATGAAAGCGGCCTTTGAACAGGTCGGCGTCCAGTTCGCCCCGACGCGGCAAGCCACGGAATTCGAACCCCTTTCCCCCTTGACCATCAACGGCTCCAACCAATTGATGGCCCGTGTCTGGTTCGATGAAGGATTCATGGAGGATTTCCGGTCTGAATGCGCGGCCGAGCATCCAGATGTCGTGGTCATCGACTGCTGCCTGTCCGCGGTGCAGGTCCTCGCGGAGCACCTCGGACTCAAGACCGTCATCCTGGTGCACACGCTGATCGCAGCGCCACTGCACCAATGGAACCAGGTCTTCCTGCCGCCCATCAACGCCCTCCGCAAGACATTCCAGCTCCCACCCGTCGCATCGGTCGAGGCGTTCTGGTCGCGCTTCCAGGCCGTCCTGGTGGCAAGCACGCCCAGCCTGGGCGAGACGCCGGCGGCCGAACTGCTGCCCAACATCAGGTACTCCGGCCCGATCTTCGAGCCGAACGGGCAGAAGAAGGACAAGGGCGTCAGGCCTCGGGTCGGCACACCCCTGGTGCTTGCCAGCTTCAGCACGACATTCATGGAGCAGGAGCAGCCGCTCGCCAACGTCATCCGCGCGATCGCGTCGATCGACGCGGCCGGCCTGGTGACGACCGGGCCGTCGATCGATCCCGACCGGCTTCCTCGATTCCCCAACGTCTCGGTCAAGCGCTGGGTGGTGCATGCCGAGGTCTTTCCCGAAGTCTCGGTCGCCGTGGTCCACGGTGGACACAGCACCGTCACCAAGGCGCTGGCTTACGGCATCCCGCTGCTGTGCATGCCGTTCGCGCGCGACCAGGACTACGTGTCCGGCCGGGTTGCGCAGACGGGCGCTGGGCTGTGCCTGCCGAACACGTCGACACCGCCCGCCATGGCGGCAGCGATCACGGAACTGCTGGAGAACAAGGCGTATGCCGAACGGGCGCTGTTCTTCTCGCGTGAGATCGAGGCGCTCGGTTCCGGACCGAAGAACGCGGCCGCCATCGTGGAAGAAGCCCTGCAGGGCCAGGATCGCCTGAGCCGCGGCTGATCGGTCCTGTCGCGTCACCCGCATGCGCGCCCCGCCCGGCGCACGTCGCCCCAAGCTGCACCTGACCGCGATCGCCTGGCCGCTTTTCAGCGAGCTGCTGC
>CAMLJY010000075.1 GCA_946480465.1 uncultured Burkholderiales bacterium
GGCTCATCGAGCCAGGGCGGCATGCTGTCGTCCTGCGGCTCCGCGCCGGCCGAGCCGCGGCGTGCAGGCGTCTGCACGGGCGTGCTGCCCGCGCGATCCCAGCCCATGTCTTGCATCAGCTCGCGCGCGGCCTGGCCGTTGTTCAGGCCGCGGATGCGCGCGTACAGGCTGATCAGGTCGCCGCCCTTGTCCTCATCGGGCGCGGCGTTGTCGATCCACTGGCCGGTCTGAAGGTTGACGTTCGCGCTCTCGCCGGGCGAGCCGTCGAAGTCGCCCACGTACCAGCGGCCATTTCGCTCGACGCCGGCCGGCAGCCACTGCGGCACCAGGCGGTGGGCCTGGTCGAGCAGTGCAGCAGCCAGCCGTGGAAAGTCGATCGGCGTGCGGTCAGCCATCCAATCCCTGCGGGAAGTGCCATCCTCCCCGCAGGTCCCCCACCTTTCTCATCGCGTTGTCCCCGTGCGTCTCGTCGTTCTAGGTGTGCGCTGGGAACTGCGCCCAGCAGGTGATGAGGGACCAGTCCTGCGGCGGTGAGGCTGCCGCAGGTTTGGGCCCGTACACGGGCACCGGCCGCTTCACGCCGGGGAGGCGCGCGGTGTTCACCACCACCGCTTCCTCGGCGCGGAGCATGTTGTCCAGCGTGCGCCGCGTGGCGGTGATGCCGATGCCCGTGCGCATGGCCAGGTCGCGCGTGGTGCCCGTCACGCCGGCGCAGAACGCGTCGGCGAGCAGGGCGCGAAATTCGCCGCGCGGCCTCACGGCTGCGCCCCGCTTTCGCGCATGGCGGCCTCGATGGCCAGGCGCACCTTCTGCAGCGCGGACAGCGCGGCCGAGCGCGCGATGTCGGCCTTGCTCGCGCTCTGGTGATTCGCGGCATCAATGACCCACATCGCGTACTCGTTGACGCGGTCGCGGATCGCTGCCCAATGCTCGTCGGTCAGCCCAGCCATCACGCCACCGCCTGCAGCGCCGAGCGCTGCTGCGACTTGCCGGCAGCGTTGATGCCGCGCACTTCGGAAAGTAGCGACTGCAGCGCGCCGATCAGCTCCGCGCCTTCGCGCTCAATGCGCTCCAGCTCGTTGTCTGTCACCGTGCCGTCGGCCATGCTGCTGGCACAGGCAGCCATCAACTCGCCGAACTCTCGCGCCAGCTGCGCCGTGCGCGCGGCCGCCCCTTCCGCGCCAGGGACTGCAGCGACCAACGGTATGACCATGCAGGACACCGACAGCGCGAAGGCATTGAGCACCTGCAGGTCGCCAGTCAAAAGGGTCAGCTTGACCGCATCGGCCAGGCCCAGCTTGGCGGTCGGATACCGCGGATTGACTTCGTGGCTCAGCGTGGCCGGGTTCTTCCCCAGCATGCTGGCCAGCGCCGTCGCGCCCCCAGGCGCGTCATTGACCAGGCGGAAAGCCGCCGCCATCACGTCCATGCCAAACCTCCGCTCACGTTGGCATGGCGCTTTGCTGCGCGCCCGCCGAAGATTCGGCCATGCGCGACACGCACACAGCCCCGCTCGCCTTGGCTTCCTCTTCCTCACGCCTGAGCACCAGCTCGGGCCAGATGAGGTGCCAGTCCGCTGGCCGGGTCTCCCACTCGGGCACCTCCCTGTTTGATCCGTCGGCGATTGCGCGCGCAAGCGCCGCCGAGGCGGTCCTCTGGCCGTATGCAACGTTGTTGAGGTGGCCCAGCGTGGTCCCCACCTTCAGCGCAAATTCGGCCCGCTCCGACCACCGGAATCGCGTCAAATACTCGGCAAGCTTCATGGGGCCGAGATTAAATCACATGCTTGAACCTGTCACAACATCAAACGATTCAAAGACCGCGGCTCAATCGCCGCGCATGAGCGAGCACTTGATACGGGTTCAGAACCTCCGCGCCTTGCAGCGCGCGCGCACCTGGTCGGACTCCGACCTTGCCCGCGAGTGCAGACGCACCCCTCAGCAGATCAGGTCCTGGTTTCAGGATGTAGGCACTCCAGGCTCGCGGCGGATCGGCGAAAAGCTTGCCCGCGAGTTGGAGGCAACCCTAGGCCTCCCGCTGAAGGCCCTAGACGACGTGAATACATCACAGGCGGCAGCGGACCGCTCCGGAAGTCAACGTCTTATGCCGCTTGAAGCCGGCGCACTAGGTGCTAAAAACGCAAGCCGCCCCCGTGAGGTGCCCGTTCTCATTTGGGCACAAATTGCCCCCATGCTAGAGCGAGAAAACTCCGCCTTCCGCAACCGCGCGCCCCACCTCGAAACGTTCGCCACGTCGTCGGACCGGGCCAAGTTCATCCAGATGAACGACGACTCCATGGAGCCGGAGTTCGTCATGGGTGACCACATCCTTTTCGACCCCACCGAGGCACCCCGAGCTGGCGATGTCGTGCTGGTGCGCATCCCGTCAGGCGAGTACTTCGTTCGCACGTTCCGGCCGCGCACGGCCCTGACCTTCGAGGCCGTCCCGAGCAACCGGCACTATGACGCCCTCTCGTCGGCCGAGGATGGCGCCGAGGTGCAAGCGGTGATGGTCGAGCATCGGCGTTACCGGCGCACCCGCAGCTGAGCGACTTGGTTCACTTTGCTGTACGAGATTGAAAGTAGTCAATCATTTGATGTTGACTTAGTTTCAATCAACTGATTCAATGCGCACCCGTCAACACGACGGGAGCGCACTGTGCAGACATCTACACCCAGGGCTTCGTCGCCCCTCCAAGCCGGCCGGGGCGAAAGTGCGCCGCCGCCGGACATCGAAGACCCCTTTCCCATCACCAAGGGTCAGCTGCTGCTGGCCGCCATCGTGGTGGCGCTGGCCTGCTGGGTCAGCTCCGTTTTCCCCCTGGGCTTCGCGCCGGGGGTGCCGTCATGAGCCGGCCGCGCACTGCCCTTGAGGCCGCGCGGCACGCGCTCTTGCCTGGCCCGTACCACCCCGAGGCCTTCGACTTGGTCACGCGCATCGACGCGTTCGAGCGCCACGTGTACCTGCGCGGCTGGGTGCACGGCTGCACTTGGGGCGCGGCGATCGCCGGCGGATCGGTGTCCATCGGCCTGCTGCTGATCTTCCTGGCGGGCTGACCATGGGCGCCGCCGCTCGCCGGCTGTGCAGACGCCTGCACGCCGCCATGCTGTACACGCGCGTGGCCCAGCTGCGCGTGGCCGCCTCTGCCGTGCGGTGCACCACCGCGGCAGAGTGCGTCTACCAGGCCCAGCTGCTCGCCCGCGCGTCCGTCGCGCGGTGCGAGCTGGCTGCGCTGGAGGCCCGGCAGTGACCCCGCCCATCCAGCACCTGGACCTGCGCAAGTACGCCAATGCGCGAGTCAGCGGCGTGCTGACCGATGACGCGCACATGGCGCCCACCATGGGCGCCCAGCCGCACATGCTGCTGGTGCTGGACTTCGCCCCCGCGCAGGGCCTGCCCTACCACGCCCGCATCGACCTGGGCACCGACGCCACCGAACACATGGCCGCCGAGGCCGAGCTGCCGCGGCTGCGCCGCGGTGCGCTCGTTTCCGTCGGCGGTGATTCGCTGCAGCTGTGCCGGGACCACGGCCACGAGCTGCTGCGGGTGGTCGGTGCGCGTGCCCTGGTTGTCTTCTCCGACCCCATCAAGGAGCGCACACCTTGAACCTCCACGACCTGAAACAGCGGCGGGACGCGATAACCACGCGCCTGCTGGAGATTGCGGCCGAGCTGGCCGAAATGAAGCGCGCCTGGCTGGCCGACCATGCGGCCACCGACCACGCCCACCGCGCCACGCTGGAGGCCGAGCAGGCCGCGCTGGAGCTGGAGCGGCACCAGCTGCGCATGGCGCTGGGCCTGTTCGGCAAGGCGGAGCGCAAGCTTCGCGATGCCACCGCACACGCCGTGCTCATCGGCCTGCTGAACGAACGCGGCCAAGGCGAGCTGGTGCAGGAGGCGTACCGCCTGGCCATTGAGCGGCAGGCCATGATCACGGGGGCCGCTCATGCTGCGTGATACCCGCATCATCGTCCGGCATCACCCCTACGAAGTGCAGGCCGAGCGGCACGAGGTGATGTGGCGCGACGGATCCTCCGTCGTCCTGCACCCGGTGTTCGCCCACGGCATGCCCATGCTGCTGCTGCGCGCCCTGGCGCTGGAGCCCGGGCGCTTCCGGCTGTTCGACCTGTCCGCGCTGCACCGCCCCTTTGACGCAGGCCTGCGCCACACGCACCAGCGGGACGTGGCGGGCTTCGTGTTCTTCACCTTGCGCGCGGAGTACCTGACCGCGGCAGCCTTCAGCGCGCACGTGGCCCGCCACTGCCTGGGCACGTGGACCGACGCCGGTGACGGCACCTACAGCTGGGCGCCGCGGCGTGATGCCTCAGGCCAGGCCGCGCTGCTGGACATGAGCGCCCCGGGCTACCCGCGCGGCCCGATGTCGGAGGCGCTGGCAGCATGAAGGCGCCCGACCCGCTCATCCTCGGCCTGTGCGGCCGCGCTGGTACCGGCAAGGACACCTCGGCGGACTACCTGTGCAAGACGCACGGCTTCGTCCGTTTCGCATTCGCCGAGCCGATGCGCGACATGCTGGAGGCCTTGTTTGTCGGCGCAGGCCTGGACTACGCCTACATCCACGAGCCGCGGCTGAAGGACCAGCCGGTGCCCGGCCTGGGCTTCAGCTATCGGCACATGGCGCAGACGCTGGGCACCGAATGGGCTCGCACGCACCTACAGCAGGACTTCTGGCTGCGCATTGCAGAACTGCACTTAGGCCTGCCCGCGACGCCGGTGCACGACCGGATCGTGATCACCGACGTGCGGCTGCCACTTGAGGTGGCGTGGGTCAATAAGCACGGCGGCGCAGTGGTGCGCCTGGAACGCCCAACGGCCGCCGCTGTACGCGACCACGTCACCGAGCAGCACGCCGAGCAGATCGAGCCTTGGTGCCTCGTCGACAACAGCGGCGATCGCCAGTGGCTGCACTGGCAGCTGGACGCCATCGTCGAGCGCCTGGTCACGGGTGAACGGTGATGGCCCCGCCCACCCTGGCCGACCTGGGCGCCACCGCCCGCCACATCATCGGCATGGCCAAGCGATCGCAGGGCGTCTCGGCCGCAGAGGTGGAAACCACGTGCTTCCTCTCGCGCGAAGAAGCGGAGAAGCGCCTGGCCGGCCTGGCGCAGCTCGGCCACCTGCAGCCGACCGGCCGAGGCCGCTACGTCGACGCGGCGCGCATCGTGGCACCCACCATGGTGCCACCAGCTCCACCCGCGCCGGCGCCGCCCGCCACGGCGCGCCAGGCGCCCGCGCTGTCACCCATCGGCGCGCCGGTAAGGGGCGAACCCGCACGCGCGCGCGGCGGGCCGGCCGCCTGGCGCCCTGCGCGCAAGCAGCAGCTGGTCGCCGTCCCGCCGCCGGGCGTGCCCGAGCCGGTGACCGTGCCGCCACCGGCGCCGATGCCTGGCGAGGCCGTCATCCCGCCGCACGTCAAAGTGACGCGCTGCCCGGCGCCCGCTTACGACGCACGTTATCAAGTTGACCCTTCCGCCCGCCCGTTCGGCGCGGGCTTCGCAGCGGCCGGCATCGGTCGCGACCCCACCACCGGCAAGGCCTGGGCGGACGCCGCCCAGGCGGAGCCCCCATCCCCCAAGCCCTGAACTGGAGGCCCCGCATGGAGCAGCCCACCGCATTGCCCGCGGCCGATGAGGCCATCGTCACGATTCCCTGGGAGCAGCTGCACGACAGCCCGCTGCAGTATCGGAAGACCTACAACGAGGCCACGGTCAAAGAGATTGTGGCCACCATCAAGGACACCGGCCGCATCCACCAGGCGCTGGTGGTCCGCCTGCGCTACCCGAACCCGCTGTTCCGCGATCGGTACGACCCGCAGGACGGCTATGAGATCGTGTTCGGGCACACGCGCAAGCGCGCCGGCATGTTGGCAGGCCTGGCCGGCGGCCCGTGCGTGGTGCGCGCCATGAGCGATGCCGAAGTGCGTGCGGCCCAGGCGGCGGAGAACATCGCGCGCGCCGACGTGCACCCGATCGAGGAGGCCGAGGGCTTCCGGACGATGATCGATGAAGACGGCATCACGGCCGATGAGCTGGCCACCACGCTGGGCAAGTCGCGCAGCTACGTGTACGGCCGGCTGAAGCTGCTGGCCCTGTGCCCCGAGGTGCGCAAGGCGGTGCTGGCCGGCGACGTGGACACGGAAGTGGGCCTGCTCATCGCACGTGTTGGCAGCCACAAGATGCAGGCCAAGGCGCTGGGCTACATCAAGGGCAAGTACTGGGACATCGAAGACGGCGGCAAGAAGAGCTTCCGGCAGATCCGTGAGCTGCTGAATGAGCGGTTCACGTTGGACCTGAAGACCGCGCTTTTCGACACCACCGACGAAACGCTGGTGCCCAGCGCGGGCCATTGCGGCCGCTGCCCGAAGCGCTCCGGCAACGCGCCGGAGTTCGTGGACATCGCCGAGGGCAACAAGCCCGGGCGCTTCAGCCGCCAGAACACCGGTCCAGACGTCTGCACCGACCCGGACTGCTTCGCCGAGAAGAAGAAGGCGCACCTCAAGCGGCAAGCCGACGCGCTGACGAAAGCCGGCAAGGTCGTGGTTCAGGGCGCGGCAGCGCGGGCGGCCGTCGGCGCCGACGGCAAGGTCAAGGGCGCATATGTGCCGCTGAAGGACGTGAAAGACCAGCTGGCGAAAGCGCGGCTGGCCGCGCAGCGCGACAGCGCCATCGTGCCGCCGCCGGTGGTCGTCATCCAGAACCCGCGCGACGGCAAGACGGTTGAGGCGGTGAAGGTGTGCGACCTGGTCGCCGCCGGCGTGCGGGAGAAGGAGGCGCCCAAGCCGGCGCGGGCAAGCGGGTCGAGCCGCGACTGGGAGGCCGAGCGGCGGGAACGGGAGGCACGTGCGAAGCAGATCAACGAGCAGCGCATGGCCGTGTTCCGCGCCGTGCACCACGCAGCGCTGGCCGCGGAGCGCAGCGCGGACGAGCACCGCATCCTGCTGGACTACCTGCTCGATCAGAACGAGTACGGCGACGGCGGGCTGCTGCTGGTGGCCAAGCTGTGGGGCTACGAGGAGGAGCGGCAGTTCATCAATGCCGTCCAGTCGATGCCGCTGGCCCACCAAGCCCTTGTCATGGTCGAGATCGCCATGACGCTCAACCTCGAAGACGGCGGCTGGGGGAACGAGGCAGAACCGGAGTTCCTGCGTGCGGCCGCCAAGCTGTATGGCATCGACCCCGACGCCCCGCCCCCTACCCCATCCACTGCTGCGCAAGCGCAGGAGGAGGCGGCGGGCAAGGCAAAGGGCAAGGGGTCGAAGTGGGTCAAGGTGAGCAAGCTGGCCGACGATCCCGACTTCACCGGGGAAGATCAGACGGACGACGCCGGCTCCGCCGGCGGGAGCACGTCGACGGCCGAGGCGCCATCCAAGGCTGCGCGCGCGCCCGGTGGTGCGGCCGGCGCGTCGCGCAAGGGTGGCAAGCCTGCGAAGGCCGCTGAACAGACGGACGACGCCGGCTCCGCCGGCGGGAGCGCTGGCCAGGTCGATGCGTTCGCGGAGGCTGCATCGTGATCGGCGCGATCGCTGCCGCTGCGCGGCTTAAACAGATGGACGACGCCGGCTCCGCCGGCGGGAGCACGGCCACGGCCAGCGCGCGCGCGGAACCCGTGTTCGCGTGCGCCGGCCAGAACCAGCTGCAGGCCCTGGATGCCGCCCGGTACCGGCTGCTGCGTGACTGGTGGTTCGGCCTGTCGATCGCGCTCGGGCCTGACGATCTGCGCGGCGCCCTGACGCCGGAAGAACTGGACGCGAAGCTCGATGAAGGGCTGCGCCGGAGGGCCGGGCCATGAACATCGCCTCCAAGGTCGCGCACGTGAAGCGCGCCGGGCAAACACGGAACCACGAGTGCCACTGGCCCGGCTGCGGCCGCCAGGTGCCGCCGGCGATGTGGGGCTGCACCAAGCACTGGTTTGCGCTGCCGAAAGCCCTGCGTGACCGCATCTGGGCGACGTATCGGCCTGGCCAGGAGGCGACCTTGTCGCCATCGAGCGAGTACCTGGCGGCCGCGAATGCCGTGCAGCAGTGGATCCGTGAGCACCAGGCCCGCCAGTCCGCGGCCGCCAGCGTGCAAGGGAGGCTCCTGTGAAGCGCTTCCATCCCAGCAAGGCCGCGCTGCTGGCCAGGCTGCAGCGCGCGCTGCGGCCGCCGCGGCTCACCGAGCGCCAGGTGCAGGCGCTGAGCCTGGTGCACGTCGTCAACCTGGATGCCATCGCCAAGGGCGAGGCCGACGTGCACATGATGTGGGACTTCGTCGGCGGCGCCCTCACCTGGTGGCGCGCGGCCGAGTTGTCCGGCCTCGGCGTCGACGAGCTGCGGCCGCAGTACGACCTGGCCATGCGCCTGGTCGACCGCTACCGCCGCACCGGCCGGGTCCGCTTCGACGGGCCGGACTACCAGCTGGCCAAGGAAGGCCTGGCGCTCATGGACGCGCTGGCCAGCAGCATCCCCCAGGCCACGGCCGCCGCGGCCGCGGACTGGTCGGAGGCAGAAACGCAGCGCCTGGCGAACGCGCTGCCCGAGCCGCAGGAGGCAGCAGCATGATCGGCACGCAGCCCACCGGCGCCATCGAGGGCGTCATCATCAGCGCCGTTTCGCACGAGGGCCTAACGGTCACCGTGAACGGCCGTCGCTGCCGCTTGGCCATCGTCGACGACGACGGCACCGTGATCGCCGCCGGCGACCAGGTCGCGCGCGAGGCCGAGGCGGTGGCCGTCAACAACTACCGCAGCTTTCTGCAGGGGAAGGGCTTCCTGCGGGTTCTCAGCAAACCCATCGAGGCGGGTCAGTGATGGCGAAGCTGACGATCACGATCGAAGACACGCCGGATGGTGGCGCGATGATCACTGGTGACCCCCAGCTTGGACGAGCTTATCGAGCGTTCCCAAACGCCCGAAAGACTCAGCAGCGCCGAGGGCTACGCGATGACAGCCTGGCTCGCGCTACGTGATGCAGCAGAGAAAGCAGCGCGCGAGTCCGGCGGTCTGTGGGCAGCATGGGATGACAGCCGCACCATGAATTGAGGCCCCTCGTGCAGACAACTACACAGCCCGCTTCGGCGGGCTTTTTTACGCCCGGCCGCCGTTTATGTGGCCTATCTCAGGGGCATCCAAGGCTGACGAAGCCGACCTTGGGCGGCTTCGAGGGGGAAACGGCGGGATCAGCCGGAGAAAGCGTGTCTTGCATGGGGCGCGATTGTCGGCGACGCGGCCGCCTCACGCGCACGCGCGGGAATCGGGGCCGCCGGCCCCAGGTCAGCGCTTGTTCGAGGGCGGGAAGCCCGGCATGCCGGGGAACAGGGCGCCGGACTGCATCTGCTCGAAGAGCTGCTTGCTCTGCTCCAGGTAGTTGCCCATCAGCCCCTGCATCAGCGGCGCCTGGCCGGTCATGAACTGGGCCCAGGCCTCCGGCGTCAGGGTCTTCGGGTCGTACAGGCCCTTGGTCTGCTCGGCGAAGCGGGCCTGCAGGTCGACGAATGCCTGCAGGTTCCGCTCCAGCATCGAGCCCATCACGCCCTGCATCGCATGGCCGTAGAAGCGGATGAGCTGGGCCAGCGCCGTGGTGGTGAACATCGGCACGCCGCCGGTTTCTTCCTCAAGGATGATCTGCAGCAGGATGCTGCGCGTGAGGTCCTCGGCGGTCTTGGCGTCTCGCACCTCGAAGGTCTCGCCGTCCAGCACCATGCGCTTGACGTCCGCCAGCGTGATGTAGCTGCTGGTCTGCGTGTCGTAAAGACGGCGGTTCGGATACTTCTTGAGAACGCGCGGGCCCGTGGCGGCCCCTTCTGTCCCGCTGGCGGCGGTGCCGCGTCGGTGGGAGGGCATTACGAACAACTCCTGGTCAAGTGCCGCAAAGATTCTACGGACCCCCACCGCCAGCCCCGGCAGGGCTTACCCGCTGACGCTGCGCCACGGGGAAACCAGGGGCGAGACCGGCCGGCGCGGCCGCTGATTCTCGGCAGAATGCCTCTCCTTTCGACGCCCTGCCCCAACCCCGACATGAGGCTCAATCCCGGCACCGAACTCGACCTGTCGCGCGTGCGTGCCGTGCGCGTCAACCAGCCGGCCGTCGTGCGGCGCACCGCCAGCCTGGCGGCGCGGCGCTCGGTGAAGAAGGACTACCAGGCCGCGTGGCTGGTCAAGGCCATCCAGTGCATGGACCTCACCACGCTGTCGGGCGACGACACGCCAGGCCGCGTGCAGCGCCTGTGCGCGAAGGCCCGGCAGCCGCTGCGGGCCGACATCCTGCAGGCGCTGGGCCTGGCGGAGCTGAAGGTCGGTGCCGTCTGCGTCTATCACGAGATGGTGGCGACAGCCGTCAGCCAGCTCCAGGGTAGCGGCATCCCCGTGGCGGTCGTCTCCACCGGCTTCCCGGCCGGCCTGGCGCCGATGGAGACCAAGCTGCGCGAGATCCAGCTCTCGGTCGCGGACGGGGCACGCGAGGTGGACATCGTCATCAGCCGCCGCCATGCCTTGACGCACGATTGGCAGGCCTTGTACGACGAGGTGCGTGCCTTCCGCGCCGACTGCGGCGATGCCCACCTGAAGGCGATCCTCGCCACCGGCGAGCTGCAGACGCTGGAAAACGTCGCCCGCGCGTCCTGGGTCTGCATGATGGCCGGCGCGGACTTCATCAAGACCTCCACCGGCAAGGAAGGCGTCAACGCGACGCTGGATGTGTCGCTGGTGATGGTGCGCGCCATCCGAGAGTACTTCGAGGAGACCGGCCACGTCGTCGGCTACAAGCCCGCGGGCGGCATCAGCAACGCGAAGACGGCGCTGAACTACCTCGCGCTGATGAAGGAGGAACTGGGCAACCGCTGGCTCGATCCCGCGCTGTTCCGCTTCGGCGCCTCCAGCCTGCTGACCGACATCGAGCGCCAGCTCGAGCACCACGTGACCGGCCACTACAGCGCGGCGTACCGCCACGCGATGCCGTAGGACCTTCGCATGAGCAAGATCAGCCAAATCCTCGAGACCATGGACTACGGCCCTTCCCCCGAATCCGCCGACCAGGCCCGGGCCTGGCTGGCGAAGCACGAGCACCGCTTCGAGCTGCACATCGACGGGCGGAGCGTCGCGGGCGAATCCCACTTCGACAGCCTGAACCCGGCGACGGGCGAGCCGCTGGCGAAGGTCGCGCAGGCCACCACGGCGCAGGTGCAGCAGGCGGTGGACGCAGCAGCGAAGGCCCAGCCGGCCTGGGCCGCCCTGGGTGGCCATGGCCGCGCACGACACCTGTATGCCCTGGCGCGCGCGCTGCAGAAGCACGCCCGCCTCTTTGCAGTGCTGGAAACGCTGGACAACGGCAAGACCATCCGCGAGACCCGCGACGTCGACATCCCGCTGGCCGTGCGGCACTTCTACCACCACGCCGGCTGGGCCCAGCTGCTCGAGCGCGAATACCCCAAGCACCGGCCGCTGGGCGTGGTCGGCCAGATCGTGCCGTGGAACTTCCCGCTCCTGATGCTGGCGTGGAAGATTGCGCCCGCGCTGGCCTGCGGCAACACCGTGGTGTTCAAGCCCGCCGAGCAGACCTCGCTCACCGCCTTGCTCTTCGCCGAGGTCTGCGCCGAGGTCGGGCTGCCCCCCGGCGTCGTCAACATCGTCACCGGCGACGGCGCGGTCGGCCAGGCCATCGTCCAGCATCCCGGCATCGCGAAGATCGCCTTCACCGGCTCCACCGAGGTCGGCCGCGCGATCCGCAAGGCAACCGCCGGCTCGGGCAAGAAGCTGAGCCTGGAACTGGGCGGCAAGTCGCCCTTCATCGTGTTCGCCGATGCCGACCTGGACGCCGCGGTGGAAGGCCTGGTCGACAGCATCTGGTTCAACCAGGGCCAGGTGTGCTGCGCCGGCTCCCGCCTGCTGGTTCATGAAGGCACGGCCGACAAGCTGGTGGCCAAGCTGAAGGCCCGCATGGCGCACATCCGGCTGGGCGACCCGCTGGACAAGAGCTCGGACATGGGCAGCCTGGTGGACCGCACGCAGCATGCACGCGTCAGCGGCTTCGTCGAGCGCGCACGCGCGGCCGGCGCACAGGTGCACCAGGCCTGCGCCACCGCCGTGCCGCCCGGCCAGACGTGCTACTACCCCCCCACGCTGGTCACCGGCGTCGACACCGCCTTCGAGATCGTGCAGCAGGAGGTCTTCGGCCCGGTGCTGTCGGTGCAGACCTTCCGCACGCCGAACGAGGCGGTGGAGCTCGCCAACAACACCGCCTACGGCCTGGCCGCGTGCGTCTGGAGCGAGTCCATCGGCCTGGCGCTGGAAGTGGCACCGCGGCTGAAGGCCGGCGTGGTGTGGGTGAACACCGCGAACCAGTTCGACGCGGCCGCGGGCTTTGGCGGTTACCGCGAATCCGGTTTCGGCCGCGAAGGCGGCCGCGAGGGACTGCGCGAGTACCTGGCCGCGCCGCCCCTGGCGACCGCGGTGGCCGCCGCCGCGCACCCGACCACCAGCACCGTGGACGAGGACGACGCGATCGACCGCACGCCCAAGCTCTACATCGGCGGCAAGCAGGTGCGGCCCGACAGCGGCTACAGCCGCGCGGTGCACCTGGACGGCCAGCTGCTGGGCGTGGTGCCCGAAGGCAACCGCAAGGACATCCGCAATGCGGTCGAGGCCGCGCGCGCCGCCGTGGCCTGGGAGCGGCAAAGCGCCCACGGCCGCGCCCAGGTGCTCTTCTACCTGGCGGAGAACCTGCAGGCGCAGTCCCCGCGCTTCGTTCAATGCCTGCAGGCGCTGTCCGGTCCCGAGCAGGCCCGCCGCGAGGTGGACGCCACGATCGACCGCCTCTTCAGCTACGCCGCCTGGGCCGACAAGTACGACGGCGCCGTGCACCCGGTGCCGGTGCACGGCGTCGTGCTGGCGATGCATGAAGCCGTCGGCGTCATTGGCCAGATCGCGCCCGAGCGCGTGCCGCTGCTGGGCCTGTTGTCGCTGATCGCCCCGGCCATCGCGATGGGCAACCGCGTCGTCGCCGTGCCGTCGGCACAGCTGCCGACGATTGCCGCCGAGCTCTACCAACTGCTCGACACCTCGGATGTCCCGGCCGGCGTCGTCAACCTCGTGACAGGCGACCCCGATGCGCTGGCCGACGTGCTGGCCGCGCATGCGGACGTCGATGCGCTGTGGTGGCACTGCGGCCCGTCCGAACGGGCGCGACGCATCGAGACGCTGTCGGCCACCAACCTGAAGCGCATGTGGACCACGCCCACCCCCGACCGGGACTGGTTCCTGGCCGACGAGGCCGAGGGCCGCGAGTTCCTGGAGCAGGCGACCCAGGTCAAGAACATCTGGGTGCCCTACGGCGTGTGACGGTCCCTGGCCGCGGCCACCCAACCCGGGTGACCGCGCCGAGCGCGAAGAATTGCGCAGGCGCGCGAGGCGCTGAGCCGGCCGCCCTCCAGTCAGGACTCGCCGCGACGATATCCGTCGTGACGCGAGGCATCACGCACCCTGCGGTGCGACCAACATCATGCGAGCACTCCTCTCCTGCCTGGGCGCCCTGTGCGCCGCCCTGCCCGCCTGGGCCGGGCTGGATGCGTGGACCAGCCTGCCCAGCCCCAGCGGGACGCCCATCGTCACCGTGCTGGGCGCGCACCCGACCAACGCGGCGACGCGCTACGCCGCCACGCACAACGGCGTCCACGTCTCCCGCGACAGCGGCCAGAGCTGGCAGCGCAGCAGCAGCGGCATCGCGCCCTCGCCGGCGGGCTACTACTTCGTCAATGACATGGCGATCACCGCCGGCCCGCTCTACATCGCGCCGACCTTCTTGCAGAAGAGCATCGACGGCGGCAACTCCTGGCTGCGCACCGGCTGGGTCACCGAAAACCCCCAGGCCCTGGTGCTGGCGGTCGACCCGAAGAGTCCCGACACCGTGTACGCCGGCTCCAACCAGGGCGTTTACAAGTCCAGCGACGGCGGGGCGACGTGGAAGTACATGGCCGGCAATTCACCCGTCAAGGCGCTGGCGATCGACCCAGGCAACCCGCTCGTGCTCTTCCGCGCCGTGGCCTCCGGGATCTACCGCACCACCGACGGCGGACTGAGCTGGAGCCAGGTGAGCACGGAGCTGACCAGCGTCAAGACCATCGTGGTCGACCCGGGGAACTCGGCCACCGTCTACGCCGGCACCAGCGGGGCGGGCGTCTACAAGAGCAGCGACGGTGGCTCGAGCTGGAAGGCCATCAACAAGTGCGTGCCCGAGGGCCGCTGCGCGCCGCTGACGCTGAACGGCGAGTGGGTGCGGTCGATCATCGTCGACCCGGGCAACTCGTCGCGCCTCTACATGGGGTCGGACAACGGCCTGTACAGGTCCACCGATGCCGGCGCCACCTGGACGCAGGCCAACAATGGCCCCCTGGGCGTGACGACGATGATGCTGGACCCCATGCAGGCCGACACGGTGATCTCGGCCTGGGGCGGCCAGCTCTACACCTACACCTTCCCGGGCGCATCCGATGCGGACCGCATCTTCAGCTGGGCAGAGGCGACGTACCCGCAGTTCTTCGCGCCGGCGGGCGCACGGACCCAGTCGATCTCGGGTTATCAGGCGCGCTACTACAGCGCCACCAACACCTACCTCGGCACCCTGAACGGTAGCTTCTACGTCTACGGTGCAGTGTTCGGCGGCCTGCTGTACGTGGGCACGACGGCCGATCTGCTGCCGCTGGCGGTCGCGGCCGGGTACTGATGGCTCAGCGCGGCCGGCGTCGTGGCCTGCCCCCGCCGGGATGGGAGGGGCAGGAGGAGAGACGGCAAGAAGGCACAAAAGAAAGAACCCGGTAGACCGTCTTGCAACGATCTACCGGGTTCCTGTGTTGGTAGGCGCGATTGGACTCGAACCAACGACCCCCACCATGTCAAGGTGGTGCTCTAACCAGCTGAGCTACGCGCCTGCGAAGCCATGCACTATAGCATGAGTATTCGCGTCGCCAATACCCATCAACACAAAAGTTAGCGTGGCTAACGTCGACGGGCCCGCCGCACCCCGGGGATCTGCGCCACCACACGCAGCACCGAGCCCAGCCGGTTGGCATCGCTCACCTCGACGGTGAAGGTCATGAAGGCGGTGCCGCCCGCCACGTCCTTCACCGACTGGGTGTGCACGCCGATCACGTTGAGCTTGTCCTTCGTGAACACCTCGGAGATGTCGCGCAGCAGGCCCGGCCGGTCCGCCGCCTCGACCAGCACGTCCACCGGGTACACGCCCTCGCGGTCCTTGGGCGTGTCGCCCCAGGCGACGGGGATCACGCGGTCAGGCTGCTGCTGCGCCATGTGGCGGAAGTTGCTGCAGCTGGCGCGGTGGATCGCGACGCCCTTGCCGCGAGTGACATAACCCGCAATCGCATCGGGGGGCGCAGGACGGCAGCAACGTGCCAGCTGGGTCAGCAGCGATTCGACGCCGACCACCAGCACCCCGCCTTCGGTGCCGCGCGCGCGCTTCAGCGGAATCGCCTCGGCCTGCGGCATGGGCGGCTCGGCCGGCTTCAGCAGGTTCTCGATGTGGCGCAGCGAGTACTCGTCCTTGCCGACCACCTCGAAGAGCGCGTCCGCGCCCTTGAAGCCGAGCTGCGCGGCCAGGTCGTCCAGCTTCAGCGCCGTGCGGCCCTCGCGTTGCAGCAGCTTTTCCACCAGTTCGCGGCCACGCGCCACGGTGGCGCTGAGCGCCTGGGCGTTGAACCAGGCGCGCACCTTGGCGCGGGCGCGGTGGCCCTTCAGGAAGCCCAGCTCGGCATTGAGCCAGTCGAGCGACGGCCCGCCCTCCTTCGCCGCGATGATGTCCACCGTCTGCCCGTTGGCCAGCGGCGTGTTCAGCGGCACCATCACGCCATCGACCCGTGCGCCGCGGCAGCGGTGGCCCAGGTCGGTGTGCAGGCTGTAGGCGAAGTCGATCGGCGTGGCGCCGGCCGGCAGCTCGATCACCGCGGCCTGCGGCGTGAACACGTAGATGCGGTCCTCGAAGGACGGCCCGGCAGCCGCCTCGGACTGGCCCGCCAGGTCGCGCTCCCAGGCCAGCAGCTGGCGCAGCACGGCCTTGCGGGCCTCGGCCACGCGCTCCTCGAAGTCGCCTGCCGCGCTGACGCCCGCATAACCCTTGGTGCCGGCTTCCTTGTAGGCCCAATGCGCGGCCACGCCGTGCTCGGCATGTTCGTGCATCGCGGCGGTGCGGATCTGCACCTCCACCGGCCGATCGTCATCGCCCAGCACGACGGTGTGCAGCGACTGGTAGCCGTTGGGCTTCGGCTTCGCGATGTAGTCGTCGTACTCACCGGCCACCGCGCGGTAGCGCTCGTGCACGCGCGAGAGCGCCGCATAACACGCAGGCACATCGGCCACGATGACGCGCAGCGCGCGCACGTCGAACACCTTGTCGATGTCCAGGCTCTTGCCGCGCATCTTCTTCCAGATGCTGTAGAGGTGCTTGGGCCGGCCCTGCACCTCGGCCTGGATGCCGACCGCGGCCAGTTCCTCGGCCAGTTGCCGACGCACCGCCTCGATGCCGCGCTCGCGTTCGACGCGCGTCTCCGCCAACTGCCGCGCCACCTGCTTGTAGAGGTCCGGCTGCAGGAAGCGAAAGGCCAGGTCCTCCAGCTCCCACTTGATCTGCCAGATGCCCAGCCGGTTGGCCAGCGGCGCGAACACCTGCTGCGTCTCCTGCGCCAGCAACGTCGGGCACGGGTTCTTCGTCGCCGCGTACCAGCGCAGCGTCTGCAGGCGGGACGCCAGCCGAAGCAGCACCACCCGCAGGTCGCGCGAGAAGGCCAGCAGCATCTTGCGCACGCGCTCGGTCTGCTGCGCACGCTGCTCTTCCTCAACCTGCGCTTCGCGCGCCGCACGCTGGATCTGCACCAGCTTGCGCGTGTGCGAAACCAGGCCGGCATAGCTCTCCCCGAAGGCCTTGGCGACCATTTCCTCGGGCCGCTGCAGGTAGTCGCCAGCGTAGACCAGGTAAGCCGCCGCACGCATCGACGGCGCGGCGCCGATGCCCTGGAGGATGGCCGCGACACCGTCGGCATGCGACAGCGCCTCCTCGCCTGTGTCCAGGCGCTGGCCGGCGAGCAGCGGCTCCGCGAAGGCGCGGGCCCGAAGCAGCGCAGCGGTGCCATGGTCTTCCACGCCCGGCGCGTTGCCCGGGGCGGAAGCGGCCAGTTCGCTGTCGGACAGGCGCACGATCGCCGCAGCATCCCGCGGCGCGGCCACGGCACGCGTCTTCATGACGATCGAAGGAAATCCGACACCGCCGCCACCTGGTCCGGCGCCACCAGCGTCGGCGCATGGCCGACACCGGCGAACTCCACCAACCGGGCGCGTGGCCCACGCTGCGTCATCAGCTGCGCGGTGTCGTGCGACAGCAGGTCGGACTCGGCGCCACGCAGCAGCAGCACCGGCAGCCGCAGGCTGTCATAGGCCTGCCACAGCATGGCCTCGCCGGCCTTCGCGATCTCGGGCGTGATGGCCTTGAACGGCACCGCAATGCCTGGGTCGTAGTGCGGCCTGAAGCCATCGCCGTCCGGTTTCAGCTGCGGCCGAGTCAACTCGATCCACTGCTCCCGCGTGTGCGGGCCGAAGCTCTGCGAGATGGCCCACAGCGCGTCCGCGGCCTCTTCGACGCTGGCCCAGCGCACGGGCAGGCCCAGGTAGGTGCCGATGCGCTGCAGCGACGCCGGCTCCACCACCGGTCCCACGTCATTGAGCACCAGCCGCCGCAACGGCGACTGCGCCAGCGCCGCGAGGCCGAGCCCGATCAATCCCCCCATCGAGGTGCCGACCCAGTCGACCGATTCCGCATCCAGCCGCGCGAGCAGCGTCACCATGTCGCCGACGTAGGCCGGAATGCTGTAGCCCATGGGATCGGCGAGCCAGTCGGACTGGCCGCGGCCCACCACGTCGACGCAGACGACACGCCAGGTGTCGGACAGCGCGCGGGCCAGCGTGTCGAAGTCCCGACCCTGCCGGGACAGGCCATGCGCACAGACCACGACGCGGCGGTTCGCCGGGTCGCCCCACTCCCAGTACGCCATGCGGTGAAGGCCACGGTTGTCCAGGCACTGCACATGCTTCAGGCGGGGTTCAGTCACGATTCAGACTCCTTGAACATAATCATCGTAACAACCGGACGGAGATGCAGATGCTCAATGGAAAGACCGCCCTCGTCACCGGATCGACGAGCGGCATCGGACTTGGCATGGCCCTCGCGCTGGCACGCCAAGGCGCCAACATCATGCTCAATGGCTTCGGCGATGTCGACGGCGCGAAGGCCGAGGTCGCCGCACTCGGCGGCCGCGTCACGTACCACGGCGCCGACATGAGCAAGCCCGACGAGATCGCGGCGATGGTGCATGCGTGCGAATCGGAATTCGGCGGAGTGGACATCCTGGTCAACAACGCCGGCATCCAGCACGTCGCGCCGGTGGAAGACTTTCCGCCGGAGCGCTGGGACGCGATCATCGCGATCAACCTCACCTCGGCCTTCCACACCACGCGCCTCGCGCTGCCCGGCATGAAGCAGCGCAACTGGGGCCGCATCCTCAACATCGCCTCGGTGCATGGCCTGGTGGCCTCGGCGCAGAAATCGGCCTACGTCGCGGCGAAGCACGGCATCGTCGGCTTCACGAAGTCGGTGGCGCTGGAGAACGCCACCACAGGCGTCACCGTCAACGCGATCTGCCCGGGCTGGGTGTTGACGCCGCTGGTGCAGAAGCAGGTCGATGCGCGCGCGGCGCAGGCGGGCCTGTCGGACGAGGAAGCCAAGCGTCAGCTGCTGGCCGAGAAGCAGCCCTCGCTGCAGTTCACCACGCCCGAGCAGCTGGCCGAACTGGCCGTCTTCCTGTGCTCGCCCGCGGCGGACAACATCCGCGGCGTGGCCTGGAACGTCGACGGCGGCTGGGTGGCCCAGTGAGCGGGCTCAGCGTGCAGACATCTGCACGCTGCCGTTGACGACCACCGTCACGGTGGTCCGTCCCGCCTCCACGGGCACCGGCTCGTCGGCCGGCGCGGCCTGGGCTGCCATCGCACGGCGGAACATCGGCTGCTGGACCGGGATCGCATCGGCCTGGCCGACGTTGACCTCGCGGATGCCCCAGCCGCCGAAGCCGAACTGACGCGCATAGTCCTCGGCCCTGGCCTTGAAGCGCTGGATCGCCTGCGCGGCGATCTCGGCCTCGGCCTTCTCGCGCGCTTCCTTCGACAGGCCATACCCTACGCGCGCCACCGTCATGCCCGGCACGCGCCCCGCCAGCTGGCTGATCGCCGGCATGTCGCGCCCTTCGATCACCAGTTCGGCCGTGCCCTGCCAGCCGCCCAAGGTGCCGCGCGTGGAATAACGCGGATAGACGCCGAACTGGCCGGTGCGCAAGTCGACCTGGCCGGGGCGCACGGCCCGCCGTGCTTCGGCCAGCGCGGCGTCGAGCACCTGCCGCAGCTGCGACTGCACGCTGGCGGCGTCGGGCCCCTCGCGGGTCACCGACAGCGTGATGCTCAGCAGGTCCTGCGGGATCTCGGCCGAGGCTTGCGCCGACAAGGCCAGCACGTTCTGCGGAGGCGGCAGCACCTGCGCCTGCGCCGGCTTCGGCGCCGCAGCGGCGAGGACCAAGACCAGCGCGGTCAACAGCCGAACGGGTGTCATCACGAGGCTCCTTCTTCCGGGAAGCCGGGCACTCTATCCCGCCTGTGCTGCCACGGACGTCAGACCGCTCCTACGTTGCAGCCGCAAGAGTTGTAACAGAGGGTCCGGATGGGGTAAAACCCATGATCGCGCCCCGCACAATGCCTCTGTTACAAATTCGGAGTCCTGCATGAATGCGCCTGCCAACGCCCGCGCCGACCGCATCGTCGTGGTCGACGACGACGCCCGCATCCGCGACCTGCTTCGCCGCTACCTGACACAGGAGGGGTTCGAGGTACTGCTCGCGGAGGACGCGAAGGCTTTGAACCGCCTGATGACGCGCGAGACGATCGACCTGATCGTGCTCGACCTGATGCTGCCAGGGGAGGACGGCCTCTCGATCTGCCGCCGCCTGCGGGCCGCCAACGACACCACGCCCATCATCATGCTGACCGCCAAGGTCGAGGACGTGGACCGCATCGTCGGCCTGGAAGTCGGCGCCGACGACTACCTGCCCAAGCCCTTCAACCCGCGCGAGCTGCTGGCGCGCATCCACGCCGTGCTGCGCCGCCGCCCGGCGCCGGAAGCCCCCGGCGCCCCGTCGAAGGAAGCCCAGACCGTCACCTTCGGCCCCTTCGAGTTCGACCTCTCGCTGCGCCGCCTGACCAAGAGCGGCGAGCAGATCGCGCTGACGACCGGCGAGTTCTCGATGCTGAAAGCGCTGGTGCGCCATCCGCGCCAGCCGCTGTCGCGCGACAAGCTGGCCCAACTGGCCCGCGGCCGCGAGTTCGAACCCTTCGACCGCAGCCTGGACGTGCAGGTCTCGCGCCTGCGCAAGATGATCGAACCCGACCCCTCGCAGCCACGCTACATCCAGACCGTGTGGGGCGTCGGCTACGTCTTCGTTCCGGACGGCGCGACCTGAGCATGCCTTCCGCCCCGCGCCCACCCGTGACGCCCAGTCGGCGCCACGGGTGCCGCGGCCTGCCCGGTGCCCGTCCACCCCACCATGACCGCACGTTCCTCGGCCATCAGAAGCTCGACGACCACCCTGCGCGAAGCACGCGTCCCCACCGACGTGCTGCACGCTGACATGCCGAAGCGCAAAGGCCTGGCGCTGAGCCTGTTCTGGCGCACCTTCTTCCTGCTGGCGCTGCTGCTGGGCGGCGGCATCTTCGCGTGGGTGCAGACGCTGCGTGCGCTGGAGTCCGAGCCGCGCGTGGTGCTGGCGGCGCAGCAGATCGCCAGCCTGGTGAATCTCTCGCGCGAGGGGCTGCGCTACGCCGACCGCATCAACCGCGTCGCGCTGGTCAAGGCCATGAAGACCAGCGAGGAGATCCGTGTCACCCCCCGGGAGCCGGGCGACAAATGGGAACCCTTTGAAGAGGACCGTTTCACGCGCAAGGTGGGCGGCGAGATCCGCTCCCGCCTGGGGCCGGACACCATCGTCGCACGCAGCGTGAACGGCCAGCCGGGCCTCTGGGTCGGCTTCTCGATCGAGAGCGATTCCTGGTGGCTGCAGGCCGAGGCGCAGCGCATCCACCCGCTGACGCGCGACACATGGGTGGTGTGGGTCGGCATCGCCGTGCTCGCGACCATCATCGGCTCGATCGCCATCGCCCGGCTGATCAACCGGCCGCTGCGCGACCTGTCCTTCGCCGCCAGCCGCATCCGCGCGGGCGAGTACGACTCGCGCCTGGACGAGGACACGCTGACCGGCGAGATCCGCGAGGTCAACATGGGCTTCAACCGCATGGCGCGCGAGCTGGCCAAGGTGGAGGAAGACCGGGCGGTGATGCTGGCCGGCATCAGCCACGACCTGCGCACCCCGCTGGCGCGCCTGCGCCTGGAAGCCGAAATGAGCGTCACCGACGACGAGGCGCGCCGCAACATGGCCTCCGACATCGACCAGCTGGACGCCATCATCGACAAGTTCATGGACTACGCGCGGCCGGGCGAAACGCACCTGCGTCCGGTGCACCTGTCCAAGCTGATCGACAAGGAAGCCTCGGCCTTCCGCGACCCGTCGGAGATCCAGATCACCTCCAAGGTGGCGATCGACCTGGTGGTGATGGCCGACGAGATCGAGCTGGGCCGCGTCTTCGCCAACCTGTTCGAGAACGCGCGGCGCTACGGTCGCACCACCGAGACCGGCATCGCCATCGTCACCGTCAGCTACGTGCGCTCCGGCCCCTGGGTGATCACCACGGTGCGCGACCGCGGCCCCGGCGTGGCGCCGGAGAAGCTGTCGCAGCTGACCACGCCCTTCTTCCGTGGCGACGCGGCCCGCACCGCCGCCACCGGCGCCGGCCTGGGCCTGGCCATCGTCGAGAAGGCGATGCAGCGCATGGGCGGATCGGTGGAAGTGGCCAATGCGCCGGACGGCGGCCTGATGCTGCACATCCGCCTGAAGCGCGCGCCGACGCCCTGAAGGCGGGTGCGCCGCGGCGCGGTTTGCGTCAGCGCAAGGACGCGGCGCGCGGCGCTTGAACGGTCCTCCAGCAGCCCTTGAAATCCTCCGGCCGGGTCCTAGATCGGATCCATCGGACGGTGGCCCAGCGCCCCTTCCGATAGGAACCACCCACGGAGGACCCTCATGTATCAAAGCCTGTTTTCGCGCGACCTGTTCGCCGAGCTGGACCGCCTGCAGCGCGAGATGCAGCAGGCCTTTGACCAGTCGCCCACCATCCGCGGCCACGCCCGCGGCGGCTACCCGGCGCTGAACATCGGCGGCACGCCGTCCAGTGTCGAGATCTACGCGTTCGCGCCGGGGCTGGATCCCGCCGCGATCGACGTCAACCTCGACCGCGGCGTGCTGACGCTGGCCGGCGAACGCAAGCCGGACCTGCCGAAGACCGACGAGAAGACCACGCTGCACGCCAACGAGCGCTTCAGCGGCCGCTTCCGCCGCGTCGTCAGCCTGCCCGATGACATCGACCCGAACGCGGTCACGGCCAACTACCGCGACGGCGTGCTGCACGTCAGCATCCAGCGCCGCGCCTCGGCCCAGCCGCGCCGCATCGAAGTGCAATGAATTTCAGGAGTCGGACCATGAATGCCGTCACGCAAACCCGCGACAACACCACCCCCAGCCGCAATGAACCGGCGCTGTGGCCGCCGGTCGACGTCATCGAGGACACGACGGGCATCACGCTGTATGCGGACCTGCCGGGCGTGCCGCGCGACAAGCTGAACCTGCGCGTCGATGGCGACACGCTGGCGATCGAGGCCGAGCTGGCGCTGGCCGTGCCCCAAGGCATGGAAGCCAGCCATGCCGAGGTCAACCTGGCCCGCTACCGCCGCGCCTTCGCGCTGAGCAAGGAGCTGGACGCCGACAAGGTCAGCGCGGAGCTCACCCAGGGCGTGCTGCGCGTGCGCATTCCGAAGGCGCCACATGCCCAGCCGCGCAAGATCGCGGTGAACATCGGCTGAGGCCACGGGGCCGGGCCGTGGCTCGGCCGCGGTGCGGCCCACCACGGAAAGACCGGGCCGCTCCGGTTTTCCTGGCCCGGCGGGCGGGACTGGTCACGGCCCTGCCCAGGAGGCACTCACGATTGAATGGAGGTCTGTGATGAAGATGCACGACATCAAGCACGGCTTCGGTTCACTGTGGGACACGGTGGCCGAAGGCTGGAGCCGGTTGCGCGAATCGGCCGGCAGCGCGCTGACGCGCTTTCGGCCGAGCGACACTGCCAACCTGCCGCCGCGCGCCGAAATCGACGACAGCGCATTCCTGCCCTCGCACGGCTGGGCCATGATCGGCGGCGACGTCTTCGAAGACGATCGTCGCGTGCTGGTCCGCCTCGAAGTGCCGGGCATGGACAAGAAGGACTTCCATATCGACGTCCTCGGCGACACGCTGACGGTGCGCGGCGAGAAGCGCTTCGAGCGGGAAGCGAGCGAAGGCCGCTGGCGCGTGCTGCAGTGCGCCTACGGTCACTTCCACCGCAGCGTGCCGCTGCCGACGGCGGTGAAAAGCGAGGAAGCCCGCGCCACCTACCGCGACGGCGTGCTGCGCATCGAGCTGCCCAAGGCCGAGGCTCGCAGGCCTCGCACGGTGGAAGTGAAACTCGCCTGAGCGCCTGGGGGGGCGATCAGCTCCTTCAGGGCAGGTCGGACGGCGGCCGCCACAGCAGGCACACCGCCCGCGCCTCGATCGCCCGACCCTCGCCCACCGGCCCCATCTTCTCGGCCGTCTTGGCCTTCACGTTGACCGCATCGGCCCCCAGTTGCAGGGCCGCGGCGATGCGCTCGCGCATCGCCGGGATGTGCGGCGCCATCTTCGGGGCCTGGGCGACGATGGTGCTGTCCACATTGATCAGCTGCCAGCCGCCCATCCTCACGCGGCGGTAGGCCTCCTCCAGCAGCAGCACCGAATCCGCGCCCTTGAACTGGGGGTCGGTGTCCGAGAAATGGCGGCCGATGTCGCCCAGGCCCGCGGCGCCCAGGATCGCATCGGTGATCGCGTGCAGCAGCGCATCCGCATCGGAATGGCCGAGCAGGCCGTGCGTGTGTGGGATGTTGATACCACCCAGGATGAGCGGCCGTCCGGTGACGAGGGCATGGGTGTCCCATCCTTCGCCGATGCGCAAGCCCAGGGGATTCATCGGGTCCTCAGCAGTCGTTCGGCCAGCGCGAAATCGCCCGGCCAGGTGATCTTGAAGTTCTCGGCGTCGCCATGGACCAGCTTCGGTGCATGTCCCAGCGCCTCGACGGCGCTGGCCTCGTCGGTCACCGCATCGCCGCCGGCGGCCAGCGCCGGGCGCAGCAGGCCCAGGCGGAACATCTGCGGCGTCTGCGCCGCCCACTTGGCGCCGCGGTCGATGGTGGCTGCGCTGCGGCCGTCCGCATCGGCCTGCTTCAGCGTGTCGGCCACCGGCAGCGCCAGCAGGCCGCCGACCTCGTCGTCCTCGCAGGCGTCGATCAGGCGATCGACCCATTCCGGCCGCAGCAGGCCGCGCGCGGCATCGTGCACCAGGACCCAGTCGTGCGCTTGCACGCCGCGCGCCAGCAGTTCGTCAAGGCCATTGGCCACCGATTGCGCGCGTGTCGCGCCGCCGCAGCGGGCGGTCCAGGCCTGCTCGCCGGCGAAGTCCGGCACGGCGGCTTCGAACTGCGCATCGTCCGGCGCCAGCACGACCAGGGTGGCTTGCAGGCGCGGCACTTGCTGCAGCGCCGCCAGCGTGTGAGCCACCAGCGGCCGGCGGGCCAGCATGGCGTACTGCTTGGGTCCGGCCGCACCGGCGCGGGCACCGATACCGGCGCAAGGCACCAATGCAAAGAATCGCGGCGCGAGGCCGACGGCGTATGAAGAGGACATCGGCCGCGATTCTAAAATTCGGCTTTGTCGAGCCGCCCCGGCACCGCGCCGGGGCGTCTTGCTTTCTTGGAACCCATGCAACTTCCATCGATCGCGCCCGGAAAGCGCTACACCCTGCCCCGCCCGATCGGGTCCGCCGATGCGCTGCTGCTGGCGCGGCTGGCCGAGGCCCGCGTTGCCGAGAAACGCTTGCTGGCGATCGTCACCGCCGAGCCGGCCGACGCGCAGCGCCTGGCCGACGAACTGCCCTTCTTCGCGCCCAAGCTGCGCACCACCGTCTTCCCCGATTGGGAGACGCTGCCCTACGACACCTTCAGCCCGCACCAGGACCTGATCTCCGAGCGCCTGGCGACGCTGTGGCGCATCCACAGCCGCGAGGCCGACGTCGTGCTGCTGCCCGCCACCACCGCGCTGACGCGGCTGGCGCCACCGAGCTTCCTGGCCGGCACCACCTTCCAGTTCAAGCAGAAAACCAAGCTGGACGAAGCGGCACTGAAGGCGCAGCTGACCCTGGCCGGCTACAACCACGTCAGCCAGGTCGTCTCGCCCGGCGAATACGCGGTGCGCGGCGGCCTGATCGACCTCTTCCCGATGGGCTCGCCGGTGCCCTACCGCGTCGACCTGTTCGACAACGAGGTCGACTCGATCCGCACCTTCGACCCCGACAGCCAGCGCAGCCTGTACCCCGTGCCCGAGGTGCGCCTGCTGCCCGGCCGCGAGTTCCCGATGGACGAGGCGGCGCGCACCGTATTCCGGCAGCGCTGGCGCGAAAAGCTTGAAGGTGATCCGACCAAGAGCCGCATCTACAAGGACATCGCGCAGGGCATCGCCACCGCCGGCA
>CAMLJY010000076.1 GCA_946480465.1 uncultured Burkholderiales bacterium
CACGTCCTCGACATCTGATCGAGTCCGTCAAGGACGGGGGTTCGCGGACAGTTACCGACGTCTTGCTGCAGGAGCGCGATTTCGAGCCGGCTGACCTGCGCCGCGCAATCGAAGCGACGTTCCAGCGACGACAGACGGCGCTGCCCACAGGCGTACCCGCGGGGCTGAGCGACGCGTTTGCGGGCGACGTCAGCAAGCAGGCCCAGTGGAAGGCCTTCCTCAAGAAGAACCGCCTCGACCCGACCGACTTCCCCGATCTCGTCACGCTGCTGCGATCCGGCCTGTATGCCGCAGGCGTCATCTGAACAGGTCCCCGGCGGGCATACGATCGTCGTCCACCATCCGGTATCCCATCGCGCGATAACCCACCTGCCGCTTGTTCCACATGCGCAGCAGCGCCGGATGGCCACAATCCACGAAGTCGACGATGCGCACGTCGTCCTTGCCGGCGTGCTGCCGATGCAGGCGGCCCGCGTACTGCTGCAGCGTGCCCTTCCATGAAATCGGCATGGCCAGCACCAGCGTATCCAGCGGCGGGTGATCGAAGCCCTCGCCCACCAGCTTGCCGGTCGCCAGCAGGATGCGAGGCGCTTCAGGCGGCAGGGCTTGCAGGTCGGCCAACAGGGCTGCCCGCTGCTTGCGCGACATCCGCCCGTGCAGGCTGAGCGGTGCAGGTGTCGTGCCGTTCAGCGCGGCAGCGATGGCATCGAGGTGCTCTGTGCGCTCGGTCAGCACGAGCACCTTGCGTCCCGCCTCGACCACTGCGCGAACCTCTGCCGCGACAGCCTCGGTCCGAGCCGCGTCGTTGGCCAGGAAGCGGAACACGTCCTGGATGCCCGCATCCGGCGGCAAGTCGATGCGGTCGAGCCGCTGCCGGGCCACCACTTCCAGGTCATGCGGTGCGTCCGCCGGTCTTGTCGCGCTGTGGCGAATGGGACCGCACTGCATGAAGATGATCGGCTGCTGCCCGTCGCGACGAAGCGGCGTCGCCGTCAATCCGAGCACGAACTTCGCTCGCGCTCGCTTGAGGATGGCATCGAAGGACACCGCTCCCACGTGATGGCACTCGTCAACGATGATGTGGCCGTAGTTCTCGACGAGCGGATCGACCTCGCCTTGCCGCGAGACCGATTGCATGACCGCGATGTCGATCCTGCCGGTCGCCTTGCTCTTGCCACCACCGATCACGCCGACCAGGTCACTGCCTGCGCTCCGGTTCACTTCCAGGAATGCCTTCAGGCGCTCCTGCCACTGCCGCAGCAGTTCGGTGCGGTGTACGAGCACGAGCGTGTTGACGCCTCTTCGCGCGATCATGGCGGCCGCGGTAACGGTCTTGCCGAACGCGGTAGGCGCGCAAAGGACACCGGCATCGTGGCGCAGCATGGCTGCGACTGCGGCGTCCTGGTCAGGACGCAGCGCACCGGCAAACGTGACGTCGAGCGGTTCGCCACAGGTGCGCTCGTCGCGCACATCGAGGCGAATCCCGCTGTCGCTCAACAGCGCTCTGGCCGCGTCGAGGCACCCGCGCGGAAGCGCAACGTGCAGCGGGTAGTTCTCTGCACAGCCGATGACGCGCGGCTTGTCCCACACCGAGAGCCGCATGGCTTGGGCCTTGTAGAACTCCGGGTTCTGAAACGCCGCGAGACGAATCAGGCGGTTGGCCAGCGCTTGCGGCAGTTCGGACTTCTCGAAGTACAGGCCGTTGGCCAGCGTCATGGTCAGCGACTCGGGAAGCGGCCCTTGCAGCTTGCCTGACGCCGCCGCAGTGCGCTTCCACGGCGTCGCCAGGTCTTCGTCGTCGATGAAGGTGACATCCAGCGGATGCCCGCCGCTGGTCGCCCTCAGGATCGTCGGCTCGATGTCGTTCGGCGGCATCGGACGGATCGAAGCCAGGAACGCCCATTGGTCGGGGAACGGCTGTAGGTCGTCGTCGACGAACACGCTGTTTCCTCGCTCTCGCGGCGCCTTCTGCAGCGGCAGTGCAATGAGATTGCCGAAGCCGCCGACCCGTGAGCCCGCAGGGCCACGGCCCTGGCGGAAGGCATGGTGTCCTGGTTCGGAAAGAGCCTGTCGTACGACGCAAGCTTCAGCTGCCGGGTGCGCGCGCAGGTGTGGCTGATGATGGCCGTCCCCAGGCGACGCGCATCGCGTGCCGACACACGGGACGCGAAGAAGATCCAGGCGTGCGCGCCCTGCCCCGAGCGCGAGATCTCCACCGCCACCGGCACACCCAGCTCCCGGCACGACTGCGCGAAGGCACGAACGTCGTCCCGCCACTCGGCATCATCGAAGTCGACCGCCAGGAAGTGGCAGCTGTCGTCCTCCAGCAGCGGGTAGACGCCCACCGTGTGCTCGCCCGCCAGGTGGTCGTAGATCACCGAATCCGACAGCGGGACCAACGACCGGTTGCCGCAGTCAGCGCACTTGATGCGCGGCTTCTCGCAGATGCCCGGTCGCCACTCGTTGGCACACGCGGGGCTGTAGCCCGACCTGCCCGACGTCTTGCTTTCCCACCGGATCGGGTAGACGTCAGTCCGTCCCCGGAAGAGCCGCCGGAACAGCGTGACCTTCTCCGCCGTTGTCAGCCTTGGCGGGTCCACTTCCGTCGACTGCGTCGGAGCCGACGATGCCTTGCGCCGCCAGTCGATACCATGCGCCTCCAGCAGCGCGATCAGCCGGGCGTTTTCTGCGTGCAGCGCCGCGACGCCATCGGAGTCAGCCGCCCTGCCCACGTCGAGCCCACAACTCGTTCACATCGTCACAGACGCCATAGCCGATGTCCTGACAACGCTGTCGCACGGCGTCCAGCCGGGCGAGGAACTCTGGCCGCTGCGACTCATCCAGCGCAACCACGGCCTTCAAGGCTTGTTCGAACATCCTCACCAGTGCGCCGAGATAGGCTTCATCGTCCATGGCGACATCGGCTGCGAAACCGGACGCCTGTTCGCAGAAGAACACCGTCAGCTCGGTCAGGCCGTGCGGCTGGCCGTCGGCCTTCCTGTAGTCGGCAATCGCCTTCTTCGCCTTGGCGACCGATGTGTCCTGGCCGCGGAACACGTCAGGCCAGAGCCAGCGCGAGATCGTGGTCTGGTAGGGCTTCAGCACCTCGCCGCCCACGCCGAAGCGCGTGTGCAGAAACGCCTGGTTCTCCTTGCCGGCGGCGTAGAGATCGTGCAGCAGCGCGAGCAGCGCGGAGCGATCGAGTTCCGTGAGCTTCGCCTTGACGTCACTCCAGCTGGCGCCTGTTCGCTTGGTTGTCGGCATGCCGGTTCCTGACCGTTCAACATCCTTGAAATGTCGAGTATATTCGACACCCTTCATCGACATCGCTCCGAAATGAACCTGCGTGAGCTTGGCGGCCTCGTGCGCTCCCGTCGAGAAAGCGTCGGCCTCTCGCAGGAGCGGCTTGCCCGCCTGTCTGGCCTGTCTCGCGCGACCATCAACCAGCTCGAAAACGGCACGCTGGTCGACCTCGGTGTCAGCAAGCTCGCCAATCTGATGGACTTGCTCGGACTGCAGCTCGAGGCCAGCCCCCGCAAGGCGACATCGCGCCATGCGTTGCGGATGGCAAGTCGTACGGCCAGCGTGAGCTACCGGACGCCGATCAGCACGCGCCAACTCGCGGACGTGCTGACGACAGGGGAGCTTCCTCCCGATCGCATCGCCCACGTGTCGACCTTCCTCGATGAAGCGCCACTCCCTCTGGTCGTCTCGGCAGTCGAAGAAGCCGCCCGGAGCCGCGGCGTTCCCCCAAAGCGCATCTGGCAGCACCTCACGCATTGGGCGCACGAACTTCGATCGCCCAGGGCTGCGTGGACCTGATCCGCAGCGTCCAGAATGAGTAGCCAACCGCGCCGGCTCCCGGCCGGCCCTTGGAAGGGCTTGCTCGGCCATGCGCTTCGGCTGGTCGACGAGATCGCAAAGCATGGCGATCCTGATCCCTTCTGGACCTTCGGCGGGGGCACCGTGCTCATGCTGCGGTACGAACATCGACGCAGCAAGGACATCGACATCTTCGTGCCGGACCCGCAGTACCTGGGATACGTCTCGCCCCGGCTCAGCGACGTCGCGGAGAGCGTCGCGCGCGACTACGTGGAAGCCGCCGCCTTCGTGAAGCTCATCCGGGAGGAAGGCGAGATCGACTTCGTCGCCTCGGAGAACCTCACCAACAACCCGCATGAGACCTGGACGCTGCTTCGGCGCAGCGTACGCGTTGAAACGCCTGCCGAAATCGTCGCGAAGAAGCTCTGGCACCGCGGAGATCGGCTGAGCGCACGGGACCTGTTCGACTTGTCGCTGGTCATTGAGCGCGAGCCCGAGCCACTGCGAGCCGCAGCGCGTTTCCTCGTGCGGCATCGGGCGGCGTTCCTGCACCAGTTGGCCGAACGAACCGCTGTGCTCCGGGCACAGTTCGAGGCCATCGATGCGCTGAAGTACAAGCCGACATTCGACGATGCTGCTGCACGGGCAAAGAGCTTTCTCTTGAGCCTTCCGGAGCCGCGGTGAGGGGCAGACTCGCCGCATGCCGCTGTGCCGAATTTGTGCCGTGACTTGCGAAAACCGACCCCGAAGCGGTCCACCTACGGCACAAACCTCAAGCACCACAGAACGCCGTTTTCTCCAGCCGCGACAAGCCCTTATCGCGCATTCTTGCGGCCGCTCACTTCGACCGCTAATTCGTCGGCCCCTGGTTCGAGCCCAGGCCGGGGGGGCGAACTCAAAGGGGTCAGGTTCTGGTCAGGTTCGCAAGGAGCTGACCCCTACGTGCTTGGTGAGATCGCGCTTGTGTTGTGGATCGCAAGCTGTGCGGTCGCGAGCAGCATCGCAAGTGCTTCGCCCCCTCGTTGGACCACGGCGGAGCGCCGCTCATCCGCAACGCGCACCGGCAAGGCATCAGGACATGACTTGCTGCAAGTTCTTTGCCCCTCTTTACCCGCCGGGGCCGCTGTGGGTCCACTGGTCCGGCAACGCCGAGACCCCTTGATTCGGCGCGATCTGCGTGTGCAAAGCCAGCGCGCGGCCGGATGCTTGCGACATCGCCTCTCGCAGTGTCTGCGCCAGGATCTGCTCTGACTCTTGGCGCGCATCGGCAGGCCGCTGCTCGCCCTTGAGCCGGGCCGAGTCTTGGTCGTGTTCTGTGTACAGCAGGTCAAAGGCCGAGACCACAGGGGCGCGGTGGGCCTGTCCATCCGACTCGTCCAGCGACCATCCCCGCACCTTCGCCCCCCCGCGGTGACCGTCCCCACCCGATCCGGGGATTCGCAATGGGGGACGTTCCGCCTAACGTGCCCGCCGTTTTGCCTGCGCGTCCGCAGGATCTTCCTCGTCTGAAACTTGCTGGCCCATGCGGCCAGCGGCACTGGAGTTGCCCCTTGATCAAACGTGCTATTGCTGCGTCCATGCTCGCGGCCGGGATGGTGTCCGTCCAGGCGGCGGCGGTCTTCACGGATCGCGCCGCGTTCGAAGCGGCCCTGGCCGGCACCGTCGCCACTGAAACCTTCGACTGCGGCGGCTGCACCTTCTCGCACCTCGGTACCGGAACGATCAGCCACCACGGCGTGACCTACACCACCACCGGCGGCCACAACTTCCTGATCGGCACCCACTACGGCCAGACGGTCAGCGGCACGGACTTCATGCAGGTCGAGAACAGCAACGCGACGCTGACCTTCGGCAGCGGCATCCGGGCGATCGGCATGGACGTCGACAACCTGTTCACCGACTACACCTTCACCCTCAGCTTCGGCGGCGAATCGATCTCCGCCAGCAGCACCGCGGACGCGCACCGCTTCCTCGGCATCATCGCCGACGATGCCTTCGCCGAGGCCACGCTCGCCACCACCGGCACCCTGGGCCTGCAGTTCGACAACCTGACCACCGCCACCGACGTCGCGCTGTCGGTGCCCGAACCCGGCAGTCTGGCGCTGGCACTGCCCTTGTTGGGCGCATTGGCCTTCAGCCGCCGCCGCTCGGCGAGCACCACCGCCCGCTAGGCAAGCCCTGGGCGGCGCATCCCGGCTCGACAAAGCTGACATCCCCTGGCAGGTTTGCGCGCCTACGCTGCGCGCACAACCTCATCCAAGAGATGTGCATGAGCACCGCCCACGACTTCGATTTCTTCCACGGCCGCTGGACCGTCCGCCACCGCCGCCTGAAGGACCGCCTGGCCGGTTGCACCGAATGGGAGACCTTCGGCGGAAGCACCAGTGTGCAGCCCCTGCTGGGCGGCGCGGGCAACGTCGACGACAACGTGATCGAACTGCCCGCCGGCCCTTACCGTGCCGCCACGCTGCGCTCGTTCGACCCCGCCACGAAGCGGTGGGCCATCTGGTGGCTCGACGGGCGCTGCCCGCACACGGTCGACGTGCCGATGGTCGGCAGCTTCGAGGCCGGAATCGGCACCTTCTTCGCGGACGACACCTTCCGCGGCCGGCCGATCAAGGTGCGCTTCCTGTGGTCGAACATCACGCCCTCGACCGCCCGCTGGGAACAGGCCTTCTCGCCCGATGGCGGGAAATCCTGGGAGACCAACTGGGAGATGGACTTCACGCGCGAGGGCTGATCCGGGGCAGGTCCCGGACCCGATCGCGCCAGCGGTCACAATGCGGCTCCAGAACAAGCACTCAGGCCTCTGGCCCAGGTGCTTTTTTTTTGCCAACCGAGAAGGAGCCTTCCCATGAACGACGACCAGAACATGACATCGGCTGAGCAGTCCGCGCGCGATGCGCTGGAAGCCCACGCCCTGGAAGGCAACATGAAGGCCGTGGCCGTGCTCGCGGAATCGGCCAGCCCGCAGCAGCAGGCAGAGCACATCCGCGGCGTGGTGGCGACCATGGCGCACTACTCGTCGGAAGCGACGGCCGCCACGCAGGCCCACGCATCCCAGTGGCGCGCCTGGGCGCTGGGCCTGATCGAAAAGCTGGAGGGTCCGGCGGCTCAACTGGCCGGGGAACCACCGCGCGCCTGAGTGCGCTCCGGAGCAGTTCACCCCGCAATTCGGCGCTGCCCCGGCCGGCACGGCCACGACTGGCGCGGACTGCGCGGCTGAACGGGCCTGCGGTGAGCGTGGCGCCGGCACCGGGGCCGCTTACCGCGCTGGCGGACCCAGATGCCAGTGAGGCAACGCATGTGCCGTGGGCCCGCGGCTCGGCTCGGTCCCCAACAGCGGCTCACCCCTTCAGCCAGGGCGCCAGGGCCTTGGCCAGTTGCTGCAGCAGGGCAGGATCAGGCAACGGCAGCCGCAGGCTGGGCTCGCCAGTCTCCGGATCCCGTTCGATGCGCATGCGCGCCCCAGTGCCCTGCTGCTGTCGCTGCGCCGCCAGGCCCTGCAGCATCGCTGCGCCGGCCTGCAGCAGGTCGGACCAGGCGTCGGCAGCAAGTTGACCTGATGCCGCATCGGAGCCGGGGCCCGCGGGGCCTCCGGGACGCGCAGAGTCAGGCCCGGGGGCTGCGGCTGATCCGGGTGAGGAGTCGGCACCGGCCACGCCGCCGGCCCCGGGCGTGGTGTCCGCATCGCCGGCTGCGCCGGCGGTCAGCGGGGCATGGGCCGGCGAAGCGTCGGACTCCTGCCCGGCCGGTCCGGCAGCCGCCGGGCTCGCGTCATCCTCCCCTTCGTCCACTCCCATCGCCCCGGCCACCTGCTCCACGCTCTTCATGAAGCTGGACAGCCGCGTGCCTTGCAGGAAGACCTCGCCGGCGCCACCATCGAGCACGCCGGCGAAGAGGCTCTTCTTGAAGGCGAGCACGCCCAGCATGCCCTCTTCGATGCTGCCTTGGCCGATGAAGTTGACGACCTGCACCCCGCGCGACTGGCCCATGCGGTGTACACGGCCGATGCGCTGCTCCAGCACCGCCGGGTTCCACGGCAGGTCCATGTTGACGACCATCGCCGCGGCATGCTGCAGGTTCAGGCCGACGCCGCCGGCGTCCGTGCTGAGGAAGATGCGGCATTCGGGGTCGGTGTGAAACCGCTCCACCAGCGCGCCGCGCTGCTCGCCCGGCACGCCGCCGTGGAACAGCACGTGACCCCAGGAGCGCGCCTTCAAACGCCGGACGATCAACTCGTGCGTGCCGAGCCACTGGCTGAACACCACCACCTTGGCCGCCGGGTCCTCCAGCCATTCGTCGAGCAGCGTGATCAGCTCGTCGGCCTTGTGGCCGTGGTCGGTCTCGTGGTCGAGCAGCCAGGTGCTGTTGCAGGCCATGCGCATGTTCTGCAGCGCGCACTGCAGGCGGCGCTGGTCCACGTCGGACAGGTAACCGGTCCGGCGCCAGCGCAAGACGATGCGGGAAACGATGACGCCGTTCTCGTCATGGTGGACACGCTGTTCCGGCGTCAGCGGCACGAACAGGCGACTGTCCACGCGCTCGGGCAGCTGGCCCAGCACCTCGGCCTTGCGCCGGCGCAGCATCACCGGCGCCAGCGTCTCGCGGATGCGCTCGAGCGCGCGGTAGCCGATGACGCGGCCGGCCTCGTCGCGCGCCTGGTGCTCGTCCAGCAGCTTCCAGGTCGGGCCCAGCCGGTGCTGGTCGACGAACTGCACGATGGAGATCAGTTCCTCCAGCCGGTTCTCCAGCGGCGTGCCGGTCAGCACCAGGGCATACGGGCTGGCGATGCGCTTGAGCGCGCGGGCCGCGATGGTGTCCCAGTTCTTGATGCGCTGCGCCTCGTCGGCGATCACCAGCTCCGGCGCCCAGGCGTCGATCAGGTCGGCGTCGCGCGCCAGCATCTCGTAGTTGACGATGCGGCAGAAGCTGTCCTCCGTGTACTGCGCCTGGCGCTGCGCGCGCAGGCCGTGGATGACCTGCGCCGGGCGGTCGGCGAAGCGCGCGAACTCGGTCTTCCACTGGTGCTTCAGCGAAGTGGGGCAGACCACCAGCACGCGGCTGACGCCGAAATGGCGCGCCATCAGCTCGGCCGTGGCGATGGCCTGCACGGTCTTGCCCAGGCCCATCTCGTCGCCCAGCAGCGCCCGCCCGGCACGCGCGGCGAACAACGCGCCTTCGGCCTGGTAGGGGTAGAGGCGAGTCTTCAGCAGCTTGTGCAGCGCCTTGTCGCGCGCGCCCTTGGGGTAGGCCCGGGCCAGCACCTGCTGGCGCTGTTCGGCGTCGCGCACCTGGGCGATGAAGGCCCACACGTCGTCGCCGATGCGAAGTTCGTGGCCGGCGGCCTGCGCGGCGCGCGCCAGCGGGCCGACCTCATCCAGCCGGCTCCACGGCAGGGTCCAGCCGGCCGCCGGATCGAAGCTCTGGCGTGCCCGCTTCAGCAGCGCCGGCGGGCAGGCCGTGCCCGGATGCAGGCGCACCTGCCGGGCGCCCAGGTAGTCGAGCCGGATCTCGCTGTACGGCGCCTGATGCCCGCGTGCCAGCGCCACCTTGCCGCCGCGGCGCGCCTGCAGCCGCGCCAGGGTGAATTCGATGTGCTTGCAGGTGCCAAGGTGGTTGGTGGCATGGTCGGGGCAAGTGCAGTGGTTGCTGCCCGGTTCCAGTCCGCGGATCGTCACGACGTACTGCGTGCCGCTGTCCGGGTTGTCGACGCGGAAGGTGGAGAACACCGGCTCGGTGCCCAGGTTGCGCAGGCTGAAGCCCTGCTCCCGGCCAAACTGGCGCCGCAAGGCGGCCTGCCAGTCCGGCACCGCCATGTCTTCCGGGCGGCGCGTGCGCGACAGGCGCGGTTCAGCCGCCTGGCGGGCAGTGGACTTGGCTTGTCGGGGCGAGGCTGTACGCATGGGCGCTCGGGCAGGTGAAACGGGATGCGGCATTGTGGCCGCCGAGAGCCCCTCTGGTCAGGCCCGCGTCCGTGCCGCCACCGCCCCCGCCGCCCCCAGTGCGTGCACCGCCCGCTCGACCCAGCCGAAGCCGATGCGCTCCTGCTCCAGCCGCAGCGGTTCGTCGCGCAGGCGGCGCCAGCGCAGGTCGTCGTAGAGCCGGCGCTCGTCGTCGCCCAGGTGCGGCAGGTCGCGTTGGGTGGGTTGCGGCTCGCCCGTCCACTGGGCCTCGTGGGCCAGCATCGTGTCGCGATCCATCAGGAAAGACCGCACCTGCGGAAAATGCGCGCGCAGCTGGTCCAGGATGGCGAAGCCGTGGGTGTCGATGTCACCCCAGTAGTGCAGCTCACGCTGGCGCAGCCAGGCCGCCTGCGCCAGCGCATCGAAGCCATAGCCGGCGCCGAAGACCACCAGGCTGTCCGCCGCCGGCGGAAAGGCGAGGAAGTTGATCTCGTTCTCGGTGATGAAGACGCGCCTTTCCCGCGGCACCAACCGGGCGAAGGCGTCGTGCGTCAGCGTGTAGTCGGCGTCGGCGTCGGCGCCGGGCACCCAGGCCTCATGGTCCGGATCGAGAAAGCGCAGGCGCACCCGGGCCGGCTTGTCGCGAAAGCCGTAGCGGCGCGCGAATTGCGCCAGGCCGCTCACTTCGTTATCTATGACCTCGCCCGGCAGTGCCCGGTCCAGCAGCTCGGCCAGCACGCCACGCTGGGCCTCGATGAACTTGCTGTGGATGCCGGGCAGGTCCACCTGCCGCAGATAGATGCCGGGGCGCGGATGAGCCTGCAGCCAGGTGACCAGGTCCAGCAGCCGCGGCCAGTGATCGGCCAACGCCAGCGCACGCAGCGGCTGCGCTTGCAGCCACGGCAGCAGGGTAGGCTGCCGCTGCCGCGTGTCGTCCCGCAGGGCCTCGAAGCGGCGCGCGTCGCGCGCCTTGCCGATCAGCCGCAGCGCGTCGTCCAGCGTGTCCACCCAGGCCTCGGCCGGCAGGCTGTTGTGCCCGATGACGCGGTGCCGCACCTCGCGCAGCACCAGGCGGTAGCCGGCGCTTCCATCTTGCTGCAGCGCGGCCACCCAGGCGCGCACTGCATCGAAGCGCTCGGACAGCTCGCCCGATCCCGGCGCACGCAGGCTCAGGCGGCACGGGAACAGGCCGGACGGCGCGACGAGTTCGGCCAGCAACTCACCCTTGTCCCAGCGCCGCTGCACCTGGGCGCGCAGGTCCGCGGGCGTGGTCCACGTGCCGCTCATTGCAGTTCCGCGGGCGAGGCGCCTTCGTCCACCACCTGAATGCGCTGCGCCAGCTGCCCGGCCACGCCGCGCTGCGCGCGGTATTCCTCGATGCCCAGGTTGCGCAGCTTGGACGCGCTGCCGTCTTCGTTGTGCACGAAGCCGACGCTGGCCACGTAAGGCTCGATGATGTGGATCTTCTGCAGCGGGGTGACGATCAGCAGCTGCAGCTTCAGCTGCTCGAAGAGCCGCAAACCATACTCGGCCGATTCGTCCGACCCGCGGCCGAAGGCCTCGTCGATGACGACGAAGCGGAACGAGCGCGAGCGCACAGCGCCCCATTCCAGCCCGAACTGGTAGGCCAGGCTCGCGGCCAGGATGGTGTAGGCCAGCTTCTCCTTCTGGCCGCCGGACTTGCCACCGGAGTCGGCGTAGTGCTCGTGCTCGCGGCCGTCCTCGCGCCAGCGTTCGCTGGCGGCGAACTGGAACCACTGCCGCACGTCGGTTACCTTGGCGGCCCAGCGGCGGTCGGCCTCGGCCGAACCCTGGCGGCCTCGGAAACGCTCGATGATCTGCCGCACCTGCAGGAACTTGGCCTCGGAGTACTGCGCGTCGTCCGAGCCGGTCAGCGTGCCTTCGGTGCAGGCGCGCAGCTGGGTCTGGAAGTCGCGCACGTCGGCATCGGTGGCGGCTTGAGCCTCCAGCGCGATGTAGCGGCCAGCGTTGTAGTCGATCTGCGTCAGCGACTCGTTGATGCGCGCCACGCGTTCCTTGATGGTCTCGCGCTCGCGGTGCAGCTGCGACTGGAAGTGCGCCACCTCGCGGATGGTGTTCTCGTTCAACAGCTCCTTGAAGCGGGCCTCGAAGCGCGGCAGGTCGTCGGCCTGGAGCTGTTGCAGCATGCTGCGGTATTCATGCGCCGCCGCCACGCTGGCATCCACCTCCTGCGTCTCCAGCTTGTAGGCCTCCTTGTACTCGGCCATCGCGCGCACGATCTTCTCGGCCAGGCGGGCCTGGCGCTTGTCGTCGGCGTCGATGCGGCCCTGCAACCAGTCGCGCATCTCCTGCTGGCGGCCGTCGCAGGATTCGACGCTCAGCTGGCGTTCGCCCAGCGCCTCGGCGCGCCAGGCTTCGATGCATTCGAACTGCAGCTGATGGACCGCAAAGTCAGCGGCCTCCAGGCGCTGCTGCACCGCAGCCCGCAAGGCCACGGCCTGCTCCTGCTTCAGCTGCGCGCGGGCCTGCTCGGCTTCGCGGTCCTTCAGCTTGGCGCCGGTCGCGGCCAGCGCCGCCTCCAGGGCCGACAGCTGCGCCGCCAACGCCTTCAACACGTCGGAGGCCGTCTCCAGCCGCTGCTTCTCGTCCTGCAGCGCGGCCAGTTCGGTGGCACTGCTGCGCCAGTCCAGCTCGGCGAAGTCGCGGTACTCCTCCAGCTTGTCCAGCGCCTGCAGCCGCTCGCGCACCTGCTGCTGTTCCTTCTGCAGCGCGGCGATGCGCTGGCCGGTGTCCGCCAGGCGCGCCTGCAGCACGCGGGCCTTGGCCTCCAGCGCGGCGATCTTGGCGTGGTTGCTCCAGCCCAGCACGTAGCGGCTGCGATCGTCGATGCGATGGCGGTCGTCCTTCTCGTGGCGCTCGCCCAGGCCCTTGATCTGGCCGGCGCGGGTGATGGCGCGGGTCTCGCGGCGGAACTGGTCCTGGCTGCTGCAGCAGGCCAGGTCGAAGCGGTGAGCCAGCTCGCGTTCCAGCCAGGCGTAGAACAGCGAGTCGGGCTTGATGGCGAGCTTGCGCGCCATTGAATCCGGATGCAGCGCCGGCAGCTCGCCGCGGGCATCGCCGCGGCGCGCAGGCCGCACGCGGAAGTAGACCAGCCGCCCCTTCAGCTGCGTGCGGTCCACCCAGTCGCTGACCGCCGCGTAGTGCACATCGGGCACCAGCAGCGACAGGCCGAAGCTGCGCAGCAGCCGCTCGGCGGCGCCTTCCCAATCGCGTTCCTCGTCACGCACCTGGATCAGCTCGCCGGCGTAGGGCATGGCCGCCTCGTCCAGCTTCAAGGCCTCGCACAGCGCGCTGCGCAGGGCCACCTGCTGCGCGTCGATGTTGCTGCGGCGGGCCTTCAGGCTGAGCACTTCCTGCGTTAACTCCGCGTGCTCCTGCCGGCCCTGGGCGAAGGCCACGCCCAGCTCGTTGAGCTCGTTCTGCAGCTCGGCCTCGCGCTGGGCCGCGGCCTCGCGCATCGGCACGCACAGCGCGCGCTGGGCCAGGAAGTCCTCCGCCTGGTGCACCGACAGCAGACCCAGCGCCTGCCGCAGCGCGTCGTAGCGGGCCGCCTTGTCGGCGCGCCGCTGCTTCTCGCTCTCCTTGCGCGCGATCTCCAGCGCCAGGCGCTCCAGGCGGTCGCCGCCGCTGTCGGCGATGGTGCGGCGCAGCTCGCGTTCCTGCACCTGCTGCTCGCGCTGCTGGGCTTCCAGCCGCTGGATGTGGCCGGCGTGGCGCGCCAGTTCTTCGGCCAGGTGCTGCAGGCGCTGGTCAAGCAGGCCGGCCTTGTGCACCGCGAAGAAGGACTGCAGCGCCTCGCGCGCCGCGCGCTGCTGCTCGATGGCCGCGGCCAGCTCGGCATGGCGTTCGGCATCGGCCACCAGCGGCTGCAGCAGGGCCACCTGGGCCTTGGCCTTCAGCACCGCCTCGTGCGCGCGGTTCAGGTCGTCGAAGTGCGCGATCAGCGCGGCCAGGCGCGGCGCCACGTCGAAAGGCTCGAGCATGTGGCTGCGCACGAAGTCGGTCAGGTTGCCCACCGACTTCATCGACACGGTCTGGTGGAACAGCTCCAGCGCCTGCTCGTTCTGGATGCCGAAGAGACGGCGGAACAGCGCGCCGTACGGCGGGAAGCTGTCTTCCACCACCGCGCCGCGGGCGCGCAGGCGCTTGCGCAGCTTGGCGATGTCGGTGCCGAAATCGGCGAAGTCGCCGGCGATGCCCAGTTCCTTCTCGGCCACCGCGTACAGGCGCAGCGGCTGGCCGGCCGGGTCCTTCAGCCAGAACACCTGGGCCAGGGTCACCGTCTGGTCATATCCGGCGTTATGGAAGACGGCCAGGATCACCGAGTAGCTGTCCGGCCCGCGCAGCGCCACCGGCTTGCCGCTGCCGCCGGCATCGCTGCGCGCGGCCTTGTAGTGGCCCAGCACGTAGCTGCGCAGGCTGCGCTCGCGCGCCTCGGCGCCGGCGGCCTTGTTGTAGGCCACGCGGTGCGCGGGCACCAGCAGCGTGGTCATCGCGTCCACCAGCGTGGACTTGCCGGAGCCGATGTCACCGGTCAGCAGCGCGTTGCGGCCGTCGGCGCGCAGCGTCCAGACGCGGCCGTCGAAGGTGCCCCAGTTGAAGACCTCCAGGCGTTGCAGGCGGAAACCGGACAGGCTGTCGTCGGCGCCGAAGTCCAGCGCCATCGGTTCATGCTTCATCGGCCGGTCCTCCCTCGCCCACCAGCTGCGCGCGGTAGACAGCCAGGCGCGCGTCGAACTCGCCCAGCCATTGCGCATCGACGAAGGCCTTCAGGATGCGCTGCACCTCGAACATGCCGTCCTGGCCGCGCAGCTTGCGCACGAAACCCAGGTCGATGACGCGATTCAGGTGCGCGTCCACCTGGTCGATCAGGCGCGCCTCGTTGCTGCCCTCGGGCATGAAGACGCGCAGCATCTCGGCCACCTGCTCGCGCGACAGGATCAGCCGCGTGTCGCCGCCCGCGGCATCGAACTCGGCCAGCTTCTTGCGCAGCAGCGCCAGCAGCAAGCTAACCGCAAAAGACAGCGGCCGCCGCACCACCAGGCGGGGCAACGCGGCGGCGGGATCGCCTTCGGCCACGGGGCGCGAACGCAGGAAGGCGTAGCCCTCGGCCTCGTCGATCATCAGCTCCAGCCCCAGCACCGCCACGTGGTCGCGCACGCGGCCCTGCAGCTGCAGCAGCGCGCTCCAGCGCAGGGCATCGTCGTCGCGGTAGAGCACGCCCTTCAGCAGCGGGACCAGCACCGCCGGTAGCTCGGCCACGGCCTCCGCCGGCGCGTTCAGCACGTCATCATTCATCGTCATCTCGAAAAGATCACCCGCGGCAGCCGCGCCGACTTGCGCCGGCCGTCTGGCGCCACCCAGCTCACCTGCTCCTCCACCGCATCGTCGATGGCCGCGCGCAGGCCTGTTGCGGCGCCGGGCGCTTCGGACGCCAGGCTGAAGTAAGCGATCAGCTCGGCCAGTCCCTGCTGCAAGGGCCGCGCGGCCAGCAGTTCGGCCAGCGTCACCTGCGTGCGCTGCTGCAGGCTTTGCCGCACGTGGCGCGCCAGGGCCGCCTTGTCGACGACGAACTGGCCGTAGAGCGCGGCGGCGTCCAGGTCCTCGTCGCCCGTGGCGATGGCCGCGCTGCGGATGGCCGCCTTGTGCGCCGGCGCGTGCAGCGGGCGCTCCATCGGCAGCTCGATCGTCGGCGCGGTCTCGTCGATGGCCATGAACTCGCCTGCCGGCTGCTGCGTGCGCACCGCCAGCGCACCCGCCTCGATCCCGCGCAGGATGTCCATGATGCGGCGGTTCTCGAGGAAGGCCTGGTCGTCCAGGAAGCGGCGCAACTGCTGCGACAGCAGGGCCACCGTGCGCTGCGTCTGCTCGCCGGCCTCCAGCCAGTCGTAGTGCACGCGGCGCAGGCGCGGGTCGGGCGACTGGGCCGCCACCGGGTCCAGCTGCAACACGCGGTCGAGCAGGCCGGTGAGTTCCTCCTGCCGGTCGCGCGACATCAGGAAGTCCCAGAACGCACGGAAGCTGCGACCCTGGTCGGACTCCTCGATCAGGTCGCGCTCGCCCAGGATTTCCTGCAGCAGCGCGCCCTTGCGGCCGTCCCACAGCGCGATGCGCTCGCGCACCCGCCGGTCCAGGCCGCGGAAGTTGTGTTCCACCTCGCGGAAGTCCGCCAGCAGCTCGCGCGCCAGCGACACGAACTGCGCGAAGCGCTCCTTCAGCGCGGTGTCGCCCAGCAGCGGCAGGTCGCCGGAGCGCACGCGCTCGATCTCGTCGTCGATGGCCTGGCGCCGGCGCAGCAGCTCCTGCACGCGCACCTCGGGATCGGTCTCGCTGCCCTCGCCCATCTGGCGCAGCAGCTCGAACAGGGTCAGCAGGCGCGATTCGGTGCCGACGAAGCTGCGCTCGCCCAGGCTGAGCAGCCACGACAGCGCGCGCTCGGTGGCGGGGGTCAGGTCGAAGTGCGGCTCGTCCGAGCCAGGTGGGTAGAACTTGCGCAGCCAGCCCTTGTCATTGGCCGCCCAATCGTTCAAGTATTCGAGCGCCGGCTTCGGAAAGCTGCCGGTGCCGCGCTGCTCGCGCACGGCGTACAGGGTGTCGTCCAGCGCGGCGGCCAGTTCGGCCTGGTGAATGGCGCGGCGATTGGGCAGCACGAACACGCGGTGCAGGAAGCTCGCCACCAAGGGGGCGGAATCGGCCAGCAGCAAGCGCCACGCCGGGTGCTGGCGACGCAAGGCGTCGAGGGTGTCGAGGTCGAGGGACATGGGGCGCGCTGGCGTGATCATGGCGATCACGTGGGGCCGCGTCGCGCAGGTGGCGAGCATATTCGAGCCCCGGCGCCCGACTCGCCGGAAGCCCCGGCGTCAGAGTTCCGGGTCGAGGGGCGCGGATTCCGCCGGTGCCCTCCTGCCTCTGACCGGGTTCGCCGCGTCCATCGGCAGCGCCAGTCAGCGGCGGCTCACTCCGCCGCGGCCTTGCAGCCGTCTCAAGGCCGGCTGCAGCAATTGATGCTCGAACTGGTCGAGCAGCCGCACCAGCGCGGGCGACGGGGTGTCTTGGCGGGCCAGCCAGCGCAGTTCCAGGCCGGCGGCACGAACCACTTCGTCGGGCAGGTCCCAGGGGCTGGCGCCGGGCATCCTCAGCACGCTTTCCACGCTGCGCAGGTTGGCAAAGTCGCCGCGTGCCAGTGGCCGGCGGTCGAGCAGACGGGACAGCTCCTGGACCCAGGGCGGCACGGCCGGCTTGCCCAGCGAGATCGGCAGCGGCTGGGTGCGGTGGTCGCCCTGCGTTCCCGCCGCGGCATCGGGCCCAGCCTGGGGCAAGGCCCCGGCCATCAGGGCCATCGTCGGCGCCCTGGTCGCGCCAGCCTGCCCCAGCTCGTTCGTCCTGGACCCATCCATGGCTCTCACCCCGCTCGGCAACCGTTGCTCGGTCGACGGGGCAAGAGCAATCGACGCTCCCACGCCGGTTGCAAACTCTGGCGCCAGGGATCGCGCCGCGGCCTTTCCGCTGCCGGGGTGGCGGCAGGGTCAGGCTTCCAAGGACCGCTCAGGGCATCGCGATGCCGTCGATCCGGTCCATGCGGATGACGATGCGGCCGTACTGCTGGCTGCGCAGCTCCACCCACTGGCCCGGCTCGATCTTCACGACGCCGCCGCCGATGGCCTGGCCGCCGACGTAGACCATGATGCCCTTCTTGCTCTCCTGCGCCGCGGCCAGCGCCTGCTCGATGCCCTTGTTGACGTCGGCGGCCATGGCGGCGGCCGGCAGCGCGCCCAGGGCGGCCAGCAAGGCAGCGGCACCGGCCTGGCGGGAGAGGGAACGGCGGAAGGCGGGGGTCATCATGGAAGCTCCTCGTGGTTCAGCCGCGCATGGTGGCTCCGCACCGTTGCACCGCGGCTTCGCCGGCGGGTTTCAATGGTTGCCAGCCGGCGCTGGTGCCGGCACAGGCGCCAGCAGCGTCTGCGCCAGGAAGGCGATGAACTCGTCGTAGCGCTGCTGCAGCAGGTACAGCGTGTCGTGCGGGTCGACGCCAGCCGGCGTCTGCACGATCAGCGGCTGGCCGTGGGCGCACCGGCTACCCATGCGCGCGCAGGCCTCGATGGACTGCTGCGGCGGCACCAGCGTGTCATCGGCGCCGTGGATGAAGAGCGTGGGCGCGGCCGAGATGTTCACGCTGAGATAACTCGTTGGCGACGCGTCCTTGCGCTGCTGCTCTGTCGGCTCGCCGCCAAACAGGTTGCGCAGGATGCCGGGCACGCTGGGGTGCGGCAGCGCGGCCGTGCTGGCCAGGTTCCACGGCCCGGCGATGGACACCACGGCGTTGGGCCGGCTGTACACATCGCCGGCCTGCAGGCCCGGCCGCGGTATCAGGGGGCGCTCGTCCAGCACGCCCAGCATGCCCGCCAGGTGGCCGCCCGCCGAGGCCCCCACCACCGCGATGCGGTGGCGGTCGACCAGCAGCGCATCGGCGTGCGTGCGCAGCTGCCACATGAGATTGCGCAGGTCGCTGATTTGCCGCCCGTAAGGCTGCCGGTTCCCGGGCAGGCCCAGGTCGTCGCTGGGGGCGGTGGCGGCACTGCAGCCATCTCGCTCGCCCGGGGAGGCGATGCGGCCGTCGACGCCCAGCACCGCATCGGTGACGGGCGCCAGACGGTACGACACCGTGACGGCCACCACGCCGTAGGCCTCGGCCAGGTGTTGGGGCCAGCCCAGGAAGGCGTCGCGGTTGCCGCAGGTCCAGCCGCCGCCGTGCACGAAGACGACCGCCGGCCGCCGATCGCCATAGGGTGAGGTGGCGCTGGTGTAGACGTCGGCCTTCAGCGGCACGCCATTGACGTGGGCGTAGGTGTAGGTGGCCTTTTGGACGACGGGCTGGGCAGCGGCTGGCCCCGCTGCCACGGTCCCGAGGACGGCGGAGGCGATCGCCAGCAGCGCGCGCATGCTCATCCCACCCACTTGCGAGCGTTGGCGAACATGCGCATCCAGGGGCTGCGCGCCGACACGTCGCCCGAGGTCCAGCTCATCAGCACGTTGCGGAACACGCGCTCGGGGTGCGGCATCAGCGCGGTGAAGCGGCCGTCGGGCGTGGTGACGGCGGTCAGGCCATCGGGACTGCCGTTCGGGTTGGCAGGGTAGGTCTCGGTCGGCCGGCCGGCGGAGTCGACGTAGCGCATGGCGCGGTGCACGCGCTGCGCGTCGCCACGCTGCGAAAAGTCGGCGAAGCCTTCGCCGTGCGCCACCGCGATGGGCAGGCGGCTGCCGGCCATGCCGGCGAAGAAGATCGAAGGCGAATCCAGCACTTCCACCTGGCTCAGCCGCGCCTCGAACTGCTCGCTCTTGTTGCGGGTGAACTTGGGCCAGGCCTGCGCGCCGGGAATCATCGGCGACAGCGCTGCCATCATCTGGCAGCCGTTGCACACGCCGAGCGCGAAGGTGTCCTGACGCGCAAAGAACGCGGCAAACTGCTCGGCCAGCGCCGGGTTGAAGAGGATGGAGCGCGCCCAGCCCTCGCCCGCGCCCAACGTGTCGCCATAGCTGAAGCCGCCGCAGGCGACGAAGCCCTGGAACTGGTCGAAGCGCGCGCGGCCGGCCTGCAGGTCGCTCATGTGCACGTCGAAGGTCTCGAAGCCCGCCTGCGCCATCGCGTAGCTCATCTCCACGTGCGAGTTCACGCCCTGCTCGCGCAGGATCGCGAGCTTGCGCCTAGCGGTGTTCACGAAGGGCGCGGCCACGTCCTCGGCCGGGTCGAACGTGAGCTGCAAGTGCAGGCCGGTGTCGCCGTCGGCCCCCACGCCGGCGTGTTCGCTGTCGGCGCAGGCGGGGTTGTCGCGCTGGCGGGCGATGCGCCAGCTGACCTCGTCCCAGGCCTGCTGCAGCGTGGTGACGGGCGCGCTGAACTGCACCTTGGTGTCGCGGTAGACCTCGACGACGCGGCGGTCGTTGGTCACGCCGATGACGTGGCTGTGCTTGCTGAGCCCGTGCGAGCGCAGCACCGCCATCACCGCGTCGCGGTCGGCACGCTTCACCTGGATCACCGCGCCCAACTCCTCGTTGAACAGCGCCTTCAGCGTCAGCTCGTTGCGGCGCTCGCCGACCTGGCCGGCCCAGTTCTTCGAATCGCCGAACTCGGCGCGGCTGTCGCTGATGCCGTCGCCTTCGGTGACCAGCAGGTCCACGTTCAGGCTGACGCCGAGCTGGCCGGCAAACGCCATTTCGCACACCGCCGCCCACAGGCCGCCGTCGCTGCGGTCGTGGTAGGCGAGCAGCTTGCCTTCGCCGCGCAGCTGGTTGATGGCGGCGACCAGGGCCTTCAGCTGCGTAGGGTCGTCCAGGTCCGGCACGCCGTCTTTGTCATGGCTGCCGAACTGGTTCAACACCTGCGCCAGCATCGAGCCGGCCATGCGGTTCTTGCCCTGACCCAGGTCGACGAGGATCAGCGTCGTCTCGCCGGGCTGCAGCTGTGGCGTCAGCGTGCCGCGCACGTCGGCCAGCGTGGCGAAGGCGCTGACGATCAGGCTGACCGGGGCGGTGACCTGCTTCGCCTCGCCGTTGGGTGCGGTCCAGCGGGTGCGCATCGACAAGGAATCCTTGCCGACCGGAATGCCGATGTTCAGCGCCGGGCACAGCTCCATGCCCACGGCGCGCACGGTCTCGTACAGCGCGGCGTCTTCTCCGGGCTCGCCGCAGGCGGCCATCCAGTTGGCGCTGAGCTTGACCCGCGGCAGCTCGATGGGCGCGGCCAGCAGGTTGGTGACGGCCTCGCCCACCGCCATGCGGCCCGAGGCCGGTGCGTCCAGCGAAGCCAGCGGCGTGCGCTCGCCCATGGCCATCGCCTCCCCACGGAAGCCGGCGAAGTCGGCCAGGGTCACCGCGCAGTCGGCCACCGGCACCTGCCAGGGGCCGACCATCTGGTCGCGGTGGTTCAAGCCGCCCACGGTGCGGTCGCCGATGGTGACGAGGAAGCGCTTGCTGGCCACGGTGGGATGGCGCAGCACGCTGACGGCCGCTTCGTCCAGCGACACGCCGGTCAGGTTCAGCGGCGCTTCGCCGCGCGCCACGCGCTTGACGTCGCGCTGCATCTTCGGCGGCTTGCCCAGCAGCACTTCCATCGGCATGTCGATGGGGCAGTCATGGTGCCCCCGGTCGCCGGGTACAGCGGCCATCCCCCGAGGGGGCGCCGAGCCGGCTTGGGGCGGCCCGGCACTCGGCTCGGCGGCACCACCGGCGCTGTCGAACAGCACCAGGTCCGGCTCATCCGTCGCGGTGCCGACGATCGCGAACGGGCAGCGCTCACGCTCGCACATCTGCTCGAAGAGCGGCAGCAGGTCCGGGTCCAGCGCCAGGACGTAGCGTTCCTGGCTCTCGTTGCACCAGATTTCCTTGGGCGCGAGGCCGCTCTCTTCGAGCGGTACTTTGCGCAGGTCGAAGCGCGCACCCTTGCCGGCGCCGTCGACCAGCTCGGGGAAGGCATTGCTGATGCCGCCCGCACCCACGTCATGGATGGCGAGGATGGGGTTCTTGTCGCCCAGGGCCCAGCAGTGGTTGATGACTTCCTGCGCGCGGCGCTGGATCTCGGGGTTGCCGCGCTGCACCGAGTCGAAATCGAGCGCCGCGGTGTTGGTGCCCGCGGCCATCGAACTGGCCGCGCCGCCGCCCATGCCGATGCGCATGCCGGGGCCGCCCAGCTGAACCAGCAGCGTGCCGGCGCCGAAGGGCCGCTTGTGCGTCTGCCCGGCATCGATGCTGCCGATGCCGCCGGCGATCATGATGGGCTTGTGGTAGCCGCGCTGCACGCCGGCCACCTGCTGCTCGTAGACGCGGAAGTAGCCGCCCAGGTTGGGCCGACCGAACTCGTTGTTGAACGCGGCGCCGCCCAGCGGGCCCTCGGTCATGATTTGCAGGGGGCTGGCGATGTGCTCGGGCTTGCCGATGGGGTTGGCTTCCCAGGGCTCGGCGAGGCCGGGCAGGTGCAGGTTGGAGACGCTGAAGCCGGTGAGGCCCGCCTTCGGCTTCGCGCCGCGGCCGGTCGCACCTTCGTCGCGGATCTCGCCGCCGGCGCCGGTGGAAGCACCCGGGAAGGGCGAGATCGCCGTCGGGTGGTTGTGCGTCTCCACCTTCATCAGCACGTGCGCGGTCCCGGGGCGGGCGCCATAGGCCGGCGCATTGGTGAAGCCGAACGGCTGCCAGCGCTCGACCGGGCCGCCCTCCATCACCGCCGCGTTGTCCGAGTAGGCGACCACGCTGTGCTGGCCCGAGATCTTCTCGGTGTTGCGGATCATCCCGAACATCGACAGCGGCTGGCGCTCGCCATCGATGGTGAATTCCGCATTGAAGATCTTGTGCCGGCAGTGCTCGCTGTTGGCCTGCGCGAACATCATCAGCTCGACGTCGGTCGGGTTGCGCTTCAGCGTGTTGAAGGCGTCGACCAGGTAGTCGATCTCGTCGCCGCTCAAGGCCAGGCCGAATTCGACGTTGGCCTGTTCCAGCGCGGCGCGGCCGCGGCCCAGGATGTCCACGCGCTCCATCGGGGCGGCGGGCTGCTCGTCGAACAGGTGGCGGGCGGCGTCGCGCTCGAAGGCGACGCTCTCGGTCATGCGGTCGTGCAGCAGCGCGGCGCAGGCCTGCAGTTCTTCGGTGCCGAGCGGCTTGGCGGAGCCCAGCAGCGGGGCCTTCAGCACCAGGCGAAATTCGGTGACACGTTCGACGCGGTGGATGGCGAGGCCACAGTTGTGCGCGATGTCGGTCGCCTTGCTGGCCCAGGGCGACACGGTGCCCAGGCGCGGCATCACGACGATCAGCGCGCCGTCGGCGGCGCCGGTGTAGGCGTCGCCGTACTGCAGCAGGGCGGCCAGCTTGTCATGCTCGGCGCGCGCCAGCGCGGTATCGCTCCAGGCCCAATGCACGTGCCGTGCGGCGATCCCGGTGACGCGTGGGCTCACCGATTGCAGGCGGGCCAGCAGCGCCTGCGCGCGGAACGTGGACAGGGCATCGCCCCCTTCGAAATGCATCAGGTGCTTGGGGGCGGCGGTCATGCTGGATGGGCGACGGCTGGGGGAAACCCGGGATTGTAGGGACCCCACCCGCCCGGGCCCCCGACCCGCCACCCCGCGGACGGGCGTCAGGCCGCAGCGGGCAGCTGTTCCGCCGCGTCGTCGTTGCGGAACACCGCGACCGCCTCGACCAGGCGCCGAACCTGCCGGCGCAGGCTCTCGGCGGCGGCGGACCCCTCGACCAGCGCAGCCGTTCTGCTGCGTCACGTGGCGCGCGGCATCGTGGCCGGCACGGCGCAACTGCTCCGACCTGCTCCACCTGCGGCCTCGCGCGCGAACGCCGGAGGGCGCAGCCTGCAGGATCCCCAGTGACGGCTTCGCGGGCACTCCCGCGCACCTCCAGGCCGTCCGAGCCCGGGTGGGATAATCCCGCCCCATGTCGATCACCCTGAAAACCGCTGCCGACATCGAAGGCATGCGCGTCGCCGGCCGCCTCGCCTCCGAGGTGCTGGACATGCTGACGCCCCACGTGAAGCCCGGCATCAGCACCGAGCAGCTCGACAAGCTGGCGCACGACCACATCGTGCACGTGCAAGGCGGCATCCCCGCGCCGCTGAACTACGCGCCGCCGGGCTACATCCCCTACCCCAAGTCGATCTGCACCTCGGTGAACCACCAGGTCTGCCACGGCATCCCGAACGACCGGCCGCTGAAGAACGGCGACATCGTCAACATCGACGTCACCGTCATCAAGGACGGCTGGCACGGCGACACCAGCCGCATGTTCGTCGTCGGCGAGGGCTCGATCGCCGCCAACCGCCTGTGCACGCTGACCTACGAGGCCATGTGGAAGGGCATCGCCAAGGTCAAGCCCGGCGCGCGCCTGGGCGACATCGGCCATTCGATCCAGATGTTCGCGGAGCACAACGGCTTCTCCATCGTGCGCGAGTTCTGCGGCCACGGCATCGGCCGCAAGTTCCACGAAGAGCCGCAGGTGCTGCACTACGGCCGCCCCGGCACGCTGGAAGAGCTGGTGCCAGGCATGGTGTTCACCATCGAGCCGATGATCAACGCCGGCCGGCGCGAGATCCGCGAGCTGGGCGACGGCTGGACCATCGTCACCAAGGACCGCTCGCTGTCGGCGCAGTGGGAACACACCGTGGTGGTGACCGACACTGGCTACGAGGTGCTGACGGTGTCCGAGGGCTCGCCGAAGCCCCCTGCTTTCATCTCTGCCTGAGCCAATGCTGACCGCGGTGCAGGAGTCGCCTGGTGTCGGGGGCGTCGCCGCGCTGCGCGCCCGCTTCCGCGACGGCAAGAAGGCGCTGATCGACCACTTCATGGCCTCGCGCGCCAGTGCGCCAGCGGCCACGCAGCTGGTGAAGCAGCTGACCCGCCACGTCGACCTGACGCTGTGCGAGCTGTGGCGCAACGCCGGCATGCCGGCGGGCGCGGCGCTGGTGGCCGTGGGCGGCTACGGCCGCGGCGAGCTGTTCCCGCATTCCGACGTCGACGTGCTGGTGCTGCTGCCCGACTCGGGCCTGGGGGCGGGCGGTGCGTCCAACGACGCGCTGCGCGCTTCGGTCGAAGGATTCATCACCGCCTGCTGGGACATCGGCGTCGAGATCGGCTCGTCGGTGCGCACCGTGGACGAGTGCGTGGCCGAGGCCCGCGGCGACGTCACCGTGCAGACGTCCCTGCTCGAAGCGCGGCTGATCACCGGCGCCAAGCGGCTCTTCGTGCACTTCAAGCACGAGACCGCCGCGGTGATGGACCCGGCGGCGTTCTACCGCGCAAAGACGCTGGAGATGCGCCAGCGCCACACCAAGTACGAGGACACGCCGTACTCGCTCGAGCCCAACTGCAAGGAAAGCCCGGGCGGCCTGCGCGACCTGCAGGTGGTGATGTGGGTGGCCCGCGCCGCGGGCCTGGGCCGCACCTGGAACGAGCTGGCCGCCAACGGGCTGATCACGCCTTTCGAAGTCAAGCAGCTGCAGCGCAACGAAGGCACGCTGAAACTCATCCGCGCCCGCCTGCACGCCGTGGCGGGCCGGCGCGAGGACCGGTTGGTCTTCGACCTGCAGACCGCCGTGGCCGAGAGCTTCGGCTACGTCGCCACCAAGGCCCAGCGCTCGTCCGAAGTGCTGATGCACCGCTACTACTGGGCGGCCAAGGCGGTGACGCAGCTGAACCAGA
>CAMLJY010000077.1 GCA_946480465.1 uncultured Burkholderiales bacterium
AGTCCGGGTGGCCTTCGATGGTGCGGCGTGCCGGGTCGTGGCACAGCACGATGGCGTCGGGCTGCGAGCCGTGCAGCAGGCCCAGCGTGACGCCGGCATAGGCGGGGTGGAAGAGTGCCCCCTGGCCTTCGATGACGTCCCAATGGTCCGGCGCGTTGTCGGGCGACAGCTGCTCGGCGGCGCCGGCGACGAAGTCGGAGATCACCGCATCGATGGCGAGGCCGCTGCCGGTGATCAGCACGCCGGTCTGGCCGGTGGCGCGGAAGGTGGCTGGGGCGCCCTGCGCCTGCAGGGCCTGCGTCAGTGCCAGCGCGGTGTACTTCTTGCCCAGCGCGCAGTCGGTGCCGACGGTGAGCACGCGCCGTCCGCTGCGCTTGCGGCCGGTGCCGGCGGGGTACTGCGCATCGCTGTAGCGCACGTCGATCAGCTTCACGCCGTGGCGGGCGGCGGCGCGCGCCAGGCGGTCGATGGAAGCCAGCCGGGTGTGCAGGCCGCTGACGATGTCGAGGCCGGCTTCGATGGCGGCTTCGATCGCGTCCAGCCAATGCGGCGGCAGTGCGCCGCCGGCCGGCGCGACGCCGATCACGAGCGAGCCGGCACCGGCCGCGGCGGCCTCGCGGGGCGTCAAGCGGGGCAGGTCCAGCGTGATGGTGGCCGCGGGCAGCGAGAACTCGCCGGCCACCTTGTCGCGTGCCCAGTCGCGCAGGCCGAACGCGGTCTTGGCGTCGGACTTGACCTGCACGTCGCCGAGGAAGAGGAGGTAGGGATGACGGAGCTGGTGCATGGGGATCGAGCGCTGAAGCGAAGAAGGGTGCGGTCAGCATGCAGACGGCGAGCGGGCTTGGGAAGGCTTGCGCGGGCGGGCTATTCCCTGCGGGATAGCGCGGCACGCGGTGCGGGCGCGGGCCGGTCGGACGGGCCTACCCCGCCGGGGGTAGGTGCGCGGCCACTGCTCCGGCGGGAAGTCGGGTGCTGCCGCGTCTTTTGGATGCCAGCTGCCGGCCTCCGGGGCCGGGCGGATCACCCGATCGCGCCCCGGGCCGCGTCGGAAGCCGGGCGTGCGAGTCAGCGCGCGATGCTGAGCATCATGCGCTGCCGTTCCTCGCGCGGGGCGATGCCGAAGATCGAGCTGTAGGTGGTGGAGAAGTGCGAGCCGGACGAGAAGCCGCACATCAAGGCCACCTGCAGCAGCGAGTGGCGCGTCTCGCGCAGCAGCTTGCGCGCGCGCTGCAGGCGGATGTCGAGGTAGTAACGCGAGGGCACGGTGCCCAGGTGCTGCTTGAAGAGCCGCTCGAGCTGCCGCCGTGACAGGCCGACCAGCCGCGCCAGCTCGTCGGCCGGCAGCGGCTCTTCGACGTTGGCTTCCATCAGCGCGACCGCCTCGGCCAGCGGCGGCACCATGGCCGCGAGCACGCCGGCCGCGGCGCTGCGCTGGCGCGAACCGGGCTCGCGCAGGCGGTCGATGCACAGCGCATCCATCACCTGCAGCGCGATGCCGCTGCCGGCCAGTTCCTGCACGATGAGCAGGCCGAGGTCGATCGCCGCCAGGCCGCCGCTGCAGGTGGTCCAGCGGCCGCTGACCTCGACGATGGAGGGCGAGGGCACGACCTCGTCGGCCAGCTGCTCGCAGGCGCCGGCGTCTTCCCAGTGCATGGCCACGCGCTGGCCCCGCGCCTGCGGCTGGCCCGCGAACCAGCGCGCGGCGGCACCGACGAAGGCGACGGCATGGCCGTGCTCGAGCAGCGGCCACGGGTTCCAGGCCGGATCGGGTGCCTGCGCCAGCACGGCCAGCCCCTTGACCGGCGCCTCGCCGGGCGATGCCCGCAGCGGGCGGCAGCGCAGCTGCTCGGCGCCGCGGCGGCGGCTTTCCTCGAAGACCTGGGCGAGCAGCTGCAGCTCCAGCGGCGGCGCTTCGCCGACCTGCCACAGCAGCACCTCCACCGGCCCCGCCGGCAGGTGCGGCTGCCAGCGCCCGGCGGCCGCGGCGCTGCAGGGGGCATCGGCCGGCAGGTTCATGAGGGCGAGGGGGACGGGCGCGGCATGGGCGTCAGTTCGCCGGGGATGTGGCCACGGTGCCCGGCGCGTCGGCCCCGGCTGCCACCGGCGCCACCAGCAGGCAGGCGCGCAAGCCCAGTGCAACGCCCGGATTCGGGAACAGCACGCACTCGCCGGCCTGGCGGGCGTGCACCAGGTCCAGCCGGTCGCGGGCGACGAGCTGGCCGGGCGCGAGCGCCGCGAAGTTCGGCGCGGTGCCGGGCACCATCAGCTCGAAGTGCTCGCTGCGGCGGATCAGCTCGCGCGTGACGCGGTAGACCGGCAAGCCGGGTTCGCCCGCGGGCTGCCAGGCGGCCTCGGGCTCGCGCAGCAGCGCATCCAGCGCTGCTTCGAACCGTGCCAGCTGGCCGGCGTCACCGGTGCCGACCTGGCCCAGCTCCACGGTGCAGGCCAGCGCGCCGCGCTGCGCGGTGAAGGCGCTGAAGGTGACGTTGGGGCCCGGGTTCAGCACCGCCGCGTCCAGCCCGGCACGGCCCAGCCAGTGCAGCAGCGGAGCCGCATCGGCATCACCCGGGACGATGGCGAAGGCCGGTTTCAGCGAAGGCCGGATCGTCGTGTGCAGGTCCAGGTGCAGGCTTCGCGCCGTGCCGCTCTCGTCCTGCAGCAGCAGCCCGGTGCAGTGCTGCAGCAGCGCCGCGCGTTCGCCTTCGCTGCCCCAGGCCGCCGGCCGCGGCCCGGAGCCGAACAGGCGGTTCATGTCGTGGCGGACGAAGCGCCGCCCGGCGGCCAGTGCCTCCAGGTTGCCCAGCGCGAGCACCAGCTCGACGTTCAGTGACGGCGCCCACGCGGCCCAGCGCGGCAGGCAGCGTGCCAGCATTTCCACCGGCGCGGTTTCGTCGCCATGCACGCCGGCGCTCAGCAGCAGCCGGGTGTGCGGCCGGCGGTGCGACGGTCGATAGCGCCATATCGACGCGGCCATCTGCTCGGCCTGCCAGCCGTGGCCGGCGAAGACGGCAGCGGCGGCGGGAAAGTCAGGGATTCGGTTCATGGTCGGGGCCGGGGTGAAGCGGGGGCGGCGGCTTACCAGTTGCTGGAGCGGGCGATCAAGCGCCACTGCCCCTTGGACACGCCGTACAGGCTGATCGCGCCGTAGCGCGGTTCGCCGTCGGGCGCGAAACGCAGATAACCCGTGATGGGCACGGCCGGGTCCAGCTGCGGCAGCGCTTGGACCAGCACGGCCGGGTCGCTGCTGCCCTTGATGGCCACCGCCTGCGCCAGCAGGTGCACCGCGTCGTACACGTAGTGCGCGGTCTCCGCCGGCGGCTCCTGGTGGCGGGTCTTGTAGCGGGTGGCGAACTCGCGGCCCCTGGCGCCGAACTCCGGTGCTTCGGTGACGGGCGTCGTCGCGATGAAGCGGCGCAGCTGCGTCGCCTCCGGCGGCAGCGGGCCCGTCTTCAGCGTGTCGCCGCCGAGCACCGCCACATGCTGCAGGCCACGCCGGATCAATCCCTGCAGCAGGGCGCGCACCTGCGCCAGCTCCATCGTCGTGATCAGCACCGCCACCTGGCGCCGCTCGATGGCCGCGTAGATCTCCGGGAAGTCGGTGGCCTGGGGGTCGCAGGTGCGGCGCAGCGCCACGGTCTGCCGGCCTTCGCCCAGCCGGCGGGCAACGCTTTCGGCCAGGCCCCGGGCGTAGACGGAGCCGTCGTCGATGACCGCGAATCCTTGGCCCTGGAACTCGTCGGTCGCATGGCGGGCCAGCGCGCGGGCCTGCATCTCGTCGTTGGCGATCAGGCGGAAGGTGGTGCGCAGGCCCAGCTGCGTCAGCCGTGGATGGGTGGTGGCGCTGAGTTCGGGCACGCCGTGGCGGGCATAGACCGGCGCGGCGGCCATCGCGCAGGCCGAGGTGAGGTGGCCGACGACGGCACTGACGTCCTGCTTCGCCAGCGCCTCGGCGGCGCGCACCGCGGCGGCCTCGTCGGCCTGGTCGTCGGCTTCGAAGATGCGCACCGCCACGCGGGCGCCGGGCAGGCCGCCGGCGCCGCCGGACTGGGCGGCGTGGATGTCCTCCGCGGCCATCTGCGCGGCGCGAACCAGGTTGCGGCCTTCGGCGCCGAGGGGACCGCTGAGCGGCATCGCGATGCCGATGCGCAGCTCGATCGGGCCGCGGCTGCAGGCGCCCAGCCCGAGGGCCGAGCAGGCCAGTGCCGCGGGCACGGTGACACGGAGGCGGTGGCAGGGCTTCATCGGGAACTCCTCGGGCTGCTCAGCTCAGCTTGAAGGCCGCCACGGATTCGGCGAGCCGGTCGGCCTGGTCCTTCAGGCTTTGCGCCGCGGCGGCGGCCTGTTCGACCAGGGCCGCGTTCTGCTGCGTCGCGCCGTCGATCTCGGCCATCGATGCGCCCACCGCCTCGATCGCGTCGCGCTGCTCGGTGGCCGAGCGGCTGATCGCGCCGACGTGCTCGGAGACCGCACGGGCGCTGCCGATCAACGCGGTGATGCCGCTGCCGGCCTGGCGCGCCAGCTGCATGCCTTCGTCGGCCTGGCCGCGCGCTTCGGCCAGCAGGCCGCGCACTTCGGACGCCGCTTCGCGGCAGCGTTCGGCCAGCTGCCGCACGTTCGATGCGACGACCGCGAAGCCGCGGCCGCGTTCGCCGGCGTTCGAGGCTTCGACGGCCGCGTTCAGGCCGAGGATGTGGGTCTGCGTGGCGATGTCGTCGATCAGCGCGGTGATCTGCTGGATGCGCTGCGTGGCCTGCAGGATGCGCTGCATGGTCTCGACGACGCGGCCGACGCGCTCGCCGTCGCGCTGGGCGGCGACGAACATGGTGTCCGCCGCGCCGCTGGCGGCCTGGGCGCCACCGGCGCTGAGCACGATCGAGTCGGACACGCGCTGCACCGCAAAGGACGCGGCCTGCAGGCTGGCAGCCTGGCGTTCGGTACGCACCGACAGGTCGAGGTTGCCGTTGGCGATCTCGGTGGCGGCCATGGCCACCGATTCGACGCTGCCGCCGACACCGGCCACCAGCGCCTGCAGCTGCGCGCGCATGTCCTCCAGCGCCTGCAGCAGGTGGCCGAATTCGTCGCCGCGCGGCATGAAGCCGGCAGGCGCCAGGTTGCCGGCCGCCACGCGGCGCGCGATGGCGACGGCCTCGGCCAGCGGCCGCATGATGGCGCGGCGCATCAGCAGCGCCCCGGCGATGACGATGGCGGCGAACAGCGCCAGCAGCGCCAGCGCGGTGGCCCGTGCCTGGCGCGACGAGGCTCGCATCTGGGCGCGCGCCTCGTCGGCCCGGGTGACCAGGGCCTGCGCCAGCTGCGCCACCTGGCGGTCAGCGGCCTCGATGCCCTGGCGCGGTTCTTCCATCGTGCCGTCGGCGATCGACGCATCGCCGAGCAGGCCCTGCTTGACGGCAGCCAGGGTCTCCTGGAAGCCGGTTTCGTAGCGCTTGAGATGAGCGTCCACGGCAGCCAGGGTCCCGCCCTGCCCCTCCAGGGCGCCCACGCTGCCGCGCAGGCCGGCCAGCGCGCTGCGCAGTTCCTGCATCGCCTGGCTCCAGCTGGCCGCGCGCAGCTCCATCAGGTCGGCGTGCGCGGTGGCGACGATCGCCTCCTGCTCGTGGCGGCGGGCGCGGGCCAGCGCGGCGCGCACGGCGGTGACCTGACGCACCGCGTCCGCGGCGGCGGCGATGGACTGCGCGCGCGCCAGCAGCCGCTGCTGGGTCAGCAGGCCGACGGCTGTGACGGCGACGACGATGAGCAGGGCCAGCGCCGCGCTGGCGCTGAGCTTGGCCGAGACGGTCTTCAGCACGTGCGCCCCCTGCCCATGGTGTCGCCTGCCGCGGTGCTCAGAACGAGTAGCGGCCCATCAGGTCGATGCGCGACAACTTGCCGCGGCCGCTGGCGAAGGTGTGGCGGCGGCCGCCGACGTACTCGACGCCCAGCTCGATGTTCTTGAGCGGCGAGTAGATGACGCCGGCGTGCAGCTGCTGCAGGCGCCGGTTGGCATCGCCCAGCGCCAGGAACTCGTCGCTGACGTGGGCGCGCGATTCCTCGTACGACAGGTTGCTGCGCAGCTGGCCGTTGAAGGTGTGGGCCCAGCCGAGCGCGAAGCCGACGTTGCGGTCGAACAGGAACCGGGTGCCGTCGAAGCGGTAGCCGTTGGAGCCGATCATGTTGTCGAAGTCGCCTTCGACCCGGGCCGCGGTGGCCAGCAGCAGGTCCTGGTCGCCGAGCTTGAAGCTGCCGCCCAGGCCGATTCCCCAGCCGCGCTTGCGTGCGCCGCCGGCGTCGCGCTTTTCATGCGTTAGAACGCGCAGGTTGAGGCCGCCCCAGTCGAAGCCCTTGTCCACGCGTGCGACGGCATGCGGGAGGCGTTCGCCGCTGCTGCCACCGCCGAACTGGTCTTCCGGATCCTCCAGCGCGAAGGCCAGCTTCAGGCCCGCGCTCGGATCGCCCCAGGTGTAGCGCACCTGCGTTCGGCGCGAGAAGGGCACGCCGAGCTGCGCGTTGAAGTCCACCGTCTCGGTGGTGTTGTCCAGGTCCATGAAGGTGGACCAGGTCTGGCCGACCAGCCAGCCGGCGTACTCGCCGTAGGCATGGCGCAGGCGCAGGCGGTTGCGGTTGCAGCTGCTGCCGCAGTATGCGTAGAAGTCCATCTCCAGCCTGGTGGCGAAGACGCCGTGCGGCGTCGGCGTGGCCGACTCGATGCCGAATCGCGAGGCCTGCGCGGTCAGCCGCGTCTGGCCCTTGGTGGCGCCGGCATCGCGCAGCGGCTGCTCCATCAGGTTGCTGAAGTGGTCGCCGCGCGCGGTGGCCTCGGTGTCGTGCAGCAGGTGGGCCTCGGCGTAGCCGTACAGGCGCAGCGAGGTTTCGGAGCCGGGCAGGCGGAAGCTGCCGGGGATGTCGCCGGCGACGACCGCGTCCTTCTGCTTCAGCTCCACCTGCTGCAGGCGTTCGCCCCAGCCGCTGGCGTCGGCGGGTGCGGGGCCGCGCTGCTGCTTCAGCTCGGCCACTTCCTTGCGCAGGCGCTGCAGCTCCTGGCGCAGTTCGTCGATGTCCTTGCCGGCCTGCGCATGCGCCGGTGCTGCGCTGGCGGCCGCGGCGGCGGCGGCCAGTGCGATCAGCGTTCTGTGGGTCCTCGTCATCGTGTCTCCTCGGGTGGTGGCGGGGTGGTCGGGGGGCGTCGGGTCGCGGGGCGGCGCTCGGTGGTTGGTGCTGGGTGGTCCGCGATCAGTGGGCGATCTGGCCCAGGAAGGCCCGGATGCGCTCGTCGTGCTGGTCGCCGAAGAACTGCGCCGGCGGCGCGTCCTGCGCGATGCGGCCCTGGTCGAAGAAGAGGATGCGGTCGCCCACCTCGCGGGCGAAGCCCATCTCGTGGGTGACGACGAGCATGGTCATGCCGCTCTTCGCGAGCTGCTTCATCACGTCCAGCACTTCCTTGACCATCTCCGGGTCCAGCGCCGAGGTGGGCTCGTCGAACAGCATCACGCGCGGCTTCATCGCCAGCGCGCGGGCGATGGCGACGCGCTGCTGCTGCCCGCCGGACAGCGCGAAGGGGTGCTTGTGCGCATGCGCCTTCAGGCCGACGCGCTCCAGCAGCTCCATCGCGGTGTGCTGGGCCTCGTCGCGGCGCAGGCGGCGCACCCGGCGCGGCGCCAGCACCACGTTCTCCAGCACCGTGAGGTGCGGGAACAGGTTGAACTGCTGGAAGACCATGCCGACCTCGGCGCGCAGGGCTTCGAGCTGGCGCTGGTTGTCGCAGACCTCGATGTCGTCGACGACGATGCGGCCGCTGTCGTGCACCTCCAGCCGGTTCAGCGTGCGCAGCAGCGTGCTCTTGCCCGAGCCCGAGGCGCCGACGATGACCGCCACCTCGCCGGCGTTGAACTGCGTGCTGACGTCGCGCAGCACGTGGTGCGGGCCGAAGCGCTTGTTGACCTTGTCGACGGTGATCAGCGGCGTGCTGCGGGGACCGTTGGCGGCGCGGCTCATGGCATCTTTCCTTCGATGTCGAAGCGGCGTTCCACCGCGGTGGAGATCTGCGTGAGCACCGTGGTCAGCACGAGGTAGATCGTGGCGGTGGTGGCCAGCACCGGCAGCGGCTGGAAGGTGGCGGACTGGACGCGGTTGCCGATGTTGGTGAGCTCGACGACGCCGATGGCGTAGGCGAGCGAGGAGTCCTTCAGCAGCGCGACCACGTTGTTGACCAGCGGCGGCAGCGCCACCTTGAAGGCCTGCGGGAAGGTCACGTCGATGAAGGTGTGCCAGCGGCCCAGGCCCAGCGAGCGGGCGGCCTCCACCTGCCCTTTGGGCACCGCGAGCAGGCCGGCGCGGATGGCCTCGGCGTTGTAGGCGCCGACGTTGAGCGCGAGCGCGACGCAGGCGGAGGTGAAGTCCGTCAGCTGCAGGGCCGGTGCCAGCACCGGCAGCGCGAAGTAGACGAACAGCACCTGCACCAGCAGCGGCGTGCCGCGGATCACCCAGACGTAGCCGCCGGCCAGCCAGCGCAGCGGCCCAATGCGCGACACCTTGCCCAGCGCCGCCAGCACGCCCAGCAGCACGCCGGCGACGCCGGAGACGATGGTGAGCTGCACGGTGACGCGCGCGCCCTCGGCAAAGTGCTGGGCGTTGTTGCCGATCGGCTCGGTCACCTGGCCCAGCGGCAGGGCCAGCAGCCACAGCAGCAGGCACAGCGCGCCGATGGCGATCAGGATGGTCGCGCTGCTGCGCTGCTGCCGGCTCCAGTCGGCGGGCCAGTGGAAGAGGGCGAGCGTCATCGGCCGGCCCCCCGCGCGGCGGCAAGGGGGGCCTTGCACGCAAAAGCAGCGGCCAAGGCGCGCTGCGCCTGCTGTCGGTTCATCGCTTGTCTCCTGTCGTGGTGGTTCGTCTTGCCCCGGCACTAGCCCAGGTCGTACAGGCCGGGCAGGTCGAGCACGGACTCCAGCTCGTGCAGCGCGGCGCGCACCTCGTCGCGCAGGCTGATCTCGGCCAGGTCGGCGGCGCCGAGGCGCTCGCGGTAGTGGCGGCGCACCCAGGCGGCCAGGTCGTCGTGCAGCCGGCGGTCCAGCATCACGCGGCCACGCAGGGCGGCGACCTGCGCGTCGTCCAGCACCACGCGCAGCCGCAGGCAGGCGGGGCCGCCGCCGTTGCGCATGCTCTGGCGCAGGTCGAAGCTCAGCACCTCGCGCACCGGCCCGCCGTCCAGGACCAGCCGGTCCAGGAAGGCGCTGACGCGTGCGTTCTCGCGGCACTCCGCCGGCACCACCAGCACCATGCCGCCCTGCGGGTGCGCGAGCAGCTGGCTGTTGAAAAGGTAGGACTGCACCGCGTCGGCCAGCGACACCTCGCTGCTGGCCACGCGCACGGTGCGCAGCGTGAAGCCGGCGTGGTCGCAGGCCGCGTGCAGGCGCGCCAGCGTGCCGGCTTCGTCGACGAAGGCCTGCTCGTGGTACAGCAGCAGGTCCAGGCTGCCGACGGCGATGACGTCGTTGTGGAACACGCCGGCATCGATGGCTGCGGGGTGCTGCTGGGCGAAGACGGTGCGGCGCGGGTCCAGGCCATGGCGGCGGGCGACGGCGCGCGATGCCTCCAGCGTCTGCCGGCCCGGGAAGCGCGCGGGCGCGGGGCGCTCGGCGTCGAACTCGCTGCGGCCGTAGACGAAGAACTCGACGCCGGCTCCGCCATGGCGCGCCGCGAAGCGGGTGTGGTTGGCCGCGCCCTCGTCGCCCAGCGCGGCGCAGTCGGGCAGCGCGTCATGCACCGCGAAGAGCGTGGGGTCGGCAAAGATGCGCCGCAGCGCGCGCGCGGTGTCGCGGTGTTCCTGCGCCCGGTGCAGCTTGGCATTGAGATTGGCGGGCGTGAAGTGCGCTCGGCCGTCGGCGGTGTCGGCCGCGGGGCTGACGGTGGCCGCATTCGCGGTCCACATCGCCGAGGCGGACCAGGCGGCCGTCAGCAGCGCGGTTTCTTCCTGGGCGGCGTATCGCAGCACCTCGCGGTCGGCGCCGGCGAAGCCGACCGCGCGCAGCAGCGCCAGGTTCGGCCGCGGCAGCGGCGGCAGCACGGCCTGGGCATGGCCGCGTTCGGCCAGCGCCAGCATCTTGGCCAGGCCCTGCAGCGCCGCCTCGCGCGGGTTGGCGGGCATGCCGACGTTGCGGGTCGAGGCCACGTTGCCGACCGAGAGGCCGGCGTAGCTGTGGGTCGGCCCGACCAGGCCGTCGAAGTTGACTTCACGGGCGTTCATGGGAGGTGCTCGTCGTGCAGGGTTCAGGGGCAGGGCGCCAGGCCGGGCAGCGGCGTGGCCGGCGGCAGCAGGCGCGGGCTGGCCGCTCCGGCGACGGGATAGGCGCAGTAGTCGGCCGCGTAGTACGCGCTGGGGCGGTGGTTGCCGGAGCGGCCGATGCCGCCGAAAGGCGCGCTGCTGGCCGCGCCGGTGGTGGGCTTGTTCCAGTTGACGATGCCGGCGCGCGCCTCGGTCCAGAAGCGCTGCCACAGCGCTTCGTCGTCGCTGAGCAGGCCGGCCGCCAGGCCGTAGCGGGTGGCATTGGCCTGGGCCAGCGCGGCGTCGAAGCTGGCCACGCGCTGCACCTGCAGCAGCGGGCCGAACAGCTCCTCGTCCGGCAGGTTCGCGACGCCGGTCACGTCGAGCAGGCCTGGGCTCAGCAGGCCGGTGCCGGCCTGCAGCAGCCGCATGCGCTGCAGCGGCCGCGCACCGAGGCGCAGCAGCGCGTCCTGCGCATCCAGCAGCGTGCTTGCGACGCGGGCGGAGACCACCGGGCCCATGAAGGGCTCGGGCTGGGCGTCCCAGGCGCCGACGCGGATGCGCGGCAGCGCGGCGACGAGCTGCTCGATCAGCGCACGGCCTTCATCGCCGTCGGACACGATGAGCCGGCGCGCGCAGGTGCAGCGCTGGCCGGCGCTGATGAAGGCGGAGCTCAGGATGGTGAGCACCGCCGCGTCCAGGTCGCCGACCTTCCAGGCCACCAGCGGGTTGTTGCCGCCCATTTCGAGCGCGAGGATCTTGTCAGGCCGGTGGGCGAAGCGGCGCGCCAGCGTGGCGCCGGTGGCATGGCTGCCGGTGAAGAGCACGCCGTCGATCTCGTCGCTGCCGACCAGTGCTTCGCCGACCGCGCGGCCGCCGTTGACCAGGTTCAGCACCCCCGCGGGCAGGCCCGCCTGCTGCCAGCACTGCGCCATCAGCACGGCGGTGCCGGGCGCGTACTCGCTGGGCTTGAAGACGACGGCGTTGCCGGCGATCAAGGCCGGCACGATGTGGCCGTTGGGCAGGTGGCCGGGAAAGTTGTAGGGCCCCAGCACCGCCAGCACGCCGTGCGGGCGGTGGGTGAGCAGCTGCTGGCCGTCGGCGGCGGCGAGCGTGCGCGTGCCGGTGCGCTCGGCATGGGCCTGCAGCGAGATCTCGACCTTGGCCGCCATCGACGCGACCTCGGTGCGCGCTTCCCACAGCGGCTTGCCGATTTCCTGGGCGATGCTGCGCGCCAGTTCGTCGGCCCGGTCGAGCACGGCCTGGCGGAAGGCGCGGGCGGTGGCGGCACGCTCGTCCAGCGGTGTGCGGGCCCAGTGGCGCGCCGCGGTGCGGGCGGCGCTGCAGGCCTGCTCGACCTCGGCCGGCGTGGCCGCGCGTCCTTCCCAGACGCGGCGCCCGGTGGCGGGGCAGACCGAGGCCAGCGGCTCGCCGCCGCCGGCGACCCAGCGGCCTTCGATGTGGTTATGCATGGTGCAGTCGGTCTCCGGGGTTCAGCGTGGCGACGCGCACCGGATCGCCTTCGGCGAGGTGCAGCGCGTCCAGCTGCTGCGTGTCCAGCGGCAGGCGGCCGTAGCGCAGCGCAGTGGTGGTGGTGACGATGACGCGGAAGTCGCTGCCGGCGGTGTTGGCCACCAGCAGCGGGGCGACGCTGTCGCTGCCGTCGGCGGACGCTGCAGCCGCGGCAGGGGCGGCCGCGCCGCGTGCCGCGATCGCGAGCTGGCCGTCGCGCACGATGCGCAGGTGCCGGGTGTGGCCCTGCAGCACCGGGCCGGCGTCGAAGATGTCGACGTAGCCCTCGTACCAGAAGCCCTCCTGTTCCAGCAGCCGCCGCGCCGGCGCGGTGCCGCGGTGCACGGCGCCGATGGCCGCGCGTGCCTCGTCGGTGAGGAAATCGGTGTAGACGGGATAACGCGGCATCAGCTCGGCGATGAAGGACTTGGAGCCGAGGCTGCTGATGTCGTCGGCGCGGTCGAAGTCCATGCGGAAGAAGTGCCGGCCCAGGCTGTCCCAGAAGGGCGAGCTGCCGTCCTCGCGCTGGAAGCCGCGCAGCTCGGCGATCAGCGTCTCGGGCAGGCGTTCCAGCGCGTGGGCGGCGTACATCAGCCGCGCCTTCGACAGCAGGCGGCCGCTGTGGCCGCCGCGGCAGGCCGGCGCCAGGTACAGCGTGCACAGCTCGGCGCAGCCGGTGTAGTCGTTGGTCAGGAAGAGCGTGCGCTTGTCGGCGTAGATGCCCAGCTCGCGGCTGGAATGCACGAGGCGGCCGAGGCGGAAGTTGTAGAAGGGCTCGTGCAGGCCGACGGCGGCCTTCAGCGCGCTGACGCCGACGACCTGGCCCGCCCCCTCGCCGCCGGGGCCGGCTTCCAGCACGAAGAGGTAGTCCGCCTCCTCGGCCGGCAGCTGGCCGGCGAAGGAACGCACCGCGCGGTCCACGCGGGCCTCCAGCGCCGGCGTGTCGGGCTTCAGGGTGGTCATGCCCGAGCCGGCCTGGCGCGCCAGGGCGAGCAGGGCGCCGGCATCGTCGGCTTGGATGGCACGCAGCACGAACATCGCCAGGTCCTCGCGGTTCACAGCGGCGCGACCAGCACGCGCTCGCCGGCGGCGAGGTGCAGGGCGGCCAGGGCTTCGGGCGGCAGCAGCGCGATGCCGTCGTCGACGTGCACCGCCACCGCCGCATGGGTGCAGCGGAAATCGGCGCAGGCGCCGCTGCGGGCCAGCAACGCGGGGCGAGCGAGCGGCCGGTCGGCGGTGGCCAGCGCATGCGCGGTCAGCAGCTGCGATTGCGCCAGGATGCGCAGCTTGGAGGCATGGGCCTCGAGGATGGGGCCGCCGTCGAAGAGGTCGACGTAGTTCTCGGCCTCGAAGCCTTCGCCGCTCAGGATGTCGTAGGCCAGGTGGGCCTCGTCGTGCAGCTGGCCGATGGCGGCTTGCGCGGCGGCCGGCAGCAGCGGCACGTACACCGGGTAGTGGGGCATCAGCTCGACGATCAGCGTGCGGTTGCGGGCACCGGCCACCGCGCGCTCGGCGTCGATGAAGTCCATGCCGAAGAAGCGGCGGCCCAGCGCGTCCCAGAAGGGCGAGGCCAGCTGCTCGTCGCACCAGCCCGCCAGCGAGGCGAAGAACTGCTGGCCGAAGCGGTGGCGGTCCACCGCCGCCAGCGCCAGGCGCGCCTGCGACAGCAGTGCCGCGTCGGCGCGGCCGACGGCCGCGGGATCGACGAAGAAGGACTGCAGCTGCGAGTGGCCGGTCAGGTCCGAGCTGAGGCTCAGCACGTGCACGTTGTTGCTGATCTTCAGGTCGTGCGACGCGTGGTGGATCACGTCATTGCGGAAGCAGAAGAACGCGCCCTGCGAGCCGGCGGTGGCGCGGATCGCCGCGGCGCCGACCAGGCGGCCGGCCCGGTCTTCCAGCACCATCAGGTAGTGCTCGTCGGCCGGCACGTCGACGCTGCGCTGGGCCGACTCCACCGAATGCTCGATCGCGGCCAGCACCGCGGGCCGGCTTCGCGGCAGGGTGTAGACGCGCGGATCGGCGATCTCGCCCAGGTGCACCAGGGCGTCGAGGTCGGCCGGCTGCGCGAGGCGGGCGATGCTGGGCATGGCGGATCCGCGTCGGGGGTCAGGCGGCGTGGGCCGAGAACTCGCGGGCGCAGGCCTGCAGGCGGACCAGCGCCTCGTCGATCTCGGCATCGCTGACCACCAGCGCCGGCAGCAGCCGCACGACGTCGGGACCGGCGATCAGGGTCAGCAGGTGGTGGCGTTCGGCGAGTTTGACGAACTCCTTCGCGCGGCCGCGTCTTTCGTCTGCCAGCACCAGGCCCAGCATCAGGCCGCTGCCGCGGACCTGCTTGAACAGCGCCGGCCAGCGGGCGCACAGGGCTTCCAGGCCGTTCCACAGCCGCGAGGCGGCGCGCCGCGCGCGCTCCAGGAAACCCGGCTCCGCGATGGTCGAGACCACCGCCTGGGCGACCGCGCAGGCCAGCGGGTTGCCGCCGTAGGTGGTGCCGTGCGAGCCGGGGCCGAAGGCGGCGGCGATGTCGGCCCGCGTCAGCATCGCGCCGATCGGGAAGCCGTTGCCCAGCGCCTTGGCGGTGGTCAGGATGTCGGGCGTGACGCCGTACTGCTGGTAGGCGTAGAGGTGGCCGGTGCGGCCGAGGCCGCACTGCACCTCGTCGAAGATCAGCAGCGCGCCGCGCTCGTCGCACCAGCGGCGCAGCGCCTGCAGGTACTCGGGGGTGGCGGGCAGCACGCCGCCCTCGCCCTGCACCGGCTCGACGATGACGGCGCAGACCTCGTCGTCGATCGCCGCATCGGCGGCGGCCAGGTCGTTGAACGGCACGTGGCGAATGCCGGGCGGCAGGGGCTCGAAGCCCTCGGTGTACTTCGGCTGCCCGCCGACCGACACGGTGAACAGCGTGCGGCCATGGAAGGACTGCAGGCAGGAGACGATGCGCGTGCGTGCCGGGTTGCGCGCGCTGGCGTGGCGGCGCGCCAGCTTCAGCGCGGCCTCGTTGGCCTCGGCACCGGAATTGGCGACGAAGATGCGGTCGGCGAAGGTCAGCGAGGTGAGCGTGCGCGCCAGGCGCAGCACCGGCGCGTTGGTGTAGCCATTGCCGACGTGCCACAGCCGCGGCGCCTGCTCGTGCAGCGCGGCCATCACTGCCGGGTGGGCATGGCCCAGGCTGGTGACGCCGATGCCGGAGGTGAAGTCGAGGAAGCGCTGGCCGTGGGTGTCGTCGATCCACACGCCGTCGCCGCGCGCCGGAATGACGACGCTGGGCTGGTAGGTGGGCACCATCAGCGCGTCGAAGTCGGCCCGCACCATCGGCGATTCGGGCGTGATGTGGCGCAGATCGGTTCGTGAGTTCATGGCGGACCCCTTCGAAAGCGGTGGTGGCCGGGCAAGGCTCCGCCCGCGGCGGCCGGCGTGCGGCCGCCGAATGGCGAATGCGGTGTGAATCAGCGGCTCAGTTCGTGCCGGCGCTCGTGCCGGGCCACCGCCGCTGGGTGAATGGCGGCCTTATTTGCAGCGAATGTCGTCGCCGAAATACTTCTTTGATATGGCGGCATAGGTGCCGTCCGACTGCAATTCCTGCACGGCCTGGGTGAAGGCATTGGCGAGTGACGCATTGCCTTTGGCGACCGCGGCGGCATTGCGTTCGACGAACAGCAGGCCGGCGGTGCGCAACCCGGCGGACGCATTGGCCGCCACGGCGGCACGCGCGACCGCCGGGTCGGTGACCCAGACGTCGGTGCGGCCGGCGATCAGCGCGCTGCGTGCATCCGTGTCCTGCGGGAAGTTCTTGATCTCCTTGATGCCGGGCACCTTCTTCGCTTCGTCGAGGAAGGTGGTGCCTGTCTGCACCGAGATCGATTTGCCGGCGAGGTCCTTCGCGTCCTTGATGGCCGGATCCTTGGTGACGATGACGCCACCGCCGCAGAAGTGCGGCGCGGCGAAGGTCACGGCCTTGGCCCGCTCGTCGGTCACCGCATGGCCGGCGATCACCAGGTCCCAGCGGTCCTGTCGCAGGCCGGCCAGCAGTGCGTCGAAGCTGAGCGCCTTCCACTCGACGGCAAGCCCCCACTTGCGCGCGACGGCCTCGGCCAGCTCGACCTCGAAGCCGGTGAGCCGCGCGCCCTGGAAGAAGTTGTAGGGCGGGTACTGGCCTTCGGTGGCGACGATGATCTTGCCGTCCTTCTTGATCTCGTCGAAGGTGCGCGCCTGCACGGCGAGCGGAGCGGCGAGCGTGGCCGCGAATGTGGCCGCCATCGCGAGCAGGCCGGTGGCGAGGTTCTTGATCAGCTTCATCGGGCGCGTCTCCTGTGGGTGTGATGGCGGCTGGGCCGTTTGTCTTTGCAGGCACGATATCGGGGTCACGCCAGGCGTTCTTCCATCGGAGCGACAGCGACTTTCGGCTTTTCACCTGCCGGCCACCGCGGCCGGCGACGGTGCATTGGCCCCGTGCTGCGATTTGGGGGGTATTGCGCCCAGCGACGGGGTCTAAGATAGTCAGCCCGCCCCATTCGCTCCATCCCCCGTTGGGGATACGTGGTGCCCGCGGGCCTATCCAGCGCCTATCCCATCGTCCATTCGCTCGCCAGGATGAGAATCACCGCCACGTCCCCTTTCGGCCGCTGCGTCCCGAGCCAGGAATGGCCGGTGCCGGCATGAATCACGCGCCCCGGGTCGGCCTGCCTCTGGACGGCCGCATGGCCGAGGCCTGGGCGAGGACGGCTCAGTCGATCGGCCGCGCCGAATTCCATGACGCGATGCTCGACCTGCTGGGCACGGCCTGCGCGATCGATTCCGGTGGCGCGATGGTGTTCTTTCGCGACCGGGCGCCGCTGCGCATGGTGCATCGCATCAATGCCGTGGGCCGCAAGGTGCCGCAGGACCGCTACCTCGAGGGGCCGTACGCGCTCGATCCGCTGTACCGTCGCTTTCTGCGCGGGGCCGGCAGTGGCGTGTATTGGCTGCGCGAGATCGCGCCGGACGATTTCTTCGACAGCGAGTACTACCGGCTGTTCTATTCGCAGCTGGGCTTGTCCGATTCGATCGACGTCATGTGGCGCATCGGCGAGGACAGCGCATTGCTGTTCTTTCTCGAGCGCCGTGTCGGCAATCCCGCATTCCATGCGGCGGACATCGTCGCATTGAACCTGGTATTGCCGTACGTGGTGGCCGCCACCGCGCGCCACCATGAATTGGCCGGTGCGGTGCCGATGCCGGCCGGAGACGCCATGACGCACCGCAAGGTGCAGAGCACGATCGAGAACTTCGGCCGCTCGCTGCTGACGCAGCGCGAGCGCGAGGTGCTGTTCTACATGCTGAGCGGCTATTCGTCGGCGCTGACGGCCGAGCGGCTGGCCACCTCCGAAGGCACGATCAAGATCCACCGCAAGAACATCCACCGCAAGCTCGACATCGGCTCGCAGGCGGAGTTGTTTTCGCTCTTCATCCAGTGCATTCCGTTCGCGTCGCCCGAGGCGGCGAGCGATCCGCTGGACGCGTACCAGAAGAAGCCGGGTGCTCAGCCGCGGGTGGACTGAACTGTTGGCGGGGCGGGTCCGGAATCGGGCGTCAATGGACCGTCAATGGACCGTGAATGGGCCGTGAATGGGCCGTGAATGGGGCGCCGGTGCACGTCACTGCGGGTTTGGCGGGCGTCAGTCAGGGGACATCGCCGCCAGCCGCTGCGCCATCCTGGCCAGCCCCTCCAGCGTGCGGTCGAGCACGGCGGGCGGGAAGCCGGGCGGCAGCGTGCGCTGGGCTTCTGCGATCACCGCCGGCACGCGGGAAAGCAGGCGTTCGATCAAGGGCTCGGCGCTGGGGAGTCCGCACAGGCGGGCGGTGTGGTTGAAGTGCCGGCGCTGGATCTCGTAGAGCTTGCGGTGCTTGTTCCGGTTGCCGCGCAGGCTCATGGCCAGGCGCGCCTCGTGCGGGTTGATCTGGTTCGGCGCCGGTCCGGCCACGGGCCAGGCGGACAGCACGTCGTACAGCGGCGCGAGGCGGTAGCGGCCCTGCGGCAGTAGTTGCAGGCTGAAGTTCTTGGCATGGCCATCGATCGCGGCCAGCAGCCAGAACAGGACCTGGGAGGTGAAGAACACCTCCAGGTCCGCCGCGGCCTGGGTCGAGCCCTGCAGCCGCTGCGCGATGTCGACGATGCCGGGCCCGCCGTCGCGTTCGTACTTGGCGGTGGGCGGCCGGGCGAAGACCTGGCAGAAGTCCTCCTGCGGCAGGCGCAGCCACCAGCGGCCGGAGGGCGCGAGGCGGCGGTCGAAGCGCTCGACGATGAGGGGGCGGTGGTGGCCGAAGGTCTCGATGCGGGCCGCGGGGACCGGCAGGCCGAAGAGTCCGAGCAGGCGCAGGCACAGCCACTCGTTGTCGACCGAGGCGTTGAAGTCGACCTGGCGCTGGCCCCCGATCAGGCCGAGCGGCAGCTTGAAGAGGTGCGTGGTCGGTGTCGCGCCCAGCGGGCGGCACCAGCGGCCGTCGTGCCACAGCAGGGCCGTCTTGTCCTGGGCGCCGGCGAGCGAGAGGCGGAATTCCTCGGCCTCCGCATCGGGGGTGCCCAGGCCGGTGGTGGGCGTGACGGCGCGGTCCAGCGCGCGCGCGACACCGGCCTCGTCGAGGGCTTCCGCGTCGATGCGGTCGACCCGCGGGACATCGGCATCGGCCGGCAGCAACTGCAGTGCGCCGACGCAGTCGCGTCCGATCTCGGCCAGCAGCGTGAAGGGCGCGGTGTCCGGCAGCCGGAAGCGCGAGGCGATGCGCCGGCGGATCGGTTCATGGTCGGGCAGGAGGTTGTCGAAGTAGCTGGCGACGGCGGGGCCGGTGAGCGGCACAGGGTCGAGCGGCAGCGGCAGGGACAGCGACAATGGGCGTGCCTCGGGTGCGGACAGCCACGCGGCGTCGTAGGCCAGCTCCATCGGGCCACGCGCGGGCTGCCGCCATTCGCCGACGCGCTGGCCGTTCATCCACAGCGACAAGGCGCGGGCGCGTGACGGACGGCCGGCCATGGGTCACCACGCCGGCGTGGGTTCGTGGCTGTCGGGCGGGGCGTCCGGCGGCTCGGCCTTGCGCACCAGCAGTTCCAGGCCCAGCGCCTGCGTCAGCTCCAGCAGGCGGCTCAGCGGCAGGCTGGCGGCGTCGCTTTCCAGTTCCGACAGCCGGTTCTGGCTGATGCCCAGGCGCGCCGCCAGCTGGGCCTGCGTGAGGCGGCGCGCCTGGCGCGAGGTCTTCAGCAGAGTGGCCAGCTGCTCGGGCGACTGGATGACGCGGTGCATGGCATATCGGCGTGGTCGATGAATGAAGTATATCGACAGCAGCGATAAGCGCCGTGTATCGGCGAAGGCGATATCAAGGCCCTTGCGCGCGTCGTGCCTTCGGGTGCCGCAGGCTCGCTCGGGCGGCCCCGGTCCGCGACGGGTTCGCCGGGCGCGCGGCGAACCGCGCTCAGTGTTTGGTCTCGTCCCAGGTGCCGAAGGTCAATGCGACCGTCGGCGTGCCGAGATCCAGGTCAACCCCCGGCCGGGCCGGTGCGGGCTTGCTGGCGACGGTGGCGGCTGGCTTCATCAGCGTGTGCCCGTCGCGCGCGGGGGGCTGGTTCTGCAGCGACTGGAGCGTGAAGCGCAGCATGCGGGCATGGGCGGCGTCGCCCTCGCCTTCGATCTGGTCGGCCAGCGCCAGCATCTGCTCGGCAGCCCGTTGCCGGTCGCCGTCCCAGGCGGCGCGCACCAGGTGGAGAAACTGGGTGAAGTGCTTCATGGCGGGCTCCCGGGGCGCCATCCGGCTGAGTTCGTATCTGCATGTAAGTCTGCCCGCACAGCTGTTCGTCCGGGCGGGGCGTCGGGGGCGGGGGCGTGGCGTTTTTCGCGGATTTCGGGCAGGCGTGGCCAGGCGGCGCGCGGGTCGCTTCCGGGAGCGGTGGCCGAGAGGCGGTGAACCTGCGAATGGCGTTCACAGGCTCTTCAGGCCGCGCGCACGTCGTCCCAGCTCAGCCCGAAGCGCTGCAGGTACTTGCGCAGCCGGTCGGCGTCGTTGACCACGCTGCGCCGGGTGCGCGACACGTCGAAGAGCCGCCGCCCCGCTTCGGACAGGCTGCGCGACCGCCGGCATTCCTGCAGCACCGCGTGCAGCTGCAGGCGGTCGAAGCGGTCGAGGCTGGCAGCCACCTCGGCCGGCAGCAGGCGGTCCAGGTCGATGTCCGTGTCGCTGCCGTCGGTGGCCGCCGCCGCGGGACCCGGCCGGCGCCAGGACCAGCGCAGGCGCTCGATCTCGGCATCGACCAGCGGCTCGGTGATGCGCCCGCCTTCGGCCAGCGTGGCCAGCCGGGTGACGCTGGCGGCCAGGTCGCGGAAGTTGCCGCTCCACAGCGCCTCGGCCGACTGCGCGAATCGCAGGTAGCGGCTGCGGGCCTCGGCATTGAAGCGCGCGGCGCGGCCGCTTTCTTCAGACGTTAGCGACAGCAGGTGGTCGACGTTGGGCTCGATGTCCTCGCTGCGCTGCTGCAGGCCCGGCAGCTCGTAGGTCCACAGGTTGATGCGGGCCAGCAAGTCGTCACGGAAGCGGCCGGCGGCCACCTCGGCACGCAGGTCGCGGTTGGTGCCGGCGACGAGCTGGAAGTCGCTGTCCACCTCGCGGTCGGCGCCGACCGGGAAGAAGCGCTTCTCCTCGATGGCCTTCAGCAGCATGGCCTGCTCGTCCAGGCCCAGCTCGCCGATCTCGTCGAGGAACAGCAGGCCCTTGTCGGCGCTGCGCAGCAGGCCGGCGCGGTCGGCCATCGCGCCGGTGAAGGAGCCCTTGCGGTGGCCGAACAGCGCGGACGCGGCGCCGTCGCCGCGCAGCGTGGCGCAGTTCACCTCCACGAAGGGGCCGGCGAGCTGGTGGCGCGACTTCTTCAGCTCGTACATGCGGCGCGCGAGGAAGGACTTGCCGGCACCGGTGGGGCCCACCAGCAGCACCGGCGCGCGTGAGCGCACGGCGACGCGTTCGACCTCCTCGATCAACGTGTTGAAGCGCGGGCTGCGGGTGGCGATGCCGCTCTTCAGGAAGGCCACCGCGTCGCGCTGCGCGCGGTGGAAGCGCTGCGCCAGGTGGTCGTAGCGCGACAGGTCGAGGTCGATCAGCGCCAGGCTGCCGGGGTTGCCCACGCGCTGCTGCTTGGGTGGCGCGGTCTGCAGCAGCACGCCGGGGATGAAGCGCGCCTCCACCATCAGGAACAGGCAGATCTGCGCGACGTGCGTGCCGGTGGTGATGTGGGCCCAGTACTGCTCGCGGGTGGTGTCGAAAGGGTAGTCGCGAGACCAGTCGTACAGGGCGGCGTAGACCTCGCCGAAGTCCCAGGGGTCGGCGAGGTCGAGCACGACGATGTTGACGCGGGTCTCGGGCGACACGTTCGCGATGTCGGCGCGCACCTGCTGAGCCAGGGCCTGGTGCTGGGGTGTCACCAGCAGCTCCAGCCGGCTGATGACGCGGTCGGGGTGCTGCACCAGCGACACGGTGGGCCGCCACTTCTCCCAGCGGCCAGCGCCCAGGCCGCCGTCGAGCTGGGTGCCGAGAAAACCGATCACGACGGTGGGTGTGGACATGCGCCAGATGGATAAATGACTAGTTCTGATTCTAGGAACAGGACATGCCTGAAACCCGGGGAGGCTGCACCTAGCGTTCGGCTGAATGTCTGATTTGTCTTTTCTGACAAGGACTTGCGACCAAGCGGGCCGGCGGGCACGAGGCCTGGCACGCCCGTTGCGATGTGATGGGCACAAGACAACCAGGCAGGAGAACAACGATGGTCAGCCCCACCCTTTTCCCCACCCAGCGCGGCGCGAAGCTCCCGGTCGCTGATGCGGTGAACCGGTCCGGCTCGGCGGCCTACGCCCTGAGCCCGCGCCACCAGCTGGCGCAGCTGGCGGCCACCGGGGCGCTGGGCTCGACCTTCTATGCCTCGGCCGAGGCCCAACTCGACCAGGTGCTGGCGCTGGCGCAGTCGCTGGACCCGGCCTTCGTCGCGAAGACGGCGGTCTATGCCCGCCAGCGCGGCCACATGAAGGACATGCCGGCGCTGCTGGCAGCGGTCCTGGCGCAGCGTGACGTGGCGCTGCTGCAGGCGGTGTTCGGGCGTGTGATCGATAACGGCAAGATGCTGCGCAACTGGGTGCAGGTGCTGCGCAGCGGCGCGGTGGGGCGCCAGTCCTTGGGATCGCGCCCGAAGAAGCTGGTGCAGCAGTGGCTGCTGGCGGCTTCCGAGGCGCAGCTGTTGCAGGCCGCGGTGGGCAACGCGCCTTCGCTGGCGGACGTGGTGAAGATGGTTCACCCGAAGGCGCCGGAGGCGTGGCGCGCTGCGTGGTTCGGTTGGCTGATCGGCCGTCCGTTCGACGAGGCCGCGCTGCCGCCGCTGACGCGGGCGTTCGAGCAGTTCAAGCGTGCGCTGAGCCAAGGTGATGCGCGGGCTGAAGTGCCTGAGGTGCCGTTCCAGCTGCTGACCGCGCTGCCGCTGACGACCGCCCACTGGGCGCAGATCGCCCGCCGTGGTTCGTGGCAGATGCTGCGGCAGAACCTGGCGACCTTCGCGCGGCACGGTGTGTTCGCGGACGAGACGGTGGCCGAAGCGGTGGCGCAGAAGCTGGGCGATCCGGTGGCGGTGGCCCGTTCGCGCGTGCTGCCCTATCAGCTGATGTCAGCGTGGGCGGCCACCGGCAACGAGGTGCCGGCGGTCGTGCGTGAGGCGCTGCAGGACGCGATGGATGCCGCGCTGGTCAACGTGCCGGCGGTGCCGGGCCGGGTGGTGGTGTGCCCCGACGTGTCGGGCTCGATGAGCTCGGCGGTGACAGGTCATCGCGGGTCGGCCACGTCGAAGGTGCGCTGCATCGACGTCGCGGCCCTGGTGTCGGCGGCGCTGCTGAAGCGCAACCCGAAGGCGTCGGTGATGCCGTTCGAGCAGCGTGTGGTCGATGTGAAGCTGAACCCGCGCGACTCGGTGCTGACGAACGCGGGCCGGCTGGCGAAGATCGGTGGCGGCGGCACCAACGTCAGCGCGCCGCTGGCGCTGCTGAACCAGCAGCGGGCGGCGGTGGACCTGGTGGTGATCGTGTCGGACAACGAATCGTGGATCGATGCGAAGCGCAGTGGCGCGACGCAGACGATGCAGGAATGGGGACTGTTGAAGTCGCGCTGCCCGCGGGCCAAGCTCGTGTGCATCGACCTGCAGCCTTATGGAACGACGCAGGCCCTGGAGCGGTCCGACATCCTGAATGTCGGCGGCTTCTCGGACGCGGTGTTCAGCATGGTGGCCGCCTTCGCCGAAGATCGGCTGGGCGCCGACCACTGGGTCGGCGAGATCGAGCGCATCACGCTCGACGTGCAGTGAGAAAGGATTGAAGTTTCGGCGCGAATGCCGGCAGGACTACATGATCAGCGGGCGTCGAACCCCGCCGCCGGGCAACCGGTGAATGCCTTGCCTTCCTCGTCGCGCCTCATTTGTTTTGATCGTCGTCGGCGAATGCCGGTGGAACTACAGCTTGCAACGCTCGTGGTCGCGGGTTCGAGTCCCGCCGGTCCCATATCAGGGGGACCGTAGCTCAGTTGGATAGAGCACGTACACGTTTCACCACCACTTGTCGCCGACGCCGGTCTCTTTGCTTCAAGGACATGAAGATGAATACGACTCAGAAGAACTACATCGAAGAAGACGTGGCCGGCGGCGTGCCGGTGAAGATGTGGACGCAAGGCGTTCCGGTGGAGGACGAGGCCAAGCGCCAGCTCGCCAATGCGGCGCGCCTGCCCATCGTCTTCAGGCACATCGCGGCGATGCCGGACGTGCATCTGGGAATCGGCGCCACCGTCGGCTCGGTGATCCCGACGAAGAAGGCCATCATCCCCGCCGCGGTCGGCGTGGACATCGGCTGCGGGATGATCGCCTGCAAGACCACGTTGCGTGCGGAGGACCTGCCGGACAACCTGGGGCCGCTGCGTGCGGCGATCGAACGCGCGGTGCCGCATGGCCGCGCGCCCGGTGCGCGTGACCCCGGTGCCTGGGGCAAGGTGCCCGGCGCGGTGGACACCGCGTGGGCGCAGCTGGAGCCGGAGTTCACCGAGCTGTGCCGCGACTACCCGAAGCTGGAAAAGACGAATCACCGCAACCACCTGGGCACGCTGGGCACGGGCAACCACTTCATCGAGGTCTGCCTCGATGAACAGGGTTTCGTGTGGTTCATGCTGCACTCGGGTTCGCGCGGCGTGGGCAATGCCATCGGCACCATGTTCATCGAGCTGGCCAAGCAGGATGCGCTGCGCAACAACGCCAACCTGCCGGACCGCGACCTGGCCTACTTCGAGGAAGGTGCCAGGTACTTTGGCGACTATGTGCGTGCGGTGGGCTGGGCCCAGCAGTTCGCGAAGCTGAACCGCGAGGTGATGATGCGCCGCGTGATCGAGGCCGCGAAGACGGTGATCCGCAAGAACTTCCAGAGCCACATCGAGGCGGTGAACTGCCACCACAACTACGTGCAGCAGGAACGCCACTTCGGTGAAGACGTCTACGTGACCCGCAAGGGCGCGGTGAGCGCGAAGCAGGGCGAGCTGGGCATCATCCCCGGCAGCATGGG
>CAMLJY010000078.1 GCA_946480465.1 uncultured Burkholderiales bacterium
TTCCAGATCGGCAGGATGTTGTTGCGGCTGACGATGTTGCAGGTGTCGCCGCCGGCCTTGTCGATGCCCGCGGCCACACCCATCCAGTACTGGATGCCCAGTCCGGCCGGCTGCCTGGGCTGCAGCGCGGTGTTGTGGAAGAAGTACATGCGCCCGCCATTGACCTTGGCCACGTTGGAGCCCACCTTGAAGAACGAGCCCCGGTCATCGGTGTCCGGCGTGGGGTTGAATGGGCGGGACAGGCCGGCGTTGTTGTTCATGATGTTCTCGAACACGTACAGCGGGCCGATGGACGTGGTGGCCGCCGCGATGCCGATCTGCGCCTGCTCGATGAAGTTGCCCCAGATGCGCACGTTGCGGTTGGCACCCTCGGCCTCGATGCCGTCGTCGTACACGCCGGCGATCTTGTTGCCGTGGATGTCGGAATCGGCGTAGGGGAAACCTTCGAACGTGAAGTTGTCGCTGCCGCCGATGCCGTCGTTGAAGTAATGGCCGGGCACGGCGCTGATCTCGTTGTAGCGAATGACGTGGTTCGAACCGCAGTGGTAGAAGCCGACGGCATTCGCGACATTGGGATGGCCATAGGCCCAGTGCTGCGAGCCATAGCGGGGGTCGTGGATGCGGTTGCGCTGGATCACCACCGTGTGCACCTTGCGGTCCACGGGCGTGCGGTAGTTCCAGCAGCCCACACCGTACTGCTCGTTGTAGCCCAGTCGGATCAGGCTGGTGGGATCGGGAATGGCCGCCGGCATGTCCTTCCACCCGGTGCCGAAGCCGCTGATGTCGTTCTCTTCGACGACCACGTGGTGCGCGCCGTCCAGCAAGGCGATGCCATTGCGCTGGCAGTTCTTCAGCGTCAGGCCGCGCACGATCACGTAAGACGCCTGCACGTTGACGCAGTTGTAGTAGGAGTTCTGGTACTTGTCCGCCGCCTGCATGTCGATGGTGCTGCCGCCCGGCGCCGCGGTGTACAGCACGTAGCCGTTCGGCGTGCCGGATTCCTTGATGTCGTAGGGGACGCTGCTGTTGCTGGGCAGGACCACGGTCTTGGCAATCGGGAATTCTTCCTTCCAGGTCGCCACGGTCGTCATGGAATACGCCATCGCAGGCGTCCAGACCAGCACCTCGTAGGTCGTTCCGGGAGACAGCTTGACGATGCTGCCGCGGTATTCCTTGTTGCGCTTGTCGTACCACATCGGCAGCGCGAACTTCCATTCGCCATTCACGGGGCGGTAGAAGACATAGGCGGGCTGGCTGCTGTCGCCACCCGGCGTTCCCCAATAAAGGCCCAGCGACTGGAACGTGGGAATGGCCTTCAATGCCGAGCCGTAGTGCGGCTGGCCGAGGCGGAACGGCATGGCGGTGTCGTCCGAGTACTTCACTTTCGTGCCTGGTTCAAACTCGATCGGCTCGTAGCCGACGTTCTGCAGCGGATCGTTCGTCGCCGCGAAATCACCGGCGCTGCCGGCGGCAGGCCACAGGCCCATCGCGGCGGACAACAGGCCCGCGGCCACGGGCATCCAAGAGCGCATCAAGCAACGCATCGATATCCTTCCTTCAAACCATTGAATCGAACCCGGCGGCATGGTCCACCGCAGGGCGCGGCAGCGTCCAACGACATTCCGACATGAGGGCATGACCGGTGGTCATGGGCGCACCGGCGCCCGCTTCAGCGGCCGCCGGTGCGCAGGCGCCCGAGCTCCACATAAAGCTCGACCACCTCGGCCGCGCCGATCTGGCGGTTGTATTTGTCAAAGACATCGCGCAACCGGTGGCGGATGCGCTCGGCGTCCTGGCGCGGAATGCTGCTGACCTGCATGCCGCGCTCGCGCAGCGCGGCCAGGGCCTGGCCGGCGGCCTCGCGGCTCCAGCGGCGCTCCAGGTCGCGCGATTCACCAGCCGCGCGGCGCAGCGCCACCCGCTGCGCGGCATTCAGCGCCTCCCATTGCCGCCGCGAGATCAGCAGCACGTGCGCCGAATAGACGTGGCGCGACAGGGTGAGGTACTTCTGCACTTCGTGGAAGCGGCTGGCCAGGATGGTGGGCAGCGGGTTCTCCTGGCCATCGACCGCCTTGCTGCGCAGTGCCTCGTAGACCTGCGGGAACGGCATCGGCACCGCCTCGAAGCCCAGGCGCTGGAAACTGTCCACCAGCATGTCGTTCTGCATCGTGCGCAGGCGCACGCCCTGGAAATCCGATGCCTGCGCGATCGGCCGCAGGCTGTTGGTCATGTGGCGGAAGCCGTTCTCCCAGTAGGCCAGGCCGACCAGGCCATGCTGCATCAGGCTGTCCAGCTGGCGCTGGCCCCAGGCGCCGTCGAGGATGGTGTCGGCCTCGGCTTCCTCGAAGAAGGTGAAGGGGTAGTTGATGGCCGAGAAGCCTGGGTTCAGGCGGGCCAGCGTGCTGCTGTCGGGCGCGGTCATCTCCAGCGTGCCGTCACGCAGCGCCTGCACCATCGACAGGTCGTTGCCGAGCTTGCCGCCGGCATGCAGCTCGATGCGCACGGCGCCGTGGGTGTAGCGCTCGACGCGCTGCGCGAAGTCCTGCACCGCACGGCCCTGGATCGAGTCGGCCGGCAGGCCGATGCCCAGGCGCAGCCGCATCGGCGAGGCCGCCGCCGGCGCGCCCGCCGCAACCAGACCACCGGTGGCCACCGCCGCGAGCAGCAGGCGGCGGCGCAGGACGAAGCCAGGCTGGTTCATGACCGAACCCTCCACACCAAATGACTTCCAGGAACCGAAGGGCCGCGCCCGGTCGGGACGCGCCGGCGGCGGGGTGGCGCGCGCTCAGCGCGCCCGGCAGTCCATCACTGTCCGCGCAGCTTGCCCAGCGCGGCCTGTGCTTCCTGCCACAGGTCCATGCCCACGGTGGTCGCGATCGTCGCGTTGACCGCGGTCAGCTTGTCGCGCATGCGGCCGGTCTCCTTGGGCGCGATCTTGTTGAAGACCATGCCCTTTTGCTGCAGCTCGGACAGCGCCTTGGCGGAAGCGTCGCGCGTGTCCTTGCGCTCGAAGTCGCGGCTGGCACGCGCGGCGTCCATCAGCACCTTCTGCTCGTCCTTGCTCAGGCCGTCCCAGTACTTCTTGCTGACCAGCAGGATCCACGGGCTGTAGACGTGGTTGGTGGCGCTGACGTACTTCTGCACCTCGTGGAACTTGCTGGTCAGGATGGTGGTGTACGGGTTCTCCTGGCCATCGACGGTCTTGGTTTCCAGGGCCGGGAACAGTTCGGGGAAGGCCAGCGGCACCGGGTTGGCACCCAGCTGCTTGAAGGCATCCAGGTACACCGGGTTCTGCATCACGCGCAGCTTGATGCCTTCGAAGTCGCTGGCGGTCTGGATCGGCTTCTTGCTGTTGGTGACGTTGCGGAAGCCGTTCTCCCAGTAGGCGAGGCCGACCAGGCCCTTGTCCTGCAGCTTGTCCATCACCTTCTGGCCCACCGGGCCGTCGAGGATGGCATCGGCCTCCTGCGTGTTGTTGAACAGGAAGGGCGTGTCCCACAGCGCCATTTCCTTGGCGATGCCCACCAGCGTGGCGGTGGAGCCCACCATCATTTCCTGCGCGCCGCCGATCAGCGCCTGCTGCATCTGCACGTCCGAGCCCAGCGCGGCAGCGCCGACGGCACGAATCTTCATCTTGCCGCCCGAGGCCTTCTCGACCTGCTCGGCGAAGAACTTGACGGCACGGCCCTGGTTGGTGGCCTCGGCCAGGCCATAGCCGAAGCGGATGATGCGCGGCTTGATGTCCTGCGCGGCGGACAGCGTGGGCGCCAGCGCGGCACCCAGGCCCAGCGCGATCGTGGCGGCGAGCGCATGGCGGCGGATCATGGTCATGACAGGTCTCCTGAAGGATCGTCTAACAAGGAAAATCAGCGCATCCAGGCCAGTGGCACGGTGACCACGGCCGGAACCGCCACGAGAAGCGAAAGCACCAGCAAATAGGCGGCGAGAAAGGGATTGACGCCGCGGATCACGCCCGCGAGCGAGAGGCGCCCCACCCCGGCCACCACGTTCAGCACCGTGCCCACCGGCGGAGTGATCAGGCCGATGGCGCCGTTGAGGATGAACATCAGCCCGAAGTACACCGGGTCGATGCCGGCTTTCACGGCCAGCGGCAGCATCACCGGCGCGAAGATCAGGATGGTGGGCGTCAGGTCCAGCGCGGTGCCGATGAGCACCAGCGCCAGCATCATCGCCACCATCAGCAGGCGCGGGCTTTCCACCAGCGAGCCCAGCAGGCCGGCGAGCACCGTCGTCACGTCAGCCAGCGTGATCATGTAGCTCACCACCTGGGCGCCGGCGCACAGGAACATCACGATGGCCGTGGTGCGCGCGGCGCGCAGCAGCACCGGGTACAGGTCGGCCGGCCTCATCTCGCGGTGCACGAACAGTGCGATGGCCAGCGCATAGAAGGCCGCCACCACCGCGGCTTCGGTGGGCGTGAACACGCCCGTCTTCATGCCGCCGATGATGATCACCGGCATCAGCAGCGCCCAGAAGGCGCGGCCCACGGCGCGCAGCCGCTCGCCCCAGGGCACGGCGGCTTCCGCCGGCAGGTCCAGCCGGCGCATCACCAGCTTCCAGGTGGCCAGCAGCGCCACGCCCATCAGCAGGCCCGGCGCGATGCCGGACATGAACAACGCCGAGATCGAGGTGTTGGTCGTGACCCCATAGATCACGAAAGGCATGGACGGCGGGATGATGGGCGCGATGATCCCGCCGGAGGCGATCAGGCCGGCCGAGGTGTTCATCGGGTAACCGCGCTCGCGCATCATCGGCAGCAGGATGGTGGCCAGCGCCGCGGTGTCGGCCAGGGCCGAGCCGCTCATGCTGGCCATCAGCACCGCGGCGGCGATGGCCACGTAGCCCAGCCCGCCACCGACGTGGCCGAACCAGGCCTGCGCGGCCTGGATGATGCGGCGGCTCAGGCCGCCCGCGTTCATCAGCTCGCCGGCCAGCACGAAGAAGGGCACGGCCAGCAGCGGGAAGCTGTCCACCCCGGCCACCAGGTTCTGCGCCAGCAGCTGCGCGTCCCAGAAGTCGAGCACCCAGGCCATGCCGGCACCGATCAGCACCAGCGCGAGGCCCATGTTCATGCCGATGCCCAGCAGCAGCACCATGCCGCCGACGAAGACGCCGAAGGCCATCGCCTCGTTGCTCATCGCATCACTCCACGTCGTGCGCGCTCTCGGCCACCAGGGGCCGGCGCAGCACCAGTTCACGGGCGGCCATCACGCCGATCGCCAAGGCGCACAGCAGCGCCGGCAAGGGCAGCAGCGCGGCGGGGTAGCCCATCACCACCGACTTGCTGGCCCAGCCGACCTGCACCTGGTTCCAGGCGCCCCAGGCCAGCAGCGCGCAGGCCAGCACCACCAGGCCGCGGATGAGCACCGCCATGCCGCCCAGCAGCGCCGGGCGGCCGCGCAGCGCCTGCAGCAGGCTGGTGAAGGCCATGTGCTCGCCCGCGGGATAGGCCAGCGTCGCGCCGATGAAGACCATCCAGACGAAGAGCAATCGCGCCAGCTCCTCGCTGGCGGCGATGCCGGTGCCGAAGCCGTAGCGCAGCACGACGTTGACGAAGACCGCCGCCGCCATCACCGCCATGCAGGCGGCCATGGCCACGCGCAGCGCGGCGGCGGATGCGGCGGCCAGCGGCGCAGGCCGGGGGGACCGCGGGCGAGACACGGGTGCGTTCATGGCGCGGCCTCCAGCGGGGTGGCCGGCTCGCGCAGCCAGGCCGAGGTCTCGGCCAGCAACCGGTCGATCGGCAGGCTGGCATCCAGGCCCAGCACGCCCGCCTCGCCGGCGGGCGGCTCCAGCGCTGCGAACTGGCTGTCCACCAGCGCCGGCGAGAAGAAGTGGCCCGGGCGGCCGGTGACGCGTTCCAGCGCCTCGCGCCGGTCGATCTCAAGGAAGACGAAGCGCACGCCGGGTGCCGCCTCGCGCAGGCGGTCGCGGTAGCGGCGCTTCAGTGCCGAGCAGGTCAGCACGGCCCCGGCCGGGGACGATGCCAGCGCCCGCCCCAGGCGTTGCAGCCAGGACTCGCGGTCGGCATCGTCCAGCGCAATGCCGGCGCTCATCTTGCGGCGGCTGGCTTCGCTGTGGTGGTCGTCGCCTTCGATCAGCGGCAGCGCTTCCTGCCGCGCCAGCGCCGCCGCCAGGCTGGACTTGCCGCAGCCGGCCACGCCCATCACGACCACCAGCATGCCCGCCAGGGGGCGATCGGACGTTGGTAGCGCTGTCTGTTCATGAATCAATCCCTTCGTCGACGACATCGATCTCACCTGAGCCTGGTTTTCTAGTGATCAACCGGCGGTTCGAGGGGTGAGCACCCCGTCGACAAGCCTCTGGAGGCGCCGGTTCTGGATTGGATAGCGCTATCCTAGTCCTTTGAAACAATCCGTCTTGACGGGTTTACCCCTAGCAATACCCCTTCATCGAGGGGGAACGCGCCAGATGGGCAGTAGTTCACAACGGACTGCGCTGTCCATGGCCCGGGAGTCCCCGCCTCGGTGTTTCGCCGGCCCGACTCGCCCCGGTGAGGGCCCCGATCTCTGCCGCGCAGGCTCCTAGCTGCTGCCGCGGATGACCAGCTCGTAGCCCAGGTCCAGGCGCGGCCGGGGCACCGGGCGCCCTTCGATCAGGGCCAGCAGCATCAGCGCGGCCTCGCGCCCGATGGCCGCGCGCGGCGTGCGCACGCTGGTCAGCGGCGGCACCACCAGGTCGCTGCCGGTGAGGTCGTTGAAGCCGGCCACCGCGATCTGGCGCGGCACCTCGACGCCGAGGCGCCAGGCCGCCAGCAGCGCGCCCTGCGCCAGGTCGTCGTTGTTGAAGAACACCGCATCGACGTCAGGATGCCGCGCACGCAGCTCGCGAAAGAGCTGGTCGCCCAGCGCCATCGACGAGCGGCCCGGGTTCAGCAGCTCCAGCGCCGGGTCGTACAGCCCGGCCTGGCGCAGGCAGCGGCGGTAACCTTCGGCGCGCTGCAGGGTGCGCGGGTCCAGCTGCGCGGCGCAGAAGGCGATGCGGCGGCGGCCGCGGTCCAGCAGGTGCTGGGTGACCGCCTGGCCGCCCTGCTCCTGCGAGAAACCGACGCAATGCACGTCGGGCGCGCTGGTCATCTCCATCATGTAGACCACGGGCACGCCGCTGCGCTCGATCAGCCGGCGCGCCATCTCGCTGCGGTCGAAACCGGTCACCAGCAGGCCCGCGGGCCGGTGCGCCATGAAGCTGTCGAGCAGGCGCTCCTCTTCCTCGCGGTCGTAGTGGGTGATGCCGATCAGCGTCTGGTAGCCGGCGGGGAACAGCGCCGCCTGCGCCGCCTCCAGCAGGTCGACGAACAGCGCATTCGACAAGAGCGGCACCAGCACCACCACGTTGGCGCTGCGCGCGGTGGCCAGCGCGCGCGCCGCGGGGTCGGGCTGGTAGCCGAGCTGGTCCGCCGCCTCGCGCACCTTGGCGACCAGTTCCGGCGCCACGGCACGCGCCCCGCGCAGCGCGCGCGAGGCGGTGATCGGGCTCACGCCGGCGGCGCGCGCCACGTCGGCGAGGGTGACGCGGCCGGTGGCGCGGCTGCGGGGCGGCGCGCCGGTCATGCCGACACCGTGGGCCCGGCGCCCGGTCTGGCTGCGAAAGGGAACGGATCGCGGATAGCGCTGTCCATCCGCCGCCCGCGGCGGGAGCGGAAGAGGATCCCGCAGGGGGCGGGGCGGACAAGACGAAGGAAGCGGCAGGCGGCCATGGCCTCGCACGATAGCCGAAGCGCGACGGCAGCCAGCGCTGTCCATCCGCCATCCGCCATCCGCCATCCGCCATCCGCCATCCGCCATCCGCCATCCGCCATCCGCGCCATCCGCGCCATCCGCGCAATCCCCGCCGCCCCGCTGCCCCGACCGCCCCCGCCGGCCCGGGCTCAGCACGCGGCCCGCTCGCACGACAATCAGCCGCCCGTGCACCACCGGGCGCGCCTTCCCGCCCCGTCGCCGCAGCACGATGCCCGCTCCCGCCCGCGCCATCCCGGTTCCCCCCGGCACCGAAATCCACCGCCACCTGCCGCAGGCCTACTTCCACGACTGCTATCTGCAGCCCGTGGACGAGCCGCTGCCCAGCGCGCTGGCGATCTACCTGGATTCGGTGTCGCGCACGCCAAGCTGGGTGAACACGCTGATGCGCACGCGCAACCGCATCGTGTCGCTGTTCGGCCTGAAGGACCTGGGCCTGATGGGCGATCTGCCGACGAAACCGGCGCAGGACTACCGGCTGGGCGACCGCGTCGGCATCTTCTCGCTGCTGTACCTGAGCGACGACGAGGTGATCCTCACCGACTCCGACAAGCACCTGCAGGCCCGGGTGTCGCTGTGCCGCCTGCGGCAGGACGGCCGCGCCGCGGTCGCGGTCGCGGTATCGACCGTAGTGCACGTGCACAACTTCCTCGGGCGGGCCTACCTGTTCTTCGTCGTGCCGGTGCACCGCCGGATCGTGCCGGCGATGATGGCGCGCATGGCAGCGGCACCGCGCTGAGCAAACGCCGCGGCCGCCGGCCCGCGCCGGGTGTTCCGTGCCCGCCCTCGCCGACCAGGTCTCGCCCGTCTCGCCCGTCTCGCCCGTCTCGCCCGTCTCGCCAGTCTCGCCCGTCTCGTTCGTCCCGACCCCAGCCATGCCGCCCGCCGCTGCCGCCTCCTCCGCCGCGCTGTTCCAGGCCGCGCGCCTGGCCGCCCACCCGCTGGCGCCGCACCAGCTGCCGCTGCTGCAGGCGCTGTTCGACGCCAACCCTCTGTACTTCCAGGCGGTCAACGGCCGCGCCGCACGTCCCGACGAGGCGCGGCAGGAGTTCGACGAGCTGCCCCCGCCCCACCTGCCGTTCACGCGGCGCTGGTTCCTCGGCCTCTTCGACCGCCCGCCGCACGGGGATGCGCTGCAGGGCGTGGCCGTCGCGGTGCAGGACTTGTGCGCCCCCGGCGTGTGGCACATCGCGCTGTACCTGCTCGCCACGGCATGGCATGGCAGCGGCGCCGCCGCCGACACCTACCGCGCATGGGAAGCGTGGATGGCAGGGCAGGGCGCCCGCTGGCTGCGGCTGGGCGTGGTCGTGGGCAACACGCGGGCCGAGCGCTTCTGGCGGGCCCAGGGCTACACCGCGCTGCGCCGCCGCGACGGCGTGGACACCGGCGGCCGCATCAACAGCGTGCAGGTGCTGGCCAAGCCACTGGCTGGCGGCAGCATCGACGACTACCTGGCCCTGGTGCCGCGCGACCACCCGGACTCCACGCTGTCCTGAAGGCGCCGCCGCGGCTGCCGCGCGTGCGCCGCACGCCCCTCGAGGCGCGGCAGCCCGGTCACTCGGCTTCCGGGTCCTCACCCTCGACTTCGGCGCTCAGCGCGTCGACCTGCGCCTGCACGTCCTCGTCGGGCGCATCGATCACGCGGTCGGGCAGGATGTCGGCGCCTTCGCGCACGTCGGCGCCGGTGGCGGCACCGCGTTCGCCGGTGCCCAGCGCATCGCTGGCGCTGTCTTGGTGGGCCGGCGTCGCACCCAGTTCGTCCGGGGCGTCGCCGTCGGTGGGCATGGTGCGTTCGCCCTGCACGTCGGCGCCGCTGTCCGAGCTGTCGCTGGGGCCCAGGAGGTCGACGTCGCGCCCGCTGGCGCGGCGGGCGGTCGCTTCGCCGCCGAGGATGCTGCTGGTGGCCATGGTTCGGTTCTCCGTGGGATGGCGATCAGGCTTCACCCTATGCGCGCCAGCCCAGCAGCGCTGTAGGACAGTGGCGTGCCTGGCCGCGCCGGGCCGCCTACAGCCGCGTTCGCGGCAACAGGTGGCTTGCTGCGGTACAAGGGCGGCTCGCTGCGCAGCCCCGCCCCCCCGGAAGCCGCACGACCACCAAGCCACCGCGCACGCACGCACACCCTGATGACCCCTGAAGACAGCGTCCCACCCACCCCCGCGGGCGACAGCGCGCCCGGCCCCTGCCCGCGCGCCCTGCAGACCGAACGCCTGCTGCTGGAGCCGCTTCGGCGCGAGCACGCGGCGGCGATGTTCCCGCTGCTGCAGGACCCCACGCTGTACACCTGGGTCGACCACGGCCCGCCGCCCTCGCTGGAGTCCCTTCAGCAACGTTATGCCCGGCTGGAGCAGCGCCATTCGCCGGACGGCCGGGAACAGTGGCTGAACTGGATCGTCTTCGCCCGCGCGGCGCCCGGACTGCCGCTGGGTGTGGTGCAAGCCACCGTGCTGCCGGACCACTGCGCCTGGGTGGCCTACGAATTCGCCGCGCCGCACCGCGGCCAGGGCCACGCCCGTGAGTCGGTGAAGGCCATGCTGGCCGAACTGGCCGCGTCATTCGGCGTGCAGCGCTTCCAGGCCACGGTGGAAGCGGCCAACGAGCGCTCCATCCACCTGCTGCGGCGCCTGGGCTTCCACCCCGCCGCGCCCGAGGGCATCACCACCCTCACCCCGAGCGAGCGGCTGTACCTGCGCTGACCGCGCGACGCCACGCCGCGCTTCAGGCGGATGCCTCCGCCGCCGCGCGCCCGGGCCGCACGAAGTCGGGGTGGAAACAGCGCCGGTGGCGGCCACCGAAGTCGACCGTGACCGCCTCCGGCGTCGCCTGGGTCACCACGCCTTCGCCATAACGCCTGACGCGCACGGCATCGCCGGCCCGGAAGCGTGCGCCGGGCGACGGTGGCGGCGGCAGCGCGGCCTCCGGCGCGGCCGCCGTGGGCACCGCGGCCGAAGCGGCGTCGGTCACCGGCGCGCTGGACTCGAAGGCCGCCATGCGGCGGCAGTTGTCGCAGGTGCCGCAGCGCTGGAAGGGCAGCGGCTCCTCGAAGGCCTCGAGCAAGGTGCGCCAGCGGCAGCCCCCGGTCTGGGCGTAGGACACCACCTGCTCCAGGCGCTGCTGGTCCTGTTCGGTCTTCTCGACGTAGCGCGCCAGCAGCGCCTCGATGCCCTCGATCGCGGCGGCGCCGTCACGCACGTGGATGTGGCCGCCGGCGTCCACGTCCAGCCAGCGCTGGCGCCGCATCAGGTTCAGCAGCACGCGCAGCTTGGTGGCGGGGCGCTGCAGCCGCGTCTTCAGCCGCCCCAGCGTCCAGGGCTCGCCGCCGGCATCGCTGTCCAGCGTCGCCAGCAGCTTCAGGCCATCGTCGACCGTCGGGTAGCGGCTGTTCAGGAAAAACTGCTGCACCGCGCGGTCGCCCGCCAGGTACAGCAGCTTGCAGCGGGCCGGGTCGCCGTCGCGCCCGGCGCGGCCGGCCTCCTGGTAATACACGTCCAGCCCCGCCGGCAGCTGGTAGTGCAGCACGAGGCGGATGTCCGGCTTGTCGATGCCCAGCCCGAAGGCATTGGTCGCCACCATCAGCCGGCCGCCGTCGGCGTCACCCGCCATGAAGGCCTGCTGCGCGGCCTGGCGTTCGGCCACGCGCAGCTGGCCGTGGTACAGGCCGGCGGGCAGGCCGGCCTCGCGCAGCGCCGCATGCACGGCTTCGGCCGCCTTCACCGTGGCGGCATAGACGATGGCCGCGCCCGGCTCGGACGACAGCAGCTCGATGGTGCGGCGCAGCTTCGCCGCCTCGTCGTTCAAGGTCTCGACGCTGAAGCACAGGTTGGGCCGGTAGCTGCTGCCGGTGAGCACGCCGGACGGCGGAATCGCGAGCTGCCGCGCGATGTCGCTGGTGACTTCGTCGCTCGCCGTCGCGGTCAGCGCCAGCACCGGCGGCGAGCCCAGGCGCTGCAGCATGGTGCCCACCTCGGTGAAGGCGGGCCGGAAGTCGTGGCCCCAGTGCGAGATGCAATGCGCCTCGTCGACCACCAGCAGGCCGATGTGCCGCTTGGTCAGCAGCGCGATGAAGGCCGGCTCCACCAGCCGCTCCGGCGTGACGAAGGCGATGCGCGCGCTGCCGCCGGCGATGGCCTGCTCCGCGGCGGCAGCCTGCTCGGGATCGACGGCGCTGTTCAGCTGCACCGCGGCCACGCCCAGCTGCACCAGCTTGTCGCACTGGTCCTGCATCAGCGCGATCAGCGGCGAGACGACGACGGTGATGCCATCCAGCAGCGTGGCCGGCAGCTGGTAGCACAGCGACTTGCCGGCGCCGGTGGGCATCACCGCCAGCGTGCTCCGGCCGCGCAGCGCGCGCTCGATGACGTCGCGCTGGCCGGGGCGCAGCCGGCGCAGGCCGAAGACCCGGCGCAACTGCTGGGGCACCTGCCGCAGCATTGCCTCGGTGCGGCCGGCGGGTACGGGACGGGCCATCGGCTCAGCTCCCGGGCGCGCGCAAGCGCGGCGCGTGGGTCCACAAGGCAACGCAGATCATGGCTAACCCCCTGAACGTCAGTGGGCGCCAGCATCGCGCGCGGGCCGCGCCCGCACAGTCGGCAGGGCCGCGGTTTGCGTGTAGGAGGATGGCGCGGGCCGCGCGCCAGAATCCGCAGCGCCAGGATCATCTGGCGGGACCACCCGACCGCCCCGCCCCCTGCCTGGTGCGCGGTTTCCTCGACGGGCCGTTCGGCGGCCGCCAGGATCGCGTGCCAGTCCGGGCGGCGGGTGCCACTGGCCTGGGTGTCACTTGTCAACCAGGAGAGGATGTCATGAAGCCTGCCTTGTCGATCGTCGCCACCGCCTACCTCGTCGCCGCCGCGTCGGCCGCGCAGGCCGCGGACAAGCCGCACTGGAGCTACCACGGCCATGGCAGCCCAGCGCACTGGGCCGAGCTGGATGCCGGGTTCAAGACCTGCAAGCTCGGCAAGCTGCAGTCGCCGATCAACATCGAGACCCGGAAGGTCCAGAAGTCGGCGGATGCCAGGCCCATCGGCTTCGCGTACACAGCGGGCAGCGGCGGCGAGGTGGTCGACAACGGCCACACGATCCAGGTCAACCTGCCCAGCGCCGGGGCGGTCACGCTGGACGGCACCGAGTACAGGCTGCTGCAGTTCCATTTCCATGCACCGAGCGAGGAATCCTTCGACGGCAAGCGCTACCCGCTGGTGGCGCACCTGGTGCACAAGAACGCGCAGGGGCAGCTCGGCGTCGTCGCGGTGCTGTTCAAGGCCGGCAAGAACAACCCGGCGCTGAAGCCGGTGTTCGAACACCTGCCCGCCAAGGCCGGCGAAAAGCGCCCGCTGGAGGCCGCCTTCGACCCGGCCACCCTGCTGCCGGCCGACCGTGCGTACTACGCCTTCATGGGCTCGCTGACCACGCCGCCCTGCAGCGAAGAGGTGCGCTGGCAGGTGCTGAAGACGCCGGTCGAGCTGTCGAAGGCGCAGCTGGCCGCGTTCAAGAAGCGTTATTCGATGAACGCCCGGCCGCTGCAGCCGCTGAATGGGCGCAAGGTGGTGCTGAGCCAGTAGGCCGAGGCGGAACATCGGCGGCAGCAGCATCGCCTCGTCGCAGCGCTGCAGGCCGCCAGCGGGATGCTGCCGCCGCCTCCGCCATGCTGATGCTGCGGTGGCCGCGGCCGCCCGTACCGCGGCGCCTCCAGTTCCCGACAAGCTGCAGGAAGGCCAGCGATCACGCTGCCGGACATCGGCGGCGGCATCTTCGAACATCCTGCACGACGGCAGCGGCTGGGTGCTGCAGGCCATGCTGAGCGCCGGCAACGAGTCCGTCTTCGAACCGGGTGGCGTTGCTGCTGGTGCTGGGCAGCCGGCGCGGCAGCGCAGGCGCGCCGGCGGGTGCGCGCGGCGGCCGCCGGACCGGCGCTCAATCCGGCTTGATCTTCGCCCGCGCGATCACCGCCTTCCAGCGCTGCTGCTCCAAGCCGACGAACCTGGCGAACTCGGCCGGCGTCGAGCCGACGGCGATCGCGGCGTCGGCGCTCAGCCGCTCCAGCGCCTGCGGCTCCTTCACTGCCTTGGCGGCGGCGGCAGCCAGCCTGTCGGCCGCGGCCTGCGGCAGCGTGGCGGGGGCCAGCAGGCCGTACCACTGCGTCATCTCGAAACCGGGGTAGCCCTGCTCGGCGACGGTCGGCACGTCCGGCAGCTGCGGGATGCGCTGCGGCGTGCCGGTGGCGATGCAGCGCAGCTTGCCGGTCTTGATGAACTGCAGCACCGCGGGGGCGCCGACGGATGCAGCGTCGAGCCGGCCGGCCAGCAGGTCGGTCAGCTGCGGGCCGGTGCCGCGGTAGGGCACGTGAACCATGAAGGTCTCGCTGGCCATCTTCAGGTACTCCATCGCCAGGTGGCCGGCGCTGCCGTTGCCGGCCGAACCGTAGTTCAGCCGCCCGGGCTTGGACTTGGCCAGCGCGATGAATTCCTTCAGGTTCCGCGCCGGCAGGTCCGGATGCACCAGGTACAGGCTGGGCACCTTGGCCAGCAGCGAGACGGGTTTGAAATCCTTGTTCGCGTCGTAGGGCAGCTTGTCGAAGATGTACGGGTTGACCGCCAGCGTGCCGATGTGGCCCAGGATCAGCGTGTGCTGGTCGTCCGCGCGCGCCACTTCCTGCATCGCCACGTTGCCGGCGGCGCCGGGCTTGTTGTCGACGAAGACGCTCTGGCCCAGCAGCTTGCTCAGCTCCGCCGCGCTCGCGCGGGCGACGATCTCGGAGCTGCCGCCGGGCGCGAAGGGCACGACGAAGCGGATGGCCCTGCTCGGCCACGCGCCCTGGGCGCGCAGGCCGGGCACCGTGCCGGCGGCGCCAGCCGCGGCCAGCGCCTGCAGCAGCGCGCGCCGGGAAAGGGTTGAATCGCTCATCGCTGGTCTCCTTGTGAATCCGATGTCGCCCGGCGATGCTGACACCGCGGTCTATCAATCCCCTATCAGCCCGGGCGCGTGCCCGGATGCACCACGCGCCGGCCGCCGCGCGACCACAATGCCGCGATGCGCATCCTGCTGGCCGAAGACGAGCATGCCCTGGGCGAATGGCTCGCGAGGGCACTGGAGCAGGCGGGCTTCCAGGTCGAATGGCTGGACGATGGCCGGCTGGCCGAGCGCGCGCTGGCCGACCACGACTTCGATGCACTGGTGCTGGACCTGGGCCTGCCCGGCCGCAGCGGGCACGAGGTGCTGCGAAAGCTGCGCGCGCAGGACCGGCGGCTGCCGGTGCTGATCCTGACCGCCCGCGATTCGCTCGCCGAGCGGGTCGGCACGCTGAACGAGGGTGCCGACGACTTTCTCGCCAAGCCCTTCGCGCTGGCCGAGCTCGAAGCGCGGCTGCTGGCGCTGATCCGCCGTGCCCGCGGCAGCGAGCACCCGCGCCTGGCCTGCGGGCCGCTGCAGTTCGAAGCCGCCACGCGCCGCTTCACGCTGGGCGACGAGGTGCTGTCGCTGTCCCCGCGCGAGCAGGCGCTGCTGCGCGCGCTGATCCTGAAGGCCGGCGAGCCGGTGGCGCGCGAGAAGCTGATCGACCGCGTCTTCGGCGACGAGGACGACGTGCAGCCCAGCGCCATCGACGTGCTGCTGCACCGCCTGCGCAAGCGGCTGGAAGGCCGCGGCGTGCGCATCCACACCTACCGCGGGCTGGGCTACGTGCTGGAACCGGACGAGGCCCCGGGCGAAGGGAGCGGATGAAGCGCCGCCGGCTGCCTGCCCTCGCGCCCACCAGCCTGCGCGCCCGCCTGCTGGCGCTGCTGCTGCCGGCGCTGGCGCTGCTGTCGGCGGTGGGCTGGTGGTTCACCCGCAGCGACGCCGTGGCCGCGTCCAATGCGGCTTATGACCGCTCGCTGCTGGGTGCGATCAAGGCGCTGGAACTGAACGTCTCCACGCCTTCGGGCGGCCTGGCCATCGAACTGCCGTACCGCCTGTTCGAGTTCTTCGAACTCACCGCCAGCGGCAGCGTGCATTTCCGCATCGCCAGCGCCGACGGCCTGGTCGAGATCGGCAGCCCCGACCTGCCGCCGCCGCCCAGGCCGCTGCGCACCGGCGAGCCGCAGTTCTACGACGCGGCCTACTTCGGCGAACCGCTGCGCCTGGGGGCGCTGAAGCGACCCGTGGCCACGGCGGACGGCGAGCCGCGCGAGATCGTGATCCAGGTCGCCGAGAGCACCGTCTCGCGCCAGCGCTTCACCGATGCCTTCGTGCGCCGCGCGCTGCAGCGCGACCTGCTGCTGCTGGCGCTGCTGGTGGCGGCGGTGGTGGCGGTGTCCACCGTGGTGCTGCGGCCGCTGGCCCGGCTGGCGGCCGACACCCGCGGCCGCGCCGCCGACGACCTGGCCCCGCTGGACGCCACCGGCCTGCCCGGCGACCTGCAGCCGCTGGTCGACGCGGTGAACCAGCAGCTGCAGCGCACCGCGCAGCTGATGGACCAGCGCCGGCGCTTCGTCGACGATGCCTCGCACCAGCTGCGCACGCCGCTGACCACGCTGCGCGCGCAGCTGGACTACGCGCTGCGCGAACCCGACGCGCAGCGCGCCCGCGCGGCGCTGCAGGCGCTGTCGGCCGAGCTGGACCAGGCCATCCGGGCCACTCAGCAGCTGCTGGCGCTGGCGCGCAGCGATGCGGCCGCGGCGCGCCAGGACGAGATCGAGCTGGGCGCGCTGGCGCGCGAGGTGACGCTGCCGCTGCTGCCGCTGGCGCGCCAGCGCGGCATCGACCTGGGGCTGGAGCTGCCGCCCCGGCCGCTGCCGGCGCAGGGCGACCGCGCACTGCTGCACGAGGCGCTGGCCAACCTGGCGCACAACGCCATCGCCCATGGCCGCGAAGGCGGCGCGGTGACCATCGAAGCCGCCGCCGACGCCCTGGGCGCCAGCCTGGCGGTGATCGACGATGGTCCCGGCCTGGCACCCGAAGTGAGCGGCCGGGTCGGCGAGCGTTTCGCGAAAGGCCGCGGCAGCCGCGGCTCCGGCCTGGGGCTGGCCATCGCGCACACGGTGATCGAACGCCACGGCGGCCGCCTGCGCCTGGAACCGCGCGAGCACGGCCCCGGCCTGCGCGCCATGCTGTGGTGGCCGCGGCGATGAAGCGGCGCACGCTGCTGCTGCGGGCGGCCGCGCTGGCCACGGCACCGGCCGCGCGTGCCCGGCCGGCCGCGGCCGAATGCATCGTTCCCGCCAAGCCGGGCGGCGGCTTCGACCTGGGCTGCCAGCTGGCCCGCGCCGCGCTGCAGCGCGGCGACCCGTCGCGGCCGCCGCTGGCCATCCGCTACCTGCCCGGCGGCATCGGTGCGCTGGCCTACCGCCAGGCCACCACCGCCCACGCCGCCGATGCCGGCGCGCTGGTGGCGTTCTCCAGCGGCTCGCTGCTGAACCTGGTGCAGGGCCGCTTCGGCCCCGCACCCGCGCGCGAGGTGCGCTGGGTGGCGGGCCTGGGGCTCGACCACGGCGTGATCGCCGTCCACCGCGACGCGCCCTGGGCCAGCCTGGGCGCGCTGCTGGCCGCGCTGAAGGCCAGCCCGCGCGCCATCGCCTTCGGCGCCGGCGGCACCATCGGCAGCCAGGACTGGATGAAGGCCGCGCTGCTGGCGCGCGCTGCCGGCGTCGGCCACCAGGCGATGCGCTTCGTCGCCTTCGAGGGCGGCGGCGACGCGCTGGCCGCGCTGGTGGGCGGCCACGTGCAGGTCCTGGCGGGCGACGCCGCCGAGGTCGGTCGCCAGTGGGACACCGCCGCCCCGCTGCGCGTGCTGGCCGTGCTGGCCGAAGCACGCCTGCCCGGCCGCTGGGGGAAGCTGCCCACCGCGCGCGAACAGGGCGTGGACCTGCTGTGGCCGATCCTGCGCGGCTTCTACCTCGGCCCCGACGTGGCCGACGCTGAGCATGCCGCCTGGGTGCGCGCCTTCGCCGCCGCGATGGCGCTGCCCGGTTTCGCCGAAGACCGCGCCCGCGCCGGCCTGCAGCCGCCGGCGCTGACCGGGCCGGCACTGGACGCGTACATCGAACGTCAGCTGGCGCAGTACCGCACGCTGGCGGCCTCGTTCGGCCTGGCGTTGCGGCGCTGAGGCGGGGGCCGCCTCAGCCGCGAGTCGAGCACCCACCAACGGTGTGGGGCGCCGCGCCCATGGCACCGGCGGTGATCGACGAGCGCCAACCGCAGGAAGGCCACGGCACCCCGTCATTCGCCGCTGGCCCGGGACCTCCACACCGAGCTGCCGGTAGAACGGGCGTCTCGGAGTGCAACGTCCAGCGCATGGTGGCCTTCTACCGACCGCGCCCGCACGCGGGATGCCGAGCTTGTGCCACAGCCTGTGGCACAAGCTGCTCCGCCAGCAGGCGAAGAGCCGATCGACCTGTGGCCAGTGCTGGGTTGCGCGCTGCGCAGGCGTTGGCCGTGCCCTGGCGCTCACGCGGTGCCGATGGAACAGGACAGGAACAGGACAAGGACGCCGAGGCACGGCGGTGGTACCTGCAAGCCGCGGTTGAAAGCCGCTGGAGGCGCTGCCCCAGCAACTGCAGCCCCCTGCCGAGCATGGGGCAGATCGAGCACGAGCCGGAATGCGGTGCCCGCGGGGCGCTTCCGAGCTGGCCTATGACCCAGCCACTGCGCGCCTGGTCGGGTAGAAAGGTCCTCAGCCCTGTCCTCAGCCCAAGTAGCTCATGCTGCGCAGCGTCGCTGCCGACCGTGGCGCCCGCGGCGCCCGCGGCGCATGCTCCGCCGCGATGAAAGGCAGGCAGGCCAGGTGCAGATGGCGCGAGAACAGCAGGGCCAGCGGCTGCAGTGCGTTCAGCGCGGTTTCGCCCACCGCGCGGCAGGTGGCCAGCGTCAGGCTGCCGGCCGAGCCATCGGCCCCGGGCACCGGCACGCACAGCCCGCCCTGCACGCCGTGGCGCCGCGCCTGTTCGCGGAAGCGCTCGGCGCAGGCTTCGCCGCCCAGCGGCTCGGGCACGGGCGCCGTCACCAGCCAGGGATGCGGCAGGCCGTGGCGCATCCAGTCCAGCCCGCAGGCCTCGACGAGGCCGATGAAGCAATCCAGGCGCGCGCGCCGCAGGTCCGGCGGCAGGTTGTCGATGGACCACAGCGGCGGGTCCTCCGGCGTGGTGCCGCCGCGCAGGCGCAGCGCCAGCGAGAAATGGCTGAAGCCCAGGCGCGCGGCCACCTCGCCGGCGGCCGCGGCCAGCTCATGCTTCGTCTCGCACAGCGCCAAGGCCTCGAAGCACGTCATGGGGACCCCCAACTTCCGGCGCCCTGCGCCACCCGGCGCCGCTGCGCCGCGCCATTTCCCCCCGCGAACAACCATAGTCCAGGGTGCAGCCGGTGGCGCGCGTAGGACTACGTAGGCCCGAACCCGAAGATGTCCGCCGTCGACATGCGGCCTTCCCCCCTGCCGGAACCGAGTGAAATGCGGCACGGGCGCGGCCAGAATGGCCCCGCCTCCCCAACACACCGAGCAGTACCGATGTTGATCTTCCACAACCCCGCCCACCGCGGCCACGACGGCCGCCACGAGATGTTCCGCGGCCGCCTGGTGCCCTGCCATGAGACGCCGGCGCGCCTGGACCACGTGATGACCGAGCTGCAGCGCCGCCCCGTGGGCGAGCTGCGCACCCCGGGCAGCGCCGACCTCGACCTGATCCGCCGCGTGCACGCGCCGCGCTACGTCGACTTCCTGGCCTCCGCGTGGAACGACTGGGTGGCGCTGGACCCGGCAAATGCCGAGGTCGACGTGCTGCCCTCGGTATGGCCGGTGCGCGGGTTCCGGCACGACGTGCTGCCGGCCAACTTCGCGGCGCGCGTGGGCCTGTTCTCGTTCGACGCCGGCTCGCCGCTCACCGCCGGCACCTGGTCCGCGGCGCTGGGCGGTGCCGCCTGCGCGATCGATGCCGCGCGGGCGGTGCAGGCCGTGCGCGGCCCGCGCTTCGCGATGGCGCTGACCCGTCCGCCCGGCCATCACGCCGGCCCGGACTTCTTCGGCGGCTACTGCTTCCTCAACAACGCCGCGCTCGCCGCGCAGGCGCTGCGCGACGGCGGCGCCAAGCGCGTGGCGGTGCTGGACATCGACTACCACCACGGCAACGGCACGCAGACCATCTTCTACGACCGCGGCGACGTGATGACCCTGTCCATCCACGGCGACCCGCGCACCGAGTACCCGTTCTTCCTCGGCCACGCCGACGAGCGCGGCGAGGGCGAGGGCTTCGGCCGCAACCTGAACCTGCCGCTGCCGGCGGGCACCGGCTTCGGCGACTGGGCGGCGGCGCTGGACGGCGCGCTGTCCGCCGTGCGCGACTTCAACGCCGACGCGCTGGTGCTGGCGCTGGGGGTCGACACCTTCGAGGGCGACCCCATCTCGCGCTTCAAGGTGGCCAGCGGTGACTATCACACGATTGGCGCGGCCATTGCCGCCCTGGGCCTGCCCACCGTCGTCACGATGGAAGGCGGCTACGCGGTGGCCGAGGTCGGCATCAACGTCGTCAACGTGCTCGAAGGCCTGGACGCCTGAAGGCCGCCGCCCCCGATGTCCTACGACGAGCCCCGGCGCACCCGCTTCCGCGAGGTCCTGCTGGCCGAAGCCGTGGCCGCGCAGGAGCGCGAGACCGGGCCGCTGTCCGACGCCGGCGAGCTGGCCGCCGCGCATGGCGCCAGCGCCGGCCTGGACGGGCGCATCGCCGAACGCGCGTGGCGCCTGGCGCGGCGCGAGGGGCTGCTGGCCGACCTGGCGGCGCTGCAGCGCCGGCTGCCGCTGCTGCTGCTGGCCGGCGCCGCGCTGGTGGCCGGCAGCGCCTACGCCATCCTGGCGGCCGTGGTCGGCGAGGGGCGCTCGATCAACGTGGTGATGGCCTTCGCCTCGCTGCTCGGGCTGCACGGCGCGGCCCTGCTGCTGTGGCTGATCGCGGTGCTGCGCGGGGGCCGCGGTGGCGGGCTGCCGGCCTCGCTGCTGGCGCTGGCCACGCGCCGCCTGTCGCCCGCCCGGCGCCGGCTGCTGCAGGCGGCAGAAGCGGTCAGCGCGCGGGCCGGCCTGGCGCCCTGGGCCTTCGGCCTGGCCAGCCACGTGATGTGGCTGCTGGCCTTTGCCGTCGTCATCACCGGGCTGTGGTTCGCCTTCGCCTTCCATGCCTTCCGGCTCGGCTGGGAAACCACCATCCTCGGGCCCGGCGACTTCCTGGGCTTCGTGCGCGTGACCAGCTGGCTGCCGGAGAAGCTGGGCTTTCCGGCCGCCGCCGCGGCCTGGCAATCGGACGTGACGCCGGTCGAACGCCACCGGCTGCTGGCCTGGTGGCTGATCGGCTGCACGCTGGCCTACGGCCTGCTGCCGCGCCTGCTGCTGGCGCTGGCCTGCGCGCTGGCGTGCCGCCGCCGCGCCGCGCGGCTCGGCCTGGACACCGCGGCGCCGTGGGCGCGACGGCTGGCCAGCCGCTTCCAGCGCCTGGACACCGGTACGGTCGTCGATGCCGACCCCGGACGGGCGGCCGCCGGTGCAGCGGCCGCCTCGGTGCCGCCGGCCACCGGCCCGCTGGCCCTCGTCGGCTTCGAGCTGCCGCCCGAGGCGCCGTGGCCGATCCAGCCCTTCGCAGCCGCCGCGGCCTGCACGCGCCGCATCGAGGGCCGCGAAGACGAGCGCCTGGCGCTGGCCGAGGGCGTGGCCGCCGAGGCCCCCGGCCGGCTGCTGCTGGCCGTCGACGGCGCGGCCTCTCCCGACCGCGGCACAGGCCACTTCATTCGTTCGTTAGGGCCGCAGGACCGCGCCATCGGCCTGCTGCTGACCGAGCAGGCCGGCCGCCGCAGCGACGCGCGCCGCTGGCGCCAGTGGCTGCGCGACGAGGACCTGGACGCCGTCACGCTGCTGCCCGATGCCGAAGCCGCGCGCCGCTGGGCCGGCCTGGATCGCGATGGCTGAGCGCGCCGACGCGATCAGCGTCGCGGTCGTCGGCCACACCAATGCCGGCAAGACCTCGCTGCTGCGCACGCTGACGCGGCGGGCCGACTTCGGCAGCGTGTCCGACCGACCGGGCACGACGCGGCACGTGGAGGCCATCGCGCTGATGGTCGACGGCCGGCCCGCGCTGCGCTTTTTCGACACGCCGGGGCTGGAAGACTCCACCGCACTGATGGCGCGGCTGCGCGCGCAGGACGGCGCCCTGCCGCCGCCGGAGCGCATCCGCGCCTTCCTGGCCACGCCCGAGGCCGCAGGCCGCTTCGAGCAGGAGGCCAAGGTGCTGCGCGCATTGCTGGGCGCGGAGGCCGCGTTCTACGTCGTCGACACGCGCGATCCGGTGCTGCCGAAGCACCGCGCCGAGCTGGAGGCCCTGAGCTGGTGCGCACGCCCCGTGTTGCCGGTGCTGAACTTCGTGCGCGACGCGGCGAGCCGCGAGGCCGACTGGCAGGCCGCGCTGTCCGAGTACGGCCTGCATGCCATCGTGCGCTTCGACGCGGTCGCGCCTTTCAGCGGCGCCGAACAGCGCCTGTACCGCGACCTGGCGACGCTGCTGCGCCCGCGCGAGGCACTGCTGGCCGAGGTGGCCGAAGCGCTGGAGTTCGAGCGCCTGGAGCGCCGCCGGGCCAGCCTGGCCGAGATCGCCACGCTGCTGGTGGCCGCGGCCGCCACGCGCCGCACGCTGCCGCGCGAGCAGCTGCAGCAGCCGCACGAACGCGCGCGCGTCGTCGAGGACTTCCGCGCCGCGGTGCTCGCGCGCGCCCGCGGCTGCATCAGCGCGCTGCTGGACATCCAGGCCTTCGCGCCCGGCGACGCGCGGCTCGACGGCATGGCCTGGCTCGACGGCCGCTGGGAAAGCGACGTCTTCAACGCCGAGGGCCTGAGCCGCGCCGGCCAGGCCCTGGGCACCGGCGCGCTGATCGGCGCCGGCGTCGGCCTGGCGGCCGACGTGGCGCTGGCCGGGCTGTCGCTGGGTGCCGCGGCCACGCTGGGCGCGGCGGTCGGCGGCGCGGCGTCGCAGGGTTTCAGCGGCGTCGGCCACGCGGTGGCCAACCTGGTGCGCCGGCGCGTCGACCTGACGGTGGAAGACGAAGTGCTGGCGCTGCTGGCCGACCAGATGCTGGCGCTGCTGCTGACGCTTGAAGGACGCGGCCATGCCGCCGCGCACACCATCGCCGTGCATGGCGTGCTGGACCCGGCGCGCCAGGCCGCGCTGCGCGGCCTGCTGGCCGCCCTGGCGCCGGCGCGCGCGCACCCGGCGTGGGGCCTCGGCGCCGCGCAGGGCGACAGCATGCGGCGCGAGCGGGTGCTGCAGGCAGTGACGGGCGCGCTGCGCGACCTGGCCGCAGCGCCATAGCGAACGACCGCCCCTCGCCGCCGGGACCGGCCATGGGCAACGGCCGGCCCGGCGCGCTCAAGGGCCGCCCGCGTCGACGAATGGCGTCATCGTGGCGCGACGAGCGGGTGCGCGGGATTCGTTCACGGCTTCCTCAGCCCAAGGCAGGTGCCCGCCCGCTTCCCTCCAGCGCCACGAACTCGCCCGTCAGCCGCCCCACCACCGCACCGCCGTGCTCCAGCACGGCCTGCACCGCGATGCGCGCCTTGCCCTTGCGCGCCAGCATGCGGGTGAAGAGCGCCCAGTCGGCCGGATCGGCCAGCGCCGAGCGGGCACTGAAGTCGCCGAGGATGGGCTGCTCGTAGTCCATGGTGTTGCGCTGGATCACCAGCCGGCTGGCACGGCCCTCGGCCCGCAGCCGCACGTGCAGCAGCGACCATGCCGCGAGGATGGCCAGCGCCGAGGCGCTGCCGCCGAACACCGTCTCGCGGTGGTTGATGTTGGGCGCCAGCGGCGCGCCCAGCACCACCGCCTGCGCATCGGCGGCGACGACGTGCACCGCCATCGCGCGGGACAGCGGGATGTGCTCATGCAGATAACGTTCCAGTTCAGCGGGCAGCACCGTGGCATTCTCCTGGCGATCAAACGCGCTCGAAATCGATGAATCCCTGCCCGGCATCGACCGCGAGCAGGCGCACCCGTGCAGTGTCCGCGACGTCCAGGCCCTCGAAGCCGCGCACCACGCGGCCTTCGACCGTGGGCCGCTGGATGCGCACGAAGGTGCCCTTGGCCGAGGCTCCGGTGACGATGGCGTCGAACTGCTCGCCGATGCGGCCGTGCAGCAGCAGCGCGGCCGCGGCCTTCAGCACCTGGCGCTCGACCTTGCGGGCGTTGTCTTCCTGCATCGTGCAGTGGCGGGCGATGGCGCCCAGCTGTCCTACGTCCCAGGGCGGCGTCGCGCCGGCCAGCGCGGCCTTGACGATGCGCTGCGTCACCAGGTCGGCATAACGCCGATTGGGCGCGGTGGAGTGCGCGTAGTCGGCCACCGCCAGGCCGAAGTGCCCGGGGCCGGTGGCGCCATCGTCGGGCGCCTCGGCCGCGTACTCGCCCGAGCCCAGCAGCTTGACGACGGCGAGCGACA
>CAMLJY010000079.1 GCA_946480465.1 uncultured Burkholderiales bacterium
GTGATCAAGGCCTTCAGCGAACGCCAGCGCAACGAGGTGCTGGTGCGCATCGCCACGCTGGACGGCATCCAGCCGTCGGCGCTGAAGGACCTGAACGAGGTGATGAGCAAGGTGCTCGCCGGCGGCGAGAAGCTGCGCAAGGCGTCCCTCGGCGGCGTGAAGACGGCGGCTGAAATCATCAACCTGCTGGGCACCTCGATCGAGACCGCGGTGCTGGACTTCATCCGCGAGGCGGACACCGACCTCGCCCAGCGCATCATGGACAACATGTTCACCTTCGACGACCTCGGCAAGCTCGACGACAAGGGCGTGCAGGCGCTGCTGCGGGAGGTGCAGAGCGAATCGCTGGTGATCGCGCTGAAGGGCGCGACGCCGGAGATGCGCGAGAAGGTGTTCCGCAACATGTCCACCCGCGCCGCCGAGACGCTGCGCGAAGACCTGGAGTCGCGCGGCCCGGTCCGCGTGAGCGAAGTGGAAGCCGAGCAGAAGGAAATGCTGAAGACCGTCCGCCGCCTGGTCGACGAAGGACAGATCGTGCTGGCCAGCGGAGGCGCGGATGAGTTCCTCTAAATCGAACAACGGCCCGCGCCAGGTGCCGCCGCCGCCCAATTCGCGCCAGGGCACCAACGCCTACACCCGCTTCATCCCGCGCGAGGAGCTGCAGGGCTTCGCGAGCTGGATGCCCGACACCTTCGGCGACAACCCCGCCAACCTGCCGCCGGTGCGGGCCGCCGTGCCGGAGCCCGAAGCACCACCGCCCGAGGCCGCGCTGGAGGTGCTGCAGGCCCAGCTGAACGCCGCGCGCCAGGACGGCTATCGCGACGGCTACCGCGACGGCCTGGTGGCGCTGGAAAGCTTCAAGCAGAGCTTCGCGCAGCAGCTGGCGGGCCAGTTCGGCACGGTGATGTCGAACCTCGACCACGAGCTGGGCGCGCTGGAGCAGCACATCGCCGCCTCGGTCGCGCGCATCGCAACCCAGCTGGCGCGCCAGGTGGTGCGCAGCGAGCTGACCGCGCGGCCCGAGCTGGTGGTGCAGGTGGCCATCGACGCGGTCAACGCCGTGCTGATGAGCGCGCGCCAGATCACCGTCTACGTGCACCCCGACGACCAGGCTGCCATCGCGCAGGGCGCCGGCGAGGTGCTGGCCGCTCGCGGCGCGCGCCTGGTCGGCAAGCCCGACATCGAACGCGGCGGCGTGCTGATCGAAAGCGACGCCGGCACGGTGGACGCCCGCATCAACGCACGCTGGAACCAGGCGGTGCAGGCGCTGGGCACGGGGGTGGACTGGACGCTGGATGGGGATTGACCGACTCCACCCGATTTCGGGCCGGCGGCCCACGTGGAGAATCGCTGACCCCAACAAGCTGACAGGGGCGTGGAGGCCTGCGTGGGCATTGACTATCACTATCAAGGCCTGGCCATTGCAACAGGATCTTCAGTGGCCGGTTCAACAGCACCACTGGCTTTCCCGTTCGCGTCTCTGATCCCCACACAGTTGCTCGAGTTGCCGCCTTCTTCCGTTCCGTCGACCCTGATCGCGTCCCTGAGCACGTACGACGAGATGTTGTCGCGTTAGCGAGGCTGTACGACGACTTGGCGTCGCACGGGAAGGCGGCGCTGTTCTTCATGCAGAACTGAATCGCGCACCCCGCCGACTCCCGGTCGTGGCAATCACGCACCAAACAGCACGACGAACCGCTCCGCCGCCCGCTGCGCGCGCCGCCTGATCGCCGCCGCATCCGGCGGCGTGGCGATGCCCCACAACAATCGCACCTGCAGGTCGCCGATCAGCAGGCCGATGAAGGTCTCGATCGCATCGGCGCCGTCCACCCGCCGCATGCGCCCGGCCGCGATCTGCGCCGCGAAATAGCGCTGCACCAGCGGCGCGGTGTTGTCGCGGCCGTTCGCCGCCAGGGCCTGCGCCAGCTCGGGCGCCACGCGGGCCTCGGCGATCGCGGCGCGGTTGATCGCCAGCGACTGCGGGCCGGTCAAGAGCGTGAGCAGGTGGATGCCGAACTGCCGCAGCGTGGGCTCCAGCGGCGCGTCGCCGTCGAGCGCGGCGCTGATGTCGGCATTCATCGCCGCCGCCGCACGCGCCACCAGCGCGGCAAACAGCGCCTGCTTGGTCGGGAAGTGCTGGTACAGCGTGTTCTTCGACGCGCGCGCCCGCGTGGCCACCTGCAGCATCGTGGTGTCGCGGTAGCCGTGCTCCTCCATCAGCGCCAGCGCGGCGTCCAGGATCTCGTCGCGGCGGGTCGGCTCGCCCGCGGGCGGCTCGTCCATCGGCGCAGGGTTGGCGGCGGCATGCGCAGCGCGGGTGGATGCACGGGTGGATGCACGGGTGGATGCGTCGGTGGGTGTGCGGGTCGCCGCGAGGTTCGGCGCGCGGTTCGGCGCGAGGGGGGGCGGCGGGCGGCGGGTCTTCGGCTCGGACACGGCAGGAGTGGCGAAACAAAACGAGACGCGGCAAGGCGCCAAGGCAGTACCGGATGGTACTAGACTGCCTCCCGAGTACCCACCGGTACCCAACCCTCCGACCGCAACCCGCAACCCCGCGGACGGCAGGCGGGACCAGGCCGCCAAGGCCCTGCCCCGCTGCCGCCCACCAGCCGAAATTCGCCGATGAAGCTGCCGCCTCTCCTCACCCGACCCGTCCTCGCGCTGCTGGCCCTCGCCGCTGCCGCCGCGGCGCAAGCCGGCGTCACCCAGCCCGCGATGCGCGAGCGTGTCGACCGCGAGATCGACGCCCTGGTCACGCTCGCGAAGGCGCCGCCCGCGGTCGATGCGGGCGCGCTGGCCACGCTGCCCGCGCCGGTGCGCCGCTACCTGGCCTACACCGGTGCCGACCGCGCGCCGGCCGCGCGCTTCACCCGCTTCCGCTTCGAAGGCGAGGTGCGACTGCCCGTCACCGGCAGCGCCCGCGGCGTGACGCGCGCCACGCCCTGGATGGCCACGCGCGGCGAGCAGTACATGGCGCTGTCGGCGCAAGGCCTGGGCTACGTGTGGGACAGCGTCTGGCAGCAGGGGCCGGACACCAGCATCGACGTGCGCGACCTCTACGCCCAGGGCGACACGCACATCTGGGCCGTGCGCAGCGACGGCCGCGTGATGGTTGACGAGCGCCACGACGACATCAACCGCACCTACATGGTCCGCTTCTTCGCCGAGGCCACGCAGTCGCCCACCATGCTGCTGCCCGGCCGCCACCTGCGCTGGGAAGCAGTGGACGAGCAGCGCGCCCGCGCCCACGTGAAAGACGGCCCCTTGGCTGCCAGCATGCTCTGCAGCTTCGAGCCCGACGGCGCGCTGACCCGCTGCGAAAGCGACGACCGCCTGCTGCGCTTCGCCGGCGACGTGCCGCAGCGCTGGGTGGGCGCGCGCTGGGTGATGACGCGCGGCGATTACCGCCTCTTCGGCGCGCTGCGCGTGCCGACGGTAATGAGCGTCAGCTGGCTGATGCCCGAGGGCGACTTCGAACAAGTGCGCGCCAGGACCATCGCGGTGGACTTCGACACCGCCGCCCCCTACCCGACCAAAGACGCGTCCATGGCGGCGCGCCAGTCCGCCAACTGACCAGGAGCCCGCATGGCCGCCCCGATCGCCTTCCAACTCAACGGCCGGCCCGCGCAGGTGCCGGTGGACGAGCAGATGCCGCTGCTGTGGGCGCTGCGCGACCACCTCCGGCTGCCCGGCACCAAGCCCGGCTGCCTGCAGGGCGTGTGCGGCGCCTGCACGGTGCACCTGGACGGCGCGCCCGCGCGCGCCTGCCAGCTGCCGATGGCCGCGGTGCGCGGCCGTTCGGTGACGACCATCGAAGGCCTGCCCGCCGACCTGCGTGATCGCCTGCAGGCCGGCTGGACCGAGCACCAGGCCCTGCAGTGCGGCTACTGCCAGCCGGGCCAGTGCATGACCGCCGCCGCGCTGCTGGCGCAGCCCACGCCGCCGGATGCAGCCGCCATCGGCGCCGCGATGGCCGGCCACCTGTGCCGCTGCGGCACCGGCCCGCGCGTGGTGCGCGCGGTGCAGGCCGCCATCGCCCGGCCGGCACGGAGCGCGGCATGACCGGCGCCGTTCGCTTGAGCCGCCGCGCGCTGCTGGTGGGCGGCGCGGCGGGCAGCGCCGCGGTGCTGTTCGGCCTGCAGTCGTCCAGCTGCGCCAGCACCGCCGAACCGCGCACGGTCAATGCCTTCGTGCGCTTCGGTGCGGACGGCCGCATCACCCTGGTGAACCCCGCGGTGGAGATGGGCCAGGGCAGCATGACGGCGCTGGCCCAGGTGCTGGCGGACGCGCTGGACGCCGACTGGCGCGGCATCGACGTCACGCCCGCCCCCTACGACGACGCCTACGGCAACCCGCATTTCGGCATGCGCCTGGTCACCGCGGACAGCGCCGCCACCAGCGCCTTCTGGCCGGTGTTGCGCAGCGCCGGCGCGCAAGCCCGCGCCGTGCTGGTGTGGAACGCCATGCAGCGCTGGCACTGCGCCGCCGAGCAGGTCCGCACCGAGTCCGGCCAGCTGCTGCACGCGGACGGCCGCCGGCTGAGCTATGCCGAACTGGCCCCGCGTGCCGAGCTGCCGGGCCTGCTGTCCAGCCTGCCGGCGCTGGCGCCGGCGCCTTCACGCATCGTCGGCCAGCCGCTGCCGCGGCTGGACCTGGCCGACAAGCTCGCCGGCCGCGCCGTCTACGGCATCGACGCCCGGCCGCCGAAGGCGCTGGTGGCGGTGCTGCTGGCGCCGGACCGGCTGGGCGCCACGCTGGCCGACGCGGGCGATGCCGCGGCGCGGGCCGTGCCCGGCGTCGTCCAGGTGCTGCCGCTGCCGGGCGAATCAGCCCCACTGGCGGTGGTGGCGCGTGACACCTGGTCGGCGCTGCAGGGCCGGCGCGCGCTGCAGCCGCGCTGGAACCCGCCGGCCGCCCCCTACGACAGCGAAGCGGCGCTGCACGCCTTCGCGGAAACCGCACGCGCCGGCGCGGCTGACGCTCACATCGTGCGTCAGCACGGCGCCGCCGGGGCAGCGTCGCCCGGCGGCGCGCGCAGGCTGCAGTCGCTGGTGCTCAGCCGCCACGTGACCCATGCCGCGCTGGAGCCCATCAACGCCAGCGCCACGCCGACCTGGCTGAACCAGGGCGCCGACATCGTCGCCTCGACCCAGGCGCCCAGCCTGGACATGCGGCGGGCCGCGCAGACCGCCAAGCGGCCGCCGCCGGTCTTCGCCGTGCAGGCCACCTTCGCCGGCGGCGCTTTCGGCCGCCGCGTCGACAACGAGTCCGCCGGCGCGGCCGCGTACCTGGCGATGCAGCTGAAGGGCCCGGTGCAGGTGCTGCAGTTCGTCGGCGACGACATCCCGCATGGCCAGGTGCGCACCATCGCTGCCCAGTGGCTCGAAGCCACGCTGGATGCGCAGGGCCGCATCAGCCACTGGCTGCACCGCACGGTGGGCAGCGCCACCAGCGCGCGCATGTTCCCTGACCGCTTCGCGAAGGAAGGCTTCGACCAGACGATGGTCGACGGCTCCGAGCACGGCTACGACATCGCCCAGCAGCGCATCGAGTCGCTGCACCGCCCGCTGCCGGTGGCCTGCGGCTTCCTGCGCGGCGTGGGTGCGGGCTTCAACGTCTTCGGCATCGAGACCCTGGTGGACGAAGCCGCAGACGCCGCGGGCCGGGAACCGCTGGCCTACCGCCTCGCGATGCTGCAGGACCCCCGCGCCCGCCGCGTCCTTCAGGCCTTGGGCGAAGCGGCGCCGCCGGCCGCCGCCGGCACGGCCGACGGCATCGCCTACATGGGCTTCCGCGGTTCGCACATCGCGCTGCGCGCGCGCGTGGCCCGCGGCGAAGGAGGCCGGCCGCGCGTGGAGCGCCTGCAGTTCGCCGTCGACGCCGGCCGCATCGTCAACCCGGTGCTGGCGCGCTGCCAGATCGAAGGCGCGGCGCTGATGGGCTGGTCCATCGCCGCGTCCGAGGCGCTGGACTTCCAGGACGGCCGCGCGGTGCAGCGATCGGTCGCCGACTACCCGCTGCTGCGCCTGCCCGAACTGCCCGCCGTGGACTGCCGCTTCATCGATGCCGACCAGGGCGAGCCGCGCGGCGTCGGCGAAATCGCGCTGCCGCTGGTCGCACCGGCGGTCGCCAATGCCTGGACCCGCCTGACCGGCCGGCGCCTGCGCGACCTGCCCTTCAACCGTGCCCGCGAGGCCACCTGAGGCAGGCAGCGCGTCCTGACACCATGCCCCGGTCACCTTGCCCCGGTCCCGCACCGATTCCCGGAGCGCCGAGGCCGCGATCACGTCCCCGCCCCGCCCGGACGCCCACCCCTCTTGCAGGAGTCTCGTGATGAACGACAACGCCCACTTGCCCGCCACCCTCGGCCGCCCGCTGGCGCTGGCCGCCCTGGCCGCGCTGCTGGTGCTTTTCGTGTGCATGAACACGGCCATGCTGGCCGGCGTCGCCCCGCACCCGCCCGCCGTGCGCGGCCCCTACCTCGCCGCCGCGATGGCGCTGTGCGTGGCGGCGGCGGTGCAGTTCGCGCTCCATGCCGCCAGCGCCCGCTGGTTCGGCTTCGCCACCGCGCTGGCGGTGCTGCCTGGCGTCGGCCTGCACAAGTTCGTCACCGAGCCCAACCCCGACCAGCTGGCGCCGGTGCTGCTGGTCGGCAGCGCGTCCGCGCTGGTGCTGGCGTGGGCGAGCTGGCGGGCGAGCTGAAGGCCAGGAGCCCGGCTCGATCGCAGGAACCGCCGGCCGGCACGCTCCCCCCCGCCCCGCCATTCCCGCGAGTCAAGCCGACTTTTGCGCGCTTTTCTGCCCGCCGGCCGCGCGGCCGGCAGGGGAACATCGGCCTGAAGCATCCCCATCCCGGATGCGCCACGTTCCCCCAACCGCGTCCATGTCCGCCTTCCACCCCGCCGAAGCCGCTGCCATCGCCGTCGACATCGACACCGGCGTGCCCGCCCGCGTGCAGCGCTGGCACCACTACCTGAAGGACCTGGAGCAGTACGCCTCGCTGCGCACGCCGCTGCAGAACCAGGGCACCCTGGTGCGCGTGACCGGCCTGGTGCTGGAAGCCGCCGGCGTGCGCGCGCCGGTCGGCTCGGTGTGCGAGGTGCACGGCGACGCCAAGGACCCGGTGCTGGCCGAGGTGGTCGGCTTCAACGGCGACCGCGCCTTCCTGATGCCCACCGGCGAGGTGCACGGCCTGACCAGCGGCGCCCGCGTCTCGGCCCGCTCCACGCCGCAGGCGCCGCCGCTGCTCGGCAAGGACAACCAGCTCTGGCGCCGCACCGAAGACCGCGGCCTGCACCTGCCGATGGGCGACGGCCTGCTGGGCCGCGTCGTCGATGCCCATGGCAATCCGATGGACCGCGGCGGCCCGCTGCAGCACGTGCGGCCCGAGCCGATGGTGCGCCGCCCGATCAACGCGATGGACCGCGACCCGGTGCGCAAGCCGCTGGACACCGGCGTGCGCGCCATCAACGCCATGCTGACCATCGGCCGCGGCCAGCGCATCGGCCTGTTCGCCGGCACCGGCGTCGGCAAGTCGGTGCTGCTGGGCATGATGGCCCGCTACACCGCGGCCGACGTGATCGTCGTCGGGCTGATCGGCGAACGCGGCCGCGAGGTGAAGGAATTCATCGAGGACATCCTGGGCGAGGAAGGCCTGGCGCGCAGCGTCGTGGTGGCCGCGCCGGCCGATGCGCCGCCGCTGGTGCGGATGCAGGGCGCGACCTACGCCACCGCCATCGCCGAGCATTTCCGCGACGAAGGCCGCCACGTGCTGCTGCTGATGGACAGCCTGACCCGCTATGCGATGGCCCAGCGTGAAATCGCGCTGGCCATCGGCGAGCCGCCGGCCACCAAGGGCTACCCGCCGTCCTGCTTCGCCAAGCTGCCGCAGCTGGTGGAGCGTTCCGGCAACGGCCTGAACGGCGTCGGCTCGATCACCGCCTTCTACACCGTGCTGTCCGAAGGCGACGACCAGCAGGACCCGATCGCCGACGCCGCCCGCGGCATCCTGGACGGCCACATCGTGCTGTCGCGCGAGCTGGCCGAGTCCGGCCACTTCCCGGCCATCGACGTCGAGCGCTCGATCTCCCGCGTGATGACCAACGTGGCCCCGCGCGAGCAGCTGGACGGCGCCCGCCGCGCCCGGGCGCTGCTGTCCAAGCTCAGCAAGGCCCGCGACCTGATCCAGCTGGGCGCCTACCAGCCGGGCCACGACCCCGAACTCGACCTGGCCGTGCGCCTGCAGCCGCAGCTGATGGCGCTGCTGCAGCAGGACATGCACGACCGCGCCCCGCTCGACATGAGCCGCAGCCAGCTGTGCCGGCTGGTCGGCACCTGACACCTCCCGAACCGCAGCCTGAACCCGGAACCCGCCGATGACCTCGACCCAATCGCTGTCCACGCTGCTCGAACACGCCGAGGCGGAGCGCGACGCCGCCCTGGCCGCGCTGCGCAACACCGAGGCCGCCGCGGCGGCCGCGCAAGGCCAGCTCGACCAGCTGCAGGAGTACCGCACGCAGTACCAGCAGCGCTGGTCCACGCAGTTCCGCCAGGCCGGCTCCATCGAGCTGATGCAGTGCTACCAGGGCTTCGCGCAGCGCCTGGACCAGGCCATCACCCAGCAGAGCCAGATCGTCGCGCAGGCCGAGCAGCGCGCGCAGCAGGCCCGGGCGGTGGTGCTGGAACGCGAGCAGCGCGTGGCCGCGGTGCGCAAGCTGATCGAACGGCGCCAGCAGGAACAGAACCGCGTCGCCGAGCGGCGCGACCAGCGCGCCACCGACGAGGCGGCGCAGCGCACCCGGGCGAACGCCGCGTCGCGGTTGACGCCTTCCATGATCTGAGCCATTCCGGGTCCGCGATGCTGAGCCTGCTGATCCCCGCCGCCCCGACCAAGGCCGCCGCCGGCACCGCAGCGGATGCCGCGCTGCCCGGTGGACGGACCGATGAGGGCACCGACGCCGGCGGCAGCTTCGCCCGCGCGCTGCAGGACAGCAGCGAGGCGCTGAAGCAGGCCGATGCCACGGCCGCGCCGGGCGCGGCGCCCGGGGCCGCCGAGGCGGCCGGCGGCCGCGCCGGCGCGCGCGAGGCCACCTCGACCGACGCACCCACCACCCGCCGCGCGGCGGCCGACCGCCTGCGCGCTTTCGGCGCGGGCACCGGCCCGCTGCCCGGCAGCATGCCCCGCACCACGGCGGCCGACGCCTCGGCGCCCGCTGAACGCGCCGGCCGCCGCGGCCGCGCGGCCGACCACGAAGGCGAGGCCCTGGCGGAGCAGCCCGCAACCGCGGCCGGCGCCGCCACCGTGCCGTCCGATCCGGCCTTGGCCGGCACCGCGCCCGCACTGGCTCCGCCGGCCGACGCGTCCGCAGGTGCCACGGCCACGAGCGCCACCAAGGACGGCGGCCCTCCGCCGTCCGCCCACGCACCAGCCCCCGACGCTGGAACGCCCCCCGGTCCGGCCATCCCGCCGGCAGCGGCGTCCGCGCCGGCCGCCACGGCCGGCACGCCCGGCGGCCCGGCCGCCCCGGGCACCCCACGCGCAACAGGCATCCCAGCCACCCCAGGCACCCCAGGCACCCCAGCCGCTGTCCAGGGTTCCGCCGCGGCGGGCGGCGACCGGCTCCACCCATCCAGTCCGACCGCCGCACGGCCGGCCCCCGCCACCGACGCCGCCCGCCCCGAGGCTGCCGGACTGGCGTCCGGCGCCGGTGGCGCGGAAGGCGCAGGCGCCGCCGTGGCCGATCCCTCGGCGCCTGCTTCCCCAGACAACGGCGCGTCCCCGGCAGGACCCGCACCAGCCCACGCCGCGGCCACCGCGCCGCTGCTGGGCCCGATCGCGGTCCCGACACCGGTCGCCGCGGGCCTGCCCGGCGCCAGTCCGGTGCCGACCGGCCTGGTCGACGCCGCGCGCCGCATGTCCGCCGGACCGGCGCGCGGCACCCCGGCCGCCGGGCCGGCCACCGGCCGCACCGGCGCAGCCGAGGGCGAAAGCGCCCGCGGCCCCGGCCGCGCCAGGGCCTCCGCCAACGCGGCCCCCGCCGCGGCGGCCACCGCGGCCGAGCCCCGTGCGGCACGCCCGGCTGGCAGCGACAGCGGCCGCCCAGCCCCGGGCGGCGCGGCCATCGACCGCGCCGGGGCGGAAGGCGGCCCGGCGCCACAGGCCGCCGCCGGCCCATCCGGCACCACGGCAGCGGCCCCGCAGCGATTTGCCGACCACCTGCAGGCCGCCCTGCCCGCCACCCCCGGCGCCCCCACCATCGCCACCCGCGCCGCCGAAGCCGGTGCCGCGGCGGCCCCATCCCAGGCCCACCTGCCCCAGCCGCTGGGCAGCCCCGACTTCCCGCCCGCGCTCGGCGCGCAGATCAGCCTGTTCGCGCGCGAAGGCGTGGAGCGGGCGACGATCGAGATCAACCCGCCCGAGATGGGCCCGATCTCCGTCCAGATCGCGCTCGACGGCAGCGCCGCCCGGGTCGACTTCCTCGCCGACGCCGCCGCCACGCGCCAGGTGATCGAGGCCGCGCTGCCCACGCTGGCCAGCTCGCTGCGCGACGCCGGGCTCACGCTCACCGGCGGCGGCGTGTTCCAGCAGCCGCAGTCCTCCGCCGGCTTCTCCGGCCAGGGCGGCAGCGCCGGCCAGCCCGGCCAGGGCCATGGCGGCCGCCCGGGCGCGCCCGCGGACGACGGCCTCGGCCACGCCGGCCCGGCCACCGTGCTGCGCACCAGCGCCCAGCGCGGCCTGGTCGACCTCGTCGCCTGACGTCCACCCCCCCGCCGGCCCCGGCACCGGGTCCGCCACTTCGCGGGGCTGCCGTGCGCGGCCTGGCCGCGCTGGCGCCGGCCGGCCGCGGCGCCGCATAAGCAGCCACTTTTCCCCCGCTATTCCCCCCATCGCACCGGACCCAGCCTCCGAATAATGGCCGGCAACGAGTCCTCGCTCGCCTGCTTCCGGAGATTGCATGTCCACCGCCACCGCCGACGCTGCCGACGCCCCGTCCCCCAAGGGCGCCGGCAAGAAGAAGCTGATCATCATCATTGCCGCGGCGCTGGTCCTGCTGCTGGCCGGCGGCGGCACGGCCCTCTTCCTGCTGAAGAAGAAGGCTGCCGCGGCGGAAGAAGAAGCCATGGACGAAGACGGCGCCCCCGTCGCCGAGGTCCAGCACGAGGTCGACGAGAAGCGGCTCCCGCCCATCTTCGTGCCACTGGATCCCTTCACGGTCAACCTGGCCGACCGCGACGCCGAGCGCTACGCGCAGATCGGCCTGACGCTGGAGATCGAGGATGCGAAGGTCGGCGACCAGATCAAGCTGTACCTGCCGGCCATCCGCAACAACATCCTGATGCTGCTGGCCCACAAGACCGCCGGCGAGCTGCTCACCCGCGAAGGCAAGCTGCGCCTGGCGCAGGAGATCCGCCGCGAGACCATGCTGCCGCTGGGCATCAACATGCCGCTGGACGACGAGGCCGAGGATCCGCCGCCGAGGAAGGGCAGGAAGGCGCCGAAGAAGAAGGCGCCGGTCTACCCGGTCAAGGCAGTGCACTTCGCCAACATCATCATTCAATGACCCCCTCCGAAGCGACCTTCGGTCGCCTCCCCCCAGGGGGCGACGCCAGCGGCCCGGCAGAGCCGGTTCCGCGGCGTCCGCTTGGAAAGACACGCGCTTTCGAAGGGCCAGTGGCGTGAACCAGCAGATCCTTTCGCAAGACGAAGTCGATGCACTGCTGCAAGGCATCACCGGCGAGAGCCAGAAGCTCGAGCAGGAAGATGCGCCCACCGGCGGCATCCGCGACTACGACCTCGCCAGCCAGGAACGCATCGTTCGTGGGCGCATGCCCACGATGGAGATCATCAACGAGCGCTTCGCGCGGAACATCCGCATCGGCCTGTTCAACCTGATCCGCAAGAGCCCCGAAGTGGCCATCGGCGGCATCAAGGTGCAGAAGTACAGCGCCTTCCTGCGCGAAATCGTGGTGCCGACGAACTTCAACATCGTCTCCGTGCGGCCGCTGCGTGGCTCGGGATTGATCGTCTGCGACCCCACGCTGGTTTTCGCCGTTATCGATGCCCTCTTCGGCGGCGCCGGCAAGTTCCACACCCGCATCGAAGGCCGCGACTTCTCGCCCACCGAGCAGCGCGTGATCCTGCGCCTGGTCGAGTGCATCATCGCCGAGTACAAGAAGGCCTGGACCGGCATCTATCCGGTGGAGATGGAGTACCAGCGCTCGGAAATGCAGCCGCAGTTCGCCAACATCGCGACGCCCTCCGAGATCGTCGTGGCGACCAGCTTCACGCTGGAAATCGGCGAGACCACCGGCACCGTCCACTTCTGCATCCCCTACTCCACGCTGGAGCCGATCCGCGACGTGCTGTACAGCACCATGCAGGGCGATTCCAGCGAACCCGACCGGCGCTGGGTGAAGCTGCTGAAGCAGCAGATCCAGTCGGCCGACGTCAAGCTGGTCGCCGAACTGGCGCATGCGCACGCCACCATCGAGCAGCTGCTCGCCTTCAAGCCCGGCGATTTCATCGAACTCGACCTGAACCCGATGATCCAGGCCAAGATCGACGGCGTGCCCGTCTTCGACTGCCACTACGGCACGTCCAATGGACGTTATGCCATCAAGATCGACAAACTGTTGACCAGCACCCCCGCGGGCTGGCTGGGAGAGAGCAATGAGTGACCCGCAGATGTCCGAAGAGGACCGCATGGCCGCCGAATGGGCGGCGGCCTTGGCGGAAGCGAAGCCGGCCGCCGATTCCGGCGAGATGAACAGCGCCATCGAAAGCGTCGCCGCGGCCTCGTTCGCCAACTTCGCGCCCACGGGCGTGGGCGGCAATGCCGCTGGCAACGACCTGAACATGATCCTGGACATCCCCGTCCAGCTGACCGTGGAGCTGGGCCGCACCAAGATCCCCATCAAGCACATCCTGCAGCTGGCGCAGGGCTCGGTCGTCGAGCTGGAAGCGCTGGCCGGCGAGCCGATGGACGTGCTCGTCAACGGTTATCTGATCGCGCAGGGCGAGGTGGTGGTCGTCAACGACAAGTTCGGCATCCGCCTCACCGACATCGTCACCCCCAGCGAGCGCATGCGCCGCCTGTCCCGCGCATGACCGGCGGTTCCACCTCCATCCTGGGGCCGCTGGCCGCCTTCGTCGCCATCCTGGTCCTGATCCCGGTCGCGCTGTGGCTGCTCAAGCGCACGCCGATCGGCGCGGCCGCCTCGGTCGGCCACATGCGCGTCGTGGCCGCGCTGCCGCTGGGACCGAACCAGCGCGTCGTGACGGTCGAGGTCGGCCAGGGCGACGAACGCCAGTGGCTGGTGCTGGGCGTGACGCCCGCCGGCATCAGCACGCTGCACACCATGCCGCCGCAGGGCGACGTGCCGCCGGCGCCGCAGCATGCGCTGCCTTTCGCGCAACTGCTGGCCCGCACCAGGGCGAGCGCCTCCGGCAAGGAGTCGGGCGATGCGCACTGACGCGCCGAATTCTTCGCCCCTGCTGCGCCGCGCCGGCCAATGCCTGGCCGTATCGCTGATTTCGGCACTGCCTGCCGTGGCTTTAGCGCAGGGTGCGCCCTCGGGCAGCGGCCCCAACCTGCCGCTGGTGATCGGCCAGGGTGCGGGCGGCACCAGCTACTCGGTGCCGATCCAGACGCTGCTGTTCTTCACCGCGCTGTCCTTCCTGCCCGCGGTGCTGCTGCTGATGACGGGATTCACCCGCATCGTCATCGTGCTGTCGCTGCTGCGCCAGGCGCTGGGCACGCAGGCGGCGCCGCCGAACCAGGTGATCGTGGGCATGAGCCTCTTCCTCACCTTCTTCGTGATGTCGCCGACGATCGACAAGGTCTACACCCAGGCCTGGGCGCCCTACCAGGCGCAGCAGATCGATTTCAACGAAGCCTTGAAGCGCGGCGAGGTGCCGATGCGCGAGTTCATGCTGAAGCAGACGCGGCAGAGCGACATGCAGCTCTTCGCCCAGCTGGCCAAGGTGGACACCACCAAGGTCAAGGCCGAGGAAATGCCTTTCAGCGTGATCGTGCCGGCCTTCGTCACCAGCGAGCTGAAAAGCGCCTTCCAGATCGGCTTTCTCATCTTCATCCCGTTCCTGATCATCGACATGATCGTGGCCAGCGTGCTGATGAGCCTGGGCATGATGATGCTGAGCCCGGTGCTGGTCGCGCTGCCGTTCAAGCTGATGCTGTTCGTGCTGGCGGACGGCTGGAACCTCCTCCTCGGATCGTTGGCCGCCTCTTTCGCGACTTAGCACCATGGACTCGCAACAAGTCTTCACCCTGGGCCAGAACGGCCTGTACATGCTGCTGATGATCTCGGCGCCGATCCTGCTGGTGGTGCTGATCGTCGGCCTGGTGATCAGCGTCTTCCAGGCGGCGACGCAGATCAACGAGCAGACGCTGAGCTTCGTGCCCAAGGTGCTCGCCGCCGTCGCGGTGCTGGCCATCGCCGGGCCCTGGATGATGACGATGCTGGTGGACTACATCCGCCAGACCCTCACCTCCATCCCCTCGATGCTGGGCTGACGCAGCGCTCACCCGGGCCGGCGCGGTGATCTCCTTCACGGACGCCCAGCTGATGGGCTGGCTCAACCCCATCCTCTGGCCCTTCCTGCGCGCGCTGGCGCTGATGACCAGCCTGCCGGTGTTCAGCCAGCGCTCGGTGCCGATGCGCGTCAAGGTGGCGCTGGCCTTCTTCATCGCGCTGGCCTCGCAGGCTTCGCTGCCGGCCATGCCGGTGATCGCGCTGGATTCGGCGCTGGCCTGGATCGTCGTGCTGCAGCAGGTGCTGATCGGGGTGTCGCTGGGCTTCGCGGTGCGCGTGGTCTTCGCCGCGGTCGAGTTCGCCGGCGAAATCATCGGCCTGCAGATGGGCCTGAACTTCGCCGGCTTCTTCGACCCGGTCACCGCAAGCCAAGGCACGGCCTCGGGCCGCTTCTTCGGCACGATGGTGGCCTTCCTCTTCATCATCATCAACGGCCACCTGGCGATCATCGCGGCGCTGATCAAGAGCTTCAACGCCTTCCCCGTGGGCCCCGAACCCTTCGCCTTCCTGCGTGCGGTGCAGCCGCAGGTCTGGGGCACCGAAGTCTTCGCCATCGGCCTGTGGATCGCGCTGCCGCTGGTGGGCATGCTGCTGTTCGTCAACCTGGTGCTGGGCGTCATCTCGCGCGTGGCGCCGCAGATCAACATCTTCGCCATCGGCTTTCCGGTGACGCTCGGCGTCGGGCTGATCGGCATGCTGCTCACGCTGCCGCTGCTGCAGCAGCCGTTCACGATGGCGCTGGAACGCATGCTCGAGCACTTCCAGTAGCGAAAGCCCGGGCGCCGCGTTCAAGCCGCGGCGGCTTCCGGTCGAAATGCATTGCAGGCCGCCGGCCCATCGGCCAAGCCGCCTGCGCTGTGGAGTTCCGCACCATGTCCTGCATCGACCGCTTCTTCGCCCATGCCAACCAACTGCCGGCGCTGCCGGAAGTGGCGCACCGCCTGCTGGATTGCTTCCGGCGCGAGGACGTGTCGCTGGTCGAACTCTCCGAGCTGATTTCGCGCGATTCGGCGCTGGCCGCGCGGGTGCTGAGGCTGGCCAATTCGGCGCGCTACGGCACACGGCGCCGCGTGGCGCACCTGCCGGACGCCGCGGCGATGATCGGCCTGGACGGCCTGCGCGGCCTGGCGCTGGCGGCCAGCCTGGTCGACGTGTTCCCGCGCCCGCGCGGCTTCGATCGCCAGCGCTTCTGGCGCCAGAACCTGGCCACCGCCGGCAACGCCCGCAGCCTGGCGCTGGTGCTCGACCACGATGCCGCGCTGGCCGAGGTCGCCGGCCTGCTGCTGCGCAGCGGCCAGGTGCTGATGCTGATGGCCGAGCCGGGGCTGGTCGCGCTGGTCGAATCGCTGGCCGGCGCGCCCGACAGCGTGTTCACGCTGGAACGCGAGCACTTCGGCTGCACGCATGCCGAGGTCTCGGCCGAGCTGGCCGCGCGCTGGCACCTGCCGCTGGAGCTGGTGGATGCGCTGTACACGGCCGGCAATCCGCTGGCGGCCGAGCCCTTCTCGCCGCTGGGCGGCCTGCTGCGCCTGGCCAGCCTGCTGGCCGACGCCGGCGAGGACGGCCTCGACCGCGCGCAAGCCGCCAGCCTGGCGCAGGCCGGCCTGCTGGCCCGCCTCCAGCTGACCCCGGAAATCCTGCAGGCCCGCCTGCTGCCCCACGAACAACTGGTGGCCCCCGCGGACGAGATCCCCGCCTGACCGCCACGCTCCGGCGCCTCGTGACGAAGTTCACGCCCACGGTCCGCCGCGCCCTCGAGTTCCAGCGGGCGCCGCCGATAAGCGCCGGATGCTGATGGCCGCTGCAGTGCTGGCGGGGATCGTCGCCGGCCTCTTGCTCGCCCGGGTGTGGCGACCGGCGCTGCGGCACGTCCGCCGGCGCTGGCGCGGCTTCGGCGCTTCCACGCTCGATGCAGGCCTGCCGGAGCCGCCCGAGGCGCCCACCGCCAACGTGCGCGAGGCCCTGAGCGAACAGGGCCGCATCCTCGAGATGATCGCCACCCGGGCCCCGCTGCCCGAGGTGCTGGATCGCCTGGTGCAACTCGCCGAATCGCAGCTCGACGGCCAGCACGTGGCCATCGTGCTGCCCGACGGCGCCACGCTGCCGGCGCCCGGTTGCCAGGTCTGCTGGTCGGCGCCGATCGTCTCGCACAACGAGGCGGTGCTGGGCAGCGTCGTCGTCCAGGGCGCCGTGCCGCGCCTGCCCACCGCGCACGAACGGCACGGCGTGGAAGCCGTCGCCCGGCTGGCCGGCATCGCCATCGAGCGCCAGCGCTCCGAGCAGCGCATCCGCCACATGGCGCACCACGACGAGCTGACCGGCCTGCCCAACCGCGCGCTGCTGAACGACCGCCTGGCCCAGGCCCTGGGCCAGGCGGGCCGCACCGGGCGGCCGCTGGCGCTGCTGTTCCTGGACCTCGATGGTTTCAAGTACATCAACGACAGCCTCGGCCACCAGGTGGGCGACCGGCTGCTGCGCACCGTGGCCGCGCGCCTGCAGGGCATCGTCCGCAGCGGCGACACGGTGGCGCGGCTGGGTGGCGACGAATTCGTCGTGATGCTGGTGGACCTGGAGCAGGCGGGCGACGCCGCCGCCGTCGCCCACACCATCGTGCAGGCCGTGTCGCGGCCACTGCGTGCCGACGAACGCACGCTGCACGTCACCGCCAGCCTGGGCGTGGCCACCTTCCCGGCCGATGGCGACAGCGCCGAGCTGTTGCTGAAGCACGCCGACGCCGCCATGTACCGCGCCAAGGCCCACGGCCGCAATGGCGTGCAGTGCTACACGCGCGACATGGGCCAGCAGGCGCACCAGCGGGTGGAGCTGCAGAGCGCGCTGCGGCTGGCGGTCGAGCACGGCCAGTTCGAGCTGCACTACCAGCCGCAGTGCGCGCCCGGCTCCGGCCGCATCGTCGCGGTCGAGGCGCTGATCCGCTGGCCGCACCCGCAGCTGGGCCTGGTCAGCCCGGACCGCTTCATCCCGCTGGCCGAGGAAACCGGCCTCATCGCGCCCATCGGCCGCTGGGTGCTGCGCACCGCCTGCCGGCAGCTGCAGGCCTGGCACGCGGCGGGCCACACCCGGCTGGTGATGGCGGTCAACCTCTCCGCCCGCCAGTTCCTGGCCCACGACATTCCGCAGCTGGTGCGCGAAGCGCTGGAAGAGCATGGCCTGCCCGCGGCCGCGCTGGAGCTGGAGCTGACCGAGACCGCGCTGATGCACAACACCGACGCGGTGCGCGCGACGCTGCAGGCGCTGAAGGAATTGGGCGTGGTGCTGGCGCTGGACGACTTCGGCACCGGCTACTCCAGCCTCAACCACCTGCGCCGCTTCCCCATCGACGCGATCAAGATCGACAAGTCCTTCACCGCCGAGATGGCCAGCAGCGAGGACACCACGGCCATCGTGCGGGCCATCGTGGCGATGGCGCGCTCGCTGGGCGTGCAGACCGTCGCCGAGGGCGTCGAGAACGAAGCGCAGATGCGCTTCCTGGCAGCGCTGCAATGCGACCGGGTGCAGGGCTACCACCTCGGCCGGCCGCAGCCCGCGGCCGAGCTGACGCCGCGCCTGGGTCTGCCCGACCAGGCCCCGGCCTGCGACCTGCTGCTGGAGTCCGCGGCGCCCTGAGAGCCTGAGTGCCACGCGGCGCGCCAATTTGGCGCGGATCCGCCCCTTTTTGATAAACAGCAAAACTGAACGCGTCGCTAAAGTGGTGCACCCAACGAGCGCCATCTTGCGATCCCTGTTCTCCCGCCTGCCGGCGCTGCCGGCCCCCGGGTTGCCGCAATCGCTGCGCAGCCAGTTCATGCTTGGCATCACGGCGCTTTCGCTGCTGATCGTCGCCATCGGCATGGCCGGCGTGTACACGCTGCGCAACGGCAGCACCGCCGCGCAGCGCCTGGCCGAGCAGCAGCGGGAACAGGCCGAACAGTCGCAACGCACCGCACTGCACCTGCGCGCAGCCGAGCGCGAACTGGAGCGCCTGCTCAGCGCCGCCACGGCCGCGCAAGCCGAACGCAGCCATGCCGCGCTGATCGACCAGATCCGCGGCCTGGAACAGCTGCTGGGCGCCGGCCCGCCGGCCGCCGGGGAAGCGCCGCACGCCGGCGTGCTGGCCGATGCGCGGCAATTGCGCGCCAGCGTCGAGCACCTGCGCGCGCTGCAGCGCGCGGCCGGGGATGGCAACGACACCCTGCCCGCGCCCGCCGAGGCGCGGCGCATCGCCGCCCAGCATGCCGAGGTGCTGCTGCGCAGCGAGGCACTCGTGGCCGGCGTGCTGCAGCACGAGGCCGGGCGCGAGCAGGCCTACCGCGAGGCGCTGGGCTCGCTGGTCGACCACTCGGTGGGCAACCAGCGCGGCATCGTGCTGCTGCTGGTCATCGCGCTGCTGTTCACCTGGATGGTGGCCAGCCTCTTCCTCGGCCGCCACCTGCTGTCGCGCCTGCAGCAGGTCAGCCGCCACCTGCGCGGCGACGATGGACCGCGGATCCCGCTGTCCGAGCTGGCCGATGGCGCTGACGAGATCGCCGACATGGCCCGCGCCGTGCGCCAGTTGCTGGCAGACCGCGAAGCGCTGCAGGCCCGCACCGCGGAACTGTCCGAGACCAAGGAGACGCTCGTCGAACACGGCCGCATCCTCGAGATGGTGGCCGAGCGCCAGCCGCTGGCAGCGGTGCTTGAGCGCCTGGTCGCGATGACGCAGGCGCGCCGTCCCGGCCTGCACGCCGCCATCCTGCCGCCCGGAGACGCCGGTGCCGTTCCGCCCGGCCTGCACCTGCTGGGCGCGGAGGCCATCCGCTCGCACGACGATGTGCTGCTCGGCTGGTTCGTGACCTGCGCCGACGCACCGCGCGAGGCGGACGTGCATGATCGCCAGGCGATCCATGCCGCCGCCCGGCTGGCCGGCATCGCCATCGAGCGCCAGCGCGCCGAGCAGCGCATCCGCCACATGGCGCACCACGACGAACTGACCGGCCTGCCCAACCGCGCGCTGCTGAACGACCGCCTGGCGCAGGCCCTGGTACAGGCGCGCCGCGGCAGCCGGCCGCTGGGCCTGCTGTTCCTGGACCTCGACGGCTTCAAGGATGTCAACGACAGCCTGGGCCATGGCACCGGCGACCGCCTGCTGAAGTCGGTGGCCGACCGCCTGGGCAGCCTCGTTCGCGCCGGCGACACGGTGGCCCGACTGGGCGGCGACGAATTCGTCGTGATGCTCGAGAGCCTGGCGCGGGCGGACGATGCGGTGAACGTCGGCCGAGTGATCGCCCAGGCCCTGGCGCGGCCGCACCTGGTGGACGGCCATGCGCTGCACGTGACCGCCAGCATCGGAATCGCCACCTTCCCCGACGACGGCGACGACGCCGACACGCTGCTGTCGCATGCCGACGCGGCGATGTACCGCGCCAAGGCCGCTGCCGCGCGGCGCCGCGGGCGAACCACGGCAGCGGGCTTGCAGCCGGCCACCTGACGCCGTGACGTTCTGACACCGTCGGTGCACGTGCCGCCCCCCCAGGTGCGGCGCGCCGGCCCGGCCCGACCCGCCTCGCCTCGCCCCGTGCAGGCCCGTCCAGGCCCGGCTCGGCGCCGGCATGCCTACGCCGCCGTCGTGGCCAAAACTTGTATCGGCCGCTTACATCGGCTGATACTTCCGTGCGGCTGCTGAAGTTAGGGGGCCCCGCGCCGCATGAAACCCTTTTCTTTCGCTGGCCGCTCACCTAGAGTGCAGGCCCCATGCCCCCGCCGCGATGTCCCGCCTGCAGCCGCGCCCACGCGCGCAGCCACGCCTTTTGCCCGTATTGCGGCACGCCGCTGAAGCTGCAGCCCGAACTGAAGCAGGTCAGCATGCTGTTCGCCGACCTGTGCGACTCCACGCGCCTGATCTCCGGCCGCACCCCGGAAGGCGCGCAGCAGTTCCTGCAGTCCGCGATCGGGCTGATGATGTCCAGCATCGAGGCCTTCGGCGGCACGCTCAGCCAGGACCGGGGTGATGGCGTCGTCGCCGTCTTCGGCGCCCCGCGGGCGCAGGAAGACCACGCCCTGCGCGCCGCGCTGGCCGCATTGCAGATGCAGCGCGAGGCGCAGGCCCGCGCACTGACCCTGCGCATCGGCATCCACTCCGGCGAGGCCCTGGTCAAGCTGGTGGCCGACAGCAGCGGCTCCTTCCGCGCGGCGCCCACCTTGGGCGGCACCCCGTCCGCCCCCAGCGCGCTGCGCGGCATCGACGGCAAGGCCGTGCACCTGGCCGCCCGGCTCGAGCAGCTGGCGCGCCCGGGCAGCGTGATGATCAGCCACGACACCTGGCGCCTGCTGGCCGAGCAGGTCGAAACCCGCTCGCTCGGCCTGCACGCGGTCCGTGGCTTCGACGAGCGGCTGGAACTGCACGAGCTGGTCGACGTGCAGGGGGCCTCCGCCGCCGCGCCGATGCTGCGCCGCCGCCGCATGGCGCCGCTGATCGGCCGCGACGCCTCGATGGGCGAGCTGCTGGCCAGCGGCCGTGCCGTGCTCGCCGGCCGCCACCGCACCGTCGGCCTGCGCGGCGAGGCCGGCGTCGGCAAGTCACGCCTGCTGTCCGAGCTGTGCGACCGCGCCGCGCTCGACGGCTTCGCGTCGATCGTCGTGCACTGCCGCGCCTACCTGGCCGACAGCCCGCTGTCCGCCGCGGCCGAGCTCGCGCAGGCCCTGCTGCGCGCCGGCGGCCTGACGCCCGAAGCGCTCGGCGAGGCCACGGCGGTGCCACTGCTCAACCTGGTGGGCGGCGGCTCCGTCGACGACGAGTGGCAGAAGCTCGCGCCACGCCTGCGCCGCCAGCGCATCGGCTCGGCCCTGGAAACCCTGCTGTGCCTGCTGGCCGCCGCGCGGCCGATGTTGGTCGTGATGGAGGATTTCTTCCTCGCCGACCAGGAAAGCCAGCGCCTGATCGACGCCGTGCTGCCGCGCCTGCAGGAGGCGCGGGTGCTGGTCTGCCTGAGCTACCGCCCCGAGTTCTCGCACCGCTGGCACGACGCGCCCTGGTTCACCGAGGTCTCGCTCGCGCCGCTCAGCAGCGCCGAGATGCAGCGCCTGGCGCTGGCGCTGCTGGGCGACGACCCCAGCCTGCGCGGCGTGCGCGACGAGCTGGTCGACCGCGCCGACGGCAAGCCCTTCTTCCTCGAGCAGCTGGCGATCAGCCTGGTCGACGACGGCACCCTGGTCGGCCCGCCGGGCGGCTACCGCATCGGCACCGTGCGCACGCAGCTGCCCGCCCCGGGCTCGATCTCGGTCGTCACCGCCGCGGTGGTCGACCGCCTGCCCAGCCCGGCCAAGGCCTGCCTGCGCGCGGCCGCGGTGCTGGGCGGGCCGATCCCGCGCGCCGACGTCGCCTTCATGACCGACCTCGCCGACGACGAGGCCGCCGCCGCGCTGCGCGCCTGCACCGACGCCGGCCTGCTGCGCGCCGCCTCCGCCGACGGCAGCGCCTACGAATTTCGCCACGCGCTCGTGCAGGACGCGGTGCTGGCTTCGCTGACCCGCGCCTCCGCCGTCGCGCTGCGCCGCGCCGCCTACGCCGCCCTGTCCGCCCAGCATGCCGACGACCCGCGCTGGACCGCCGTGCTGGCCCGCCATGCCTTCGAGGGCGAACTCTGGGCCGACGCCGCCGGCCTCTGGGCCCGCGCCATCTCGCATTCGGTGCTGCGCTCCGCCCCGCGCGACGGGCTGCGCCAGTTCCAGCTCGGCTGCCAGGCCGCGGCGCAGGTGGCCGACCCGCAGCTGCAGCAGCAGCTGGAGATGATGCTGCGCCTGGAGGTCATCGGCGCGCAGATGCCGCTGGGCCAGGTCGACGAAATGCTGGCCAACCTGGCCTGCGCCGGCGACCTGGCCCACGCGCTGGGCGACCACCGCCGCCTCGCCTCGGTGCGGCAGCAGCATGCCCTGCTGCTGTGGATGCGCGGCCGCTACGACGAGAGCCTGGTCGAGTCCGAGGCGGCGCTGCAGGCCGGCCACGCCACCGACCGCCGCGTGCTGCTGCTGGCCGCGGGCATGGTGAAGGTGCTCAGCTTCCACGGCCTGGGCCGCTACGCCGAGGCCGCCGATCTGGTGCGCCAGGTGCGGCACGACTATGCGGACGAAGTCTCCGCCGCCACCATCCCGCCCGGCTGGGCGACGCTGCCCGGCGTCAACCTGCAGGCCTTCCTGGCCAGCGCGCTGTGGTCGATGGACGAGGTGGACGGCGCGGTGGATGCCTGCAACGAGGGCTACCGCCAGCTGGGACGCCAGGACCACCCCTACTCGCGCGGCCTGATCGATTTCGTGCAGGCGCAGATCTGGCTCGAGCGCGGCCGCGCCGCCGACGCCGAAGTCCTGATGGCCGAAGCCGTGCAGATGTGCATCCGCTGCGACATCCCGATGCTCTATCCCTGCGTCGCTGCGCTGCTGGGCGGCGCCATGGCGCTGAACGGCCGGCCGGCGGAAGCGATCGGCCTGCTGAGCAAGGCGCTCGACAGCGGCACCGCATCAGCAGGCGGCACCTACGGCGAATTCTTCCTGCTGCACTGGCTCTCGGTGGCGCTGCTGTGCGCCGGCCGCGAGGAAGAAGCCGAACGCCGCGCCACCCAGGCCCTGCGCTTCGCCATCGAAGGCTCGCAGTTCGGCCACGCGGTGCATGCCCGGCTGCAAAGCGGCGAAGCCCTGGCCGCCCTGGGCCGCGTACCCGAGGCCCTGCGCACCCTGGAAGCCGCCCAAAACTACGCCCGCCGCCACGGCATGCCCTTCTGCGAACGGCTGGCCGCACGTCGCATCGCCGAAGTACGCGCGGGGCATGCGCTGGCGCATCCGGCGTTGCGGGAGCGGTAGGCACGATCTCCTGCGAAACGCAGCCGCTGCGCAAGCCGCTGGTTCCGTCTGGCGGCTTTCGGCCCGGTGCTGTCCTTGATGTGTGTGTTGTTTGACTTGCGGCGTGTGGAGCGCCCGAGCGGCCCGGGGTGCGGCCACGGCGGGCCGAGTCCGGCGGTCGGTCCCTGGGGGACCGACTCCGTTGCGGTCCTCGGCCCGGGGGCGCGCCGTCCATTTAGCTTCGCTCGCTGCGCTCGCTTCGCACAGCGCCGGCGAGTCAGTCTACGAAGCTCGCTTCGCTCGCCGCCCCCGGGCCTGCGGTCCTCACCGCCTCCCAGGGCCCACCGTGGCCGCACCCCGGGCCGCTCTCCTGCCGAGTCGTGGCGTGCGCTGCCTCCGGCGTCCTCCGCGTGGTCCGCAACGCTCGTCCCCGCCTGCGGGGGCCCACCGTGCCTGCACTCCGACCATTGTTCGTGCACATGCGGTGGCACGCGCTTCTTCGAAGTCCTCGTTGACTCGCAAAGGCGCGGGCGGGCAGGCCGCAGCGCGCGTGGGAGGCGCCGGGCTTGA
>CAMLJY010000080.1 GCA_946480465.1 uncultured Burkholderiales bacterium
CCGTCGTTCGTGGCCGCCGCCAGCGCCTCCTCGACCCGGTGGTTGCGCGGGATGACGGCTGGGCTGGCGCGGCGCATGCGGCCAGCGCGCTCGGCATCGCCGCTGCCGCCCGCGGCGCCGTCGCGCGCGCAGCGCTCGCGCCAGCGCGCCAGCCACGCATCCAGCGCGGCCCGGTCGGCGAAGAGGTCGCGCAGCGGCTCGGGCCGGCCTTCCGCCGCCGCGGCCAGGCGCCGCCAGGCCAGCGTGAAGTCCACCGCCTGCGTGTGCAGCAGCTGCAGCCAGTCGTCCGCCAGGGCGGCATCGGCGGCGTCGTCGGCCGGGGTGGCCGAGAACAGGCCCAGCTTCTCGCGCTGCCCGCGCAGCAGCGCCGCGGCATGCCACGCGGGAAAGGCATCGATCACCGCCGTCACCTCGGCCACCACGCGCTGGATGGCCGCTTCGTCCTCGGGATCGGCCATCAGCGGCAGCAGGGTCTCGGCGAAGCGGGCGAGGTTCCAGCGCGCGACGTGCGGCTGGTTGGCGTAGGCATAGCGGCCGCCGTGGTCGATGCTGCTGAAGACGGCGCCCGGGTCGTAGGCTTCCATGAAGGCGCAGGGCCCGTAGTCGATGGTCTCGCCGGACAGCGCCATGTTGTCGGTGTTCATCACGCCGTGGATGAAGCCCACGTTCATCCACTGCGCGACCAGCCGCGCCTGGCGCTCGGCCACGGCGCGCAGCAGGCCCAGGTGCCGGTCGGGCGCGTCGAGCAGCTGCGGGTCGTGGCGCGCGATGGTGTAGTCGGCCAGGCGGCGCAGCGTGTCGGCGTCGCCGCGCGCCGCGAAGAACTGGAAGGTGCCCACGCGCAGGTGGCTGGCGGCCACGCGCGTCAGCACCGCGCCGGGCAGCACCGACTCGCGGTACACCGGCTCGCCGGTGGCCGCCACCGCCAGCGCCCGCGTCGTCGGGATGCCCAGCGCGTGCATGGCCTCGCCGATCAGTGCCTCGCGCAGCATCGGGCCGACGGCGGCCTTGCCGTCGCCCCCGCGCGAGAAAGGCGTGCGGCCCGAGCCCTTGAATGCGATGTCGCGGCGCCGTCCCGCGCGGTCGATCACTTCACCGAGCAGCAGCGCGCGGCCATCGCCCAGCTGCGGCGAGAAACCGCCGAACTGGTGGCCGGCATAGGCCTGCGCGATCGGCTCCGCATCGGCCGGCAGCAGGTTGCCGGCGAACAGCGCCGCGGCATCCGGCCCGCACAGCGCCGCGGGCGGCAGGCCCAGCTCGTCGGCCAGCGCGTCGTTGGCGAACAGCAGGCGCGGTTCGGGCACCGCCGTGGGCTTCCAGGCGACGTAGCTGCCGGGCAGCTCGCGCGCATAGGTGTTGTCGAAGCCGAAGCGGTGCATCAGGAGGACCTCGGGGAAGAAGGGAGTGTCCGAGTGTGCCGGGGAACCCCCGCCCCTCCTGGCCGCACCGGCATGCCATGGCGCGGCCGCGGGCGCCACATCAACCCGCCTGCCGGTGCGGCCTAGGCCGGCCGGCTTGGCGCGGCGGAAGGCGGGACGTATAAGTCCCCACTGATCAACAAGGGGAGTCGCCATGGGCGCCTTGCGCTGGTGGGGATGGGCGGCCGTGACCGCGCCACTGCTGGTCGCCGCGGGCTGCGGCGGCAGCGACGACGACGATGCCGTGGCGGCTGACAGCGCCTGCCAGGCCGTCACCGATGGCGGCTCCGTCACCGTGGGCTCCGGCTTGCCGGGTGATCCGGCGGCGCCCGAGCTGTCCTCGGGCTACCGCACCGGCAAGAAGCCGGTGCACGCGAAGAGCTACATGGTCGTCACCGCGAACCCGCTGGCCAGCAAGGCCGGTTGCGACGTGCTGAAGGCCGGCGGCAGCGCGGTCGATGCCGCGGTGGCGGCGCAGATGGTGCTGGGCCTGGTCGAGCCGCAGTCCAGCGGCATCGGCGGCGGCGCCTTCATGCTGCACTACAACGCGGCCACCAAGGCCGTGGTGGCCTACGACGGCCGCGAAACCGCGCCCGCCGCCGCCACCGAGAACTACCTGCGCTACATCGACGACGGCAGCGCGATGACCACGCCGCTGCCGAACGCGCGGGCCAGCGGCCGCAGCATCGGCACGCCGGGCGTCGTGCGCATGCTGGACCTGGCGCACAAGGAGAACGGCAAGCTGGCCTGGAAGGACCTGTTCCAGCCGGCGATCAAGCTGGCGACCGACGGCTTCCCGATCAGCGGCCGGCTGGCCGCCGCCATCGAAGGGGCGGGCGCCAACCTGCGCGCCGATGACGAAGCCGCGGCCACCTACTTCAACGGCACGGTGCCCAAGCCGCTGGGCGCGGTGCTCAAGATCCCGAATTACGCGGCCACGCTGACGACGATCGCCAACAACGGCGCCGATGCGTTCTACACCGGCGCCATCGCGCAGGGCATCGTCGCCAAGATCGGCGCCACCACCCATGCCGCCACCGGCGCGCCGATCACCCCGGGCAAGACCACGCTGGCCGACCTGGCCGCCTACCAGCCGAAGAAGCGGGAGGCGGTGTGCACCACCTACCGGGCGTACTGGGTCTGCGGCATGCCGCCGCCGTCGTCCGGCGGCATCGCGGTGGCGCAATCGCTGGGCATCCTGGAGAACTTCAACCTCGGCCTTTACCCGCCGACGGCGCTGGACGGCGAGGGCGGCAAGCCGCAGGTGCAGGCGGTGCACCTGGTCAGCGAGGCCGAGCGCCTGGCCTATGCCGACCGCGACAGGTACGTGGCCGATGCCGACTTCGTGCCGCTGCCGCACGGCAGCCCGGATTCGATGGTCAGCAAGTCCTACCTGCGTGCCCGCGCCGACCTGATCAGCTTCGCGACCAGCATGGGCACGGCGCAGCCGGGCATCTTCGGCACCATCACGCTGGGCATGCACCCGCCGAGCCGGGAGAACGGCACCACCCACCTGACGGTGGTCGACAAGGGCGGCAACGTGGTCTCGATGACGACGACGGTGGAAAGCGGCTTCGGCTCCTTCCACATGACGCAGGGCTTCATCCTGAACAACCAGCTGACGGACTTCTCGGCCGTGCCTGCCGACGCCACGGGCGCGCCGATCGCCAACCGCGTGCAGCCGGGCAAGCGCCCGCGCAGCTCGATGGCGCCGACGCTGGTCTTCAAGCGCCATGCCGATGGCAGCCGCGGCGACTTCCACCTGGGCACCGGCTCGCCGGGCGGGGCCACCATCATCCAGTTCGTCGTCAAGACCCTGGTCGGCGCGCTGGACTGGAACCTGGATGCGCAGCAGGCGACCTCGATGATCGACTTCGGCGCGGCCAACAGCCCCACCACCAATGTCGGCGGCGAGCACCCGAACGTGTCTGCCGCGAACGGCGGCGCGGCCGATCCCCTGGTGACCGGTCTGCGGGCGATGGGGCACACGGTGTCCGTCAACGCGCAGTCCAGCGGCATCAGCACCATCATCCGCGTGCAGGCCGGTGGCGGGCCTGCCTTGCAGGGCGGGGCGGATCCGCGGCGCGAGGGCGTGGCGCTGGGGGATGCGTTCAAGCCCTGAGAAGCGGTGGCTGAAGGGCGCGAGCGGGTCCGCGCGCGCGGCGGCATGAGCGGCGGCATGCGCGTCGGCATGACCGGCGGCCGCGCCCAGGGGGCGCCCGCCGCCGCCCGGTCAGGCCAGGGCCTGGCGCAGCAGCTGCCCAATGATCCGATCGACCGGCGGGCACTCGATCCCGCTGCCTGACAGCGCGGCCTGGGCCTGGGTGCAGTCGATGCGCGCGGGTGTGATGCTCGCTTCGTCATGGCCGGCGATCAGGGCCGCCATCGCGCACAGCGCCTGGTCCTGCAGCGTGGGGATGAGCAACGCGAGACGCTTCTGCCAGTCGCCGAATGGAAGCAGCGGCAAGTCGGCTCGAATGCGCGGCAGCAGGTCGAGCAGGCCCGGCGGTTGCGGATGAACGAGATGAAAGGTGCCGGTGGCGGCGCCCGCATGCTTGGCGAGATGGACGATGGCGTCCGCCACATGGTCGGCCGTCACGAGGTCCACCGGCATGTCCAGCGCAGGGGCCGAACCCGCGAGGCGCGACAGCGCGAGCACGCAAGACAGCAGGTCGCCTTGCGGTGCGGGTGCCTCAGCCACCGTGAGCCCGGGCCGGAGGATGGTGGCGCGCAGGCCGCGCGTGGTGGCGGCCCGCACCAATTGCTCTGCCACCCACTTGGTCTGGCAGTAGCCCGAGAGCAGCCTGCCGTCGGCGTCGATGGGGTCGTCTTCACGCACGACACGTCCCGCACCGTAGGGCAGCACGCCGACGCTGGACACATGGTGCAGCTGCGCGCCGGCGAGGGCCGCCAGGCGGATCACTTCGTGGGTCCCCAGCACGTTCGCGGCTTGCAGGGCGGCGTAGTCGGCCATCAGGTTCACCTGCGCGCCGATGTGGAAGACGCTGGCCGTTTGGGCCGCCAAGTCGTCGAATGCCGGTTCACCCAGGCCCAGGCGTGGCAGGGCCAGGTCGCCGGTCACGCAGCACAGCCGCGCAGCCTGCTCTCCCAGCGATTCGCGCAACCGTGCCGCGGCCTGCGGCGTGCGCACCAGGCACACGACCGGGGCATGCTGCCGCAGCAGCCGCGCGACGACGCGCCTTCCGATCATGCCCGTGGCGCCGGTGACGAAGATGCTGCCCGCCGATTGACGCGGCGGCGAAATGCGCAGGTCTTCAGCCAGCGCCACGTGTCGGCGCAGGTTCGCAACCGACTCGGTCCCGGCCGTCCACCGCGGGGCGGCCGTGCCTTCGATCAACTGCGCCAGGCGCGCCACCGTGGGCTCGTCCAGCCATGGCGCCAGCGGCACGTCGGGACCGAGGTCGCAGCGCACGCGCGCCAGCATGCGCACGGCCAGCAAGGAATGGCCACCGACGGCAAAGAAGTTGTCATGGCGGTCGATGTGCGCACGCTGCAACAAGTCCCTCCAGACGGCCGCGATCGACACCTCCAACGGGGAGGCGGGCGGCGCTGCGGCGCGCTTCGCATCGTCCAGTGCGATGCGCGGCAAGGCCTTCCAGTCCAGCTTGCCGTTCGGCGTGACGGGAACGGCTTCGATGCGGCGTATCGCCGAGGGGCGCATGGCCGCCGGCAGATGCCGTTCGGCATGGCCCTGCAACGAAGCCATGTCCACATCGATGCCGGCGCGCGCCACCACGTAGGCGGCGAGCGCATCCACTGCATTGCCGGCGCCGGATTCGACGGGCACGACCACTGCGCGGCCCACTCCGGGGAAGGCGGCCAGCACGGCTTCGATCTCGGCCACGTTCACGCGGACGCCCCGAACCTTGACCTGGCCGTCGACGCGCCCGAGGAACTCGATGCGTCCGTCGGGCAGGTAGCGGCCCAGGTCGCCCGTGCGGTAGACCCGTTCGTGCGTGAGCGGGTGGGTGGTGAACCGGCTGGCTGTTCTTTCGGGGTCCGCCCAATAACCCTTGGCCAGTGCGGCACCGCCGATCCAGATCTCGCCGGTCACGCCCGGCGGCACCGGCCAGGCGCCGGGATCGCAGACGAACATCGACTGGCCCGCCAGCGCGCGCCCATAGGGAATGCTGTGCCACGCCGGGTCCACCGCCTGCACCACTTCGCAGTTGGACCAGATGGCCGCTTCCGTGGCGCCGCCGAGGGCGACGAAGCTTGCGTCTGGACTGGCGGCCCGCACGCGCTCCGGCAAGTCCAGTCCCACCCAGTCGCCGCTGGCGAAGATGCGTCTGAGCGACGGCAGCGGGGTGTCGCCGGTGGCCTCCAGCAGCATGTCCAATGCGCTCGGCACCGAGTTCCACGTGGTGACGCCGTGCCGGACGACGTCGGCCGCCCAGGCGAAGGCGTCCGTGCGGGCTTCGCTTTCCGGAATGGCCAGTGTTGCGCCGGCGGTGAAGGCGCCGAAGAGGTCGAACACGGACAGGTCGAATTCGAGTGCGGCCTGGCGGTACAGCACGTCGTCGTGGCCGATGTCGAATCGGCGCAGCATCTCGTTCACGGTGGTCATCACGGCGCGATGCGCAAGCTCCACGCCCTTGGGTTCGCCCGTCGTGCCCGAGGTGAAGAGGATGTACGCACTGGCCTCGGGCGGCACCGTCGGCAGGCCAGGGCCGACCTGCTCCGCACCGACGGGCAGGGAGGCCGGGGACGCGTCGGGTGCCAGCGGCACGAAAGGCAGCTGCGAATCGCGCGCCCATCCGGGCACCGCGCCTGCGTCGCCGGTGATCACCCGCGCCTGCGCGCGCTGCACGAGCCGGCGTGCACGCTCCGCCGGCATGCCGTGCGCGATGGGGACGTAGGCGGCACCGGCCTTCAGCACCGCGCAGGCGGCAACGACTTCGGCCACCCCTTTGCGCGACACCACGGCCACGCGGTCGCCGCTGCGGACGCCGGCCGCGATCAGGCGAGCCGCATGCGCATCCGACCAGGCAGCGAGCCCGGCGTAGGTGATGCGGCGGCTGCCGCAGGCGATGGCCGGGTGATGGGGGCGTTCGCGCGCATGCTTCGCCATGCCCTCGTGCAGCAGCTGCGGCGCCTGCGGTCCGCATGCCGGCGGGTGAACGGCAAGCGCTCGGGCGATGGCGGCGCACGACAGCATTCGTGCGTCGCCGACGGGGCGCCCCGGGGCTTGGAGAAGGCCTGACAGCAGCACGCGGTACGCCCGCGCGAGCGCGACCGCTTCAGCGTCCGCGAGAACGCCGCGCCGGTACTCGAACTCGAGCACGATGCGACGCCGATGCCACTGCACGCCGACGAGCAGGTCGACGGGGCTCGTGCCGTCACGCGAAGGGGCTTCTTCGGTCGCCTGCCACGCGCTGGCGGCCACCGGCGAGCCGCGCGACTGATCGATGAACTGCAGCGGCAGCGGCCGGCCCTGCAGCGCCTGCAAGGCCGGGCTCGAAGCGGCGATCTCTTCCCAGGGCAATGGCGCATGGTCGAACGCCGCGGCGAGCAGTGCCTGGACGCGTTGCACCAGCCCGGTGAACGGCTCCGATCGAATGACGTCGGCCGCGAAGGGCAGCGGGTTCAGCGTGGGGCCGACCACATCGCCCACCCCCAGCGCGTCACGCAGCGAGACCGGTATGCCCAGCAGCAGATGGTCCTCGCCGGCATGGCGGCCGGCGTGCACCAGGAAGGCGGACAGCAACACCGTGAACACGCTGCATCCCTGGGCGGCAGCGAAGGCCCGGGCCTGGTCACTGCGTTGTTCCGACAGGGCCAGGCGCACGGTCCGCGATGCAAGCGATGCGCCGCCAGGCTGGCGGAAGCAGGCCAGGCGTGTGGGCCGCACCGCATGCGCCAGCCGGCGCGCCCACCAGTGGCGTGCCGTGTCCCGCGCGGCGGAGGCCAGCCACCGGGCTTCTGCCGCTGCATATTCACGATAGGAAACCCGCGGCCGCGGGTTGCAGTGGTTGGCGTAGGCGTGCACCAGGCTTTCCAGGATCAGCGGCAGCGAGCCGCCGTCCACGGCCAGCATGCTGGCTTCCATGGCCAGCAGGTGGCCACCGCCGGGTAACGGCGCCAGTTGCAGGGGCGGTTCCCGTTCCAGCGCATCGCGCTCGACATTGCCCTGTTCCGAGATGGTGGTGCGCAACAGCGGATGCTCGTCCAGCACGCAGCGCCACGCCTGTTGCAGGCGGTGTTCATCCACCTCGCCGCGCAGGTGCCAGCGCACGCGCACGCGCGAGGCTTCGGGCCCGGCCAGTTGTTCCAGAACGAGCGCGCGCCGCTGGGCATGCGACAGCGGGTAGCGCGCAGGCGCCGGCGCCTCGGGCTCCTGTGGTGCGGCGGCTGGCGCGCCGCGTTCGCGGCCCAGCGCAGCGACCGCCGCCGGCGTCGGCTGCGCCAGGAAATCGGCGACGCTGAACGCCACGCCCAGTTCCCGGCGCAACGCGGCCACGGCACGCATCGCCAGCAGCGAGTGGCCGCCCAGCGCAAAGAAGCTGGTGTGCCGGTCCGGCAGAGGGCGCTGCAGCAGCTGGGTGAAGATGCGGTCGACGGTGGCCTGCACCGCGTCATCGGCGACGCTGTCGGGCAGCGGTGCAACGGCGCGACCGGCCTGCAGGGCGACATGGTCGGGCTTGCGCCCGGCCGTGCGGGGAATCGCATCGACGAACGTGATGTGCCCCAGCGTGGGGCCGTCCGGAAATCGCTGCTGCCACGTCGAACGCAGTTCGTCGGCGCTGGCCGCGCTGCCTGCGCGAAGGACGATGTGCGCATCGAGCGCGGAGCCGGCCACCACCACGCATTCGAGCACCGCAGGATGCGCGGCCAGCGCGGCTTCGGCCTCGGCCAGGTCGACGCGCATGCCGCGCAGCTTGGCCGCGCGGTCGCGCCGGCCGACGATCACGACCTGCCCCTGTCCGTCGATGCGCGCCAGGTCGCCGGTGCGCAGCCAGCGCACCCCGTCCTGCTCGACGTAGCGCGCGGCGGTGGCTTCCGGGGCATCGAAGTAGCCTGATCCGACCCCCGGACCGCCCAGCAGCAGTTCGTCGTCCACGATGCGGACCTGCATGCCGGGCAGCGGTTCACCGACCGGCACGGCGTCCAGGGCATCGGCCTGCGAAGGCGCCAGTTCGAACAACAGCGACGTGACGGCCGCTTCGGTCAAGCCGTAGCTGTTGAACCAGCGCAGGTGGGGCGGCATGGCCTGGGCCCATTGGCGCAGCCGTGTCAGCGAGGCCTGTTCACCGCCGGCGTTGACCACGCGCAAGGCCGGCGGGAGCGGAAGCGCCTGCTGTGCCAGCTCGTCGACCCACAGGTGCCAGTAGGACGTGGGCAGGTGCAGCACGGTGATCCCCGCATCGGAAGCCGCGGCCAGCAGGCGCTGCGGATCCTCGAAGCGGACCCTGGGAATGCACACGAGGCAGGCTCCCGCCAGCAGGGTGGGGAAGATCTCCTCCGCATGTTCATCGAACGAGAACGACGCGAATTGCAGCACCCGGTCGTCGACCGCCAGGCCCATGCGCTGGACGATGCCGCGCGCGTGCAGCAGCGCCGCTTCATGGGGCACCACGGCCGCTTTGGGCCGGCCCGTGGTGCCGGACGTGAACATGAGCCAGGCCGCGTCGAGCGGGCGGGTGCCTGGGACTTGCAGCGTGCATGAAGCGTCGGCTTCTTCATCGGCGGCCAGCACCGCCGACACCCGCGCCGCTTGCTGGCATGCGCGCAGCCGATCGGCACCCAGGTCCGCATCCATCGGCACGAAGGCCGCACCGCTGCGCAGGACCGCCACCAGGGCGATGACCGCGCCGATGCTGCCCTGGCCAACCACCGCGACACGGTGGCCGGGCCCGATGCCGCGCTGCTGCAGCGAAGCGGCCAGCGAGCGGGAGCGCAGCTCGAGCTCACGGTAGGTGACCGACCGCGACCCCTCGACCAGCGCCGTGCGTGTGGCATGCACGATGAACGCTTCTTCCAGCGCGCCGAGCAGCGTGCTGGCGGCGCCGCCCACGGCCCGGGGCGCGCAGTCAGCCAGTAACTCGGAAAGCGATCGTCCGGGCGTCGTGGCGCCGGCTTCGACCAGCGCCAGCCACTCGCGCAGAAACTGCCGCGCCGCCGCCGGCGCGACGCGCGACGGGTCGTACTGCAGGCAGCCCGCGAGGCGATCGTCCACGGGGCCCATGGCGATGCCGACCGGAAACTGCGCCTGGGGCTCGGGCATGCGCAGCGCTTCGCCCCACTGCCCGCCCAACGTCAGGCCACCGCCCGGCAATCCGAGCGCGAGCAGCGTGCGCCGGGCATCCAGGCCCGACACGGTCTTCTGGAACGTCAGGGTGGCCTGCACGAGCGCCGCGCCCTGCCGGGCACTGCCTTGCAGGATCTGCGCATAGGGCAGCTGGCCGTGCAGCAGCGCCTGGCGCACCTTGTCGCCGTTGCGGGCAAGCGCTGCCGCGAAAGGCTCGCTGCGGTTCACCGTGCACACCAGCGGCAGCAGGTTCACGAAGTAGCCGAGCGTCCCGCGGAAGCGGGCGCCGTTGCGCCCGGAGCTGGGTGCGCCCACGAGCACGGTGTCGCGGCCGCAGTGGTGCGCGAGCAGGGCCTGGAAGGCCGTGAGCAGCGCCGCGAACACCGAGGCACCGCAATCCTTCGCCGTCGAAGCCAGCGCGGTCGACACCGGCGGGGGGATGGCGAAGTCGATGCGTGCCGCGGCGCCGGGGCGCGGCGGCATGCCCGATGCCAGGTCGCCGAGGCTCGCATGCTCGCCGATCGCGGCGAGCTCCTGCCGCCAGAACGCCGCCGCCGCCGCGCCCTCGGGGGTCGACAGGCAGCTGCGCTGCTGGTCGCAGAAGTCTTCATAGCGGGCCCACTGGCCGATCGGGTCGGCTGCCTGGCGCTGTCCCGGCGTGTAGGTGGCGTCCAGTTCCTCCATCAGTTGCCCGAGCGAATGCAGGTCGGCAACGATGTGGTGGCAGGCGATCGCGAGCAGGCAGGCGCCGTCGGCCAGCGGGACCAGCCCGAAGCGGAAGGGGTGTTCGTGCGCCAGGTCGTAGGGCGCGAGGATGAAGCGGCCGGCCATCTCCAGGCCGTCGGCCTCCGCCAGTTCGGCCGCCGACAGCGGGGCGCAGCGCAGCGGTTCCGGCGCGATGCGCCAGCACGGTTCGCCTTCGAACAGATCGAATCGGGCGCGCAGCAAGGGGTGGCGCTCGCAGGCACGCGCCAGGGCGGCGTCGATCCGCGCGGGGTCCAAGGGGGCCTTGAAGCGCAGGCAGGCACCAAGGTTGTACGCATTGCCCGCCGGGTTGGCGTTCTGTTCGAACCAGAGCGCACGCTGTCCAATGGACATCGGCGTCCAGCAGGCCGTTGCCGAAGAATCGGTTCCAGGGGCGGTGCGGATCTTGGGCTGCTCCAGAGGTTCTCGCCGTGGCCGCCGTCGGGTCGAAGAACCTCCGCGTTCTCACCGCTGTGGTGAGCGTCCCGCCACGTCCCGATCGACCCCGGCACCGGTCACGGAAATGTAGGCGATGGCGCGCGGGATCAGGCGGCAGTGCCTGTCCCCAGCTTCAACAGCCGCTTCGCGTTCTCCTTCAGGATCAAGGGCTGCACCTCCGGCTTGAAGCCGGCTTCCTCGAAGTCCTTCATCCAGCGCTCGGGCGTGATCAGCGGGTAGTCGCTGCCGAAGAGCATGCGGTCCTTCAGCAGCGTGTTGGCGTACTGCACCAGCTGCGGCGGAAAGTACTTCGGGCTCCAGCCCGACAGGTCGATCCAGATGTTGGGCTTGTGCAGCGCCAGCGACAGCGCCTCGTCCTGCCACGGCCAGCTGGGGTGGGCGATGACGATCTGGATGTCGGGGAAGTCGATGGCCACGTCTTCCAGCAGCATCGGGTTGCTGTTCTGCAGCCGCAAGCCGCCGCCGCAGCGCATGCCGCTGCCGATGCCGGAATGGCCGCTGTGGAAGATGGCCGGCAGCTGGTACTCGGCGATCACCTCGTAGATCGGCCAGGCCATCCTGTCGTAGGGCAGGAAGCCCTGCACCGTGGGGTGGAACTTGAAGCCCTTGACGCCGTGTTCCTCGACCAGCCGCCGCGCCTCGCGCGCGCCCATCCTGCCCTTGTGCGGATCGATCGAGGCGAAGGCGATCATCATGTCCGCATTGGCCTGCGCGGCCTCGCAGATCTCTTCGTTCGGGATGCGGCGGCGGCCGAGCTGCGATTCCGAATCCACGGTGAACATCACCAGGCCGATCTTGCGCTCGCGGTAGTAGGCGACCGTCTCGGCGATGGTCGGCCGGCGGCTGGACCGGAAGTACTTGTCGGCCGCGCGGTCGTACTCTTCGCCGTAGTTGTCGAACGGGTTCCAGCACGACACCTCGGCATGCGTGTGGACGTCGATGGCGATCAGCTCGTCGGTGTTCATCGTTCGCTCATTTACTTAAGAAAATGAATGAAGTTTAGGCGCTGGACAGGGCGTGGTCCAGCGTCAATTGCAGTGGTTGCTGGCTATTCATTCGGGTTTGCCCTAGTCTTTCAGTTAAATTCGTGAACTAAATTCACGGCACTGGACGACCCCGCGATGACCACCCCATTCACCCCCGCCGGCGGCCTGCTGGCCACCCTGGACCTGCTGGACATCACGCTGTCCGGCCCTGTCGCGCACCTGCGCCTGAACCGCCCGGCCAAGCGCAACGCGCTCAGCGACACGCTGATCCAGCAGCTGCACACGGCCTTCGTCAACCTGCCCGACGGCGTCCGCGCCGCGGTGATCAGCGGCGAGGGCGACCACTTCTGCGCCGGCCTGGACCTGTCGGAACTGGTCGAGCGGGACGTTGCCGGCGGCGTGCTGCATTCGCGCATGTGGCATGCGGCGTTCGACCAGTTGCAGTTCGGCCGCGTGCCCATCGTCGCCGCGCTGCATGGCGCGGTGGTGGGCGGCGGGCTGGAGCTGGCGGCCGCCTGCCACGTGCGCGTGGCGGACGACAGCACTTATTTCGCGCTGCCCGAGGGCCAGCGCGGCATCTTCGTCGGTGGCGGCGGCTCGGTGCGGCTGCCGCGGCTGATGGGCGTGGCCCGCATGACCGACCTGATGCTCACCGGCCGCGTGCTGGACGCGGCCGAGGGCGTGCAGGCCGGCCTGGCGCAGTACCAGGTGCCCGCCGGCCAGGCGCTGGCCAAGGCCATCGAGCTGGCCGGCCGCATCGCCGGCAACGCGCCGATGTCCAACTTCGCGGTGATGCAGGCGCTGCCGCGCATCGCCGACCAGTCGCAGTCCGAAGGCCTGTTCACCGAATCGCTGATGGCCGCCGTGGCCGAGAGCACGCCGGAAGCGCAGGACCGCCTGCGCGCCTTCCTCGACAAGCGCGCCGGCAAGGTGCTGAAGCAGGATTGACCCATGGCCCGGTACCGCGAAGCCCGAGTCGGCGGCTGCATCGAAGTCTCGGTCGAGCCGCGGGCCGACGGCAGCCTCGTGCTGCGCTCGGTGGAGGCGCTGGATGCCTATCCGGCGCGGCTGACCGACGCGCTGGAGCGCTGGGCCGCCGAGGCGCCCGATCGCGTGTTCGCTGCCCGGCGCGAGGACCGCGGCGACAGAGGCGGCGAGAGCGGCGGCGACTGGCGCACCATCACCTACGCGCAGATGCTGCAGCGTGCGCAGTCGCTGGGCCAGGCGCTGCTGGACCTGGGGCTGGGGCGGGAGCGGCCGCTGGCCATCCTGTCCGGCAACGACCTCGAGCACCTGTCGCTGATGCTGGGCGCGATGTGGGCCGGCGTGCCGGTCGCGCCGATCTCGCCGGCCTATGCGCTGATGTCGCAGGACTTCGCCAAGCTGCGCCACATCGCCAGCGTGCTGACACCCGGCGCGGTGTTCGCCGCCGGCCCGGCCTTCGCGACGGCCATCGGCGCGGTGCTGCCGCCGGAGCTGCCGGTGATCCTGGGCCGCGGCCGGCTGGACACGCGCGAGTCGCTGGCCTTCGAGGCCCTGCTGGACACCGCGCCCGGGCCGGCCCTGGCGGCCGCGCATGCCGCGGTGGGTCCGGACACGGTGGCGAAGATCCTCTTCACCTCGGGTTCCACCAAAGCGCCCAAGGGCGTGATGAACACCCACCGCATGCTCTGCGCCAACCAGCAGATGCTGCGCCAGTGCATGGGCTTCCTGGCCGACGAACCCCCGGTGCTGGTCGACTGGCTGCCCTGGAACCACACCTTCGGCGGCAACCACAACATCGGCATCACGCTCTACAACGGCGGCACGCTGTACATCGACGATGGCAAGCCGACGCGCCAAGGCATCGCCGAGACGCTGCGCAACCTGCGCGAGATCTCGCCGACCGTCTACTTCAACGTGCCCAAGGGCTTCGAGGAGATCGCCCGCGCGATGGACGCCGACAGCGTGCTGCGCGACTCGCTGTTCCGGCGCGTCAAGGCCTTCATGTTCGCCGGCGCCGGCCTGTCGCAGGCGGTGTGGGACCAGCTGGATGCGCATGGCGAGGCCGCGATCGGCGAGCGCGTGCGCATCATCACCGGCCTGGGCATGACCGAGACCGCGCCGTCCTGCACCTTCGCGGTCGGCACCGCGGTGCGTTCCGGCCACATCGGGCTGCCGGTGCCGGGCGTGGAAGTCAAACTCGTGAAGGACGCGTCCACCGGCGACAAGACGGAAGTGCGCTTCCGCGGCCCGAACGTGATGCCCGGCTACTGGCGCGCGCCGGAGCTGACGGCCGAGGCCTTCGATGACGAAGGCTTCTACCGCACCGGCGACGCGGTGGCCTGGGTGGACGAGGCCGACCCGCAGCGCGGCCTGCGCTTCGACGGCCGCATCGCCGAGGACTTCAAGCTCTCCAGTGGCACCTTCGTCAGCGTGGGCCCGCTGCGCATGAAGATCATCCAGGCCGGCGACCCCTGCGTGCAGGACGCCGTGCTGGCCGGGCTGAACCGCGACGAGCTGGCCGCGCTGGTCGTGCCGCGTGCCGATGATTGCCGGCGCCTGGCCGGCGTGGCCGACGGCGTGCCGATGGACGAGGTGCTGCGGCACCCCGCCGTGCGCGGCTTCTTCCAGGCGCTGGCCGACCGGCTGTGGCGCGAAGGCACCGGCAGCGCGACGCGCGTGGCGCGGCTGGTGGTGCTGGCCGAGCCGCCGTCGATCGACCGTGGCGAACTCACCGACAAGGGCAGCATCAACCAGCGCGCGGTGCTGGCGCAGCGCGCGGCGCTGGTGGATGCGGCGTACGCCGGCACGGCCGTCGGGCTGGTGCTGCCAACCAAGGAGCAAGGCGCATGAACATCGAAGGCGGCAGCGCGCTGGTTACCGGCGGTGGCTCGGGCCTGGGCGAGGCCGTGGCGCGTGAGCTGGCGCGCCAGGGCGCGAAGGTGGCCGTGTTCGATCTCAACGTCGAGGGCGCGCGGCGCGTAGCGTCTGAAGTGGGCGGCATCGCCTGCCGCGGTGACATCACCCGCGGCGAAGACGTGGAAGCCGCGCTGGATGCGGCGGCAGCCGCCCACGGCACGCCGCGCATCGTGATGAACATCGCCGGCATCGGCACGGCCAGGCGCGTCATCGGCAAGGACGGCTCACCCGCGCCGCTGGAAGACTTCGAGCGCGTGGTGCGCATCAACCTCATCGGCACCTACAACGTCATCCGCCTGGCGGCCGCACGCATCGCCCGGCTGGAGCCGCTTGCCGACGGTGAGCGCGGCGTGGTGCTGAACACCGCATCGGTCGCCGCCTTCGACGGCCAGGTGGGGCAGGAGGCGTACTCGGCCAGCAAGGGCGGCATCGTCGGCATGACGCTGCCGCTGGCGCGTGACCTGGCGCAATGGGGCATCCGCGTGATGACGGTGGCGCCGGGCCTGTTCCGCACGCCGCTGATGGAGCAGCTGCCGCCGGAGGTGCAGCAGTCGCTCGCCGCGTCCATCCCGTTCCCGAAGCGGCTGGGGCAGCCGGAAGAGTTCGCCGCCCTGGCCGCTCACATCGTGCGCAATGGCCACCTGAACGGCGAGGTCATCCGGCTCGACGGCGCACTGCGCATGGCGCCGCGCTGAGGTGCTGACGCGGCGCGCATCCGGTCCTACAGTGCGGCGATGAGCAAATCCCACGTCCACCACGTCACCGTGCAGTTCGGCGACTGCGATCCGGCCGGCATCGTGTTCTTCCCCAATTTCTCGCGCTGGATGGACCAGTCCTCGCTGGCCTTCTTCATGGCCTGCGGCATCCCGCCCTGGCGTGAGCTGGTGAAGACCCGCGGCATCATCGGCACGCCCTTGCTGGAAATCCACACCCGCTTCCTGAAACCCGCCACCTACGGCGAACAGATCCAGGTGCACACCACCGTCGAGGAATGGGCGGTGAAGACCTTCCGCCAGCGCCACGTGATCAGGCGCGGCGACACGGTGCTGTGCGAAGGCACGGAAGTGCGCGCCTTCTGCATCCGCGACGCGAACGATCCCGAGCGCATCCGCGCGATCCCGATTCCCGAGGACCTGAAGGCGCTGTGCCTGTAAGGTCCCACCACGACCCCGAGAAGGAGACGACGATGAAGCTGCTGCTGAAAACACTGGTCGCCACCGCCGCGACCGCACTGCTGGCTGCTGCGCCTGCCTGGGCCGACGTCACCGTCGGCATCAGCCTGCCGCTGACGGGCCCGGCGTCCGGCCTGGGCATCCCGATGCAGAACCAGTTCAAGCTGTGGCCGCAGACCATCGGCGGCGAGAAGGTCAAGCTGATCATCCTGGACGACGCCACCGACCCGACCAAGGGCGTGCAGAACGCGCGCCGCTTCGTCACCGAGGACAAGGTGGACATCATCATCGGCTCGGCGGCCACGCCGGTGGCCATCCCGATGGCCGACGTGGCGGCTGAATCGGGCACGGTGCAGCTGGCCGCCTCGCCGGCCGGCCTGCCGCCGGGCAAGGACGCCTGGACCTTCCGCCTGCCGCAGTCGAACTCCGTCATGGCGTTCGCGATGCTCAACCTGATGCGCAAGCAGAACGTCAAGACGGTGGGCTTCCTGGGCTACACCGACGCCTACGGCGAGCAGTGGCTGAAGGAATTCACGGCGCTGGCCGAGAAGGTGGGCATCAAGGTGATCGCGGCCGAACGCTTCGCGCGCAGCGACACCAGCGTGACCGCACAGGCGCTGAAGCTGACCGCCGCCAACCCCGACGCGATGCTGATCGTGGCCTCGGGCTCCGGTGCGGCGATGCCGCAGAAGGCCATCGTCGAGCGCGGCTACAAGGGCAAGATCTACCAGACCCACGCCGCGGCCACGCGCGACCTGATGCGCATCGGCGGCAAGGACGTCGAGGGCACCTACGTCGTCTCGGGCCCCGCGGTGGTGGGTGAACTGCTGCCCGACAGCCACCCGTCCAAGCAGGTCGCGATCGACTTCGTGACCAAGTACGAAAAGGCCTACGGCGCCGGCTCGCGCAACCAGTTCGCGGGCCACGCCTACGATGCGCAGATCGTGCTGGAGAAGGTGGTGCCGGTGGCCCTGAAGAAGGCCAAGCCGGGCACGCCGGAGTTCCGCGCCGCGCTGAAGGACGCCATCGAGAACATGGGCCAGACCATCTTCTCGCACGGCATCATGAACTGGACCAAGGACGACCACTGGGGCTACACCAACAAGACCGGCGTGATGCTGAAGGTGGTCAAGGGCGACTGGGCCTACGAGGACTGACACCGGGTGATGAAGCGCCGCGCGGCGTGGGCGCCGCGCCCCGCCGCCGCCGCGCGCGCGCCCGGCACCGGCCTGCCGCGACCTGGCGCCGCAACGCGGGGCCGGAGCGCTCCTTCGATGTCTTCCGCTGTACGGACACCCTCCCGCCCCCATGGACCTTTCCATCGCGAGCATCCTGGCGCTCGATGGCGTCACCAACGGCGCGATCTATGCGCTGCTGGCCCTGGCCACCGTGCTGGTCTTCGCCGTCACCCGCGTCATCTTCATCCCGCAGGGTGAATTCGTCGCCTTCGGCGCGCTGACGCTGGCGGTGCTGCAGCTGGGCCAGGTGCCCGGCACCGTGTGGTTCCTGCTGGTGCTGGCCGGGGCCGCGGCCATCGGCGAACTGGTGCAGGGGCTGCGCCAGCGGCGGGGCGGCAGGCGCATCGCGCTGCAGGTGCTGCGCGTGCTGGCCTATCCGGTGGCGATCTCGCTCGTCACCATCTGGGCCGCGCCGAAGAACTTTCCGCTGCTGGTGCAGGCGCTGCTGACGCTGGCGCTGGTCACGCCCTTCGGGCCGCTGATCTACCGCCTGGCCTATGAGTCGCTGGCCGACGCGACCGTGCTGGTGCTGCTGATCGTCTCGGTGGGCGTGCATTTCGCGCTGACCGGGCTGGGCCTGTTCTTCTTCGGCGCCGAGGGCTTCCGCAACCCCAGCTTCTGGGATGCGCGCTTCAGCGTGGGGCCGCTCACTTTCAGTGGACAGACGCTGATCATCTTCCTGGCCTCGGTGGCGCTGATCGTCTCGCTGTGGCTGTTCTTCGAACGCTCGCTGTACGGCAAGGCGCTGCGGGCGACAGCAGTCAATCGGCTGGGCGCGCGGCTGATGGGCATCTCGTCCGATTCGGCAGGGCGCCTCACCTTCACGATGGCGGCCTTCATCGGCGCCCTGTCCGGCCTGCTGATCGGCCCGACCACCACCGTCTTCTACGACTCGGGTTTCCTCATCGGCCTGAAAGGCTTCGTGGCCGCGGTGTTCGCGGGCCTCGCCAGCTACCCGCAGGCGCTGCTGGGCGCGCTGGTGGTGGGCCTGCTGGAAAGCTTCGGTTCCTTCTGGGCCAGCGCGTTCAAGGAGGTCATCGTCTTCGGTTCCATCATTCCGGTGCTGCTGTGGCGATCACTGACCGACCCGCACGGGGAGGAACACTGATGGCCGCGCTGCAACGCTTCGGGCTCCCGGTGTTCGCGATCGTGATGCTGGCGCTGCCGGCACTGCCGCTGCCGGAGTTCTGGATCACCCAGCTCAACTACATCGGCCTCTATGCCATCGTCTCGCTCGGCCTGGTGCTGCTGACCGGCGTGGCCGGCCTCACGTCCTTCGGCCAGGCGGCCTTCGTCGGCGTGGGCGCGTACACGGCCGCCTTCCTGGCGACCAAGATGGGCGTGTCGCCCTGGCTCACGCTCTTCATCGGCATCGGATTGAGCGTGCTGGTGGCCCTGGTGCTGGGCGCCATCACGCTGCGCATGTCCGGCCACTACCTGCCGCTGGCCACCATCGCCTGGGGCCTGACGATCTACTACACCATGTCCAACATGGACTGGCTGGGCAAGTACGACGGCATCCTGGGCGTGCCGCCGATCACCTTGGGCGGCATCAACCTGGGCAGCGGGCGCGGCATCTACGTGCTGATCTGGCTGTTCGCGCTGGCTGGCGCGGTGGCCGTCATGCACCTGCTCGATTCGCGTCCCGGCCGCGCCATCCGCTCGCTGAAGACGGGCACCACGATGGCCGAGGCCATGGGCATTTCCACGCTGCGCTACAAGATCATCGCCTTCGTGCTGGCGGCGGTGCTGGCCTCTGTCTCGGGTTGGCTGTTCGCGCACTTCCAGCGCACCGTCAACCCGTCGCCCTTCGGGCTCAACAAGGGCATCGAATACCTCTTCATGGCGGTGCTGGGCGGCGTAGGGCATGTGTGGGGTGCCTTCGTCGGTGCCGGCGTGGTCAAGCTGATCGAGGACCAGCTGCAGGTGCTGTTGCCCAAGATCATCGGCACCAGCGGCAACTTCGAAATCATCGTCTTCGGCCTGGTGCTGGTGGCGGTGCTGAAGTACGCGCCCAACGGCCTGTGGACCTTCATCACCGACCGCCTGCCGCGCCGCAACCGCGTGCGCGACTGGGCCGACGCGCCGAAGCTGCCGGCGCGCGACAAGCCCGCGCGCGGCACGCCGCTGCTGGAAGTGGACGCGGTGCGCAAGGAGTTCGGCGGCCTGGTGGCGGTGAACGACGTCTCGTTCGACATGAACGCCGGCGACATCTTCGGCCTGATCGGGCCCAACGGCGCGGGCAAGTCCACCACCTTCAACCTGATCACCGGCGTGCTGTCGCTCACGCGCGGCCAGGTGCGCTTCGCCGGCCAGCGCATCGACGGGCTGCCGTCGCGCGCCATCGCGCGGCGCGGCGTCAGCCGCACCTTCCAGCACGTGAAGATGATCCCGGAGATGACGGTGCTGGAGAACGTGGCGCTGGGCGGTTATCTGCGCAGCCGCTCGGGCACCTTGCGCGCGATGCTGCGGCTGGACCGGGCGGAAGAGCGGCAGCTCTTCGCGGAGGCCGAGGCGCAGCTGCGGCGCATCGGCATGGCCGAGCAGATGCACGAGCTGGCGGGCAACCTGGCGCTGGGGCCGCAGCGGCTGATGGAGATCGCGCGGGCGCTGTGCACCGATCCGTCGCTCTTGCTGCTGGACGAGCCGGCCGCCGGCCTGCGCCACAAGGAGAAGCAGGCGCTGGCCGCGGTGCTGCGGCAGCTGAAGGCCGAGGGCTTGAGCATCCTGCTGGTCGAGCACGACATGGACTTCGTGATGGGCCTGGTCGACCGCATCGTCGTGATGGAGTTCGGCACGCGGCTGATCGAAGGCACGCCGCAGGAAGTGCAGGCGAGCCCCGCGGTGCGGGCGGCCTACCTGGGGACGGAGCATTGACGATGAACAGCCCCTTGCTGAAAGTCACCGGCCTGCACGCCGGCTACGGCCGGGCCGAGGTGCTCACCGGCCTCGATTTCGAGGTGCAGGCCGGCCAGGTCGTCACCATCATCGGCCCCAACGGGGCCGGCAAGTCGACCACGCTGAATGCGCTGATGGCGGTGCTGCCGTCGCGGGGCCGCATCGTGTTCGATGGTGTCGACCTCGGCGAGCTGACGCTCGAAGAACGCGTGATGCTCGGCCTGGCCCTGGTGCCCGAGAAGCGCGAGCTGTTCGGCACCATGCCGGTGGAAGACAACCTGGTGCTGGGCGGCTACCGCGCGATGAAGCAGCGGGTGCCGCACTGGCGCCGCGAGCTGGACCGGGTCTACGCGCTGTTCCCGCGGCTGAAGGAACGGCGCATGCAGCTGGCCGGCACGCTGTCCGGCGGCGAGCGGCAGATGCTGGCGGTGGGCCGGGCGCTGATGTCGGGCCCGAAGCTGCTGATGCTGGACGAGCCCAGCCTGGGGCTGGCGCCGCTGATCGTGCGCGAGATCTTCCGCATCATCGAGCAGCTGCGCGCGCAGGGCACCAGCATCCTGCTGATCGAGCAGAACGCGCGCGCCGCGCTCGAGGTGGCCGACCATGGCTACGTGCTGGAAACAGGCAGCTTCGCGCTGCACGGGCCGGCCCCGGACTTGGCCGGCGACCCGCGCGTGATCGACACCTACCTCGGTGCCGCGCGCCAGCGGGCCGGATGATGAACAGCCCCCCGCGAAGCGCCAGGCCCGCGGCCGCGCCCGCCGCCGCAGGCCCGGACCCCGAACGCGTGGGCATGGCGCCCGAGGTGTCGCTGGGCCCCTTGGCCGAGGTGCTGGGCTACCACATCGCGCAGGCGGCGGTGGCCACGGTGGAACTGTTCGAGCGCCACATCGGGCAGCGCTTCGAGCTGCGCAAGGTCGAGTTCTCGATCCTGATGCTGCTGCTGGCCAACCCGAGGCTGACACCCAAAAGGCTCGGCCAGGTGCTGGCGCTGACGCCGCCCAACCTCACGCTGCTGCTGGACCGGCTGCAGCAGCGTGGCCTGCTGCTGCGCGAGCGCAGCGAAGTCGACCGCCGCTCGCAGAACATCGTGTTGACGGCCGAGGGCCGGGCGCTGGCGCAGGCGGCAGCCGAGGCTGCCGTGCCGATGGAGGGCGAGTTACACCCGCGATTGACGGCCGCGGAGCGGGCGCTGCTGATCGAACTGTTGCGAAAGGTCAGCGGGCGCTGATCCGGGTGCGCGCTGGCCGGCGCGCAGCGCGCTCATGCGCGAGCGGCGCAGCAGTTCGCGCTTCTGCAGGATCATCAGGCGGCTGCGGGTGGTCATGTCGTGCTCCGGAAGTGAATACCGATCGAGGGGCAATCGTCGGGCCCGCCGGTTGCAATCGGGTTGCGCTGCACGCGGTTTCCGTTGCGAAAGTCGCAGTCGGCGGGGCGCGCCGGCGTTGGCCGTGGTTCCTGTCACGGCGTGCTTCACGCAGCTTTACCCAGCTTCACCATCCGCCGGTGAACGGGGCGGCCGCGGGGCTCGTTGTGTGGCCATGGGAGCGGATGGTCCGGATCCCAAAGCTACAAAGGAAGCAGCAAGATGAACAGCAAGACCGTCTTCGCCGGCCTGGCCCTTGCCGGGGCGCTGGCTGCCGCCGCCCCGGCCCATGCCGGCGGCAACGTGCAGTGGTCCGTCACCATCGGTGCGCCGCTGCCCGCGGTCGTGGTGCGCGACACCTACTACCCCTACCACCGCCCGCCGGTGGTCGTGGCCCCGCGCTACGTCGGCCACTGGGATCGTGACCGCGACGGCATTCCGGACCGCCATGACCGGACCTACAACCCGCGCTGGGACCGCGATGGCGATGGCATTGCGAACCGCCACGACCGCCACCCGGACGGGCGCCGCGGCCACGGCAGGGGCGATCGGGATGGCGACGGCGTGCCCAACCGCCACGACCGCCACCCGGACGGCCGCCACGGCCACGGCTGGGCCGACCGCGACCACGACGGCGTGCCCAACCGCTACGACCGTCACGACCGTAATCCGCACCGCGGCTGATCCGCGATCCAGGAAGCCGACGGGGCTTCCTGAACGGCTGACGGGCGGGCGCCTTCGGGCGCCCGTTTCCGTTTCGGGACCGCGCTTCTTCGCGGCCGGCCGCGCGTCGCGACGGTTCGGGAATGCCCCGGAACGTGCCGCCGCCGCCCGCTGCCGGGCACGACGGCCGGGCCGGCCGCCTCGGTCGGTGGCTGGCGCTCGCGCGGTATCTTCCGCATCTCGCCTCCGGACCGGTGCGGCCGGGCCCCCGCGACCGTGCCGGGGTCGCCCAGGCCGGCAGGCCACCCGGTGCGGCCCGGCACCCCGATCAACCCGCCCCGAATCTTTTTTTCGCTCCGCTGAATCCTTTCGCCGCCGCCATCCCTCCTTGCCTGCGATGCCCCCGCTTACGGGCAGATCGAGGTGAAGAGATGCTGTATCGCAAGAACATGGGAACCAAGGAACGCGTGGCTCGCCTGCTGGGCGGCGCGCTGATCGCCGGCTGCGCACTGATGCAGGTCGGCTTCACCCCGCTCGGCTTGGTGCTGGCCGGCAGCGGCGTCGTCGCGGCGCTGACCGCGGTGTTCGGCTTCTGCCCCGCCTGCGCGATGGTGGGCCGGCGTCCGGTCGAGGGCCGCCGCTGATGGCCACCGCCATGCGGCTGGACCACGGTGTCTTCGCCGCGGCGCAGGCGGGCGACCCGGTCGCGCTGGAACGCCTGCTGCGCGACCTGCAGCCGGACGTGCGCCGCTATGCCCGCCGCCAGTGCCACCGCAGCTCGGCCATCGAGGACGTGGTGCAGGAAGCGCTGCTCGTGCTGTACCGCCGCGTCGGCACGGTGCGCGATCCGATGGCGCTGGCCGGCTGGGTGCTGCGTGTCGTCACCCGCCTGTGCATGCTGCCGGTGCTGGGCTTGACCCGCGGCGCCGAAGCCCTGACCGAACACCACGAGGCCGAGCACTTTGCGCGGCAGCCCACCGACGAGCTGCGCATCGACCTCGTGCGGGCGCTCGAATCACTGCCCGCGATGTACCGCGAAGTCATCCTGCTGCGCGACATGGAGCAGCTGACCATCGGCGAGGCGGCCGAGCGCCTGGGCATCACGCGGGAGGCGACGAAGAGCCGGCTGCTGCGGGCGCGCGCGCTGGTGCGCGAGTTCCTGCTGCCGGAGCGCGCGTGATGCTGCGCGCCTGGCTCGGCCGCAGCGACAGCGGCCTCTTCGCGACGCGCACGCTCAGCGGCCACCTGCTGCGCGGCGCGGCCGCCTTCGGGCTGATGTACCTCGCAGTGGCGCAGCAGCAGGCGCATCCACTGCGCGCGCTGGCGGCGGGGCTGGCCGCGCTGCTCGTGATGCGCGGCTGCCCGATGTGCTGGGCCATCGGCCTCGTCGAGACCGTGCAGCAGCGCCTGGGGCGCGAAAGGCCGGCCGACCCGTCGTGAGCGGGAGGCGGGCGTGGCCGTGGCCGTCGCGTCCCCGAATCCCCGCGGGCGGGCACGCATCGGCCGCCATCGCGGCCAGTCGCGCGTTTCTGGTGCGGTAGGCGGCGCCCAGCGCGGTCCTGCGGGCAGGGGGCGGGGCGGGTTTCCACCTAGCTTGCAATCGATTGCAATCGCTGATGATTCCGCCCGTCGCCGCAGTCCAGCGGCATCGCCCGCCCTCCACCGCAACCCGTCCGCCGTCCATGCACCACCGCGCCAAACCCCGCCTCGGCCTGCGCCAGGTGGTGAACATGAACGTCGGCTTCTTCGGCATCCAGTTCAGCTTCGGGCTGCAGCAGGGCAA
>CAMLJY010000081.1 GCA_946480465.1 uncultured Burkholderiales bacterium
GCGAGCTGTTGCGGCCGGTGCGGAAGATGTACTTGTTCCACTTGTCGCCGGTGATCGCATCGGCCACGGCAGGCTCGACCAGCAGGATCTTCTTCGACTCCTCCGCCACCGGCAGCATCGCCAGCGCCACACCCGAGGACGTGGGGCCGACCGCGATGTCCGCCTTGTCGTCGTTGTAGGCCGCGGCCAGCAGGCTCTTGCCCAGGTCCGGCTTGCCCTGGTCGTCCTTCTCGATCACGACCAGCTTCTTGCCGTTGACGGCCATCGTGCCCTGCGTGGCGTATTCCAGGCCCATCATGAAACCGAGCGCGGTCTGCTTGCCATAGGCTTCCAGCGGCCCGGTCTTGCTGTAGATGTGGGCGATGCGGATTTCGGACTGCGCCGAGGCGGCACCGGCGGCCAGGCCCAGCACGGCGGCGGCAAGCACGGAACGGCGGGCGAGCGGGAATCGGATCATGAAGTCTCCTGGGTGGACTGATCGGGTTCGAACGACCCGGCGGCAGGACAGTGCAATGCCGATGCCAGTTCGCACCGGCCTGGGGCAAACCCCGAGGCCAGCGCACCGGGACCCGGCACGACGGCCCGATCCAGCGGACCGCCGCGGGCACAGGCCTGCTGTATCCGTCCGAACTTCGGTCATTCATCGCCACGAGATGCCTGAAGTTCAGGCAATGACCAACCGGCAGACACTTGACTTCTCGCCAACCGCGTCCGGCGTCCGGGCGCCAGGAGCCCGCGCGGCAGGGTTCTGGGCCCGCACCGATCCCTGCCGCGCAGGCTCCCAGCCCCGCCGTGCCGTCCATCGCGTCCCGGGGCAGCGGAGCCGCGCTGAATCGCCCGTCAAAGCCGGTGGCCTTGGCCGAGCTCAGCCTGCGCCGATGCCGACCGGTCCTGCCGCGCGACCGCCTGTCCAGGCACGGTGTCGATGCCGCACGCGCGCCTCTAGCATCGCGCCAGCGGTACCGGGAGGGGATGGTGGTTGAAGGCAACGGGCATGGCGGCGCGGTCGGATTGCGCGAGGACTGTCTGCGGGTGACAGAGGCCACCAGCCGCGAAGAACTGCTGCTGCAGACCATCGCCTTCGCGCGGCAGCTGGGTTTCGAGACGGTGGCGACGATGGTGGTGCTCGACCGACCCTGCGGCGATCCGGCATTCCACACGCTGCACAACACCCCGCCGTCGTACCGGGACGAGTTCCAGGACATGGAACAGGGGCGGCGCTGCCCGGTGATGCAGCACTGCAAGCATTCGGCCCGGCCCCTGGCCTGGAACCAGCACACCTACACCGCCGCGGGCCTGGGCGAGATGTGGGAGGGCCAGGCCGCGCACGGGCTTGGCGTCGGCCTGGCCGTGGCCTGGCACCTGCCGCGCGGCCGGCACTTCTTCATCGGCGTGGACCGCGACCAGGCACTGCCCGCCTGCCGCGTCGAGCTGACCCGGCTCACGGCCGAGTTGCAGCTGTTCGGCGCCCATGCGCAGGAGGCGGCGCTGCGCCTGCTGGACCCGCGCGAAACGCCGGCCGTACGGCCCGAGCTGACGGCGCGCGAGCGCGAGGCGCTGTGCTGGACCATGGAAGGCAAGACGGCCTGGGAGGCCGGCCGCATCCTCGGCATCAGCGAGCAGACCGTGGCGCGGCACCTGCAGAACGCCATCCGAAAGCTGGATGCGGTGAACAAGCACCAGGCGGTGATCAAGGCGCTGCGCCTCGGCCTGCTCGGCTGATCCTGGCCTGAACCTTCCGATCCTGGCGTTCCGCTGCCCCCGCCATTCCCGCCATTCCCACCACTCCCCGCCGTTCGGCCGCCCACCGCCGCCGCCGATCGGCGCAATAACACAGGACCTGCTCGGCCCACAAGTACCGAGGCTTCGGCATGTGCCGCCGCCATGGGCCTGCGTAGGCTGCGCCAGCCCGCGGAAGTGGCCGACGCACCGCACGTCCGCCGGGCGGCCACCCCGTCCGCGGGAGGCCGCTGCACCGCGGCGCGCTACACGTCCAACCCACCGGAGTACCCGATGCCCGAACAGTCCCCATCCCGCCTGCCCCGCTCCCTGTCTCTCAGTTGGCTGGCCGCGGCCGTGCTCGCCGGCTGCGGCGGTGGCGAATCAGCGCTGGACACCGACGCTGCCGCCAGCAGCCGCGCCCAGGCCCTGCAGTCAGGCGGCACCACCGCCATCACCTGGAAGCGCATCGCCGGCGAAGGCCAAACGTTCTGGGTCGGTGCGAACAGCACCGTGCGCTACGGCGCCAACGGCAAGTACGTCAAGAAGACCGTGTCCGGCAATGGCTACTGCACGAACAAGTTCTTCGGCAGCGATCCGGCGCCCGGCATCCTCAAGTCCTGCGAGGTGCTGCTGGCCTCCCCGGCCCCGGCTCCCGCCCCGGCCCCGGCCCCGGCCCCCGCGCCCGCCCCCACGCCGATCCCGCCCAACACCTACTACTTCTCGGACTGCCAGGAAGGCGCGGCAGCCGGTTGCGTGCCGGGCAACAACGCCAACGCCGGCACCACGCCCGCCACCGCCAAGCGCACGCTGGAAGGCTTCAGCGTCAACACGCTGCCGGCAGGGGCGCGCCTGCTGTTCGCCCGCGGCGGCGCCTGGGCGCAGTTCAGGGTCGCGCCGCTGGAGAACGCGCAGGCCACGCGCGAGCAGCCGCTCACCTTCGACGCCTACGGCACCGGCCCCGTCCCCTGGCTGAAGACCGCCAGCGGCACCGCCTTCGAATTCGGCCGCTGGCAAAGCCAGGTCAATGACGGCGGCTACGTGCTGCGCAACCTGAAGCTCGACGGCCTGGGCACCGGCACCTGGGGGCTCTGGCTGCGCGACAACGTGCACGACATCCTGATCGAGAACGTCGAGATCACCGGCTTCGCGCTTGGCATCCACACGCAGAGCGGCGCGCCCCACGGCGTGCGCAACGTGCGGCTGCTGCAGTCGCGCCTGGCGCACAACCGCGAGATGGGCATCCTGGGGCACTTCAACGACTCGGTGATCGAGAACACCACGTTCGAGCGCAACAACTTCAGCGGCAGCGTGTTCCACCACGCGATCTACCTGTCCCACGGCAACAACATCACCATCCGCGGCAACCGCTTCCTGCACAACTCCGTCGTCAACGGCGAATGCACCGGCGGCAACGTGACCTTCCACGGCGTGATGGACAACGTGCTGATCGAGAACAACCGCATCGAGCAGGTGGCCTCCACCGGCGGCTGCTACGGCTTCTCGGTCACCGCGGGCTACGACACGGCCGAAAGCTTCACGCGCTTCGTGCTGCGCAACAACACGGTGATCAACCTCGGCAACTGCAGCTTCTGCATCAACTCCGCCCCGGGCGTGGTCGTCGAGGGCAACCTCAGCATCGTCGACCGCGTGCAGTACCACTCGGCGGTCAACATCGGCGGGCCGGTGGATGCGGGCGACGCGGCCGACACCGGCGCCATCGTGCGCAACAACCGCGCGTGCTATCCGGCCAACGGCGCCTACCAGTTCGGCGAGACGGTTCAGAGCCCTGGCGGCGAGGTCAGTGGCAACGTGGTCTTCCGTGCAACGGACGCCAACGCGCAGAACTGCCCGAGATAAGCGGCGCACCCGGATCCGCGGAGCAGGCGGGTCCGCCCGCGGGGCGGCCGCGCGGCGGCCTTCGGCGGCCGGGCGTCGCCGCGATGACCCACCCCGATGTGGCGAGCCCGCGGCATCGCGCGGCGGGCACGGCCCTTGCGGCTAACGCCTATAGGAGCGGCGCCCGCCGCTCGCCAGAATCCGCCCCCATGGACCTGACCCCGCGCGAGAAGGACAAGCTGCTCATCTTCACCGCCGCCTTGCTGGCCGAACGCCGCAAGGCGCGCGGCCTCAAGCTCAACGTGCCGGAGGCGATCGCCCTGATCACCGCGGCCATCATGGAAGGCGCGCGCGACGGCAAATCCGTCGCCGCGTTGATGAGCGAGGGCAAGACGGTGCTGACCCGGGCCGACGTGATGGATGGCGTCGCCGAGCTGGTGCCCGAGATCCAGGTCGAGGCCACCTTCCCCGACGGCACCAAGCTGGTCACGGTGCACCAACCCATTGCATGAGCCGCACCATGAAGCAGCTTTTCAGCACCCCGTTCGCCCTGTTCCTGTGCGCCGCCGGGCAAGCGCATGAAGGCCACGGCCTCTCCGGCAGCAGCCACTGGCACGCCACCGACACGCTGCTGATGATCGGCGCGGCCGCCGTGGCCGCCGCCGGCCTGTGGTGGTCGCGCCGCAAGTGAGCGAGGCCTGAATGAAGCCCCCACGCTCACTTCGTTCGCTGCCCCCCAAGGGGGCGCATCAGTACCTTCGGAACGGCCGGGCGGTACTGACATGATCCCCGGCGAACTGCTCACCGACGACGGCGACCTGCCGCTCAACCCCAACCGCCGCACCATGACCCTGGTGGTCGAGAACACCGCCGACCGGCCGATCCAGGTCGGCTCGCACTACCACTTCGCCGAGACCAACGCGGGCCTCCACTTCGACCGCGAGGCCAGCCGTGGCATGCGGCTGAACATCGCCAGCGGCACGGCGGTGCGCTTCGAACCGGGCCAGCAGCGCACGGTCGAGCTGGTGGACTACGCCGGCGCACGCGAGGCCTGGGGCTTCCGCGGCCTCGTCCAGGGGAAGTTGTAATGGCCAACAGCATCGGCAAGCGCGCCTACGCCGAGATGTTCGGCCCCACCATCGGCGACCGCCTGCGGCTCGCCGACACGGCCCTGGTGCTGGAGGTGGAAGACGACTTCACGCTGCGTGCCGGCGGCTACGGCGAAGAGGTGAAGTTCGGCGGCGGCAAGACCATCCGCGACGGCATGGGGCAAAGCCAGGTGCCCAACGGCCCCGGCGCGCACGAGGCCTGCGACCTGGTCATCACCAACGCCCTCATCGTCGACCACTGGGGCATCGTCAAGGCCGACATCGGCATCAAGGCCCACCGCATCGCCGCCATCGGCAAGGCCGGCAACCCGGACGTGCAACCGGGCGTGGACATCGTGATCGGCCCCGGCACCGAGATCCTCTCGGCCGAAGGAATGATCGTCACCGCCGGCGGCATCGACACCCACATCCACTTCATCTGCCCGCAGCAGATCGAGGAAGCGCTGGCCTCCGGCATCACCACCATGTTCGGCGGCGGCACCGGTCCCGCGACCGGCACCTTCGCCACCACCTGCACGCCCGGCCCCGCCAACATCCGGTTGATGCTGCAGGCGGCCGATGCCTTCCCGATGAACCTCGGCTTCCTCGGCAAGGGCAACGCCAGCCGTCCGGAAGCGCTGCGCCAGCAGATCGAAGCCGGCGCCATGGGCTTGAAGCTGCACGAGGACTGGGGAACGACGCCGGCCGCGATCGACAGCTGCCTGAACGTTGCCGAAGAAACCGACACCCAGGTCTCGATCCACAGCGACACGCTGAACGAAAGCGGCTTCGTCGAGGACACCATCGCCGCCACCAAGGGCCGCACGCTCTGCGCCTTCCACACCGAAGGCGCCGGCGGCGGCCACGCGCCGGACATCATGCGTGTGGTGGGTGAGGCCAACTTCCTGCCCTCGTCCACCAACCCCACGATGCCCTACACCGTGAACACGGTGGATGAGCATCTGGACATGCTGATGGTCTGCCACCACCTGGACGCCTCGGTGGCCGAGGACCTGGCCTTCGCCGAAAGCCGCATCCGCCGCGAGACCATCGCCGCCGAAGACGTGCTGCACGACCTGGGCGCGATCAGCATGTTCAGCTCGGACAGCCAGGCCATGGGCCGGGTCGGCGAGGTCATCATCCGCTGCTGGCAGACCGCCCACAAGATGAAGACCCAGCGCGGCGCGCTGCCGGGCGACACGCGACCCGGAGGGTCGCCTGGAGACTCCTCGCGCAACGACAACAACCGCATCAAGCGTTATGTGGCCAAGCTCACCATCAACCCGGCGCTGTCGCACGGCATCGCGCACGAGGTGGGCTCGATCGAGGTCGGCAAGTGGGCGGACCTGGTGCTGTGGCGACCGGCCTTCTTCGGCGTCAAGCCCAGCGTGGTGCTGAAGGGCGGCCTCATCGCCGCGGCTGCGATGGGCGACCCCAACGCCAGCATCCCGACGCCGCAGCCGGTGCACTACCGACCGATGTTCGGCGCCTTCGGCCGCGCCACGGCGGCCACGTCGCTCAGCTTCGTCAGCCAGCTCAGCCTGCAGAACGGCGCGGCTGAAAGCTACGGCCTTGCCAAGCGCCTGGCCGCGGTGAAGGGCAACCGCCGCATCACCAAGGCCGGCATGGTGCACAACAACGCGATGCCGGTCATGGAGATCGACCCACAGACCTACGAAGTACGCGCCGACGGCCAGCTGCTGACCTGCGAGCCCGCCACCGAGCTGCCGATGGCCCAGCGCTACTTCCTGTTCTGAGCGGCCACCGCGCGGCCGGAGGACCCGCCGCCGGCCGGCCGTCTTCGCGGCCGCTGGCCCCCGCCCGGCGCGCGACGCCGCGCAGCCGCGGCACGTTACAGTCGCGCCATTGCAAAAATCCGCACCGCCAGACCCGAGCTTCTTGGCCGATGTCGCCGCCCAGGTGGTGGCGTGGCACAACCGCCACCCGCTGGCGCGGCGGATTGCGCGCACGGACGTGCAGGGCATCGGTATCGTCAGCGCGCCCTTTGCGCGGCCTGCGCAGCCGCACTGGAACGAGGTCCAGCCCAAGCGCGGCCTGCTGGCGCTGATGTTCCCGAAGCGGGTGGATCGCCGGCCGTGGGCCGTCTTCAGCGAAGATGCGCTGCCCGACATCGGCGTGCGCAGCCTCGCGAAGTTCGCGCTGCAGCGCGGGTGGATCGAGCGGCCCGGGCCGGTGGACCTGCCGGAACGCGTGCTGCACGTGGACGACGGCCTGCTCGCCACGCCGCGCGGCCGCCCCGCGTCCGAACTGCCGCCGGAACGCCTGGACCGCTTTCTCGTCACTGCCGCGATCGACCTGGGCCCGACGCGCCCCCGGCTGCTGCTGGGTCGCGGCCGCCGCATGCCGGTGCTGGGGCGGCGGCTGTGGAGCCTGCCCCGCATCGCGACGCTGGGCGGGGCCGTGCTGGCGACGCTGGTCGTCGGCGTGGCCGGCCTGTGGCTGGCCGCGACCAGCCGGCCGGCTGACGCACCGCGGATCGCCGCGCCGGCTGCGTCCGCGGCCTCGGCCTCGACGGCGCAGCCGGCCACGCCCGCGGCATCGATGACGGCAGCGTCGCCTGGGCCTGGACCTCGGCCTGCGCCGGCGCCAGTTCCGGGGTTGGCGACACCGACACCGACTCCGTCGGCCGCGAGCGCCGTGCCGCCCTTCCCCACGCCTGCCAGCGCGGCAGCGGCTTCCACGCCGCCGCCTCCGGCCAGCGCGGCGGCGGCCACGGCACCGCCGCCGCCCCCCGCGCCGATGCCACCCGGTCCGGCTCCGGCGGCCGTGCCGCCGCCGACCATCCTGCAGCGCGCCTCGGCGCCACTGGTGCCCTCGCTGCGGCCGGACCTGGCCGCTTCCGCGCGCGCCGAGGCGGCCCGCCATCCCGGCCTGCCTCAGCGCCCGCCGCCCACGGGCAGCGCACCGGCGGCGACGCCCGGCATGCCCCCGGCGGAGGCGGCCCCGGCACCGCGCGACGCCGCATCCGCAGCCCTCACACCGGCCCGGTTCTATGCCCTGGTGAGCCGTCCCATGCGCAGCGAGGCCGAAGCCAACGCGCTGCTGAAGCGCCTGCGCGCCGAGACCCAGCGCATCGGCCATCCGACCGCGGTCGAGACCGGACTGCAGCGCACTCCGGAGGGTTGGCGCGTGACCTGGTGGCCCTTCACCCACCCCCGCCAGGCCGAGAATGCGCGCGCGGCGCTGGCGGCGCGCCGCGTCGAGCTGGAGATGGTCGAGTTCTGACCGGCGCCGCCCCATCCCCCACAATCGGCCGATGCTGACGATCAACAAGCTGATTCCCCGCGGCCGCGGGCTCGCGAAGGTGCTGCTGCAGCGCGCGCCGACCATCGCGCTGGACTGGGACGTGCGGCAGAAGAGCCGCTTCGATGGCACCGACTCCAGCGGCCGTGCACTCGCCGTCTTCCTGCCGCGCGGCACGCAGGTGCGCGGCGGCGACGTCCTCGTGGGCGAGGACGGCTCGCTCGTCGTCGTGCAGGCCGCCCCGCAACCGGTGCTGGTGGTGCGCCACTGCAGCGAGCACGGCTCGCCCTTCGACCTGATGCGCGCCGCCTACCACCTGGGGAACCGCCACGTGGCGCTGGAGCTGCAACCCGATCACCTGAAGCTCGAGCCGGACCACGTGCTGGCCGAGATGCTGCGCAACCAGCACCTGACCGTCACGGAAGCGCAAGCCCCGTTCGAGCCGGAGGGTGGTGCCTACGGGCAATCGCATGGCCACGGCCACGGCCACGGGCAAGACGGGGCCGAGCCCCAGGGCGTCGCGATCCAGATCCACCCGCGCGGAGCACATGGGCACGGTACGCAGGCCGGGCATGGCGCCGGCCAGCAGCATCGGCATGGCCACGTGCACGGCCCCGGCTGCGGCCACGACCACGACGACCACGGCCATTCGCATTGAGCGCCCCGCCCGGCCTGGCGGCCGCGTCGTTGATCGCTGCACTGCGCCTGGCTTCCCCCGCGCTGCCGGTGGGTGGCTTCAGCTACTCGGAGGGACTGGAGGCGGCGGTCGACAGCGGTCTCGTGCATGACGAAGCGAGCACACGCGCCTGGCTGCTCGACCAGCTGGCCCTGGGCCTGCAGCGCGCTGAGCTGCCGCTGGCCGCGGCCGCTCACTTCGCATGGCAGCAATCGGACCTCGCACGCATCCGCGCCCTCAACGACTGGGCGCTGCAGACGCGTGAGTCGGCCGAGCTGCGGCTGCAGACCGAGCAGACCGGCCGCTCGCTTGCCGACTGGCTGCGCCAGCGCCACCCTGACGATGTCCGGGTCACCGCGCTGCTCGCGCTGCGTCCGGCACCCGCCTGGCCAGTCGGCTTTGCACTGGCCACGGCCTGTGCTTCGCTGCCTCCGGCTGAAGCACTGCTGGTGCACGGCTTCGCCTGGGCCGAGAACATGGTGCAGGCCGCCTTGAAGGCGGTGCCGCTCGGGCAGAACGCAGGCCAGCGGCTGCTCGACACGCTGGGCTTCGCCTTGCCAGCGGCGGCGGATGCCGCGCTGCGGAACGCCGCGGCAGGCGACGCAGCACGGCAAAGCTTCGCTCCGATGTGGGCCATCCTGTCGGCCCGGCACGAGGCGCAGTATTCACGCCTCTTCCGCTCCTGAGCGCCACGCCCCGCCCGCCGCGACCCGCCCTCTACACTGAGCGCCATGAGTTCACTGCACAGCATCGCCGGCCGCACCAAGAAGCTTCCCCCTTTGCGCGTGGGCGTCGGCGGACCGGTGGGTTCGGGCAAGACGACGCTGGTCGAGATGCTGTGCAAGACCATGCGCGAACGCTGGGACCTGGTCGTCATCACCAACGACATCTACACGCGCGAGGATCAGCGGCTGCTCACCGTCGCCGGCGCGCTGGCGCCGGAACGCATCATGGGTGTCGAGACCGGCGGCTGCCCGCACACCGCCATCCGCGAGGACGCGTCGATCAACCTGGAAGCGGTGGACCGCATGCTGGAGCGCTTTCCGGACGCGGACATCGTCTTCATCGAGTCCGGCGGCGACAACCTCGCCGCCACCTTCAGCCCCGAGCTGAGCGACCTGACGATCTACGTGATCGACGTCGCCGCCGGGGAGAAGATCCCCCGCAAGGGCGGGCCGGGCATCACCAAGAGCGACCTCTTCGTGATCAACAAGACCGACCTGGCGCCGCATGTCGGGGCCGACCTGTCGGTGATGGAGGCAGACACGCGCCGCATGCGGCCGAACCGACCGCACGTGATGACCAACCTGCGCACGCGCACCGGCCTGGACGAGGTGGTCCGCTTCATCGAGACCAAGGGGCTGCTGCAGGCCTGAGCCTGCGCGGCGCGGCGCGGCGCCTCAGACGAGGCGCTCGTACGCGGCCGGGCGGGCGGCGCTCGCGGCAGCCGCTCAGGCGCCGGCCAGCGCCGGGGTCAGATGGACCACCTGGGACGCCGGATGACAGTGCCCCGCGCAGCCCGTGTGGGCGGCATGGGCCTCACGGAAGACGTCGTGCGCGCAGTCGTGGCAGGCGCCGCAGTGGCTGGCCACACCGGTCTCGTCTTGGAGCACCTCGAAGTCGCTGACGCCCTCGCGCACGGCACGCTGGATGTCGCGGTCGGAAACGCGGCGGCAGATGCAGACGATCATGGCGAGACGGCGGAGCAGCGGCGGATGAATGCTGCGCAGTCTATCGAAAATGCGAATTGTTCTCAATCGCCCCTGCATCTGCCGGGGTTCATCCGGCGTGCGTTCGATCACGCGCGCCGACGCCGCGTGGCGCCATGCACTGGCGGGCGCCGTGCCGCGCCGCACCGCGTGACGGCGCGACTCCCGGTCCGCCGTCCGGCCGAAGGCTCAGCTGCCCTCGCCCATCTGGGTCTGCAGGTAGTTCTGCTCGCCCACCGCGGCCACCAGCGCGATCTGCGTTTCGAGGTGGTCGACGTGCTCCTCGGTGTCACCGAGGATGTCTTCCAGCAGCTCGCGGCTGACGTAGTCGCGCACGCTTTCGCAGTAGGCGATGGCTTCCTTCAGGTGCCCGACCGAGGCCGACTCGATCTTGAGATCGCATTCCATGACCTCGATCGCGTTCTCGCCGATCAGCAGCTTGCCCAGGTCCTGCAGGTTGGGCAGGCCTTCGAGCACGAGGATGCGATCCATCAGCCGGTCCGCATGCTTCATCTCGTCGATCGACTCCTCGTACTCGTGCTTCGCCATGCGGGCGAAGCCCCAGTTCTTCAGCATGCGGTAGTGCAGGAAGTACTGGTTGATGGCGGTCAGCTCCATCTTCAGCTGGGCATTCAGGTAGTCCAGCACCTTGGCGTCACCCTTCATCGCTTGTTCTCCTTGATCGCGCGAGCCCCGCATTCTCACCCCCGGTGAGAGCAGGCGTCATGCCAAGATCGCCGCCCGAACACGCTGGCTCGTCAGGAGGTGCCGCCCCATGCTCGTCAACTGCGTCGCCTACCAGGAAGGGACCAAGCTGGCCGACATCCCGGTCGATGCGATCAGCGACCACATCGCGAAGCCGGACTGCTTCGTCTGGGTGGCGCTGCGCGACGGCACCGAGGATGAGCTGGCGCAGATGCAGGAGGAATTCGACCTGCACGACCTGGCAGTCGAAGATGCGCACCACGGCCACCAGCGCCCCAAGATCGAAGAGTACGGCGACATGCTGTTCGTCGTGCTGCACATGGTGGAGCTGAGCCCGACCGACGAGCTGCGCATCGGCGAGGTGCACATCTTCGCCGGACGCAACTTCATCCTCTCGGTGCGCAACCGCTCGACGCAGGGCTTCCTGGGCGTGCGCTCCCGCTGCGAGCGCGAACCCCAGCTGCTGCGCCAGGGCACCGGCTTCGTGCTGTACGCGCTGATGGACGCGGTGGTCGACCGCTACTTCCCCATCGTCGACGCGCTGGAAACCGAGCTGGAAACCATCGAGGGCCAGATCTTCGAGCGCGGCGCCGCGCGCGCCAACATCGAACGGCTGTACGAACTGAAGCACCGCGTGACGATGCTGCGCCATGCGGTATCGCCGCTGATGGACGCCGTGGGCAAGCTGCACGGCGGCCGCGTGCCGGCGGTGTGCGCCTCCAGCGAAGCCTATTTCCGCGACGTCAACGACCACCTGGCACGGCTGCAGACCTCGATCGACACCATCCGCGACACCATCTCCACCGCCATCCAGGTCAACCTGTCGATGGTGACCATCGAGGAGTCGGAGGTCACCAAGCGCCTGGCGGCCTGGGCGGGCATCTTCGCCGTCGCCACCTTCTTCGTCGGCGTCTGGGGCATGAACTTCGAGCACATGCCGGAACTGAAGAAGCCCTGGGGCTACCCGGCGGCACTGGGGCTCATCGTCGCCACCTGCGGCGTGATGTGGTGGCGCTTCCGCAAGGCGCGATGGCTGTGACCGGGGTGTGATCGGCGCGCCGCGGGCTTGACGCCGCTCAAATCCCGCCATGTCCGCCGTCCGGATGCGCGCGGAAACGGATCTGTTTGCGAATCATTCTTGTTATGATTTTTGCCCGATCCATTTCCCCCTCATCCAACACCATGTCCCGCCTGCTGCCCGCTCGTCTCCCCCTCCTCGTTGCCCTGGCCGCCGCAGCCGGCGCGCTGGCGCCCGCGCAGGCCCAGGAGAAGGTGCTGAACCTGTACTCGGCCCGCCACTACCAGACGGACGAGGCGCTGTACGCCAACTTCACCAAGGCCACCGGCATCAAGATCAACCGCCTCGATGGCAAGGAGGACGAGCTGGTCGAGCGCATCCGCAACGAAGGCGCATCGAGCCCGGCGGACATCCTGATCACCGTCGACGCCGCGCGCCTGGAGGTGGCCGATTCGATGGGCCTGTTCCAGCCGGTGAAATCGGCGGTGCTCGAGCAGCGCATCCCCGCCACGCTGCGCACGCCCACCTGGTTCGCCTTCTCGACCCGCGCCCGCGTCATCGTCTACAACAAGTCCGCCGTCAAGGCCGATCAGGTTCGCAGTTATGCCGACCTGGCCTCGCCGGCGCTGAAGGGCCAGGTCTGCGTGCGCTCGGGCGGCCACCCGTACAACCTGTCGCTGGGTGCGGCGATGATCGCGCACGAAGGCGAGGCCAAGACGGAAGCCTGGGCCAAGGGCCTCGTGGCCAACTTCGCGCGGGCACCCAAGGGCGGCGACACCGACCAGATCAAGGCGGTCGCGGCGGGTGAATGCGGCGTCGCGATCTCGAACAGCTACTACCTGGCGCGCCTGATGCGTTCGACGAAACCGGAAGACCAGCGGACCATGAACGCGGTCGGCATCATGTGGCCCAACCAGTCCAGCTGGGGCACGCACGTCAACGTCTCCGGCGCCGGCGTGCTCAAGCACGCACCCAACCGAGAGGCGGCGGTCAAGTTCCTCGAGTACCTCGCCAGCGACGAGGCGCAAAGCTACTTCGCCAACGGCAACAACGAGTGGCCGGCAGTGCCGACGGTGAAGGTCAACAACAAGGAACTGGCCGCGATGGGCACCTTCAAGCCCGACCAGCTGCCGATCGGCGACCTCGCCAAGACCACGGTCCAGGCCCAGAAGGTCTTCGACCGCGCCGGCTGGAAGTGATCCTTCCGCGGGAGCGCGAAGCGAAAGGCGGCGCTCAATGGGCCGAGACGGACTGCCCGCGCGCGATCTGCCGGCACAGGATCATCATCGGCAGCAGACCGACCGCGACGATCGCCAGGGCCGAGGTCGACGCCTCGGCCAGGCGTTCGTCGGACGCCAGCGTGTAGGCCTGCGTCGCCAGCGTGTCGAAGTTGAAGGGCCGCATCACCAGCGTCGCAGGCAGTTCCTTCATCACGTCGATGAAGACCAGCAGCGCCGCGGTCAGCACGCTGCCGCGCAACAGGGGCAGGTGCACGCGGCGCAGCGTCTCGGCCGGCCCGTGGCCGAGCGAGCGTGCCGCATCGTCCATGTGCGTCGTGATCTTGGCCAGCCCCGCATCCACCGCCTGCAGCGCTGCGGTGAGATAACGCACGAGGCACGCGTACACCAGTGCAGCGATGCCGCCAGTGAAGACCAGGCCGACCTCGACCTGCAGCGTCTCGCGCAGCAGCGCGGCGATCGCATGGTCGAGCCGGGTGACCGGGATCAGCACACCCACCGCGATCACGGAGCCCGGCAGCGCATAACCCAGGCCGGCCACGCGGTGCGCCCAGCGTGTCGCCAAACCGGCATGGCTGCGCGCCGCATAGGCAATCAGCAGGGCCAGCGCCACCGCGGCCAGGGCGGTCAGGCCGGAGACGAGCACGCTGTTGCGGGCCAGCAGCAGGAAGCGCGCGCCGAACTGGGCGTCGCCATCGGTCAGGGCCATGTCCAGCAGCAGTCCCGCCGGCAGCAGGAAACCCAGCAGCAGCGGCAGCGCGCAGGCCAGCAACGCGGCCAGCGCCTTGGCGCCTTGCAGGCGACGCCGGGCGACGTTGCCACGCCGCAGCGTGGTGTCATGGAAGCGCGAACGCCCGCGCGACAGGCGCTCCAGCACCAGCACGCCGATCACGAAGGCCAGCAGCGCCAGCGCCAGCTGGGCCGCGGCCACGCGGTCGCCCAGCGAGAACCAGGCGCGGTAGATGCCGGTGGTGAAGGTCTGCACCGCGAAGTAGGAGACCGTGCCGTAGTCGGCCAGCGTCTCCATCAGCGCCAGCGCCACGCCAGCGGCGATGGCGGGCCGCGCCAGCGGCAGCGAGACACGCAGGAAGCCCTGCCAGGGCGTCAGCCCCATGGCCCGCGCCACCTCGACCAGACCGCCGGCGCGCTCGATGAATGCCGTGCGCGCCAGCATGTAGACATACGGGTACAGCACCAGCACGAACATCACCACCGCCCCGCCGGTGGAACGCACGTCCGGAAACCAGTAGTCGGCGCGGCGCCAGCCGAAGGCCTCGCGCAGCGCGGTCTGCACCGGGCCGACGTACTGCAGCAGGTCGGTGTAGGTGTAGGCCATCACGTAGGCCGGCATCGCCAGCGGCAGCACCAGCGCCCACTCGAACTGCGCGCGCAGCGGGAACTCATGCCGCGTGACCAACCAGGCCGCACCGACACCCAGGGCCGCGACGCCGATGCCGACGCCGGCACACAGCCACAGCGTCGTCGCCACGTAGTCGGGCAGCACGGTGGCCGCCAGGTGCGACCAAGTGCCGCTCGTGCCGCCGGAAAACACGTGCGTCGCCACCGACAGCAGCGGCGCCGCGATCAGCACCGCGGCCAGCAGCGCGACGAACTTCAACCAGGGCAGCGAACGAACCGCGCCGCGCGGTGCAGACAGGGCGATGGGGGACACCGGCGCAGTGTATCGGCGCGTGTCTTCCCGGCCCGAACCTCGATCAGGCCACGCTTATGATCCCCGCAATGACCGCCGTGCCCCACTGGCTCGCCGTCGACCAGATCAGCGTGGGCTACGGCCGCCGCGCGGTCGTCGAGCAGCTGAGCATCCGCCTGCCCGCCGGCACCATCGGCTGCCTGCTCGGGCCCTCGGGCTGCGGCAAGACGACCGTGCTGCGCGCCATCGCCGGCTTCGAGCCGCTGCGCGACGGCCGCATCGATCTCGGCGGCGAGACGGTCGCCAGCGCCGGCCGGCAACTGCCGCCGGAGGAACGCCGGGTCGGCATGGTGTTCCAGGACCACGCACTCTTCCCCCACCTGACCGTTGCCGACAACGTGCGCTTCGGCCTGCGCCACCACAGGGATGCCGCCGCGCGCACGCAGCGCATGCTGGAAACGGTGGGGCTGGCACATGCCGCCTCACGCTATCCGCACGAGCTGTCGGGCGGCCAGCAGCAGCGCGTCGCGCTGGCGCGCGCCCTGGCCCCGGAGCCACGGCTGCTGCTGCTGGACGAGCCCTTCGCCAACCTCGACGTCGAGCTGCGCGAGCGCCTGGGCCTGGAGCTGCGCCAGCTGCTCAAAGCCGCCGGCATCACCGCGCTGATGGTCACCCACGACCAGCACGAAGCCTTCGCGATCGCCGACGACATCGGCGTGATGAGCGACGGCCGCATCCAGCAATGGGACTCGGCCTACAACCTCTACCACCGGCCGGCGAACCGCTTCGTCGCCGACTTCGTCGGCCAGGGCGTGTTCCTGCCAGGCGTGGTCGCCGCGGACCACCACGTGCTGATGGAACTGGGCCGCATCCAGAGCCCGCAGCCCGTGCGCTGCACCGAGCATGGCGACCTCTGCCCCGACGGCTGCCGTGTCGACGTGCTGCTGCGCCCGGACGACGTGGTGCACGACGATGCCAGCCCGGTGACGGCCGAGGTGCTGGGCAAGGCCTTCCGCGGCGCCGAGTTCCTCTACACGCTGCGCCTGGCCAGCGGCGCCACGGTGCTGTCACTGGTGCCCTCGCACCACAACCACGCGATCGGCGAACGCATCGGAATCCGCCTGGAGCTGGACCACGTGGTCGCCTTCAAGCGCGAGGGCGTGGAAGCCGCCGCCGCGCTGGACTGCGCCTGACGCCATCCGCCGCAGCGCTTCGCGCGACAGCGGCGGCCCATCAACCGCCGTCGAGTTTCTTCAGCAGCTGCTCGGCCTCGGCCTGGCCGGCGAAGTCCTTCATCTGGGCCAGCGCCGCCAGCTCCTGGCGCGCCTGCGTCTTGTCGCCGGCCGCGAGCTGGATCTTCGCGAGGTTCAGGCGGAAGCCCGGCATCTGCGGCGCCTTGGCGACGACCTGCTTCTGCAGCTCCTGCGCGCGGGCATGCTGGCCCGCCGCCGAGAGCACCATCGCCAGCGTGTCCATCAGCGCCGGCTGGTTCGGCGCCGCCTTCACCGCGCGCTCGGCATAGTCCAGCGCCCCGGGCTTGTTCTGCTTCATCTTCAGCCAGGCGACGTTGTTCAGCGCCAGCGCATGCTCGGGCTGGGCCTTCAGCACGTCCAGGTAGCGTGCCTCCGCCAGCGCCAGGTCGCCGGCCGCCAGCGCTGCGTCGCCCAAATGGAAGCGGAAGGTCAGGTCCTGCGGCCGGTCTTTCAGCCAGCCCTCGGCGAAACGCGCGGCTTCGGGCGCGCGGCCGGCCGCGACCAGGGTGGCGTGCATGCGCAACGCGGCGGCGCCCGGCTCGCTCTTGCCCAGTGCCGTCTTGTAGGCCGCCAGCGCCGCGTCCCAGCGCTTTTGCGAGCCCTCGATGTCGCCTTCCGCGATGAAACCGGCGCCATCGCCCGGTCGGCGCTGCTGCAGCTGGCGCGCCGCTTCCAGCGCCTTCTGCGGCTGCTTGGCCTGCATCAGCACAGCGATCATCAGGCGGTTGGCGGCCACCGAATCGGGTTCGGCCTCGATCGCCTTGCGCACTGCGCGAAGCGCCGCATCGACATCGCCGGACGCCAGGTGCACCGAGGCGACCCCGACGTGGCCCGTGGCCCGGTCGGCCTGCGCCGAAGCGATCTTGCCGAACGAGCTGAGCGCCTGTTGCCGGTCACCGGAGGCCAACTGCATCCGGCCCAACCGCTCCAGTACCTCGAAGTTGTTCGGCAGCGCGCTGACGGCCGCCTGCGCGGCATTCAGCGCCGCGGCCTGCGTGTCCTTCGAGCGCGCCAGGTGGTCGATCTGCGCCAGCCGCAGCTGCGGATCGGAAGGATCGGCCGCGACGGCATCGGCGTACAGCTTGCTCACTTCGACCTCCGGCGCGCCGATGCGCTGCTTCAGGTCGGCGAAGGCGAGCATCGCTCGGGCGTTCTTCGGATCAGCCTTCAGCAGGTCCTCGAAGCGCTTGCTGGCACCGGCACTGTTCTTGTCCTGCAGGTCCAGCGCTGCCAGCGCGCCGACGGCGGGCAGGTATTTCCCATCCTTGGACAGCGCCGCCTCGAACGCCTTGCGCGCAGCGGGTACGTCTCGCTTGGCCATCAGTACCTGGCCGCGCAGCAGCGCGGGCACCGGGCTGTCCGGCTGCTTGCGCGCCAGCGCCTCGATGGCGGCCAGCGCACTGTCGAACTCGCGCCGCTGCAGCCGTGCGGTGATCAGCGCCAGGTCGACCGAGCGGCCCTGGTCCGCCGCGGCCAGTCTTTCCAACTCGGAGAAGGCCGCATCGGCATTGCCCTTGTTCAGCTGCGACAGCGCGACCGCAGCATTCAGCCGCTTGTCGTCCGGCTTCATCTGCGCCGCCTTCGTGAAGAGCTGCTGCGCGGACTTGGCGTCGCCATTGAGCAGCTGCGCCTGCGCGGCCAGTGCCAGCACCTCGGCCAGCGGCGCCGGGGCCTCCAGCAAGGGTTTCAGCACCGCCAGCGCCTTGGCCGGCTGGCGCTGCCGCAGGTGCACCTCGGCGAGCAGGCGGCGCGCGTCGACCGAACCGGGCGCCAGCTGCAGCACCCGCGAGAGACTGGCCTCGGCCTCGGTCAGCGCGCCGAGCTGGAACTCCACCGCGCCGCTCAACTGCAGCACGCGCAGGTTCTCGCCGGCGCTGCGGCGCAACACGTTCAGCAGTTCGCGCGCCTGCTTGAACTCGCCGCTGGCGTAGGCCATCTGCGCTTCCATGAAGCGGGTGCGCGGGTGGTTCGCGCGGGTCTTGCGAACCTCCTCCAGCTGCTTCCTCGCACCCTCCAGGTCCTTGTCGGCGAGCAGCACGTTGAAGATCGACACCTGCGCGTCGAACAGGTCCTTGCGCAGCTCCAGCGCGCGCCGGTACAGCGCCAGCGCAGCCGGGCGATCACCCTTGGAGAACAGCAGCAGGTCGGCCTTGAACAGCAGTGCGTCGGTGTTGTCGGGCGCGCGCCCCAGCAAGGCATCGGTCGCGGCCAGCGCGCCGTCGCGGTCGCCGGAGGCGGCCTTCAGGCGCGCGTCCATCAGCACCGCCGGCGCATAGACGGACGAGATCGCCAGCGCGCGATCGACGGCCGCGCGCGCATCGTCGCGCGAGCCCAGGGCCGCGTGGGCCTGGGCGAGCGTGACCTGAAGCTCGATGTCGACCAGCGGGTCCTTCAGGTCGAGCGAGCCGAATTCGTCCAGCACCTTGCGCGGCTGCCCCATCGCCAGCAGCGCCCGGGCGCGGACCGGCGCCACCGCGCTTTCGGGATGGCGGTACTCGAGCGCGCGCTTGAGTTCGACGTCGGCGCCGACCGGGTCGCCCGACTCGAGCAAGGCCTGGCCGAGCAGGAAGCGCGCCTCACCGGACCGCGGGTTTTTCTCGAGCAGGTTCTTCAGCTCGATGATCGCGGCCTTGGCGTCGCGCTTCTCGATGTACTGCTTGGCCGAGGCCATCAGCGCCGCCTCGTCCTTGCCGCCACAGGCGCCCAGCAACGCCAGCGTTGCCGCCAGCGCCAACGTGGCGCCGCGCCGCGCCGCGCCAGACCACCGAACCCGATCCGTCATTCCCGTCCCCCAGGCCCGGCATCCATCACCCGGCCGCTCCACACAAGTGTTTCCGTGCCGGACCGAGGCCCTCGCACGGCCATCCCCACCGACGGCTCAGCGGCGAACGCCGGCCCAGCCCAGGCTGCGCACCGCGCCTTCACCGATGGCCGCGCCGAAGCGCTTGGCCAGGCGTTCGGCCACGTTCTCGCGCGGCGTGTAGTCGATCACCTCTTCGGCCTTGACGATGTCGCGGGCGACGAAGTCGAGGTTACCGAAGCTGTCGGCCAAGCCGAGCTTGACCGCATCCTCGCCGTTCCAGAAGAGGCCGGAGAACATCTCCGGCGTCTCCTTCAGGCGGGCGCCGCGACCGGCCTTGACCACCCCGATGAACTGCTGGTGGATCTGGTCGATCATGGCCTGGGCATAGGCCTTGTGGCGGGCGTTCTGCGGTGAAAACGGATCGAGCATGCCCTTGTTCTCGCCCGCGGTGAGCAGGCGGCGCTCGACGCCCAGCTTGTCCATCAGGCCGGCGAAGCCGAAGCCGTCCATCAGCACGCCGATGGAGCCGACCAGGCTCGCCTTGTCGACGTAGATCTCGTCTGCCGCGACGGCGATGTAGTACGCGCCTGAAGCGCAGATCTCTTCGACGACGGCATACACCTTCTTCTGGTGCTTGGCCTTCAAGCGGCGTATCTCGTCGTTGACGATGCCGGCCTGCACAGGGCTGCCGCCGGGGCTGTTGATGCGCAAGACCACGGCCTGCGCGCCGACATCCTCGAAGGCCTGGCGCAAGGCGCCGATCAGCTGCTCGGCGCTGGCCTCGGTGTCGGGCGCGATCTCGCCGCGCACGTCCACCAGCGCCGTGTGCGGGCCACTGGGCGCGGCGGGGTGCAGGCGCTGCGAGAACAGCGTCCACGCCACCATGCCGGCCAGCAGCAGCCACGCCAGGCGGATGAAGACGCGCCAGCGGCGCTCGGCGCGGCGCTCGAGCAGCAGTTCACGCGCCAGGTGCTCGAGCGTGTGCTCGACCGCCGGCTGCAGCACCGCGGGGGCAGGCGCGGCGGCAGGGGCCGCGGCGGCGGGCGCGGCCGGCGGCAGCGGCTCGGCCGGGCCAGGGGACAGGGCGTCTTCGGGGGAACTCATGGTGAACCGATCAGACCGCGGGAAACGCGGACGGTGGAGCGGAAGGAGGGTTGGGGGCGCTGGCCGCAGGGACAGGCCGGATGTCGCGGGAAGGATACCAATACACCTGCCCGCCGGCCTCACGCACTTCCAGGGGCATCAGGCGGCTGCGGCCGCAGGGACCGCCGATGCAGCGGCCGTCGGCGGGCTCGTAGGTAGCGCCATGGATCGAGCAGACGATCCAGCGCCGGTCGAGGTCGAGAAACTCGCCGGGCTGCCAGTCCATCTCGACCGGCACGTGCGCGCAGCGGTTCAGGTAGGCGACGACCCGGCCTTCGAAGCGCAGCGTGAAGGCGCGCGCAGGATGGCCCCACAGCAGCACGTCGAACACCAGCGCCCGACCGCGGTCCGCCAGGGCGGACGAGGCGCACAGCGCGTGCGCCTCGCGCTCGGCAGCGCCGGGGCCAGGCGCGGCGGAGTCAGGCATGGTCGGCCAGCCAGCGCGCCAGCTCGGCGGTGGAATGTGCGACGTGCAGCGGCCCCAGGTCCGCGAAGGTCGCGTGGTCGTGGGCGCCGAAGGACACGCCAACCGACGCCGTGCCGGCATTGACCGCCATCTGCAAGTCGTGCGTGGTGTCCCCGATCATCAGCGTGCGCTGCGGCTCGGCGCCGAATTCGCGCATCAGCTGCTGCAGCATCAGCGGATTGGGCTTGCCCGCGGTTTCATCGGCCGTGCGCGTGCCGTCGAACAGGCCTTTCAGCTGCGCGGTCTGCAACGCCTCGTCCAGGCCGCGGCGGCTCTTGCCGGTGGCCACCGCCAGCCAGTGGTTGCGCGCCTTCAGCGCGTGCAGCATCTCGAGCGTGCCAGCGAAGAGCACCAGCTCATGCTGGCTGGCGAAGTAATGGTGACGGTAGCGCTGGCCGAGCTCGGGGTAGCGCTCTCGCGGCAGACCGGGCACGGCGTGCTGCAACGCGTCGTGCAGGCCCAGGCCAATGACGTAAGCCGCCTGCTGCTCGCTCGGCACGGCAATGCCGAGGTCGCGGCACGCGGCCTGGATGCAACGCACGATCAGCGCAGTGGAATCGAAGAGGGTGCCGTCCCAGTCGAACACGACGAGGTCGAAGCGGCGCGGGCGCAAGGTCATCGGAAGGAGCGGCCGGAGCAGCAGGCCCGGAACGTCAGTGAGGCTCGCAGAGCCGGGTGACCAGTGTGACGCATTCAGGTGGCAAGGGCGCTTCGAGCGTCAGCCGCTCTCCACTGGCCGGATGGTCGAAGGCCAGGCGCCGCGCATGCAGGAACATGCGCCCGAAGCGCAGGCCGGCCAACCCCTCGCCACGGGCGAACTGCTTGTTCAGCTCGAAGTCCCCATACTTGGGATCGCCGACGATCGGGTGGCCGCCGTGGGCCAGGTGCACCCGGATCTGGTGCGTGCGGCCGGTCTTCAAGGTCACGTCGAGCAGCGTGAAGCCCTCGAAGGTCTGCGCCACCCTCACCAGCGTGATCGAGCGGCGCCCTTCCGCATGGTCGGCCGCCACCGCGCGGACGTGGCGCTCACCGGCCGCATCGAGGGTCTTGTGAAGTGCGACGTCGATGACTTTCAGCGACGCCGGCCAGTGTCCGATCACCAGGGCCGCGTACGTCTTGCCCGTGTCCCGGGCGCGGAACTGGTCCTGCAAGGCCGTCAGCGCGCTGCGTTTCTTGGCCAGCAGCAGCACGCCCGAAGTTTCCTTGTCCAGCCGGTGCACCAGTTCCAGGAACTTGGCCTGCGGCCGGGCGCGTCGCAGCTGCTCGATGACGCCGAAGGCAACGCCTGAGCCGCCGTGCACCGCCACGCCAGCCGGCTTGTCGATCGCCAGCAGGTGCTCGTCTTCGAACAGCAGCGGGAATTCGCGCGGAGGCACCGGCGCCGCGGCATCGGCGGTCCGTTCAGCCACACGCACCGGAGGGACGCGCACCTCGTCCCCGATCGCCAGGCGGGTGTCAGCGGCGGCCCGGCCCTTGTTCACCCGCACCTCTCCAGAACGGATGACCCGGTAGACATGAGTCTTCGGCACGCCCTTGAGCAGCCGCAGCAAAAAGTTGTCCAGCCGCTGGCCCTCCCCTGCTTCGTCCACCGTGATGCGGCGCACCGCTGGCTCCGCTGGCGCCTCGGACCCGCGACGACCGGGCGGTGAGAGTTTGCTGCTTATAATCCCGCGGACCACGATTTCGCCGTAAGTGCTTGATTTTGCAGAGTTTACCCGGGCATCCCCCGGCGAACCCGTGGCGGTGGACCCAACCAGGTCCGCCAACAAGCGTTGATGCAACACCCGCGTGACAGCGGCAGGCGCCCTCGCCAGAGCGACGGCGCGGCTGACGAGAGCCGGGTGGAAGAGACACGTCGCAACAGCCGTCCCGTCATGGGAAGAAACCAGCTCATGGGCGGCAGAGCGGGCCTGATCACCGGCCTGGTCTGTCACCCGCGTCGAAGCCTTCGGTTCGCATGCCTGCCCTCCGTCTTGCCCGATCCAGCGCCGTCGACGGCGCGGCGCGCCCTGTCGCGCCCGGCGAGCCCGGACCTCGCCGGCCTGACGTCCGACGCGACGACGCACGCGGCCCCGCTGCACCCTTGATCGCTTGACGATCACACCGCAGTCCAGGGCGATTCCTCCACCGGCCGTTACCGCGTTTCTCATGCATCGGAAAGGAGTCGCCAGCCCGTCCGCGGGCCGGTGACCGGACCGACACGCGCCTGCCTTGCAAGCGGGGCGCGTGCGATGAGGAGTGCACATGAAGCGCATGCTGATCAATGCCACGCAGTCGGAAGAACGGCGGCTGGCGATCGTCGACGGGCAGAAGCTGCTCGATTTCGAAACCGAGATCGAAGGCCGCGAGCAACGCAAGGGCAACATCTACAAGGCCGTCGTTACCCGCGTCGAGCCTTCGCTCGAAGCCTGTTTCGTCGACTACGGCGAGGATCGCCACGGTTTCCTGCCGTTCAAGGAGATTTCCCGGCAGTACTTCCGCGACGGCATCGAGCTGAAGAACGCGACCATCAAGGACGCGATCCGCGAAGGCCAGGAACTGCTGGTGCAGGTCGAGAAGGAAGAACGCGGCAACAAGGGCGCCGCCCTCACCACGTTCATCTCGCTGGCCGGCCGCTACCTGGTCCTGATGCCGAACAACCCGCGCGGCGGCGGCGTGTCGCGCCGCATCGAGGGCGAGGACCGGGAAGAGCTGAAGGAAGCGCTGGACCAGCTCGAGTACCCCAAGGGCATGAGCCTGATCGCCCGCACCGCCGGCATCGGCCGCTCCGCCGCCGAGCTGCAGTGGGACCTGAACTACATGCTCAAGCTCTGGACGGCGATCTCCGACGCCGCCGAGCCGCAGTACGAGCTGGAAGAGGACGATCCGAAGAACCCGGGCAAGAAGCGCACGCGCATCGTCGCCACGCCCACCGGCCCTGACGGCCGAAAGCTCAAGCGCCTGAACGCCGGCGCCTACCTGATCTACCAGGAAAGCTCGCTCGTCATCCGCGCCATCCGCGACTACTTCACGTCGGACATCGGCGAGATCCTGATCGACACCGACGACATCTTCGATCAGGCCCACCAGTTCATGAACCACGTGATGCCGGAGTCGGCACCACGGGTGAAGCGCTACCGCGACGACGCGGCCCTGTTCAGCCGCTTCCAGATCGAGCACCAGATCGAGACTGCGTTCTCGCGCACGGTGAACCTGCCCTCCGGCGGCGCCATCGTCATCGACCACACCGAGGCGCTGGTGGCGGTGGACGTGAACTCCGCCCGCGCCACGCGCGGCGGCGACATCGAGGAAACCGCGACCCGCACCA
>CAMLJY010000082.1 GCA_946480465.1 uncultured Burkholderiales bacterium
AGCAACCCGTCCTCGTGGAACTTGGAGAAGGTGCGGCTGACGGTCTCGAGCTTGAGGCCGAGATAACTCCCGATCTCCTCGCGCGTCATGCGCAGCACCAGCGCCGTGGGCGAGAAGCCGCGGGCCTTCAGCCGGCGCGTCAGGTTCAGGATGAAGGTGGCCAGCCGCTCCTCCGCGCGCATGCTGCCCAGCAGCAGCATCACGCCGTGGTCGCGCACGATCTCGCGGCTCATGATCTTGTGGAAGGCCTGCTGCAGCTCGACGAATTCGCGCGACAGCGCCTCGAGCCGGTCGTAGGGGATCACGCAGACCTGCGAATCCTCCAGCGCGATGGCGTCGCACGTGTGGCGGTCGTGGCTGATCGCGTCCAGCCCCAGCATCTCGCCGGCCATCTGGAAGCCGGTGACCTGGCTGGCGCCGTCCTCGGTGGCGACGCAGGTCTTGAAGAAGCCGGTGCGCACCGCGTACAGCGCGGTGAAGGGATCGCCGACGTGGAACAGCGCGCCGCCGCGGCGCACGCGGCGGCGGTTGTCCACCAGCGTGTCGAGCCGCTCGATGTCGGCGCCGCGCATGCCCAGCGGCAGGCACAGCTCGCGCAGGCTGCAGCTGGAGCAGGCCACCTTCAGCTCGTGCATGGCGGCGGTGGTCTGGTTGGCGGGACAGGAATCGAGCATGAGGCACCTCAACGATGGAATTGATTGTCGTCAGCGTTCCCCGCCGGGATTTGCGTTGGATCAAGCCGCGCGGAGCCCGCGCCGATCACAGTGGCGGCATGAACAGCCTGCAGTCCACTTCGTTCGCGGCCCGCCCGGGCCGCTCCGTGCCCGCCGGGCAACCGGGGGAACGCGGATGACGGCGCTCGCTTCGCAGCCGCCGGTGCGCGGCGACCAGCTGGCCCGCTTCGACGTGGCGGGACCGCGCTACACCTCGTACCCGACGGCTGATCGTTTCGTCGAGGCCTTCGACGCCGCCGCCTACCGGCGCGCGCTGGAAGAGCGTGGCCAGGCTGGCCGGGCGATCGGGGCGCTGGGCCCCAACGCCGGCACCCGGGCGCCGCTGTCGGTCTACGTGCACATCCCGTTCTGCGAGTCCCTGTGCTACTACTGCGCCTGCAACAAGGTGATCACGCGGCACCACGAACGGGCGGCCGAGTACCTGGATGCGCTGGAGCGCGAGATTGCGCTGCACACCGCGGTGCTGGGCGCGGCGACGCCGGTGTCGCAGCTGCATTTCGGCGGTGGTTCGCCGACCTTCCTGTCCGATGACGAGCTGGCGCGGCTGATGGCATCGCTGCGCGGCGCGTTCCGGCTGCTGCCGGGCGCCGAGGCGTCGATCGAGATCGATCCGCGCACCGTGACGCCGCAGCGCCTGCAGCACCTGGCCGCGCTGGGGTTCAACCGCCTGAGCTTCGGCGTACAGGATTTCGACCCCGACGTGCAGAAGGCGGTGCACCGCGTGCAGCCCTACGAGTCGGTGCTGGCGCTGATGGAATCAGCGCGGCGCATCGGCTTCCAGTCGATCAACGTCGACCTGATCTACGGGCTGCCGAAGCAGACGCCGGAATCCTTCCAGCGCACGCTGGCGCAGGTGCGCACGCTGCGGCCCGACCGCATCGCGCTGTACGCCTACGCGCACCTGCCGGAGCGATTCAAGCCGCAGCGGCGCATCGTGGCGGCCGACCTGCCGGCGCCGGCGCAGAAGATCGCGATGCTCGCCGCCGCGATCGACCAGCTGGGCGCGGCCGGCTACGACTACATCGGCATGGACCACTTCGCGCTGCACGGCGATGCGCTGGCGGTGGCGAAGCGGCAGGGCCGGCTGCACCGCAATTTCCAGGGCTACAGCACGCAGCCGGATTGCGACCTGGTGGGGCTGGGCGTCTCGGCGATCGGCCGCGTCGGCACCTGCTACAGCCAGAACGCGAAGACCCTGCCCGAGTACTACGACGCGCTGCGCAATGGCGTGTTTCCGGTGGCGCGCGGCCTGGCGCTGGAACGCGACGACCTGATCCGCCGCGCGGTGATCATGGCCGTGATGTGCCAGGGCCGCGTCGACTACGAGTCGATCGAGGCGGCGCACCTGGTGCGCTTTGCCGACTACTTCGCGCCGGAGCTGCAGCGCCTGCAGGCGCTGGTCGAGCAGGGCCTGGTCGAGCTGGAGGATGACGGCTTGCGCGTCACCCCGCTGGGCTGGTACTTCGTGCGCGCGGTGGCGATGGTGTTCGACAAGCCGCTGCAGGCCGAGCGCAACCGCGCGCGCTTCTCGCGCATCGTCTGATGGTCCTCGGACTGCTGCTCAGCGCGCTGCTGATGGGGCTGGCGGGTGCGCCGCACTGCGTCGCGATGTGCGGTGCGGCCAGCGCCGGCATCGGCTGCACGCGGCCGCGGCTGTGGACTTTCCAGGCCGCTCGTATCGTGGGTTATGCGCTGCTGGGCGCGGCGGTGGCCTCGTCGGCCGCGCTGCTGGGCTGGGGGGCCGATCGCATCGGGCTGCTGAAGCCCTTCTGGGCGATGCTGCACGTGGCGCTGGTCGCGCTGGGCATCAGCCTGCTGTGGCGCGGGCGGCAGCCGGCGGCGCTGGACCGGCTGGCTCAGCGCGCCTGGCAGGCGCTGCGCCTGCGCACGCTGGGCTGGGACAGCAGCTCTGCGCGCGGCCCGCTCGTGGCCAGCGGCATCGCCGGCCTGCTGTGGGCGCTGCTGCCCTGCGGGCTGCTGTATTCCGCGCTGATGCTGGCCTCGCTGAGCCCGGCGCCGTGGCAGGGCGCGGCGGTGATGGCCAGTTTCGGCCTGGGCTCGGGGCTCGGGCTGCAGCTGGGTGCACGGCTGCTGCAGCGCTGGTGGCGGCCGGCCGCGGGTGCCGATGGCCGCTGGGGCGTGCGCCTGGCCGGCGTGGCGGTGGCCGGTGCATCGGCCTGGGCGCTGGGCCACGGGCTGTGGCAGGACGTGGCGCGGCTGGTGTGCTGATGCGCAGGGCGCCGCGCCTGCGCGCGGCCGGGTGGCCCGCCCTTCGGTGCCGCAGCGCCGGGGCTCGGCCGGGCACCCGCGTCGCGGGCCGTCCGCCGGCCCTCAGCGCGCCGGGCCCAGGCCCAGCGGTGCCGGCACCAGCGACACGATGCGGGTGAACAGCTGCTGGTACTCGGCCTCGGGCTCGCCGCCGGCCAGTGCGTCGCGGTTGGCCTTGAAGGCGTCGTCGAGGTCGGCCCAGTCGTCCTCGGTCAGCACGCGCTCGGCCAGCGGCAGCACGTCACGCTCTTCCAGCGCCATGTGGGCCAGGTAGAACTCGACGTAGTGCGCGGCGGCCTGTTCGAAGGGCTCGCGCCGCGCCTCGCCCATCATCTCGAAGGCCAGCAGGCGGTGCTCCAGCTCGCGGATGCGCGCCTCGCCGCGCAGGTGGTCCTGGTCGAGCCGGTCCAGCAGCTCGCGGGCCAGCGGCGTGCGCGCGCGCAGCTTGGGGAACAGCAGCTCGGTCTCCTTGCGGTGGTGGCGCTGCTCCGGGAATTCGTCCAGGTAGAACAGCATCGCGCGCAGCGATGCGAAGTCCGGGGCGGACTTGTCCCGGCGCTGCTGCGCCAGCATCAGCAGCACGGAGTTGAGCATCGCCGCCAGGGCCTGGTGCTCGTCGCGGATGATGCGGATCGCAGCGTGGGTCATGCGGTGCTCCGGTGGGTCTGTGCGTTCATCGCGAACATCGCACGCCGCGGCCGGTGTGGACTTGCCGCGGATCAAAGCGCGCCGAGCCGGCGTCAGGCCGGCGGGGCGCCGGCGCCCGGGGGCGCGGGTGGGGCTGGTTCGAACAAGCGCACCGCATTGCCGCCGTGCTGCTTCGCGTCGTACATCGCCGAGTCGGCCTGTCGCAGCAGTTCGTCGGCGTCGGCGCCACCCCCCTGGTACAGGGCGATGCCGATGCTGGCCGTCAGGCGGTGCGGCTCGCCGGGAAGTTCGACCGGACGCTGGATGTCCAGCCGCAGCTTCTCGGCCACCAGCAGCGCTTCGGCCGCGGCCTGCGCGCGATCGGTGCTCAGGTCGTCGAGCAGCACGACGAACTCGTCACCGCCTTCACGGGCCACCGTGTCGTTGGTGCGCACGCCGCCCTTGAGTCGCTGTGCCAGCTCCACCAGCAGCAGATCGCCGAAGCGATGGCCGCGCGTGTCGTTCAGCTGCTTGAAGTGGTCCAGGTCGATGAACAGCACCGCAGCCCACCGCTCGCGCCGGGCGCTGGCGGCCATGGCCTGCTGCAGGCGGTCGCGCAGCAGGCGGCGGTTGGGCAGTTCGGTCAGCGGATCGAAGAAGGCGAGCTGCTGGATCGACTCGTCGGCCAGCTTCTTCTGCGTGATGTCGGTGAACACCGCGACGTAGTTGACGACCGCGCCCGCCTCGTCCGTCACGGCGGTGATGCTCAGCCACTGCGGGTACACCTCGCCGCTCTTGCGCCGGTTCCAGATCTCGCCCTTCCAGTGGCGCTCGGTCTCGAGCGCCTGCCACATCGCGGCGTAGAACTCGGCGCCGTGCCGGCCCGACGACAGCAGCCGGCCGGTCGTGCGGCCCAGGGCTTCGTCGGCGCCGTAGCCGGTGATGGCGGTGAAGGCCGGGTTGACCTTGAGGATGCGCTGCTGCGCATCGGTGACGACGATGGCTTCCAGGGAGTCGAAAGCGACCGCCGCCACCTGCAGCTCGCGCGCCTGCTGGGCCAGCTGCTGCACCTGGCGCCTGACTGCCGCCGCCGTGGGCTCGGCCACCGTGGCCGCCAGCAGCGCGAGCAGCAGCACCGTCACCGCGGCAAAGCCGACGATCGCCTTGACCTGGCGCCGATGCCGATCGCGCAGCATGCGATCCAGCTGGTCGACCAGGCCTTGCGCATCATCCAATGCGGCGTCCGCCAGTGCATCGATGCCCAGGGCGAGGCCGCGTGCGGCGCCCAGGTCGCCGGCATGCAGCTGCCGCAGCAGCGCGGTGGCATGCGCCACCAGCCGCTGGTGGCTGCCCGCCCAGCGCCGGGCCTGCCCGGCCGCCGGCCCGTCCGGCACCAGCCGGGCGATGCGCGCCGAATCGGCCTCGGCCCGCTCCAGCACGGCGGCCAGGTCGTCGCCCACGGCCGGGTGGGCCGGGCCGGCGTCGCCAGCGAGCGCCGCGAGGCGCCCGATGCGCTGGCTGGCCATGCGCTGCTGGGCAACGAAGTTCAGCAACTCGACCTCGCGCGTGCGGGAGACTTCGGATTGCTGCGCCTGCCAGGCCTGGAACGCCGTGAGGCCACCGGCGGCGAGCATCACGGTGTAGATGCCCACACGCACCCGCAGGTGCAGCGAGCCGTCGACCGGATGGCGCGGCGAACCGGCGGCACCGTCCGGCACGGGTGCGCCGCGGCGCCGCGCCGCCCGCGCATCCAGCCACCACAGCACCGGCAGCACCAGCATCGCCAGCACGCTGGACCGCAGCAGCGCGGCGCTGACGCCGCCTTCCGTTCCCTGCTCGGGCCACCAGAGCTGCGCCAGCGCCGCCATGGCCAGCAGCGTGGCTGAAAGGACGGTCGGTCCGCACCAGCGGGATGAGTGCAGCCAACGTGTGCCGTCGGAATCGGGATGCATGTGAGGGCCTGCGAGCGGATGGACCGACTCTGGGCCCTCCGGGCACTTCACCGATTGCCCTTCCTCAAGGCAGCCGCCTGTGCGCCTGCGGGCGCCGATCCGGCAGCGACCCGTGCCTGTCCGGCAGCATCGGCTCGGACCGGGCTGCGCGGCTTGTGCTGCAAGGTGAGGGCGGGGGCGCCCAGGGTGCCGCCTCTGCCGCGCGCCGGCTTGCCCTGCCTCAAGCCGGCGGCACCCGGGCGTTGAGCGATCGCAAGCCGCCGCGGGCCCGGTCCGGTCACTGAACCGATACCGTCCGTTCACACAGCGTTGCCGAGCGACATCCGTCATTGATCGGCGGTTGCCGGGCGATTTCTACGATGCCATCCATCGCAAGAACGCACGCCGCCAGGAAACCACATCATGCTGATCACCGCTCACGCCACCGCCGCCGCCAGCCGCCACGAGGCCGTCATCGGCCAGGTCGCCCTGCAGGCCCTGCAGCGCCAGGAGAGCCCGCGTGAGCCGGCAGCGCCCCGCCGCGCCGCCTTCGAGGTGGCGCCGATCGCCGAGATGCTGCAGCTGCTCAGTGACGTGCTGCAGCCGCAGCGCCGCATCGTGCACGCGGGCGACCGCATCTGCCAGGCCGGCACCGACTTCGGCGCGCTCTACGTCCTGAACTCCGGCATCGCCAAGGTGGTCAACCTGGCCGCCGACGGCCGCGAGCAGGTGGTGGGCTTCAAGTTCCGCGGCGACTGGCTCGGCTTCGACGGCATCGCCCGCGGCTGCTACGGCTGCGACGCGATCGCGCTGGACACCGGAGAGGTCTGGGTCATCCGCTACGACGCGCTGCTGGCCGCCTGTGCCACCCACCCGGCGCTGCTGGCGCTGCTGCATGGCGCGATGAGCCGCGAGATCGCCGGCGACCGCGATTCGATGATGTCGGTCTGCACGCTGCCGGCCGATGCACGCGTCGCGGACTTCCTGTGCCACTGGGCCGACGCGCTGGCCCAGCGCGGCCTGCGCACCGACCAGATCACGCTGCGCATGACGCGCGCCGAGATCGGCAACTACCTGGGCATGACGCTGGAAACCGTCAGCCGTGCGCTCTCGCGCCTGGCGCGCGAGGGCTTGATCGCCTTCGCCGAGAAGGGCCGCCGCGACGTGCGCATCCCCGAGGTGGCCGGGCTGGTGGCCTTCGTGCAGCGCTTCCTGACGCCCGACACGGTGCAGTGAGTCGCGCCGCGCGGCGCGCCGTGTGGCGAGGGCGCGCTTCAGGCCGGTGGTGGATGCGCGCGCCGCTGTGCCAGCGGTGTCCCGCGGCGGCCCGGCCGAGCTGCTCCAAGGTGTGACAGCTGCGCCATGGCGAGCCGGCGAGAGCGGCCGCGAACCGGTGCGAACGGGCGGCCTGCCGCCTCGGCATGCGGGTTGAACCCGAGTGGAATGGCCTCCCGCGGCCCGATGGCCCGGTGGCATGGCGATTGCGGTTGCAGCAGCGAACCGCTTCGGCGCAGGACGTGAGTCGAGCGGTGTGTCGACCCAGCCTTCACCACCCTCGCAGGAGACCTCCATGCTCTACGCCGCCCCCGGCACCCCCGGTGCCAAGCTCGCCTTCAAGCCGCAGTACGACAACTTCATCAACGGCCGCTTCGTGCCGCCGGTGGAGGGCCAGTACTTCGACGTCATCTCGCCGATCAACGGCAAGCCGTACACCCGCGCCGCGCGCTCCGGCGCCGCCGACATCGAGCTGGCGCTGGACGCCGCGCACGCCGCGGCCGATGCCTGGGGCCGCACCGCGCCGTCGGAGCGAGCCAACCTGCTGCTGAAGATCGCCGACCGCATCGAGCAGAACCTGGAACTGCTGGCCTATGCCGAGACGGTGGACAACGGCAAGCCGATCCGCGAGACGCTGAACGCCGACATCCCGCTCACCGTCGACCACTTCCGCTACTTCGCCGGCTGCCTGCGCGCGCAGGAAGGCGCCCTGAGCGAGATCGACGAGAACACCATCGCCTACCACTTCCACGAGCCGCTGGGCGTGGTGGGCCAGATCATCCCGTGGAACTTCCCGATCCTGATGGCGGCCTGGAAGCTGGCGCCGGCCATCGGCGCCGGCAACTGCGTGGTGCTGAAGCCGGCGGAGTCGACGCCGGTCAGCATCATGGTGCTCACCGAGCTGATCGCCGACCTGCTGCCCCCGGGCGTGCTGAACGTGGTGAACGGCCTGGGCCGTGAAGCGGGCATGCCGCTGGCCTCCAGCAAGCGCATCGCGAAGATCGCCTTCACCGGCTCCACCGCCACCGGCCGCGTCATCGCCCAGGCGGCGGCGCAGAACCTGATTCCCGCCACGCTGGAACTGGGCGGCAAGAGCCCGAACCTCTTCATGCCCGACATCGCCGATGCCGACGATGCGCTGTTCGACAAGGCGATCGAAGGCCTGGTGCTGTTCGCGTTCAACCAGGGCGAGGTCTGCACCTGCCCGTCGCGCGCGCTGATCCACGAATCGATCTACGACAAGTTCATCGCCCGTGCGCTGGAACGCGTGAAGGCCATCAAGCAGGGCAGCCCGCTGGACACCGAGACGATGATGGGCGCGCAGGCCTCGGCGATGCAGATGGACAAGATCCTGTCCTACCTTGAGATCGGCAAGGCCGAGGGCGCGCAGCTCCTGATCGGCGGCGGGCCCGCGCAGCTGGGCGGCGACCTGGCCGGCGGCTACTACATCCAGCCCACGCTGTTCAAGGGCCACAACAGCATGCGCATCTTCCGCGAGGAGATCTTCGGCCCCGTGCTGGCCGTGACCACCTTCAAGACCGAGGAGGAAGCGCTGCGGATCGCCAACGACACGCCCTACGGCCTGGGCGCCGGCGTGTGGACGCGCGACGGCAGCGCCGCGTACCGCCTGGGCCGCGCGATCAAGGCCGGCCGCGTGTGGACCAATTGCTACCACGCCTACCCCGCGCACGCCACCTTCGGCGGCTACAAGGAATCGGGCATCGGCCGCGAGACGCACAAGATGATGCTGGACCACTACCAGCAGACCAAGAACCTGCTGGTCAGCTACAGCCCGAACAAGCTCGGCTTCTTCTGACGCACCTCGGTGCGGCGACCTCGCTTCATCCGGTCGCAAGGCTGAACCGATTCCACGGTCCGTCCCGGTGGGGTGATCGACCCCGCCTTGCTTCGCATCATCAACATCAGCGATGCATCCCGTGGAAGCGATGGGCTACAAGCTCATCGGCGACCGATCGGGCCCTCCGGGTCCGACGGTTTGCATGAAGACCGAGCGGCCACGTCTGCAGCATCTGCCGCGCAGGCTCCTGGCGCCATGCCTGCGATCCAGGCCCCGTTCCTCGCGTGGAGCGACGTCGCCACCCACTCGAATCAACGGCATGAACTTCCGGGAGCTTCGCGTGGCCGCAATCCATTCCAACCCGTTCCGCCCACTGTCATTCGGTGACGGCATCGCCCATCTGCGCGCGGGTTATCGGCGCGGGCTGCTGGTACCTTTCATTGGCTCGGGGCTCAGTGCGCCAAAGCTTCGCTTGTGGGCGGGCTTGGTCGGCGAACTCGCTCGACTGGCGGGAGTCACCGACCTGAACATCGGTGACAGGCCGACCACCCAGCAGCTCATCCTCGCCTCTGAACGAGTGGTCTGGCAGCTTCGGGTCCAGGGCCGTCCACTGGGCCAGGTCATGAACATGGCGCTCCCTGACCCGACGTGCCCGCCGGAACGGACTTCGCAGGCCACCGAGGCGCTGGCTTCGGTCTGGTGGCCCCTCGTGCTGAGCACGAACTATGACGCGCTGTTCGTGGAGGCCTTCAATCGCAGGCATCACCGCGCCCGGCACATGGGGGATGCAATGGCGGTGCTCGGCCGGGGCGCGGCGGATTGCCACACGGTCTTGGCGTCCCTGAACGTTGCGTTTCGTCCGCTGCTTTGGGCGCTGCAAGGCTTCATCGGATCCAGCCTTCACGGAGCGGACCTGAGCAGCGAGATCGTTCTTGGCTACGAACAGTACCGGCAGGCGATGTTCGACAACCCGGGCTTCCGCGCGGCCTTCTCGGAGGTCTTCAGGAACCGGTCCATGCTGTTCGCGGGTGCGGGACTGAACGAAGACTACTTCCGAGGCTTGTTCGGCGAGTCCATCGTTCGCCTCGGCGCCAATCAGCACGCGCATTGCACCCTCGTCAACGAGGCCGATCTTGGCGCCGATACGCCTTGGTTCCTGCACACCCGCTTGAACATCATCGTCCTCACCTACAGGGATCCTCCAGGCGCTGAGAAGTACAGCGGCTTTGTGCCCTGCCTGGAAGAAATCTCGCAGGCGCTCAGGGAGCCGCCGAGGGGGGGGCGCAGATTCTTCGTGCGGGGGTCCTCGGTGAGTGTCGAAATCGAGCCGACGGGCCTGCCGACCCGGACTGCTGAGGGCCACTGGGTGGTCGGCAGCGCGGGCCGCGGAGGTTCAGGCGAGGTGCGCGTCAGCCGCGACGTCCCCAAGCCGCTGCTGGAAGGTGAGGAAATCGCGCTTTCCGGTGACGGCGACCTGCTCCGGATCAAGGGGAAGCCAGTCCTGCTGGCGGTTGCGCGCAAGCCTGCCCCGGGTTCGGGTCGCGTCACGCGAGACCTCCGGCAGGTCGCTGTCGCCACCCAGCGCGCCCTGCAGGCCGTGGCGGGGCAGGGCGCCTCGACGGTCTCGTTGATGCTTCTCAGCGCCAGCACCCGATCGGGAAGGTGGCCCCGGGTCTTCTCGCTGATCGAGATGCTTCGGGGCATCCGCCACTTCGCGAAGGACCGGGCCTCGGACGGCGCGGCAGCGATCCGGATCGTGATCCACGATACCGCGGCTGCCCGGACCGACGGAGACCCCAACCAGACCGTCTGGCACGCCGTCGAGACGGGAAAGCTGGATCCTGCGGAAGTGCTGGACTGCGCCGCCCTCAGGTTCTTCGTCGAGATCGACGTGGAGGGAGCCGCGGCTCGCACGCCGATGTACGTCGCCGGGGAATACACGTTGCGGCAGGTGGCGGACTACCTTCAGTTGCGTGGCCACTGGAAGGCGACGATGGAGCCGGACCCGGCGCCGCTGGACGGGGGCGGCGTGGTGGATCTCGAAACGACCCTGCTGGATGCGGGCGTGGTCCCGGGGACGCGCCTGCGGTTTGTGCGAGCTGACGATGCCCTGTCACGCACCCGCCCGGCGTGCTGGACCGAAGCGCCAGGACCGGGCTTGGCCCGGCCCGTGTCGCCATCAGCCGGTGCGGCTCCAGCGCAGCTTGCGGTAGACGGTGTTGCGGCTGATGCCCAGCCGCCGTGATGCGACCGAGATGTTGCCGCCGGCCGCGTCCACCGCTTGCCGGATCAGTTCGATCTCGGCCGCGCCGAGCGTGAGCGCGGTGGTGGCCGGTGCGACCGGCCGCGGTGCTGCTGCTGATCGCGCCCGAGGCATCGGCACGGCCCTGGCGCACGCACGCCGCAGGTCTTCGAGAAAGTCGTCCGACAGGTGCTGCTCGTCGATCTGCGCCTCGTCGGCGGCCATCACCGCGGCCGTGCGCAGCACGTTGGCCAGCTGGCGGATGTTGCCGGGCCAGGGGCAGGCCTCGAACAGGGCCATCACCGCGGGGCTGATGCGTGGCGGGTCCTGCGGGCATTCGGCGCGCAGGATGCGCTGCGCCACGGCGGCCAGGTCGCTGCGTTCGCGCAGGGCCGGCAGGCGCACCACCAGGCCGTTCAGGCGGTAGTACAGGTCCTCGCGGAAGCTGCCGGCATCGATCATGTCGCGCAGGTGGCGGTGCGTGGCGCCGATGACGGCGATGTCCACCGGAATCGCCTTCTGGCCGCCCAGCGGCATCACGCAGCGTTCCTGCAGCACGCGCAGCAGCCGGGCCTGCAGGGCCAGCGGCATGTCGCCGATCTCGTCCAGGAACAGCGTGCCGCCGTTGGCCTGGACGATGCGGCCGGGCGCGCCCTTGCGGCGCGCGCCGGTGAAGGCGCCGTCCTCGTAGCCGAACAGCTCGGCCTCGATCAGCGATTCGGGGATCGACGCGCAATTGACCGCGACGAAGGGCTGGCGCGCGCGATTGGAGTCCTGGTGCACCGCGCGCGCCAGCAGTTCCTTGCCGGTGCCGGTCTCGCCAAGGATCAGCAGCGGGATGTCGCGGTTCAACACGCGCTGCACCTTGTGCACGGTGGCCTCGATCTGCGGGTCGCCGGTCTTCAGGTATTGCAGGGCGGACAGGCCCGGCACCACGCCCGCGGCGGACGGCGACGGGCGGGCCGCGTCGCCGGCCGGGGCATCGCCCGCGGCCGGGACCGCCGCCGCGGCCGGCCCGTCGGCCACCGCGCCCACCACCACCGTGCGCGCCGCGGCGCTGAAGCGCGCGCTGACGTGGAACTGCCGCCCGTTCGGCAGGCAAAGCCGCATCGGCAGCGGCAGGGGCGCGCGGAAGTGGTCGATCACGGCGGCCGGCGTGGTACCGAACAGCGAGGCCAGGCTCTGCATGCGCAGCGCGGCGCTGCTGATGTCCAGCTGGTCCAGCGCGCTGCGGTTGGCGCCGACGATGCGGCCGTCCGCGCCGACGACCAGGATGCCTTCGAGCAGCGTGCCGATGAATTCGACCCGGCTGTGGAAATGCAGCCGCAGCCGGTTGCCGCAGTCGTCCGAGAGCCAGTGGTTCTCGATCATGCGGGCCGACATGCGCACCAGCCCCATCGTGTGCTGGTGGTACGAGCGCTGGTCGCCGGTGACGTCGAGCACGCCCAGCATGCAGCCGCGCGGGTCGAAGATGGGCGCGGCCGAGCAAGTGAGGAAGCTGTTGGCGTGGATGAAGTGCTCGGCGCCGTGCACGAGGGTGGGCGACTCCTCGAACAGCGCGGTGCCGATGGCGTTCGTGCCCTTGGACTGCTCGGCCCAGTTGACGCCCGGCGCCAGCGCCACCTTGCCGGCGCGTTCGAGGAATTCATCGTCGCCGACCGAATGCAGGATGGTGCCCTGCGCATCGGTCAGCACGATCATGCTGTCGGTATTGACGATCTGCTCGAACAGCAGCTCCATCACCGGCGCGGCATGCGTGAAGAGGCGCTGGTTGCGCTCCCGCGCGAGGTTCAGGTCGCTGCGCATCAGCGGCTCGAAGTCGGGCCGCTCGACGCGCGTCAGGCCCAGCGCCGCGCAGCGCAGGTGCGACTGCTCGATCAGCTCCGCGCGCGCCGGGTGGCTGGCCAGCGGCAGGGCCGAAGGGGTGGTCCAGGGGGTGGCCGCGAGGGCCATGGCGCCATGGTTCGGAGGCATCGAAAGCGCTTCCTGTTCTCCTGCCTGCGGCAGGTTGTCTCCTGTCGTTCCCTGTCTCCGTCGAAACCCTGTGCCGAGGCGCAGCGGACCGACGGGGCAAGGGTGCCCGGGACCTGGCCGCCTGCGTTGATCTGGCGCAAGTCCCGCCGATGCCAAGCGACTTATGTGCCTGCTTGCAGCACGCGCGTCGTGGCACGGGCTATGCGGTTGGCGGCGCATCGTCCAACCCCTGCTTGACGGAGACCTGACATGCCCCGCGCCGCTTCTGCTTCTTCCTTCCTGGTCCGTGCCATCGGGCGGGCGCCCGGCCGCGCAGCCGCGGCGCTGGCCGTGCAGCGGCGCCTAACGCCGGTTCGGGCGCTTGCCCGCAGCGGGGGACGCTCCGGCGGGGTGGTTCTTCGCTGCGGCGGGGCGGGCCGCGCGCGCCGGCTTCGGGCCGGATGCGGGCCGGCCTTCCTCGCCGCTGGGCACGTAGGCCACGCCGTGCTGGACCAGGTAGTCGCGGATCATCTGGCGCACCACCTGCGACGGCGTGAGGTCCTGCTGCGCGCACAGACGCTCGAACGCTGCCTTCTTGTTGGGGTCGATCAGCAGCGTCAGGCGTGCGGTCTTCAGTTCCATGGATCCTCGGAATGGCGCGTGGGGTTCACGCGGTGCGCATCGTACTGGGCCGCCTGCGCAGCCGCGCGCGCGCCGATGGACCGGATGCGGTTCATGAGCGCCGGTCCCGCAGCGCGCGGCTGACGAGCGCGAAGGCCTCCTGCAGCTGGCCGGCGGCGGCCCGGTCCAGCCCTGCCGGCCGACGAATGACGCCGGGCCGCGCGGCATCCAGCGCGTGGCCCTTGCAGGCGAAGACGATGCTGTTGCTCGAGTCGCCGTCGTCCACCACCAGCATCGAGCCGCCGAAGCTGCGGCGGATGCGCTCGACAAAGGTGTCGTGGTGGCGGTGGCCGGAATGCAGGTTGACGACCAGCAAGCCGCCCGGCAGCAGCATCTCGTGGCAGTCGTCGTAGAAGCGTTGCGAGCACAGGCGCGACGGCTGGCCGCCGCTGTCGAAGCCGTCGACGATCAGCACGTCGGTACGCGTCGACCGATAGCGCACGAAGTGAGCGCCATCGCCCTGGACCACGCTGAAGCGGTGGTCGTCCGGCGGCACGTGGAATTCGTCGCGCAGCGCGATGACGTGGGGATTGATCTCGATCACCTGGATGCGCGCGCCGGGCAGGTGCCGGTAGCAGAACTTGGCGAGCGAGCCGCCGCCGAGGCCGATCATCGCGATGTGGCGCGGATCGGGCTGGAACAGCAGGAAGCCCATCATCGTGCGCGTGTACTCGATGTCCAGCGCCCAGGGATCGTCGAGCTTCATGCGGCTCTGGATCTCGCTGATCGAGAAGTGCAGCGCCTTGGTGCTCAGGCTTTCGTAGACGAACGGCCTGACGTGGTTCGCGGGGTCGGCGGATTCGGGCATCGGGTGCGAATGTAATGGGCATGGAAGAGAAATGCAATGTGCGTTGCATTAACATGTCGCCATGGCGGCCCCGTCATTCCGGCGGTGGCCGCGCTGCACGCACTGCACGGGACGAGCACCGCATGCCCATCAACTACGCGCGCCAGCTGACCGGCGCCGAACGCACGAGCGACGCGAACCGGCACCTCGGTTATGCGCTGGCCTTCGTTGCCGGCGCCATCAACGCGGGCGGCTTCCTGGCGGTCCACCAGTACACCTCGCACATGACCGGCATCGTCTCGTCCATGGCGGACGGGCTGGTGCTGGGCACGCCGGACGTGGTGCTGTCCTCGCTGGGCGGGCTGCTGTCCTTCCTGCTGGGCGCGCTGTCGTCCGCCGTCCTGGTCAACGTGGCGCGGCGGCGCGGCATGTCCAGCGCCTATGCCTTGCCGCTGCTGCTGGAAGCGCTGCTGCTGCTGTGCTTCGGCGTCGCCGGAGGCACGCTGCAGGACTTGCATGCGGTGTTCGTGCCGGCCACGGTGATGCTGCTGTGCTTCATCATGGGCCTGCAGAACGCGCTGATCTCCAAGATCTCCCGCTGCGAGATCCGAACCACGCACCTCACCGGCCTGGTCACCGACATCGGCATCGAGCTGGGCCGCCTGCTGTACTGGAACCATCCCGCGGCGCAGGCGCCGCGCGTGCTGGCCGACCGCCGGCGGCTCGTGATGCTGGCCTCGCTGGTCGTGGCCTTCTTCGTCGGCGGCGTGCTCGGCGCCCTCGGCTTCCGGCACGTGGGCTACCTGTGCACGGTGCCGCTGGCCGTGCTGCTGCTGGTGCTGGCCAGCGTACCGGCGGTGGACGACGTGCGCAGCCGCTGGCTGGCGGACGAGCGCGGCCCGCTCTGACGCGGACGCGGCACGGCTGCCGCGCCAGGCGCGACCAGCGCCCGCGCCCGCGCCCGCGCCCGAAATCTCGCGCCCCGCTGACCTGCATCAAACGCCTCGCCGCCCCAAGCGGCGGTGCGCTACCTATAGTGCCTGACACCACTCGGGACACTACATCTAGCGCACAGGCATGGAACCCACTCCGCTACCCACCCACGTCATCAAGCGCGACGGCTCGCTGCGGCCGTTCGACCTCGGCAAGCTCGTCAGCGCGCTCGGCCGCGCCGGGGCGGCCACCGGCGAGTACGAACCCGGGCATGCCGAGCGCCTGGTGGCCGGCCATGTCGCGCCGCGCGTGCGGGCACTGGGGCCGCTGACGCCGCACATCGAGCAGCTGCAGGACATCGTCGAGGGCGTGCTGTTCGACCAGGGCCTGCGCCGCACGCTGCGGGCCTACATCGTCTACCGCGAGCAGCACCGCCAGCTGCGCGCGGCGCGGCACAGCCTGGTGGACGTCGAGGCGTCGATGAACGAGTACCTGCAGCAGCGGGACTGGCGCGTCAATGCCAATGCCAATCAAGGTTATTCGCTGGGCGGGCTGATCCTCAACGTGTCCGGCAAGGTCACCGCGAACTACTGGCTCGACCATGTCTACCCGCCGGAGATCGGCCAGGCCCACCGCGAGGCCGACATCCACATCCACGACCTCGACATGCTCAGCGGCTATTGCGCCGGCTGGTCGCTGCGCACGCTGCTGCACGAGGGCCTGAACGGCGTGCCCGGCAAGGTGGAGGCGGGGCCGCCCAGGCACCTGTCGAGCGCGGTCGGCCAGATCGTCAACTTCCTCGGCACGCTGCAGAACGAATGGGCCGGCGCGCAGGCCTTCTCGTCCTTCGACACCTACCTCGCGCCCTTCGTGCGCAAGGACCGGTTGGACTACGCGCAGGTGCGGCAATGCATCCAGGAGCTGGTCTACAACCTCAACGTGCCCTCGCGCTGGGGCACGCAGACGCCGTTCACCAACCTCACCTTCGACTGGGTCTGTCCCGAGGACCTGCGCGAGCAGGTGCCGGTGATCGGCGGCGTCGAGATGCCCTTCAGCTACGGCGAGCTGCAGGCCGAGATGGACCTGATCAACCGCGCGTACATCGACGTCATGATGACCGGCGATGCCAAGGGCCGGGTCTTCACCTTCCCGATCCCGACCTACAACATCACGCAGGACTTCGACTGGCACGGGCCCAATGCCGAGGCGCTGTTCGAGATGACGGCGCGCTACGGATTGCCGTACTTCCAGAACTTCGTCAATTCCGACCTGCAGCCGAACATGGTGCGCTCGATGTGCTGCCGGCTGCAGCTGGACCTGCGCGAGCTGCTCAAGCGCGGCAATGGCCTCTTCGGCTCGGCGGAGCAGACCGGTTCGCTGGGCGTCGTCACCATCAATTGCGCTCGGCTGGGCCACCTGCACGCGGGCGACGAGCCGGCCCTGCTGCAGCGCCTGGACCGGCTGCTGGAACTGGGCAAGCAGAGCCTGGAGATCAAGCGCAAGGTGATCCAGCGCCACATGGACGCCGGGCTGTTCCCGTACACCCGGCGCTACCTCGGCACGCTGCGCAACCACTTCTCGACGCTGGGCGTGAACGGCATCAACGAGATGCTGCGCAACTTCAGCGGCGACGAGCACGACATCACCACCGAGGCCGGCCAGGCCTTCGCGCTGCGCCTGCTGGACCACGTGCGCGGCCGCATGCGCGAGTTCCAGGAAGAGACCGGCCACCTGTACAACCTGGAGGCCACGCCGGCCGAGGGCACGACCTACCGCTTCGCGAAGGAGGACCGCCGGCGCTTCCCCGGCATCCTGCAGGCCGGCACGCCCGAGCAGCCGTACTACACCAACTCCAGCCAGTTGCCGGTCGGCTTCACCGACGACCCGTTCGAGGCGCTGGAACGGCAGGACGAGCTGCAGCGCAAGTACACCGGCGGCACCGTGCTGCACCTGTACATGAGCGAGCCGCTGAGCAGCGCCGATGCCTGCCGCCGGTTGGTGCAGCGCGCGCTGTCGCGCTTCCGCCTGCCCTACGTCACCGTGACGCCCACCTTCTCGATCTGCCCGACGCACGGCTACCTGGGTGGCCGGCATGAGTTCTGTCCCCGCTGCGACGAGGAACGCCTGGCGCGGAAGCGCCAACGCGCCGGGCAGCCGGCCGCGGCCTGACCACCTTCGCCTCCTTCATCCACCCCTTCACCACACGGAGCTTTCCGAACACCATGCACACCACCCTCGACACCCCGAAGACCGTCTCGACCACCGCATCCGTCGCGCTGGAGGACCATGAGCGCCAGCGCTGCGAGGTCTGGACCCGGGTGATGGGCTACCACCGGCCGGTCTCGTCCTTCAACACCGGCAAGAAGGGCGAGTTCAACGAGCGGCGCTGCTTCGAGGAGCGCCGCGGCGATGGCCAGCAGCCCGTGGCCTGAGCCGGGCACGGCGGCGCCCGCAGCGGCGCCCCGCGCCCTGCGGGTCGGCGGCCTCACGCCCTTCACCAGCATCGACTACCCCGGCCAGTTGGCCGCCGTGGTCTTCGTGCAGGGCTGCCCCTGGCGCTGCGTGTACTGCCATAACCCGCATTTGCAGCGGCGTGGCGGCGATGGCGAGGCCACCGGCGAGGGCTCCGGCATGGGCCGGTCCTGGCCGTCCGTGCGCGACTGGCTGGCGCGCCGCGCGGGGCTGATCGATGCCGTGGTGTTCAGCGGCGGCGAGCCGACCATCGACCCGCGGCTCGGCGAGGCGATGGACGATGTGCGCGCGCTCGGCTTCCGCATCGGCCTGCACACCGCCGGCATCTACCCGCGGCGGCTGCAGGCGCTGCTGCCGCGCGTCGACTGGATCGGCTTCGACGTGAAGGCGCCGCTGTCGGATGCGGCGCTGCACGACGGCATCGCCGGCGTGGCCGGCAGCACGAGGGGCGTCGAATCGGCGCTGCGCCTGGTGCTGGGCAGCGGCGTGGCGCTGGAATGCCGCACCACGGCCCATCCCAGCCTGCTGCCGGATCCCGTCCTGCTGCGGCTGGCGCAGGAACTGGCGGCACTGGGCGTGCGGCGCTACGCGCTGCAGCTGGCGCGGGCCGTGCCGTCCGCGCCCGGCGGCATCGGGGCGGCACCGGCCGGCTACCCGGCCGCGGCGACGCTGACGGCGCTGCGCGGCCTGTTCGCCGACTTCACGCTGCGAGCGGGCACCTAGCCCGCCGGGCCTCGGTCCCCACGACCGGCCGCAACGGTGGCGCCCCTTCTCGGCATACTGGCGCCGATGGCGCGGCCGCGCGCCGCCTGAGGAGGCCCCGTGAACCCACGCCAAGAACGCCGCTACGAAGGAAGTTGCCACTGCGGCGCGGTGCGCTTCGCCGTCACCACCGACTTCCCGGAACTGACCATGTGCGACTGCTCCATCTGCAAGCGGAAGAACGCACTGATGGTCAAGGTCCATGAATCCCAGTTCGAGCTGCTGGCCGGCGAGGAGAACCTGACCGAATACCAGTTCCACACCCGGACGGCCCGGCACTTCTTCTGCAGGACCTGCGGCATCTACCCCTTCCACCGCAAACGGGTCACGCCGGACAACTTCGGCATCAACGTTCATTGCCTCGACGGCTTCGACCCCGCCGGGATTCCCGTGCGCCAGGCCGTGGGTGCAAGCATGGCCTGACGGCGCATGCGCCTCGGGTCGAACATTGCTCCCGCCGTATCGCCGGCGGAGAGTTCAACCGATTTCAGAAGGGAGCGATCAAGATGAGGGTTGTTCGAAATGGCCTGGGTTACAGGCTCGCGTGGTCAGGCTTCGCCATGGCAATGGCTGCCTCATCCCTGCATCAGGGAGTTGCCGGCCAGGGCTGGAGCAATGCAGTCATTGGCGCAGCCTGGTGCCTGTTTGCCATCTCCTGGTTTCTTCATCCGCTGGTCCCGACAACCAACTTGACCAAGATGATTCAGGATAGTTCGAGCCTCGCCATCGGACGTGCTGGATTTCGTTCGAGTGTCACCTTCAGCGCATTGGGCATGATGACCCTCGGCCTGGTGCTGAGGTTCTCGAATGTGGCCTAGCCATGGCCCATTCACGAAGCCATCTTGTCTAGGTCGCCCGAGGCATCGCCGTGAACCTGAGCTTTTCCTTCATCGACAAGTGACGAGGTCACGCTGACCTCATCTTCGGGTCGCCGATAAGGTGTGGACTGGCGGGCCCCGCCCCGGCCCGCTCAGGCCATCGCCGCCAACAGCACCGCCTGCACTACGAAGCGCTGCGCATCCGCGGCCGACGGCTCGCCCGCCACGCTCTTGGCGAGCTGGGCCACCGGGTGCTGGGGCGAGCCGATGCCGTCGAAGACCGGCACGCCGGCCGCCTGCCGCACCTGGCGCACCAGCTCGGGCGAGGCGCCCGAGATGTCGATGGCGTCGTAGAGCCGGCCCAGCACCCGCGCCGTGTCGGCCACTTCCGCGGGGGTGCTGGCCAATGACCAGCCCGGGCGGACGTGCGCGACCTTCGCGCCCAGTTCCGCCGCCGCCAGCGCCAGCAGGTCGGTGTCGCCCGGGCTGGGTGCCGCCCCGACCAGGCCGATGTTCTTGCCGCGCAGCACGGGCAGGGTCGCCCCGTCCTTCGCCGCCAGGGCCAGTTCGTTCGCCCGGGCCAGCACGGCGCTGAGATGGCTGGCGGAAAAACTGCCTTCCGCGACGGGGGCGGCGGGCTGGGCGTTGAGATCCATGGGGTCCTGCGCGGTCGGTGCGTTGTGCTGGAACGAAGGCTATCGTGGCCGTCGACGAAGACTTTGATGGCCATCAACGCACGGGAGAATGGACTGTGCTGATACCGGCGCGACACCGTGTGTTGACACAGGCGTTACCGGCCGGGCCCGCCCGGCGGCGTGACCCGGCTACAGCGAGCGGTTGGCCAGGGCGCGAGCGAGCGCCTGCTTCAGTTCGTCGCGGCTGTAGGGCTTGCGCAGCAGTTCCCAATCCGGCGGCGAGCTGCCGTCGGCCTCCAGCAGCTCGGACGAGAAGCCCGACATCAGCAGGATCGCCAGCCCCGGCAGCCGCTGCTGGGCGATGCCGGCCAGCTCGGTGCCCCGCATGCCGGCGCCCAGCGAGATGTCGCTCAGCAGCACGTCGAAGCCGGCGCCGGGATCCAGGGTCGGCAGGGCATCCTCGGCGTTGACGCAGACCGTGGTGGCGCAGCCCAGCGTGTCGAGGAAGGTCTTGACGACGGTGCGCACCTCGGGGTCGTCTTCGACCATCAGCACGCGCAGTCCGGGTGGCAGCGTGGCCTCCGCCGCTTCGAGCTCGCCGGCCTTCTCCAGCACGTCTTCCGCGCTGGGGATGTACAGGGTCACCGCGGTGCCGGCGCCGGGGGCGCTGTCGATCGCCACCGTGCCCTTCGACTGCTTGACGAAGCCGTAGACCGTGCTCAGCCCCAGCCCGGTGCCGCGGCCGGCGCCCTTGGTGGTGAAGAAGGGCTCGAAGGCGCGCTCGCGCACTTCCTCGGTCATGCCCGCGCCGTCGTCGCGCACGGTGATCGCGACGAAGGGCACGTCCGCCGCGGCGTCGGCATCGAGGTTGGCGCGCAGCATCTCGGGCAGGTTGTCCAGCACCGTGCTGGCGAAGCGCAGCGTGCCGCCTTCGGGCATCGCATCGCGGGCGTTGATGGCGATGTTCAGCAGCGCCGATTCGAGCTGGCCGGCGTCGGCGCGCACCACAGGCGAGCCCGGTGAGTCCACCTCGATCCGGATGCGCTGGTCCAGCGTGCGGTTCAGCATGTTGGACAGCGACTGCAGCAAGGCGCTGACATCGATTTCCGACGGTTTCAGCATCTGCCGGCGCGAGAAGGCCAGCAGCTTGCTCGTCAGCTCCGCGCCGCGCTTGGCGGCCCGGGTGGCCGCGCCGATCAGGTTCTGCGACGGTGCGTCGGCATGCGAGGGCATTTCCTGCAGCACCTGCAGGTTGCCCTGGATCACGGTGAGCAGGTTGTTGAAGTCGTGCGCGATGCCGCCGGTCAGCTGGCCCACGCTTTCCAGGCGCTGCGCATGGTTCAGGGTCTCTTCGGACTGCGCGCGCTGCAGCGTGGAAGCCAGCAGGTTGGCCAGCGATTCGACGAAGCGGACCTCGTCCTCGCCGAAGCGGGCGGGCTGGCTCGACAGCACGGCGATGACGCCGATCTGCCGGCCGCGGTCGAACAGCGGCACCCACAGTCCGCTGTGCAGGCCGGCCGCGCCCCAGGACCGCGGCAGCTCGAAGCGCCTTTCCGCGGCCAGGTCGGCGACCAGGACCGGCTTGCCTTCGGCCAGCACGAAGCCGCCCGGCGTGCCCGCGCCGGCGGCCAGGGGCAGGGACGGGAGCAGCGCGTCCACCATCGGCCCCGCACTGCTCGCCATGCGGAAGCCGCCCCGGTCCGGATTCAGCAGCAGCACCACGGCGGCGGCCGCATCCAGGGCCTCCACCGCGACGGCCGGCGCCCGGTCCAGCAGCACCTGCGGGTCGCGTGCGTCCACCGCGTCGCGGCCCACCTGGGCCAGCATCTCCGCATAGCGGGCGCGCAGCAGGGCCTGCTTGACGCGCGGGTACATGCCGATGTCGCGGATCGCCGCGACCACCAGCGGCAGGCCGTGGGTCTGCAGCGGGCTGAGCGCGATCTCGACCATCACCTCCGAGCCGTCCTTGCGCCGCGCCACCAGGTCCATCTGCGTGCCCATCGGCCGGGGCCGGGGGTTGGCCGCGTAAGATTGCCGATAGGACGCATGGCGCGCGCGGATGGCATCGGGCACCAGCTGGTCGACGTTCATGCCGAGCAGCTCGGCGCTGGAATAGCCCAGCAGCTTCTCGGCCGCGTGGTTGGTCAGCACGATGCTGCCCCTGCCGTCGACCACCAGCAGCGCGTCCGGGTAGGCGGCGTGGACCGAGCGGTAGACGGCGTGCTCGTCGATGCCGGGCGCCGGGGCCGAGGGGGAGTTGCTCATGGCCTGCTCATGCGGCGCTGACCGGCGGCACGAAGATGTAGCCCGCGCCGCGCACGGACTTGATGATCTGCGGCCTCTCCGGGTCGGCTTCCAGCTTCTTGCGCAGCCGGCCCACCTGCACGTCGATCGTGCGGTCGAAGGGGCCGGCCTCGCGGCCGCGCGTGTGTTCCAGCAGGAAGTCGCGCGACAGCACGCGGCCCGGGTGCCGCACGAAGGTGTGCAGCAGGTCGAACTCGCCGGTGGTCAGCTCCACCTCGCCGGCAGCGCCCACCAGGCGCCGGGCGCCGACGTCGAGCGACCAGGTGTCGAAGGCCAGGCGCTGCGGCGCTTCAGTTGAGGCGGCCTGCCGCGGCGCCGCCGCCGCGGCTTCACGCGAGCCGGCGCGGCGCAGCACCGCCTTGCAGCGGGCGAGCAGCTCGCGCAGGTCGAAGGGCTTGGTGACGTAGTCGTCCGCGCCCACCTCCAGGCCGACCACCTTGTCGATGGAGTCGCCGCGGCCGGTGACGATGACGAGGCCGCAGTTCCAGTGTTCGCGCAGCTGGCGTGCGATGGTGAAGCCGTCCTCGCCGGGCAGGCCCAGGTCCAGCAGCACCAGCGCGGGGGTGTCGCTGGCCATCAGCGACATCAGCGCGGGGCCGCTGTGCACGGGGCTCACGCGGTAGCCCTGGGCCTGCAGGTAGTTGGCGAGCAGGGTCGTGATGTCGACTTCGTCATCGAGGACGGCGATGTGCTGGGCGGTCACGTCGGCGGCAGGCGGGTCCTGGGGCGGGGATCGTACTCCAGCGGTGGAGCGGGGCGGGGGTGGGATCGGTATGTCCCTGCTGGAGGTCGGTTGACCGTTGCCGGGGGAGGTGGCCTGCCGCCTGGGCGTACTCGATCTCGCGCTTTGCGGTCTGCGGTTGACTGCCGCGCGGCCGGGTCTCGCTCTTGCCCTTTCGCTTTGGCCTCTGCGGTTCACTGCCACGCAGGCGGGTCTTGCCCTCGGCCTCGCGCATTGCGGTCTGCGGTGGACTGCCACGCGGCCGGGTCTCGCTCTCGCCCTCGCGCTTCGCGGTCTGCGGTCTGCAGTCTGCGGTGGACTGCCGCGCGGCCGGGATCTCGCCTTCGCGCTCTTGCGTCATGCGGTGGACTGCCACGCGGCCGGGTCTCGCCCCGGCGGGCGAGTCACTTCTTTCTGCTGGCCCAGAAAGAAGTAACCAAGAAAGAGGGCCAGAACGTCCATCCGTGCATCCGCAGGCTGAGTGCATCCGCCACAGTTGTGGCTCGG
>CAMLJY010000083.1 GCA_946480465.1 uncultured Burkholderiales bacterium
TCGCCATCGGCCGCGCGCCGCACCTCGACGTCGGGGTAGCCGCAGTCCTCGATCACACGGCTGACGATGGCCTGGATGGCACGGCTGTCATCCACCACCATGAACCGGTACGGCGATCGGTTTGCACTCACGTCGGGCTCCCTGCGGGTGCCCGGCCGGCCCAAGACGGCGTGCCGGCCGACCAGCGCCGCCCGGGGGCGGCTGCGATCGGCTCAGGGGCACGGACGGGCAGCGGTTGGGACACGGTCTACAACACCTTGAAGCATCGAGCGGCTCGAATCGCCGAGCCGGCATGGGACCGTTATCGACGGACTGTCGGGAAACTTCAATCGGGCTGCAGTTCGACCACCAGCGGCAGGTGATCGGACATGCGCACCCAGGCACCGCCGCGCGGCACCTGGGTCGACAGGCACTTGAAACCGCGCACGTAAATGCGGTCCAGCGTGAACAACGGCACGCGCGACGGGAAGGTGCGCGCCGGCACCGCGGTCTGCGCGCGGTGCAGGCCGCGCGCGTGCATCGGGCGGTCCAGCCGCTCGCCCCAGTCGTTGAAATCGCCGGCCACCAGCACGTGGGCCTCGCCCGGCACCTCGGCGGCGATGTATTCGGCCAGGCGGTCCACCTGGCGCAGGCGGCTGGAGTGGATCAGCCCGAAGTGGGCCACGATCACATGGACCTCGATGCCCTGCCACAGCACGGGCACGTGCAGCAGGCCGCGCTGCTCGAAGCGGTGGTCACTGACGTCGTGGTGGTAGACCTCCCCGATGGGCCAGCGCGACAGCAGCGCGTTGCCGTGCTCGCCATGCTTCGTGAAGGCGTTGGTGCGGTAGGCCACGTCGTAGCCCTCGGGCGCCAGGAAGTCGGCCTGCCCCCCTTCGGGCCAGCCCAGCAGCGTGCGTTCGAAGCGCAAGGCATCGCGCTGGTGGAAAAGCCGCACTTCCTGCAGGCACACCAGGTCGGCATCCATCGCCTCGATGCCCAGGCCCAGGTTGTGGATCTCCAGCCGCTTGCCCGGCCCCATGCCACGCACGCCCTTGTGGATGTTGTAGGTGGCCACCCGCAGCACGTTGCTCGTGAACTGCGTGCTCGGTGGCGCGAAGTGCGATGGACTGAAGTGCGGGCCTTTCATCGCGGCGTGGGCGTCGGGTTCATCAGGCCATGTAGCGCGGCAGGTGGAGGATGGCCTCGGCGTTCGAGGGCGAGAAGCAGCGGTCGGCCGCTTCGCGCCACGGCAGCCAAGCGTGCTGCAGATGCTCGCGCGGGCTGAGCCGCACTGCAATCCCCGGCGGCACCAGCAGTCCGAAGACATGCTCGGTGTTGTGGGTCACGCCGGGTGCGTACCGGTGGCGCCATACCGGGTAGATCTCGTAGACGTTCTGCAGCTGCCAGTCGCGCAGCGCCGCCAGCGGCACGTCCGGGCTGCCGATGCGGATGCCGGTTTCCTCGGCCACCTCGCGCACGCAGGTTTCGGCGAGCGACTCCTCGGGCGTGTCCTTCGAGCCGGTCACGCTCTGCCAGTAGCCCGGGTGATCGGCACGCTCGATCAGCAACACGTCCCGGGCCTGCGTGTGGATGACGACCAGCACGCTTTCCGGGATCTTCGGGGCGCGCTGCTGCTGCGCGGGCGGGGGGGCGGCAGGTGGCTTCAAGGCTGGCGCGGGTGGTGGATCATGCGCGGCGGGCGCGCACGGCGTCGGCCAGGGCGCGCAACACGGGCACCGTGTCGTCCCAGCCGATGCAGGCATCGGTGATCGAGACCCCGGGCTGCAACGCGACGCCGGGCTTCAGGTCCTGCCGGCCCTCCTGGAGGTGGCTCTCGATCATCACGCCGGTGATGCGGTGCTCGCCGCCGGCGATCTGCGCGGCGACGTCGGCCGCCACGTCGATCTGGCGCCGGTGCTGCTTGGCCGAGTTGGCGTGCGAGCAGTCGATCATCACCTGCTCGCGCAGGCCGGCCTTGCGCAGCACCGCGCAGGCGGCCTCGACGTCGGCGGCCTGGTAGTTCGGCTGCTTGCCGCCGCGCAGGATGATGTGGCCATCGGGGTTGCCGCGGGTCTCGAAGATCGCCGCCACGCCCATCTTGGTCATGCCCATGAAGGAGTGCGCGGCGGCCGAGGCCAGCACCGCATCGGCCGCCACCTGCACGCCGCCGTCGGTCCCGTTCTTGAAGCCCACCGGGCACGAGAGGCCGGAGGCGAGCTGGCGGTGGCTCTGGCTTTCGGTGGTGCGGGCGCCGATGGCGCCCCAGGCGATCAGGTCGGCCTGGTACTGCGGCGAGAGGAGGTCCAGGAACTCGGTGCCCGCCGGCAGGCCCATCGCGCTGATCTCCAGCAGCAGCTGGCGGGCGCGGCGCAGGCCTTCGTTGATGCGGAAGCTGCCGTCCAGCCGCGGGTCGTTGATGTAGCCCTTCCAGCCGACGGTCGTGCGCGGCTTCTCGAAGTAGACGCGCATCACGACGATCAGCTCGCCGGCCAGTTCATCGGCCAGCGGCTTCAGGCGTCGGGCGTAGTCAAGCGCCTGCTCGTGGTCGTGGATGGAGCATGGGCCGACGACGGCCACCAGGCGGTCGTCCCGGCCGTGCAGCACCGCACCAATGGCCTCGCGGGTGCGCTCGACCAGCGCCTCGATCTCGGCGGTGACGGGCAGCTCCTCCAGCAACACGGCGGGCGAGACCAGCGCACGGACGGCCGCGATGCGCACGTCGTCGATGCGGGTGGTGTCGAGCGTGGAATTGCCGTCGCCGGCTTCGTGGTCGTGGCGGTAGTCGTCGATGGCGGGCATGGGTGGCCTCTCTTCGGTTCTTGGCCGTTCGGGCCGGTTTGGAGATGGGCTCAGCGCGGCGCGCTGCGTTCGCGCAGCCAGGCGGCGAAGGTGGGTTCGTCGATGTCCCCGGCGGCGAGGCTCAGCATCACCATCACGCAGTCCGCATCGGACGCCTCGAGGCGCAGGCCGTTCAGGTGCAGGAACAGTTCCACGGCCACAAAGGCGGTGCGCGTGTTCCCGTCGATGAAAGGATGGTTCCGCGCGGGGCCGAAGCCATAGGCCGCCGCCAGGGCGGCGGCGCCCGGCTCGCCGTCGTGGGCCAGGTTGCGCGGCCGGGCCAGCGCCGATTCCAGCATCCCGGCGTCGCGAATGCCCGCCGCGCCGCCGTGCTCGGCCAGCTGTTCCTCATGCACCGCAAGGATCACGGCCGGGTCGATCCAGACCCAGTCCTGGTTGACCGACATGGCCTTTACTTCGCCAGCTCGCGCAACACCGCGCGGCGCGACTTCATGATGTCGCGCGCCGCCTGCATCTGGTCCTGGAAGACGGGGTCATGCGGCGTGATGCGCATGCCGTCGGGGCTGTCCGTGAGGTACAGCGTGTCGCCCTTCTCGAGCTTCAGCTTGGCCAGAATTTCCTTGGGCAGGATGACGCCGACCGAATTGCCGATCTGGGTGAGCTTCAGGGCGTGCATGGCGGGGCTCCAAAGTTATAACGGGCGTTATACCTTCCGAGCATCCCGCCGGCAAGCGCCACCGCCCAAGGTTCGCGGCGGCGCTCACCAGGCCGATCATGCAGCCGGCGTCGGGTTGCGCAGCCGGATGTGCAGCTCGCGCAGTTGCTTCTCGTCGACCGTGCTCGGCGCCATCGTCAGCAGGCACTGGGCGCGCTGGGTCTTCGGGAAGGCGATCACGTCGCGGATCGACTCGGCCTTGGCCAGGAGGGTCGCGATGCGGTCCAGGCCGAAGGCCAGGCCGCCGTGCGGCGGGGCGCCGTACTGCAGCGCGTCCAGCAGGAAGCCGAACTTCAGCTTCTGCTCGTCCGGGCCGATCTTCAGCGCCTCGAACACCTTGGCCTGCACGTCGGCGCGGTGGATACGCACCGAGCCGCCGCCGATCTCCCAGCCGTTGAGCACCATGTCGTAGGCCTTGGCCAGGCAGGCGCCCGGGTCGGTCTCCATCAGGTTCTCGTGGCCGTCCTTCGGCGCGGTGAACGGGTGGTGCACAGCCACCCAGCGGTCGGCTTCCTCGTCGTGCTCGAACATCGGAAAGTCCACCACCCACAGCGGCGCCCACTTGTCCTCGAACAGGCCGTGCGTGCGGCCGAATTCCGAATGGCCGACCTTGATGCGCAGCGCGCCCAAAGCGTCGTTCACCACCTTGGCCTTGTCGGCGCCGAAGAAGATCAGGTCGCCATTGCAGGCGCCGGTGCGGGCGATGATCTCGGCGATGGCCGCGTCGTGCAGGTTCTTCACGATCGGCGACTGCAAGCCCTCGCGCCCCTTCGCCGCGTCATTGACCTTGACCCAGGCGAGGCCCTTGGCGCCGTAGATCTTGACGAACTCGGTGTAGGCGTCGATTTCGCCGCGGCTCATCTCACCGCCGCCGGGCACGCGCAGCGCCGCCACGCGGCCGCCGGGCGTGGTGGCCGGCGTCGAGAACACCTTGAAGTCGACGTCCTTCATCACGTCGGTCAGCTCGGTGAACTCCAGCTTCACGCGCAGGTCCGGCTTGTCGGAGCCGTACTTGTGCATCGCGTCCGCGTAGGTCATCTGCGCGTACACCGGCAGCTCCACGCCCATCACCTTGCGGAAGACGGTGCGGATCATGGCCTCGGTGATGGCGCGGATCTCCTCTTCGGTCAGGAACGAGGTCTCGAGGTCGATCTGCGTGAACTCGGGCTGGCGGTCGGCGCGCAGGTCCTCGTCGCGGAAGCACTTGGTGATCTGGTAATAACGGTCAAAGCCCGCGACCATGAGCAGCTGCTTGAACAGCTGCGGCGACTGCGGCAGCGCGAAGAACATGCCATCGTGCACCCGGCTCGGCACCAGGTAGTCGCGCGCGCCTTCCGGCGTGCTCTTGGTGAGCATCGGCGTCTCGATGTCGATGAAGCCCTGCTCGTCGAGGAACTTGCGCACCTCGATCGCCACCTTGTAGCGCATCATCAGGTTCTTCTGCATCTGCGGGCGACGCAGGTCCAGCACGCGATGCGTCAGGCGCACCGTCTCCGACAGGTTCTCGTCGTCGAGCTGGAACGGCGGCGTGACGGAGGGGTTCAGCACTTCCAGTTCCAGCGCCAGCACCTCGATCTTGCCGCTCACGAGGTTGGCGTTCTCGGTGCCTGCCGGCCGCGCGCGCACCTTGCCCACCACTTTCAGGCAGAACTCGCCGCGTACGCCCTCCGCCGTCTTGAACATCTCGGGACGGTCTGGATCGCAGACGATCTGCACCAGCCCTTCGCGGTCGCGCAGGTCGATGAAGATGACGCCGCCATGGTCGCGGCGGCGGTGCGCCCAACCCATCAGCGTGACGGTCTGGCCCATCAGCGCTTCGCTGACCAGGCCGCAGTAGGTGGTTCTCATGATTCGTGGGACTCCGGTGATTCGGTGGAGCGGCCGGCACGCCGCAAGGCGACGGCAGCACCGCTGGGCAATGGTTCAGGGTGGCGACGGGGCCTGGGGCCCTCCGGGCTGAACGCCCGCCTCGGCGTTCAACCCACCCGATTGGGGTCGGCCCCCTCCGGCAGCCCGGCCGGAACCGGGCGCGGCGGCGGTGCCACCACGCCCATCGAGATGATGTATTTCAGCGCCTCGTCGACCGTCATGTTCAGCGGGCGCACGCTGTCGCGCCGCATCATCAGGAAGAAGCCGGAGGTCGGGTTGGGGGTCGTCGGCACGTACAGGCTCACGTGGTCCGGCAGGTGGCTCGCCACCTCGCCGCCCGGACGGCCGGTGACGAACGCGATGGTCCACGACCCCTGGTGCGGGTACTGCACCAGCACCGCCTCGCGGAAGGCATTGCCGTCGCTGGAGAACAGCGTGTCCGAGACCTGCTTGACCGAGTTGTAGATCGACTTGACGATGGGGATGCGTCCGAGCATCCGGTCCCACTGCCGCAACCACCACTGGCCGAACATGTTGGTCGCGAAGATGCCGGTGGCCAGCAGCAGGCCGACCATCACGAAGACACCCAGGAAGGGGACGCCGCGCAGGCTCTCCAGCGCGTCCGACACCACGCGCGGCGCCGCCGCCTGCAGGCCCGACAGCAGCCACAGGAACATGCCGTCCATCGAGCTGTAGAGCCACATCAGGACCCACAGCGTGATGGCCAGCGGCAACCAGACCAGCAGGCCGGCGATCAGGTATTTCTTCAAGAGGGCACTTTCGGGGACCAGGGCAAGGGCGCGGCCTTCAACCCCTCAGTGGCAAGCGCAGGAACCGCCGCAGGCGCCGCCGCTGGATGCGGCGGCGGGAGCCGGCGCGGGCGCCGGGGCCGGGGCCGGGGCCGCCGGGGCCGAAGAAGCGTCGGACTTCGGAGCCTCGGCGGGCGCGGTGGCCGCAGCAGGTGCGGGCGACGAGGATCCGTTGCGGAAGTCGGTGACGTACCAGCCCGAGCCCTTGAGCTGGAAGCCGGCCGCGGTCAGTTGTTTGGAGAAGGTCTCGGCACCGCAGGCCGGGCAGGTGGTGAGCACGGGATCGCTGAGCTTTTGCAGCACGTCCTTCGCGTGGCCACAGGCGGAGCAGCGGTAGGCGTAGATCGGCATGGCTAAACCCTTGACGCAAAACAGGAAATTATAGGTGGGGCGGCATTCCACCCCTTCAAGGGCAGCGGGATTGCGTGATCAGTTCGACGCACTCCGGGGGCCATGGCCATGGCCATGGCCGTGCCCGTGCCCATGGCCGTGGCCCGCGTGGGCCGCCTGGGCGGCATGGTGGATCGCGGCCTCGATCGAGTGACCGCGGTTACTCACCAACTGCGGAACCAGCGAGCCGGCGAGCATGCCGATGATGGAACCGAACAGGCCGACGAGATTCGGCGGAATCAGGGCCTCGGCCGCCACGTTGTCGGCGACCAGCCAGCAGCCGATGCCCAGCACGATGGACAGCAGCGCGCCTTGCGTGGTCGCGCGCTTCCAGTAGGCGCCGGCCAGCAGCGGGATGAAGGCGCCCGCCAGCGTCACGTTGTAGGCGTTCTGCACCATCTCGTACATGGTGCTCTTGCTGTTCAGGGCGAACAGCAGCGCCCCTGCCGTGAAGGTGACGAGGATGATGCGCAAGGTCAGCAGGAACTGCTTGTCGCCCATGTGCGGGACGAACGGCCGCAGCACGTTCTCGGTGAAGATCGCCGTCGGCGCCAGCAGCGCCCCGCTGGCCGTGGAGAGGATGGCCGACAACAGCGCGCCGAAGAACATCACCTGAGCCCAGACCGGCATCTTGCCCAGCACCAGGTCGGGCAGGATGCGCTGGATCACGCGTGCGTCTTCGTCGCCGAAGAGCTTGGCGAGGTCCGGGTTGGCCACCAGCGCGGCGTAGCCGATGAAGATCGGCACGAAGGCGAAGCAGAAGTAGACCAGGCCGCCAATCAAAGTGCCGCGCACTGCCGTCTTCTCGTCCTTGGCGCTGGTCATGCGCTGGAAGACGTCCTGCTGAGGGATCGATCCGAAGGCGAACGCGAAGAACGCACCGGCCATCGCCCACCAGCCTGGCGCATCGCTCGGGAAGAAGGCGAACTTGCCGTCCGCCGCGGCCTGGGCCACGACACGTCCGGCACCGCCGGCCATGTCGCTGACCAACCACGCCACGAGCGACAGGCCGACCAGGATGACGACGGTCTGGAACAGGTCGGTGAAGGCCACCGACCACATGCCGCCGAAGATGGTGTAGACCAGCACCACGCCGCCGCCGATCAGGATGCACGTGTTCAGCTCCAGCGCGCCGCCGCTGAGCACGTGGATCACGAGCCCGAGCGCCGTCATCTGCGCCGAAGTCCACCCCAGGTAGGACAGCGTGATCGACACGCTGGTCAGCACTTCCACGCCTTTGCCATAGCGCTGCTTGTAGAAGTCGCCGATGGTCAGCAGGTTCATGCGGTAGAACAGCCGCGCGAACAGCAGGGCCGCCAGCACCAGGCAGACGCTGGCACCGAAGGGATCACCCGGGATGCCGCTCAGGCCATCCTTCGCGAACGTGGCGGACACCGACAGGACCGTCTCGGCACCGAACCAGGTCGCGAACACCGTGGCCACGTTCATGTACAGCGGCAGGCTTCTGCCGGCGACGAGGTAGTCCTTGGCGTTGTGCACCCGGCGCGCGGCCAGCAGGCCGATGCCGATGGTGACGAGCAAGTAGGCTACGACAAAGATGATCAGCACGGCAGGCTCTCCGCGGTCGACTGTTGCAGGTGGAGGACCGTTCGGCCCGGGCCGGAGTGTAAGTGCCGCCCACGGGCGGCCTTGCTCAGTGCAGCCGGTACAGCAGGGCCAGCAAACCGGTGACGGCCACACCGGTGACGGTGATGGACGCGGCGAGCGCCCAGGCGAGCACGCGGTTGCCCCGCCGAAGTTCGACCAGCTCGGCCAGCTGCATGGGATCGGGCTCCTGCCGGCGCTGCAGCGCCTGGTGCACCAGCCGGGGCAGCTCGGGCAGCAGCTGGGCGTAGCGCGGCGCCTCGTTCTTCAGCCGTTCGACGAAGCCCGCGACGCCGACCTGCTCGTTCATCCAGCGCTCCAGGAAGGGCTTGGCCGTGCTCCACAGGTCCAGCTCGGGATCGAGCTGGCGCCCGAGCCCCTCGATGTTCAGCAGCGTCTTCTGCAGCAGCACCAGCTGCGGCTGGATCTCGACGTTGAAGCGGCGCGAGGTCTGGAACAGCCGCATCAGCACCGCGCCCAGCGAGATGTCCTTCAGCGGCCGGTCGAAGTGCGGCTCGCACACCGCGCGGATCGCGCTTTCCAGCGCGTCCACCCGCGTGCCGGGCGGCACCCAGCCGCTTTCGATGTGCAGCTCGGCCACGCGCTTGTAGTCACGCCGGAAGAAGGCCAGGAAGTTCTGCGCCAGGTACTCCTTGTCCCACTCCGTCAGCGTGCCGATGATCCCGAAGTCCAGCGCGATGTAGCGGCCGAAGGTCTGCGGCGCAATGCTGACCTGGATGTTCCCCGGGTGCATGTCGGCGTGGAAGAAGCCGTCGCGGAACACCTGGGTGAAGAAGATCGTCACGCCGTCGCGGGCCAGCTTGCGGATGTCCACGCCCGCCTCGCGCAGCCGCGGAACCTGGCTGATCGGCACGCCGTTCATGCGCTCCATCACCATCACCCGGGGCGTGATGTAGTCCCACAGCATCTCGGGCACCATCACCAGCCCCAGGCCCTGCATGTTGCGGCGCAGCTGGGCGGCATTGGCGGCCTCGCGCACCAGGTCCAGCTCGTCGTGCAGGTACATGTCGAACTCGGCCACCACCTCGCGCGGCTTCAGGCGCTTGCCGTCGGTCCACAAGCGCTCGACTAGCGCCGCCAGCGTGTGCATCAGCTTGAGGTCGTGATCGATAACGGCCAACATCCCCGGCCTGAGCACCTTGACCGCCACCTCGCGGCCGTTCTTCAGCACCGCGAAATGCACCTGTGCGATCGAGGCACTCGCAACGGGCTGCTCGTCGAAGTGGCTGAAGACGTCGCCGATGCGGCGCTTGAAGGCCTGCTCGATCAGCGCCACCGCCTGCGTGCCCGGGAACGGCGGCACGCGGTCCTGCAGCAGCGCCAGTTCATCGGCGACGTCCAGCGGCAGCAGGTCGCGCCGGGTGCTCAGCACCTGGCCGAACTTGACGAAGATCGGCCCCAGCTTTTCGAGCGCGCGCCGCAGGCGTTCGCCGCGCGGCGCCTCGAGGCGGCGGCCCAGCGTGGCCACGCGCACCAGCGAGCGCACCCAGCGCTGGCGGAAACCCGAGAGCACCACCTCGTCCAGGCCGAAGCGCAGGACGGTGAAGGCGATGTAGACCAGGCGCGCGAAATGTCCCATGGGCGCGGGGCGGGCCGGCGCCGCTCAGCGCGCGCGCATGCGCTGGGCCAGGTCGCCTGCACCCCGGAACACTGCTCCCGCGCCGGAAGCCGCTGCGCCGGCACCCTGCATGGCTTGGCGCAGGCCACGCGCCAGCAGGGATCCGAAGCGGCCGATCTCGTGCGCGAGCGCCGGCCCCACCAGCGGCTCCAGCTCGGCCGCCGGGTCCCAGCGCAGGTTCTTGGTGAGCCAGTCGACGTCGGCCGCGAACTGGGCATCGCCGTCGATCGCCATCGCGGGCTGCTGCCCGGCCAGCGCCTGCAGCGCCAGCGCCGCGGGATTGGAGGCGTCCACGCGCAAGCGGAGATCAGCCTCAGGCGGACCCTCGGCACACCACTCGGTCAGGCCTGCCGGCGTGATCCGAAAGGCCAGCACCGGCGGCGCCGGCAGCACGCGCGGCCAGCCCTCGAGCTCGACACACAGCACGCGCCCAGCATGCGGGCGAAGGCGTTCGACGGCCACGGACTCGGCCGCCACGACATGGTTCACCAGCAGCACCAGCCGCTCCATCAGGGCCGGGGCCAGCATGGCATGCAACGCGTTGATCATTCGCACCCGCCCGGCCGCCCGAAGGGCACTGAGGCCTGGCAGGCCGCGCCGGCCCGGGCGGACCGACCATTCGCCAGGCGAGGACGGTCCGTCGGACCGACCACGTCCGGGCTCAGCCCCTCAGGGGCAGCGAGCGACGTGAACAGGGGGCAAGTCATCCCGCGCATTGTAGGCAGCGGGTTTCGTAACTCATGGTGTCCAAGGAGCAGCGCAGGCTGCCCGCTGAACGAGAATCGTCGGCCCCGCGTTGCAGGCACGCCGGCTGCTCTCGCCACGCCGGCCCAGCCGCCACCCCTTCTCTCGATGCTGGCGAACCGACACAACCGAAATTTCTACAGTGCGCCGCAGTCCGTGACCGCGCTGATCGCGGCCTTTCTGGAGCCCGCGATCACCGTCACGGTCTACCTGCTCGCACTGAACTGGTCCGACGAACCCGTGCTGCGCACCGATCTGGCGCTGTGCCTGATGGTGTTCGCGCTCACCTTTCCGGGGCGCAACCGCTTCCAGGACGAGTTGCTGACCGCCGCCGTCGACATCGCCAACTCCTGGATCTCCCTGCTCGTCATCCTCGCGCTGTGCGGCTACGCCACGCGCAGCCTCGGCCTCTACGACGTCGACGTGCTGCTGTTCTGGGCCGCGGTGACGCCGCTGGCGCAGTTCGCGGCCATGGCGCTGGGCCGCCACGTGCTGCGCTGGCAGGCCGCGCAACCGGAGAACCGCCGCCCGGCGGTCGTGATCGGTGCCGGCGCACTGGGCTTCAAGACCGCCAATGCACTGCTGGAGGCCAAGGCGCAGGGCATCGACTTCATCGGCTATTTCGACGACCGCGCGGACGAGCGCGTGCACCGCGACGCGATCGGCCAGCGCCTGGGCTGCCTGAAGGATGCCGCGCCCTATATCCGTCAGCACGGCGTGCGCGAGGTCTACATCACGCTGCCGCTGGGCTCGCAGCCGCGCATCATCTCGCTGCTCGAGGAGATTCAGGGCACCACCGCCTCGATCTATTTCGTGCCCGACGTCTTCGGCATCAGCATCATCCAGGGCAGGCTGCAGGACCTGAACGGCGTGCCGGTGGTGGGCATCTGCGAGACGCCCTTCACCGGCACCAACATGCTGGTGAAGCGGCTGTCGGACATCGTGCTGTCGGCGCTGATCCTGATCCTGATCTCGCCGGTGCTGCTGGCGATCGCCATCGGCGTCAAGCTCAGCTCGCCCGGGCCGGCCATCTTCAAGCAGCGGCGCAACGGGCTGGATGGCGAGGAAATCATCGTCTACAAGTTCCGCTCGATGCGGGCCATGGACAACGGCCCGGTCGTCAAGCAGGCGACCAAGGGCGACCCGCGCATCACGCCCTTCGGCGCCTTCCTGCGCCGCACCTCGCTGGACGAACTGCCGCAGTTCTTCAACGTGCTGCAGGGCCGCATGAGCATCGTCGGCCCGCGCCCGCACGCGGTGGCGCACAACGAGCTGTACCGGCAGCTGATCAAGGCCTACATGGTGCGCCACAAGGTCAAGCCCGGCATCACCGGCTGGGCCCAGGTCAACGGCCAGCGCGGCGAGACCGATACGGTCGACAAGATGCAGTCGCGCGTCGAGTACGACCTGGAGTACCTGCGCAACTGGTCGCTGGGCTTCGACCTGCAGATCATCGCCCGCACCGTCAAGGTCGCGTTCTTCGACCGCAGCAATGCGTACTGAGGCGGTGGCCGCGCGGCGTGCCCAGGCACGCCGCGGGCCGATGCCTGCCCCCCACGGAAGGAAGCCGATGCCGTCCCGAACCGCCGCCGCCCTCGCCGCGCTGTGGCTGGGCGCCGCCCTGCCCGCCCAGGCCCAGACCCCGGCCCCGGCGCAGGTCCCTGCGCAAACGCCACCCGAGACCCTGCCCGAGCCCTACTACCTGGGCGTGGCGCAGGCCTACACGCACGACTCCAACCTGTTCCGCCTGCCCGACGGCTCGGCGCCGCCGCCCTCGGTCAAGGGCCGCTCGGACCGCATCGCCACCACCTCGCTGCTGGCCGGCATTGATCGCAGCATCGGCCGCCAGCGCCTGCGCGGCAACGCCTCGCTCAAGCACAACCGCTTCCGGGACAACAAGCAGTTCGACAACGACGGCCACGGCATGAACCTGATGCTGGACTGGGAGACGGTCAACCGCCTGTCGGGCAACGTCAACCTCGCCTCGAACCGCAGCCTGCGGCGCTTCGACCCGTCGGAAGCCAGCGCGGCGTCGGAGCGCAACGTCGAGACGGTGAAGCTCGCGGACGCCACGGTGCGCCTGGGCGTCGTCACCCGCGCGACGATCGAGGCCAATGCCAACCACCGGCGCGTCGACTACTCGTCGGCCCGCTTCCGCGACCGCACCTACAGGCAGACCGCCGGTTCGCTCGGCGCCCGCTACCGGCCGGCCGCAGCGACGACCTTCGGCGTCGGGCTGCGCTTCACCGAGGGCCGCTACCCGTTCTTCGACGACCGCTACGAGCGCCGCGACGTCGACCTGACCGGCCGCTGGGAGCCGGGTGACGGCACCGTCGTCAGCGGCCGCCTGAGCTTCGGCCAGACCGAGTACGACCGCTTCACCGAGCGCGACTATTCAGGCCCCAGCGGCGCGCTGGGCGTGCTGTGGCAACCCACCGGCAAGATCCGCCTCGCGGCCCGCGCCTCGCGCGAGACCGGCCAGGATTCCGCCTTCCTGACCTACGGCACCGAGAGCGTGCTGGGCCTGGCCGACTACAGCCGCACCACCACCAGCGCCCGGGTGCAGGCCACCTACCTCGCGACGGCCAAGACGCAGCTGCTGCTCAGCGCCTCGCACGCGCGGCGATCGCTGGTCACGCGGCTGGGCGGCGTGGCAGGCACCACGGTGATGGAAGGCAGCGACCGCGTCACGCAGTGGCAGATCGGGCCGACCTGGGCGCCCACGCGCAGCCTGCAGTTCGGCTGCGACGTCACGCACGAGCGCCGCAGCGCGCGCGGCGTCGGCAGTTCGCCGTATCGTTCGAACGGCGCGAGCTGCTACGGCCAGTTCGTGATCTTCCCCGGCTGATCCCGCCCCCCGCGCCGCTGACTTCCCCAACGTCCCCATGCCCCGCATCCTGCTGACCGGCGCCGCCGGCTACATCGCCTCCCACACCTGGCTTGCGCTGCAGGCCGCCGGGTTCGACGTCGTCGGCCTCGACGACTTCTCCAACAGCTCGCCCGAGGTGCTGAACCGCCTGCGCGAGCTGGGCGGACGGCCGGTGCAGTTCGAGCGCGCGAGCGTGACCGATGCCGCCGCGCTGGCCGCGCTCTTCGCACGCCAGCGCATCGACGCGGTGGTGCACTTCGCGGCCTTCAAGGCGGTCGGCGAATCCAACAGCAAGCCGCTGGACTACTACGCCAACAACATCGGCGGCCTGGTCACGCTGTGCCAGGCGATGCAGGCCGCCGACTGCCGGCGCATCGTCTTCAGCTCCAGCGCCACCGTCTACGGAGAGCCCGAACGCCTGCCCATCACCGAGGACGCGCCGCTGTCGGCCACCAATCCCTACGGCCAGACCAAGCTGATCGGCGAGACCATCCTGCGCGACCTCGGCGCCTCCGATCCGCAGTGGCAGACCGGCTGCCTGCGCTACTTCAACCCGGTGGGTGCGCACGAAAGCGGCCGCATCGGCGAAGACCCGCGCGGCACGCCGAACAACCTGATGCCCTACGTGGCCCAGGTCGCCGTCGGCCGGCGGCCGCTGCTGTCGGTCTACGGCAACGACTACCCGACCCCCGACGGCACCGGCGTACGCGACTACATCCACGTGAGCGACCTGGCCGAAGGCCACGTCGCGGCGCTGGGCCGGCTGCTGGATGCACCAGGCTCCTTCACCGTCAACCTCGGCACGGGCCGCGGGCACAGCGTGCTGGAGGTGGTGCGGGCCTATGCGGAGGCCAGCGGCCGCGAGATCCCCTACCAGGTGGTGCCCCGCCGCACCGGCGACGTGGCCGCCTGCTATGCCGATCCCACCCTGGCGCGCGAGCTGCTCGGCTGGTCAACCCGTCACGACCTGGCCCGCATGTGCGCCGACAGCTGGCGCTGGCAGCTGCACAATCCGCAAGGTTTCATTTCCTGAGCCGGCCGCGGGGCCATCACCCGCACCGGCCCCTCCCCCAATGTCGATCGACGTCCAGTCCGTGATCATGGCGGGCGGTTCCGGCACGCGGCTGTGGCCGCTGTCCCGGGCCGGCTATCCCAAGCAGTTCCTCGTGCTGTCGGGCAACCGCAGCCTGTTCCAGCAGGCCGCCGCGCGCCTGCAGGGACTGGGCGGCGACGGCATCTCGGTCGGCCGGCCGCTGGTGGTCGGAAACGAGGAACACCGCTTCCTGGTGCTGGACCAGTTGCGCGAGCTGCGCATCGATCCCGCCGCGCTGCTGCTGGAACCGATCGGCCGCAACACCGCGCCGGCCTTGACCCTGGCCGCCCTGCAGGCCCAGGCGAACGGCGAGGACCCGGTGCTGGTCGTCACCCCGGCGGACCAGACCGTCACCGACGAGGCCGCCTTCGTGGCCGCGCTGCAGCAGGCGGTGCGCCTGGCGGCCGAGGGCGGCATCACCATCCTCGGCATCACGCCCGACCGGCCGGAGACGGGCTACGGGTACATCCGCGTCGCGGAGGCGGGCACCTCGCCACGCGTCGCGCAGTTCGTCGAGAAGCCCGACCTCGCCACCGCGCAGCGCTACCTCGCCGAAGGCCAGTACTACTGGAACGCCGGCATGTTCGTGCTGAAGGCCTCCACCTGGCTCGCCGCGCTGCAGCGCTGGCGGCCGGACATCGCCAGCGCCACCCGCGCCGCCTTCGACGCCCGCGGCACCGACGCGCAATTCGTCCGCCCCGACAAGACGGCCTTCGCCGCCGTGCCCAGCGAATCGGTGGACTACGCGGTGATGGAGCGCTGCCCCGGCAGCGACATCGACATCCGCATGGTGGCGCTGAACGCCGGCTGGAACGACCTGGGCGCCTGGGAAGCGGTGTGGCAGGTGCTGCCCAAGGACGCGGACGGCAATGCGCAGGTGGGCGACGCCATCGTCAAGGACTCGCACAACACGCTGGTGCACGCGTCCAGCCGCCTGGTCAGCGCCGTCGGCCTGTCCGACGTCGTCATCGTCGAGACCGCCGACGCCGTGCTGGTGGCCGACCGCGAGCGCAGCCAGGAGGTCAAGCAGATCGTGGCGCACCTGGGCCGCGAGCAGCGCGGCGAGCAGGCGCTGCACCGCAAGGTGCACCGGCCCTGGGGCTGGTACGACTCGATCGACGCCGGCCCGCGCTTCCAGGTCAAGCGCATCATGGTCAAGCCCGGGGCCTCGCTCAGCCTGCAGAAGCACCACCACCGCGCCGAGCACTGGATCGTCGTCTCCGGCACCGCCGAGGTCACCAACGGCGACAAGGTGATCCTGCTGACCGAAAACCAAAGCACCTACATCCCGCTGGGTGAGGTGCATCGCCTGGCCAACCCGGGCAAGGTGCCGCTCGAGATCATCGAAGTGCAGTCGGGCAGCTACCTCGGCGAAGACGACATCGTTCGCTTCGAAGACACGTACGGCCGCCAGTAAGGCCGGGAGACCCGCAGCATGACCATCCTCGTCACCGGCGGCGCCGGCTTCATCGGCAGCAACTTCGTGCTGGACTGGCTGGCCGACCCCGCGACGCGCCACGAGCCGGTCGTCAACCTCGACCTGCTGAGCTACGCCGGCAACCTGAAGAATCTGGCGGCGCTGGACGGCGACCCGAGGCACGTCTTCGTGAAGGGCGACATCGGCGACCGCGCGCTGCTCGACCGCCTGTTCGCCACGCACAAGCCACGCGCCGTCGTGCACTTCGCGGCCGAGAGCCACGTCGACCGCAGCATCCACGGCCCCGGCGAATTCATGCGCACCAACGTGATGGGGACCTTCACGCTGCTGGAGGCCGCACGCGGCCACCATGCCGCGCTGCAGGGCGAGGACAAGGCGGCTTTTCGCTTCCACCACGTGTCCACCGACGAGGTCTACGGCAGCCTGGCGCCCGCCGCCCCCGCCTTCACCGAGACCCACACCTACGAGCCCAACAGCCCCTACTCGGCCAGCAAGGCCGCCAGCGACCACCTGGTGCGCGCCTGGCACCACACCTACGGCCTGCCGGTCACCACCACCAACTGCAGCAACAACTACGGGCCGTACCACTTCCCCGAGAAGCTCATCCCGCTGATGATCGTCAATGCCCTTGCGGGCAAGCCGCTGCCCATCTACGGCGACGGCCTGCAGGTGCGTGACTGGCTCTACGTCGGCGACCATTGCAGCGCCATCCGCACCGTGCTGGCCAAGGGACGCGTCGGCGAGGTCTACAACATCGGCGGCTGGAACGAGAAGACCAACCGCGACATCGTGCTGACCATCTGCGCGCTGCTGGACGAGTTGCGGCCCGACCCGGCCGGCCCGCACGCGCGCCTGATCACCCACGTGACCGATCGCCCCGGCCACGACCGGCGTTACGCCATCGACGCCCGCAAGGTCGAGCGCGAGCTGGGCTGGCGCCCTGCCGAGACCTTCGAAACCGGGATCCGCAAGACCGTGCAGTGGTACCTGGACCATGCCGACTGGGTCGCCGACGTGCAAAGCGGCCACTACCGCGACTGGGTGCAGAAGCAGTACGGCGGCCAGGCGGCCTGACTTCCGCGCACGAACCTGCAGCGCCGCCAGCGGCGGAGGAGACGCAATGAAGAAACGCAAGGGCATCATCCTCGCCGGCGGTGCCGGCACGCGGCTGCACCCGGCCACTTTGGCCGTCAGCAAGCAGCTGCTGCCGGTGTACGACAAGCCGATGATCTACTACCCGCTGTCGACGCTGATGCTGGCCGGCATGCGCGACATCCTGGTCATCAGCACCCCGCAGGACACGCCGCGCTTCGAGGCGCTGCTGGGCGACGGCAGCCGTTTCGGCCTCAACCTCAGCTACTGCGTGCAGCCCAGCCCGGACGGCCTGGCGCAGGCCTTCATCCTGGGCCGGCAGTTCATCGGCGGCGCCCCCAGCGCACTGGTGCTGGGCGACAACATCTTCTATGGCGACAAGTTCCCGACGCTGCTGCAGCGCGCCGCCGACGCGACGTCCGGCGCCACCGTGTTCGCCTATCACGTGAACGACCCGGAGCGCTACGGCGTGGTCGAGTTCGATGCGCAGCGCCGCGCCTTGAGCATCGAGGAAAAGCCGAAGCAGCCGAAGAGCAACTACGCCGTCACCGGCCTGTACTTCTACGACCACCAGGTCTGCGACATCGCGGCCAGCATCAAGCCGTCGGCGCGCGGCGAGCTGGAGATCACCACCGTCAATGCGCGTTATCTTGAGCAGGGACAGCTCGACGTCGAGATCATGGGCCGCGGCTACGCCTGGCTCGACACCGGCACCCACGACAGTCTGATGGAGGCCGGCCAGTTCATCGCCACGCTCGAGAAGCGCCAGGGCCTGAAGGTGGCCTGCCCCGAAGAGATCGCCTACCGCGCCGGCTGGATCAGCGCGGAAGACCTGGCCGCGCAGGCCCAGCCGATGCTGAAGAACGGCTACGGCCAGTACCTGATGCAACTGCTGAAGGAACGCGTGTTCTGAGGCGGTGACGCCCCGGCTTTCGCGAGCTGGTCTCCACAGCCCCAAGGTCCGACAGCAGCGACTGTCCCTGCCACAGGACCGTTGCCGGCGCGGGTACATGCGGGTGCGAGGAGGAAGGGGTGCGTACCGACATCCGAATGCCGAACGCGGCATCAAGCGCAACGCCGCGAAGACACAGCTCGCGCACGCGATGGCGAAGATCGGCGTCGGCGACCAGCGCGAACTGATCCGCCGCGTGCTGCGGCTGCCGGCGTTGCGGGAAACGCCTAAAGCATGAACGACGCGACCTTTGACACCATCGTCTCAGGATTCTTTCGCGCCGCGACCGGGGCCATCGGCTGGGACGCCGCGTTGCTCCCCGTCCAGCAGGCTTTCGACGCACGTGCCGCTGTGCTGCACACTGTGCAGCCTTCGACGGGACGGCTGCTTGCACTGCGCCACGCCGGTCCCGACCTCACCGAGGCGGTCTTCGCCTACGTGCGCGAATACCACGCGATCGACCCGCGACGTGCGCACGCCCTGCGGCAAGGCCCGGCGTCACTGGGCATCTGGAACCACGATCACGAGACGTTCAGTCCGGCGTTCATCACGCGCGACCGCTTCTATCGCCACTATCTGCCGGCCTTTGATGCGCGGCGCAACTCGAACGTCGCCTTCGCGCTCGATGCCGACGTCGTCTGCGGCTTCGCACTGGAGCTGCATGCCCGGCGCGGGCCGCTCGGCGCAGACGAGCGTGATGTCGTGCAGCGACTCGGCCGCTACATGGACATGGAAGAAGGCCCTGCACGCCTGGGAGCGCGTGCGCCGCTTGGCGGCACAGGCGCTGGCCGGCCATCGGCTGCTGCGTTCGTTCGGCTACCCGATGTGGCTCATGGATGCCGATCGCTTCGTGAGTTTTGAGAACGACGCCGGTCGCGCCGAACGCGAACGCGGCACGTGCGTGGCCGTCGAGAGCCAGCGCCTCCTACTGATAGGCGATCGGGCGGACCGCGAGTTCGGCGCACGCCTGCATCGCCTGGCCAGCGGCGCACATGGTGCGCATGCGCTGGTCGATCTGCGACGCACGCGGGCAGAGGCGCCCCTGTGGCTGCACCTGGCCAAGCTGGTCCCGGACGCCACGCTCGGCGCCTTTGGCGAAACGCCGCAGGTCGTGGCCACACTGTTCGATCCGGCACGCGTCATGGGGCTCGATGCCCACGCACTAGGTGAGGTGTTCGCGCTGACACCGGCCGAGGCCCGCGTCGCCGCACGCCTGGCCGACGGCTCGTCCGTGCAGGCGATCGCCGCCGATCAGGGCACGTCGATCTACACCGTGCGTGCGCACGTCCGCAGCCTGCACGCCAAATTCGGCGTCCAACGCACGGCCGACGTGATGCGCATCTTGCGCCAGGGCGAGGCGTTGTGGGCACGCGCCGGGGCGTAAGGACGCCCTGACGAGCTGCGTGCAGGCTGGCCCGTGCGTCGCCCGTCCGCCCGGGTTGGACCCTAGTCAATTGTGACGACGCCGCGGCGCGGGCCGTTGTGTAGCCTGCGGTCATCACCCACGTGGGTGATGGCGGCCGCTGGCGCGACCAGCAGACTCGCGGCGCGTACCGCACCGCCTCGACGCGCCCGCGGCCACCGGCTCGCCACAACAAGGAGGAACCCCTTGCACACGAAACAGACGGTGCGGCCGAAAGCCGCCGCGCTCGCGCTCGCCATCGCCACATTGGCCGCCTGCGGCGGCGGCGAATCGACCGAACCGATGCAAGCGCAGGACGCCAAGCGCCGCGCGCTCGCAACCCCGGCTGCCGTGCCGGATGCGACGGCCCTCTTCAACTGGGCCGAGCGCAGCTTCCCGGCGTTGTTCCCGGCCGGGCCGCAAAACCAGTCGGTCACCGTTGACGGCAAGACCTACACGATCCGCCACTACGCCGGCACGCAGAACTACCTCGGCGTCAGCGGCGACGAGATCTACGGCCTCGGGCCGTTCACCGGCAACATGCTGCAGTCCTTCGGCCGCCTGGGCGACTGGAGCTGCGAGGTGCTGGGCCAGACCTGCCTGTCGGGCACCGTCGCCAGCGCCACGGCATGGGCCGGCGCCATGGTCGAGGCGCGGTGCCTGAGCGCCAGCGGCTCCACGGTCGTCACGGCCTCGGCAACCACCACCGCCGACGGCCGCTACACGCTGGCCGTCGAGGCGGCGAGCCTGCCGTGCGTCGTTCGCGCCACGGCGGCCGACGGTGCCGTGCTGCATTCGGTGGCCGCCGGCAGCGGCAGCGGCTCGCGAAGCACCGTGCACATCACGCCGATGACCGATCTCACGGGTGCCTACTTCAGCGGCTTCACCCCGGCCGGCGCCTACGCGGGCTTCAGCGCAGCGGCGGCTCCGCAGCTGACGGCAAGCGCGATGCAGACCGCGGCCAGCGCCGTGCTGCAGACGATCAAGACGGCCGGCGTGGACTTCACGCAGTCCAGCGACTTCTTCGGTGCGGCGCTGCAACCCGGCAGTACCGGCAACGCCTACGGCCAGGCGCTGGCGCAGCTGGCCGACAGGCAGACCCACAACATCCCGCAGGCGCGGCTCGTCGATGCGATTCTGCGCACGCGGCCCGATGCCAAGGCGGCCGGCACGCCGAGCCTGCCGGCCGATCTGCTGCTGCGGCCCGCGGCGGCCAACTGCGCCGGGCTGCGCAGCGGGACGTATCGCGTCCTGCTCAGCGACCCCGACGAGCCGCACGCAACGGTGACGATCGACGCGCCCGCGCTGACTCTGACCGGTAGCGACGGCACGTCGTGGTCGATCGAAGCCGACGGCAAGTGCCGCTTCAAGGAGGCCGCGGGCTCGGAGTACGCGGTCACCGACGCCGGCATCGTCGTCAGCCGCCTGGAGACCGAGAACCGGATCTTCCGCGCCGCCGTCATGTTCCCCGAGCAGCCGATCACGGTGGCCGAGGTCGCCGGCAGCTGGAACGGCCTGTCGCTCGAGGACGCCAGCGCCGACGGCGAAGGCTACATCCACAGCATGACGCAGACCTTTGGCAGCGACGGCCGCCTGAGCGCGCTCACCTACTGCGGCAAGGATGCGGGCAAGGTGGCCAGCGACTGCGTCAGCGTCAACAACGCCGCCGAGGGGCTGCCGGACGTGCGCTTCAGCACGAACGCCGACGGCGGCCTGACACTGACGAACACGACCGACGGCTGGACCGGCCGATCATTCTTCTACCGCACCGGCAGCGGCGACCTGCTGTATGCCGAAGGTGGCCACCTGACCCTGTCGACGGCCAAGCGCAGCGTCGAGCTGCAAGCGGTGGGCAGCATGTCGGAAGGCTGGCAAGCCGCCATCGCGACGAACTACACGGTCAGCAGCGCCATGACGCCGTTCAAGAGCACGGTGCGCTCTCAGGATGCGACCAACGGCCTGATCCTGCGCGACGCCGTCATCGACTTCACGACTGGCGTGACACGCCCGGAGCGCATCGAGTCGAACCGCTTCCGTGAAGGCTACCGCCACCGCATCGCCGAGACCGTGACCGCCAGCAACGGCAGCAGCGTGAACGTCGGTGAGTGGCTCGCGCTGACGCTGCGCGGCACCGGCCTGACCGCGGTCGGCGTGCTCACGGGCACGCAGAGCTACATCCTGGCGGCGCAGGCAAGCACGGCGCCATAGCTTGCCACGGCCCATCAGTCCTTGCCCCGAAGAAGAAGGACTCTCCCAGGCGTGGCCCTTGCGACCAAGCGACGGATGGCTCGCCTGGCAGGCCGATTCGTGATGCCCGGTGCGGCAGGCCCCGGGGTGGCGGGTGCCAGGCCAGCTTGGCCAGGCTCGCAGCTCAGGCTTGCTGCGTTGGGCACCTCGGCGCGCCATGGCTGGGCGGAAGACAAGGCACGGCCGTCTGCCGCCCCGCATTGCGCCGGCTTCGGCAGTCTTGTGCGGCACCAGGGTTCAGGTTCGACTGACATGCCCCGCGGGGCCTCGCCCTTGCGCCGTCCGCGCGCAGCCCTGGTCAGGCATGCAGCCGGGAGCTGCGCGGCACGCTGGCCAGCAGAAACTCCATCTGGTCGCTGAGGATGCGGCGGCCTCGCAGGATCATGTCCTCGTGCAGGCTGGGCACGTAGGGCAGGTACAGCAAGGTCATGCGCGCCTCCTCCGGCAGGCGGTTGCCCTTGCGGCCGTTGCAGGCGCGGCAGGCGGTGATGCAGTTCATCCAGCTGTCGCGCCCGCCGCGCGACACCGGCACGATGTGCTCGCGCGTCAGCGTGTCGAAGCCGAAGCAGCCCCCGCAATAGGCGCAGACGTGCCGGTCGCGCGCAAAGAGCTTGCTGTTCGTGATCGCCGGCGCCTGGCGCCAGGCGCGGCTGGGAATGGCGCCGCGCACGGCGATGATGGAGTGCACCTCGATGCGCGACTGCAGGCCGGTGGCGCGCTGGATGCCGCCGCGCAGCACCTGGCAGGCGCGGCCCAGCGTCCAGGCAATGCCATCGCAGGCGTAAAGCAACGCCGCTTCCCGAGGCGTGATCCACGCCTGCGGGCGACCGGACACATCGAGCTGCAAGACGT
>CAMLJY010000084.1 GCA_946480465.1 uncultured Burkholderiales bacterium
ATCCCGACGTGCCCGAGGCGCTGAAGCTGCTGGAAGACCGCGGCATCCCGCTGCCGGAGATGGACACCAGCTATTTCCTCAGCCGGGACATCGTGATCCCCACCTTCGCGCACGGCATGGCACTGTGGCGCGAGAAGCTCTTCGCCAGCATGCACCGCAACGCCTCGGCGGCGGCGGACTTCCTGAACCTGCCGTCGAACCGCATCGTCGAGCTGGGGGCGAAGGTCGAGATCTGACGAGGGCGCCGCCATCGCCAGCGCGCCTGCGCGGGCCGGCGTGCGCCGCGCGATCCACCGGAATCTGCCGGGATCAGGCCCGGATCAGCCGCGCGCCGGCCGCACCGCCCTTGGCTCAGGACAGCACGTTCGCGCCGTGGCCTTCGCCGGCCCGGCCGGCGGCCAGCGGCAGTTCGCCCGGCAGTGGGGCTTGCGGCAGCCGCGCCATGGGCAGCGACTGCGCGGCCTCTTCGGTCTCGATCGCCTCGAAGCCGAATCGGCGCACCAGCCGGCAGGCGGGGCTCTCGCGGTCGATGTGCAGGCCGATCACCTGGCCGCGCCGGTCGGCCGATTCGGTCAGCCAGGCCAGCACGCGGCTGCCCACGCCGCGCCGGCGCCATGCGGGCGCCAGGCACAGGTCGATCAGCGTGGCCCGGCCCGCCGGGCCGTGCCAGCTGAGCCGGCCGATCGGCTGGCCTTCCAGCACCAGCAACAGGAACAGGGCTTGCGGATGGCGCGCCAGGAAATGGCGCTGCTGGAAGTCGAACTGTTCGTCCAGGTAGGCGCGGCAGCGCGACGGCGACCAGCCCGTCTCGCGCATCTGGTCCGCCCGGGACGCCGCGTACAGGCAGCGCAGGAACGGCTCGTCCGCGGAAGTCACCGGCCGCGCATGCAGCCGGCCCCAGGGTTCGGGCTGGGCGGCGCGGCCCAGGCCCAGCAGTTCGCGCAACAGCGCCATGCCCACTGACATGAGGATCCCAACCAGAGCTTTGCCAGCATGCTAGGAAGGGTCCCCATGCCCCACAACGGGCCAGTGACATAGTGCGCTCGCCCGCCGTGGGCGGCTGCCAACAGTGGCACGGGCCGCGCCGCGGCCGGCCTATTCGTCCGCGGTGACGGTCGCGCCGAGTCGGCTCAGCCGCACCCAGCTGTTCGGTGGTACCGGGTGCCACGGGCCGGCGGAAGGATCCAGCGGTTCGGACGCGATGATGCTGCCGCGGTCGCCCTCGCTGACGTACAGGCTGGGCGGCTTGCTGTCGCTGGCGAAGCGGAAGGCGTAGATCTGGTCGCCGTCGGCCAGGGCCGCGGCAAAGCGCAGCGGCTCGCTGACGCCGGCCGCGCGCATCAGCGCCAGCGTGTCGTCCAGCACGGTCGGCATGGCCTGGTCCGGCGTCTCGCCGGCCTCGATGCGCGCCAGTGTCAGCAGGAACAGCAATTCGCTGTCGGTGCTGCCCTGGCGCGCGGCGTACAGGTGGTCGGGCAGGCGCGCCTCCATCGCACGGCGCACGCGGCCGAAGCCGCCGACCTGGCCGTTGTGCATGAAGAGCCAGCGGCCCTGGCGGAAGGGATGACAGTTCTGCCGCGCGGCCGCGGTGCCGGTGGACGCCCGCACGTGCGCGAAGAAGAGGCGCGAGCGCAGGGTGCGGCACAGCGACTGCAGGTTCTCGTCGCCCCAGGCGGGCAGCGCCTCGCGGTAGACGCCCGGCTCGTCGCGGTCGCCGTACCAGCCGATGCCGAATCCATCGCCGTGCGTGGCGGTCTTGGCCTCGGCGGCCCGCTGCGACTGCCGCACCAGCGAGTGCCGCGCCGAGCACACCAGTTCGTCGAGGTGGATCGGGTCTCCCAGGTAAGCGAGCAGGCGGCACATGGTGGCGTTCCGGAGGCTGTTTGCAGGACTATCGGCGCGCTGCCCGGGGCGCTTGAGCCGCCTTGCGTGCCGTGCGCCGCCGGCCGTGCGCCCGGTCACGCGCAGCCGGCGAATGCTGCCCATGGCCGGTCCCGGCGCGGCCCATGGCCGCAATGGCCGGCGCGGAAGCGGCCTTTAGCGGGCCGGTGGCCGGCGGCTTGGGCTGCCGATCCAGAATGGGCGCTCCCCCCGCTCAGCCGACAAGGCCCCCCGATGAGACTGCTGTTCGTCGCCGATCCGCTGGAATCGTTCAAGACCTACAAGGACACGACCTTTTCGATGATGCGCGAGGCCGCGCGCCGTGGTCACCAGGTCTGGGCCTGCGAGCCGGCCGACCTGGTATGGGTGCGCGGTGCACGTGTGGTCGCGCGCCAGGCGCGCTGCATCGTGCTGACCGGACAGGAGAAGGACTGGTTCGTCACCGAGGCCCAGGCCGAGCTGGCCCTGGCCGATGCCGATGCGGTGATCATGCGCAAGGACCCGCCCTTCGACAGCGAGTACTTCTACGCCACCCACCTGCTGGGCCAGGCCGAGCGCGAGGGAGCCCGGGTTTTCAACAAGCCGGCCGCGCTGCGCGACCACCCCGAGAAGCTCGCGATCCTCGAGTTCCCCGAATTCATCGCACCCACGCTGGTGACCCGCAGCGCCGATGCGGTGCGCGCCTTCCACGCCGAGCACCGCGACATCATCCTGAAGCCGCTGGACGGCATGGGCGGCATGGGCATCTTCCGTGTCGGGCCCGACGGCCTGAACCTGGGCTCGATCGTCGAGACGCTGAACCAGGACGGTGCCACGACGCTGATGGTGCAGAAGTACCTGCCCGACATCGTGCACGGCGACAAGCGGGTGCTGGTGATCGGCGGCGTGCCGGTCCCGTTCTCGCTGGCGCGCATCCCGCAGGGCAGCGAGATCCGCGGCAACCTGGCCGCGGGCGGCAAGGGTGTGGCGCAGCCGCTCACTTCGCGTGACAGGCAGATCGCCGAGGCGCTGGGCCCCGTGCTGGCCGCCCGCGGCCTGCTGCTGGTGGGCCTGGACGTCATCGGCGACTGCTTGACCGAAATCAACGTCACCAGCCCGACCTGCTTCCAGGAAATCACCCAGCAGACCGGCTTCGACGTGCCGAAGATGTTCATCGACGCACTGGAGGCCGCCATCGGCGCGGCACAGCAGGCATGAAGCCCCTCCATCTCCAGCGCGTTCCCCAGCGCGTCCCCCAGCGCGTGCCGAAGATCGCCGGTGCCGCCGTGCAGCCGAACGGCGGTGGCGCCGGCTGCCGCCTCGGGTGCGCCGTGAACATCCTCCGCAACGGGCCTGGGCGCCGACCATGAGCAGCACCGTCGAGACGCTTTCCGCCCACCGTGCCTTCGGCGGCACGCAGCGCTTCCAGCGCCACCTGTCGCGCGAGATCGGCCTGCCGATGCGCTTCGGGCTGTACCTGCCACCGCAGGCGGAGTCGCGGCGCGTGCCGCTGCTGGTCTACCTGGCCGGCCTCACGTGCACCGAGGAAACCTTTGCGATCAAGGCGGGCGCGCAGCGCGTGGCGGCGGAACTGGGCCTGGCGCTGCTGACCCCCGACACCAGCCCGCGCGGCGCGGGCGTGGCCGGCGAAAGCGAGTCCTGGGACTTCGGCGTCGGCGCGGGCTTCTACCTGGACGCGCTCGAGCCACCCTGGTCGCGCCACTGGCGCATGGAGAGCTACCTGCTGCGCGAGCTGCTGCCGCTGGTGCAGGACGAGGCGCCGGTCGACCCGGGCCGCGTCGGGCTCTTCGGCCATTCGATGGGCGGCCACGGTGCGCTGACGCTCGCGCTGCGCCACCCCGGGGTGTTCCGCAGCGTCTCGGCCTTCGCGCCGATCTGCGCGCCGATGCAGTGCCCGTGGGGTGTCAAGGCTTTCACGGGTTATCTCGGCGACCGGCGTGCCGACTGGGCGGCGCACGACGCCAGCGCGCTGATGCGGGCTCAGCGGGGCGTGCCGTTCCCCGACGGCATCCTGATCGACCAGGGCCTGGCCGACCAGTTCCTCGACAGCCAGCTGCGCCCCGAGGTCTTCGAAGCCGCGTGCGCCGACCTCGGCCAGCCGCTGGTGCTGCGCCGGCACGCCGGCTACGACCACGGCTATTACTTCGTCGCCAGCTTCGCAGAGGATCACCTGCGCCACCACGCGCGCCGGTTGTCCGGTTGAGCTTCGCCATCGGCGGACAATCCGCCGATGGCCCTGATCACCGTCACCAACGCGCAACTCGCCTTCGGCCACTGGCCGCTGCTGGACCACGCCGACTTTTCGCTCGAAGCGGGCGAGCGCGTCGCGCTCATCGGCCGCAACGGCACCGGCAAGTCCTCTCTGCTGAAGGTGCTGGCCGGCATCGACCGGCTGGACGATGGCGTGCTGCAGGTGCAGCAGTCGCTGCGTCGCACCTATGTGCCGCAGGAGCCGCAATTCACGCCCGGTGCCACGGTGTTCGAGGCCGTCAGCGAAGGGCTGGCCGAGGTGAAGGCGCTGCGCGCCCGCTTCGAGGCCCACGCCGAAGGGGATGACCTGGACGCGATCCAGACCCGCATCGAGGCGCTGGACGGCTGGACCTGGGAGAACCGCGTCGAAGAGGCGCTGCAGCGCCTGCACCTCGATCCCGCGGCCCGCATCGACGCGCTGTCCGGCGGCACCAAGAAGCGCGTGGCGCTGGCGCAGGCGCTGGTGACGCGGCCGGACGTGCTGTTGCTGGACGAGCCGACCAACCACCTGGACCTCGACGCGATCGACTGGCTGCAAAGCCTGCTCGTGGACTGGGGCGGTGCCTTGATCGTCGTGTCGCACGACCGCGCATTCATCGACGGCGTGGCCACCCGCATCGTCGAACTCGACCGCGGCATCCTGCGCAGTTACCCCGGCAACTTCAGCACCTACGAACGCACCAAGGAGATGGAGCTGGAGGCCGAGGCGCTGGAGAACGCGCGCGCCGACAAGCTGCTGGCACAGGAGGAGGTGTGGGTGCGCAAGGGCGTGGAGGCGCGGCGCACCCGCAGCGTCGGCCGTGTCGCACGCCTGAAGCGCCTGCGCGAGCAGCGCGCGTCGCGCCGGGAACAGCTGGGCCAGGTGCGGCTGGAGCTGGCCACCGGCCTGCCCAGCGGCAAGATCGTCGCCGAGCTGCAGGACGTGACGCTGAAGTACGGCGACAAGCTGATCGTCGAGCGCTTCTCCGCCACGGTGCTGCGCGGCGACAAGATCGGCCTGGTCGGCCCCAACGGCGCCGGCAAGACCAGCCTGCTGCGGCTGATCCTCGGCGAGCAGCAGCCCAGCTCGGGCACGGTGCGCCGCGGCACGCAGCTGAAGGTGGCCTACTTCGACCAGATGCGCGCCGGGCTGGACCAGGATGCGACGCTGGCCCACACCATCAGCCCGGGCAGCGACTGGGTCGAGATCGGCGAGGGCAGCAAGGCCGTGCGCAAGCACGTGATGAGCTACCTGTCGGACTTCCTGTTCGCGCCCGAGCGGGCGAACTCGCCGGTGCGCACGCTGTCCGGCGGCGAGCGCAACCGCCTCTTGCTGGCACGGCTGTTCGCACTGCCGGCCAATGTCCTCGTCCTCGACGAACCCACCAACGACCTCGACATCGATACGCTGGAGCTGCTGGAAGAGCTGCTGCAGTCCTATGCCGGCACGGTGTTCCTGGTCAGCCACGACCGGCGCTTCCTCGACAACGTGGTCACCAGCCTGATCGCCTGGGAAGGCGACGTGGCGCCCGGCCTGTGGCGCGAGTACGAAGGCGGCATCGACGACTGGCGCGCGGCGCGCGAACGGGCAGCCGCCAGTGCCGCGGCCTCGGCCCCGAAGCCCGCCACCGCGGCGGCCGCGCCGCCGCCCGCCGCGCGCGAGGCGGCGCCCAGGGCCAAGACCAAGCTCAGCTACAAGGAGCAGCGCGAGCTGGACGAACTGCCCGCGCGCATCGAGGCGCTGGAGGCCGAGCAGAAGACCATCGGCGAACGCCTGGCCGGCAGCGAGCTGTACCAGACCGAGCCGCAGCGCGCTGGCGAGCTGAATGCGCGTTATGCGCAGATCGAGGACGAGCTGATGGCCGCGCTGGAGCGGTGGGAAGTGCTGTCTGCCGTGCAGAAATAGCGTCTTCGATGAGCGGCCGTGGTCCGGCCGGCGTGCCGGCCGCGCGCGGCCCGCCGGCCACCCACGGCTCGTGCGTCGTGGACTTGCTCATCATCGGTCCCGGCGGGCGGTCCACCCGGTGGCGAGGGGCGGTGGGCCAGCGGCCGCATCGCTGGCTACGGCCGCCCGGCTCCGGCGGGCTGCTACAGGTAGCCCAGCCAGCCTTCGTTCGTGGCCGCGGGGTGAGTGCGGCTGACGATCAAGCCGGCCTGCAGGTAGATCGCATTCAGCAGCCGCTGGGCGCGGGCGCGGTCGATGCCGGGCCAGTCGCACATCTCGCGCAGGTTGCAGGTCTGCCGGCGCAGGCGGGTGATGCAGCGGCCCATCACCGCCGGCAGGTCCAGGCCGTCGAAGCTGACCCCGGGCGCCACCCGGTAGGCGGCCTGGCCGGCGATCTCGGGCAGCAGCGCCTCGCGCGAGCCGCGCATCGCCATCGCCCACAGCACCGGGGCCAGCGGGTGGTAGAGGCTCAGGTCGCCGACGAGGGCCTTCTCGGGGTCGCCCGGCGCGCGCAGCGTGGCGCGCTCGACCTGCAGCACTTCCATCTCGTCGAGCCGGCCGGCCAGCACGCGGCTCATGGGCACCGGGCAGTGGGCGAGCTTCTGCGCGGGGAAGATGCTGAGCGTCAGCACCTGGTCGCCCCACTGCAGGTGGATGGCCAGCGGCTGGCCGTGGCGCACACCGGCGGCGAGCACCTCGAGCAGCTCGCTGTGCTGGCCGCGCTGCTCAAAGCGTTGCAAATCTTGCATCAGCGACGGGCTGAGCGACGTCAGCCGCGAATTCGCGGCGTCGGTGCCATGCAGCCGGTCGAGGTCGTCGAGGTAGCGACGGAACTCGCTGACTCGCATCAGGTCGGGCGCGCCCTGAGGGAGAGTGGAACGGAACATCGGGCCAGACGGACTGAGACGGCCCGATGGTAGCGTCCCCCCTAGTTCACAGGTCGAGACGTTACGTTTCCGCCCCCCGGTTTCGGGTGGCCTGCAAGGCTTTCCGCGCGGCCGAGAACCCCTGCCAGAAGGCGGGTTCCTGGGAACTCGCGAAGTTCACCCGCATCAGCGTGCTTGGGCGCGGCCGGGCATGGAAGAGGCTGCCGGGCGCCACCAGCCAGCCTTCCTCGGCCAGGCGGGTGGCGAGCTGGTCGGTGTCGACCCCGGTGTCGATCCAGCCGAAGAGGCCCTGCGGCGGCGCGACGAAACGGCAGCCGGCTTCGGTGGCCAGGCGCAGCACGCGCTGGCGGGCGGTGTCCAGGCGCTGGATCACCCGTTCGGCATGGCGGCGCAGCAGGCCCTGGTCAAGGCACCACGCGACGGCCCGTTCCAGCAGCGCGGGCGTGGTCAGCGACATCAGCAGCTTGGTGTCGATCAGGCGCTCGGCCAGCGCCGGCGCCGCGGCCACGTAGCCGACGCGCCAGTTCGGCGCCAGGATCTTCGAGAAACCCGACACGTAGACCGTGCGCTGCAGCCCGTCCAGCGCTGCCAGCCGCGGGGCGTGCGGCGGCGCCAGCCAGGCGTAGGTGTCGTCCTCGACGATCATCAGGTCGTGCGCGTCGGCCAGCTTCAGCACCTGGTGCGCGGCGGCCAGCGACAGCGTGTGCCCGGTCGGGTTGTGCAGCACCGACACGGTGACGTACAGGCGCGGATGGTGCTCGGCGATCAGCGCCTGCATGACGCCCAGGTCGGGGCCGTTGGGGCCGCGCGGCACCGGCAGCAAGCGCATGCCCAGGCGGGTCAGCCGGGCGAACTCCACCGCCCAGCCGGGCTCGTCCACCAGCACCGCGTCCCCGGGTTGCAGCAGCGTGCGGGCCACGATGTCCAGTGCGTTCGTCGCGCCGATGGTCGTGATGACCTGCGAGACGTCGGCGGCGATGCCCAGCTCGCCGCCCAGGCGGCGCGACAAGGCCTGGCGCAGCGACGGGTCCCCGGCGGGGTCGCCGTAGCGCAGCGCATCGGCGGCCTGCGGCAGCGTGCGGCGCAGGGCGCGCTCGATCAGCGTGGCGTCCAGCCAGGGCTCGGGCAGGGTGCCCAGGCCGGGGCCATCGCGGCCGCGGCGGCCCTGGAACATGCCGCGGATGAGGGCGGTGGCATCGATCGGTGCCGGCAGCGTCGGCGGGCGCAGCGGCACCGGCGCGGCACCGCGGGGCGCGGCCGCCTCGCGCACGAAGAAGCCGCGCTGGCGCTGCGCTTCCACCAGCCCCTGCGCCTGCAGCTGGTCGTAGGCGGCAACCACCGTGCTCGGGCTCACGCCCTGCTGGCGCGCGCATTCGCGCACCGACGGCAGGCGCGCCCCCGGCGGCAGGGCGCGGGTGGCGATGCGGTCGGCGAAGCGGGCGGCCAGTTGTTCGCCGAGCGTGCTGGCGCGGTCGCGCTGCAGGCCGCGGGGCACGGTGCCGGGCAGGGCGCGGCCCGGCAGATCAGTGGGTGCGTTCATCGGGCGAGGGGGCGGAAGGCGCCGGCTGTATTGGCAAAGCGGCCAATACAGATCAGCTTGCTGTATCGGCGAATGTACTGCTTCTGTGCTGGTGCGGCCCCTAGACTGACCGCCACCCCTCGCAGGGCTGCCCGGAAGGACCTCCCCATGACCACCGCCACCACCGTGCCCACCACGCGGGCGATCTCGCCGGCCACGCAGGGATGGCTGCTGGGGGCGCTGGGTGTCGCGATCTTCGCGCTGTCGATCCCGATGACGCGCCTGGCCAGCGGCAGCGCGGAGGAGCCGCAGCTGCCGGCGGTGTTCGTGGCCATCGGCCGCGCGGCGCTGGCGGGCCTGCTGGCGCTGGGCTGGCTGGCTGCCACCCGCGCCGCCTGGCCGCGTCCCGCGCAGTGGCGCCAGCTGGCGCTGACCGCGCTGGGCGTGGTCTTCGGCTGGCCGCTGTGCCTCGGTTTCGCGGTGCTGCATGTCGATGCCGTGCATGCTTCCGTCGTCACCGGCGTGCTGCCGATCGCCACCGCGGTGGTGGGCGCGCTGCTGCTGCGCCAGCGGCCGGGCGCCGGCTTCTGGGCCTGCGCGCTGCTGGGCACGGGGCTTGTTCTCGGCTTCGCGGCCTGGAAGGGCGGCGCCGGTTTCCAGAGGGCCGACGCCCTGCTGCTGATCGCCGTGCTGCTGGGCGCCTTCGGCTACGTGCAGGGCGCGCGGCTGTCCAGCGGCCCGCCGGCCACAGCGATGCCGGCCGAGCAGGTGATCTGCTGGGTGCTGGTGCTCAGCCTGCCCATCACGCTGCCGGTGGCGCTTTACACCTGGCCCGCCGCGCCGGTGAAGGCCAGCGCCTGGGGCGGCTTCCTCTACGTCTCGGTGTTCTCGATGTGGCTGGGCTTCTTCGCCTGGTACCGCGGCCTGGCGCTGGGCGGCACGCTGCGCGTCAGCCAGGTGCAGCTGCTGCAGCCTTTCCTGTCGATGTGGTTCGCGGTGCCGCTGCTGGGCGAGAAGCTCGACGGCGCGACCATCGGCTTCTCGCTGGCCGTGATGGCGACCGTGTTCCTGTCCAAGCGCGTCGGCGCACCGAAATGAGCGCGCGATGAACGGCCTCATCATCTCCACCGATCCAGCCCGGCTCGACGTCGCGCTGATCCACCGCTTCCTCAGTGAGGAATCGCATTGGGCGCGCGGCATCCCGCGCGAGGTGGTCGAGCGCTCGATCGCGCACAGCCTGTGTTTCGGCGCCTATGACGACGACGGCGCACAGCTCGGCTTCGCCCGCGTGGTCACCGACCGCGCCACCTTCGCCTGGCTGGCTGACGTGTTCGTGCTGGAAGGCCTGCGCGGCCGCGGCATCGGCGAGGCGCTGGTGCTGGCCGTGAACGCGCACGCCGAACTGCAAGGCATCCGGCGCCGCCTGCTCGCCACCAGCAGTGCGGCGCCGCTGTACGCTCGGCACGGCTGGGTTCCGCTGGCCAGGCCCGAGATCTACATGGAACGCAGCGACCCGGCGGCCTACAGCCGGCCGATGCGCGCCCCCACATCCACCGCCCCCGGAGACAAGCCATGACGCTTTGGCACCAAGCCCGTCGCAGCGCGCGACTGAACCCGTCGATCATCCGCGAGATCCTGAAGGTCACCGAGAAGCCCGGCATCCTGTCGATGGCCGGCGGCCTGCCCTCCGCGGACAGCTTCCCGGTCGAGGAGATGCGCGCCGCCTGCCAGAAGGTGCTGACCGATGCCCCGCGCGAGGCGCTGCAGTACGCCGCCAGCGAAGGTTTCGGCCCGCTGCGCGAGTGGGTGGCCGCCAAGCTGACGGCGATGGGCCACCCGGTCGGCCTCGACCAGGTGCTGATCACCACCGGCTCGCAGCAGGGCCTGGACCTGGTCGGCAAGGTGATGGTCGACGCCGGCGCGCCGGTGGCGGTGGAGACGCCCACCTACCTGGGCGCGCTGCAGGCCTTCAACCCCTACGAGCCGATCTACGCCAGCCTGGAAAGCGACAACGACGGCCCACTGCCCGAGGCCATCGCGCGCCTGCCGCACGACGCGCCGGGCACCCGTTTCGCGTACCTGCTGCCGAACTTCCAGAACCCCACCGGCCGCGTGATGCCGGCGGCGCGCCGCGACGCGCTGGTGCGCGCCGCCCAGGCCGCGAACGTGCCGCTGGTGGAAGACAACCCCTACGGCGACCTCTGGTTCGATGAAGAGCCGCCGGCGCCCATCGCCTCGCGCTGGGCCGAGGGCACGATCTACCTCGGCTCCTTCTCGAAGGTGCTGGCCCCGGGCTTCCGCCTGGGCTACGTGGTCGCCCCGCGCGAGCTGTGCCCCAAGCTGCTGCAGGCCAAGCAGGCGGCTGACCTGCACACCCCCGGCTTCAACCAGCGCGTGGTGCACGAGGTGATCCGCGAGGGGTTCCTGGACCGGCACGTACCGTCGATCCGCGCCCGCTACAAGGCCCAGCGCGACGCCATGGCCGCCGGCCTGCGCCGCCACCTGCCCGAGGGCAGCGAGTGGCAGGAGCCCAAGGGCGGCATGTTCTTCTGGGTGCGTCTGCCCGACGGCATCGACGCGATGGCGCTGCTGCCCAAGGCGGTGGAGGCGGGCATCGCCTTCGTGCCGGGCGCCGCGTTCTACGCGCACGCGCCGGACCCGCGCACGCTGCGCCTGTCCTTCGTCACGCTGAAGGCCGAAGCCATCGCCGACGGCGTCGCCGTGCTCGGCCGCGTGATCCGCGAGCAGCAGGAAGCCACGGCCGAGGCCACGCCCTGAAACGCCGCCGGGGTGGACGCTCACATGATGAGTCATGACGACCTGATCGCCGCCGCGCGCAGCGTGCACGCGGTGATGCCGCCGACGCCGCAGTACCGGTGGCCGCTGCTGGAGGCGCTGGTGGCGCCCGGGCCGGACGACGGCACCGAACTGTGGGTCAAGCACGAGAACCACACGCCGGTGGGTGCATTCAAGATCCGCGGCGGCATCGTGTACTTCGAGCGCCTGCTGGCGCGTGGCGAGCGCCCGGCGGGCGTCGTCAGTGCCACGCGCGGCAACCATGGCCAGTCGATCGGCTTCGCCGCGCGCCGGCACGGCATCCCGGCGCTGATCGTCGTGCCGCGCGGCAACAGCCGCGAGAAGAACGCGGCGATGCGCACGCAGGGCGTGGAGCTGGTCGAGCACGGCGCCGACTTCCAGGAAGCGCGCGAGCATGCCCAGGCCCTGGCCGCCGCGCGCGGCTGGCTGATGGTGCCGTCCTTCCACCCGGACCTGGTCGCCGGTGTCGCGAGTTATGCGCTGGAGCTGTTCACCGAGCTGCCGCGGCTGGACACGGTGTACGTGCCGATCGGCCTCGGTTCCGGCGCCTGCGGCCTGATCGCCGCGCGCGATGCGCTGGGCCTGGCGACCGAGATCGTCGGCGTCGTGTCGACCGGCGCGCCGGCCTATGCGCTGTCGCTGGCGCGCGGGGAGCCGGTGTCGCATGCGGTCACCACGGTGCTGGCCGACGGCATGGCCTGCCGCACCCCGGAGCCGCAGGCGCTGGCCATGATGCAGCGCGGCCTCGCGCGCACCGTGCAGGTCAGCGACGAGCAGATCGCCGCCGCGATGCGCCGGCTGTACGAGTGCACGCACCAGGCCGCCGAAGGGGCCGGCGCGGCTGCGCTCGCGGCCGCGCTGGCCGAGGCACCGAAACTCGCGGGCCGCCGCACGGCCGTGGTGTTGAGTGGTGCGAACGTGGACCGCTGCGTGTTCGCCGAGGTGCTGGGAGCCGATTGATGACGTCCGAAATGAGCGTGGAACAACGCCTGGCCACGCTGGGCCTGCAGCTGCCGCCGGTGGTCCCCACCCGCGGCAGCTTCGAGCCCTTCGTGCTGGTCGACTCGGTGCTGTACCTCTCGGGCAAGGGCGCGCCGCTGCGCGACGGCGAAATGCCGGTGCCCAAGGTCGGCGCCGAGGTGTCGGTGGCCGAGGCGCAGGTCCATGCGCGCGACGTCGGCCTGTACCTGCTGGCCCTGATGCGCGAGGCGCTCGGCGGCTTCGGCCGCGTTCGCCGCGTCGTCAAGGTCCTGGGCATGGTCAACGCCGTGCCGGATTTCACCCGCCACACCGAGGTGATCAACGGCTGCTCGGACCTGCTGATCGCCGCCCTCGGCGAGCGTGGCCGGCATGCGCGTTCGGCCGTCGGCGTCGGCTCGCTGCCGCGTGGCTTCGCGGTCGAGATCGAGGCCGTGGTCGCGGTCGACTGAACCCTCTCTAGCACTGGACACGAGAACCATGACGACAACCCGCCGTTTCAGCCAGCTCGACGTCTTCACCGCCACGCCGCTGCGCGGCAACCCCCTGGCCGTGGTGCACGACGCCACCGGCCTGGGCGACGCGCAGATGCAGGACTTCGCGCGCTGGACCAACCTGTCGGAAACCACCTTCCTGCTGCCGCCCACCGATGCGGCGGCGGACTACCGGGTGCGCATCTTCACGCCCGGCGGTGAGCTGCCCTTTGCCGGCCACCCCACGCTGGGCAGCTGCCACGCCTGGCTGGCCGCGGGCGGGCGGCCGAAGCAGGACGGCGTCGTGATGCAGCAATGCACCGCCGGCCTGGTGCGCGTGCGCCAGCAGGGTGCGCGGCTCGCCTTTGCCGCGCCGCCGCTGCGCCGCAGCGGTCCCGCCGATGCCGCCGTGCGCACGCGGGTGGCCGCCGCGCTGTGCCTGCCGGAAGACGCGATCCTGCGCCTGCAGTGGGTGGACAACGGCCCCGGCTGGGTCGCCGCGCTGCTGGACAGCGCCGAACGCGTGCTGGCGCTGCGGCCCGACTTCCGCGCGATGAAGGGGCTGGACATCGGCGTCGTCGGCCCGCACCCGGCGGGCGGCGAGTGCCAGTTCGAGGTGCGCGCCTTCAGCGCCGACCTGGGGGTCGGCGAGGACCCGGTGACCGGCAGCCTGAATGCCGGCCTGGCGCAGTGGCTGATCGGCGCCGGCCTGGCGCCGGACCACTACGTGGCCGCGCAGGGCACGGCCATGGGCCGTGCCGGCCGGGTCTACGTCGACCGCGAAGGCGACGACCTGTGGATCGGCGGCGAAGTCACGCCGCTGGTGAGCGGCACCCTGGCCCTGTGAGGCGCGTCTTCGCCGGGCAGCGCTCCGACCGAAGGACAAGTCCATGACCGAGATCGACCACATCGTCGTCGCCGCCGACTCGCTGGCCCAGGGCGTCGCGTGGTGCGAAGACGTGCTCGGCGTCACGCCGGGACCGGGCGGCAAGCATCCGCTGATGGGCACGCACAACCGCCTGTTGCGGCTGGGCGGCCCGTTCGGCAACGCCTACTTCGAGATCATCGCGATCGACCCCGAGGCGCCGCCGCCGGGCCGCGCCCGCTGGTTCGGCCTGGACCGGCCCGCGCTGCAGGCCGCGCTGCGCGATTCGCCGCGGCTGGTGCAACTGGTGGCACGCACCGCGCAGATCGAGATGCTGCGCTGGGGGCTCATCAACCGCGGCATCGATCCCGGCCAGCCGCTGGCGGCCGAGCGGCCGACGCCGGAGGGGCTGCTGCAGTGGCGCATCGCGGTGCGCGACGATGGCGAGAACGCCTGCGAGGGCTTGCTGCCGACGCTGATCGAATGGAACGGCCGGCACCCCACCGAGGCGATGCCGCAGTCGCCGCTGACGCTCGCCTCCGTCACGCTGGCCGGCCTGCCCCCGGCCGCGATCGAGCTGCTGCGCCTGCGCGGCGTTTCCACCCCCGCGGCCGGCGAGGCCGAACCTGGGCTGCGCGTGCTGCTGGACACGCCGCGCGGCCGCGTCGAATGGGAGTCATTCCGATGACCGAAGAATTGTTCCGCGAAGATGCGTGCCTGCAGCGCTGCGAGGCCCGTGTCGTGGCCGTCGACGAGCGCGGCATCCGCCTCGACCGCACGGTGTTCTATCCGCTGGGCGGCGGCCAGGCCGGCGACAGCGGCACGCTGACCACCGCCGCCGGCCGCGTGATCGCCATCGCCGACACCCGCAAGGGCAGCGAGCCGGGCGAGATCGTGCACCTGCCGGCCGCCGGGGCCGACGTGGGCGGCCTGGCGCCCGGCGACGTGGTGACGGCCGAGATCGACTGGGCGCGCCGCCACCGCCACATGCGCTTCCACACCGCCACGCACCTCTTGTGCGCGCTGGTGCCGCACCCGGTGGACGGCTGCTCCATCACCGCCGATTACGCGCGGCTCGACTTCCACATGACCGACCCGCTCGACAAGGAAGCGCTCACCGCGGGCATCGCGCGTTATGTCGCCGCGGCGCACCCGGTCAGCCACCGCTGGATCAGCGAGGAGGAACTGGACGCCAACCCAGGCCTCGTGCGGAGCATGAGCGTGCAGCCGCCGCGCGGCCTGGGCCGGGTGCGGGTGATGGAGGTCGAGGGCGTCGACCTGCAGCCCTGTGGTGGCACCCACGTGGCCAACACGTCCGAGATCGGTTCCGTGATCGTCACCAAGATCGAGAAGAAGAGCGCCAAGACCCGCAGGGTCGTGCTTGGCTTTGCGGCGGCGCCGTTTGTCGTCTAGATCCGGTCCTGGCCGCAATCGCTGCCGCCCCCGCGTTCGCACAGGAAGCGCAGGCGTTTCTTCGCCAGCGTGGCCGCGTCGTCGGCGGCCGGGTACGGCCCCGGCATCACCAGCCGCCAGGCCAGGCGCTGCAGCGCCAGCCGCGCCGGCTGCAGCTCTTTCACCGATTTCGGCTGCGGCGACAAGGCATCGTCGATGCCGGTGATGCCGGCGCCGGACAGGAACCAGCCCAGCGGTGGATCGTCGTAGGCGCGGCTCCACTTCGCCAGGTACAGCTCGTGCACGCGCTGCGCATCGCCGATCGCCTGCGCCAGCTCGGCCTTGGCGAGCGAGCCTCGCGCCTCGCGCGTGGCCAGCAGCGCCTGCACCGGCGCGCTCAGGTCGGGCATCAGGGCGTTCTCCGGGGCGTCGCCCTTGGTGGGGTCGGCGCGGCACAGCGTTGGCGGGGCATTGGCTTCCTGCAGGATCTCGTGGCACAGGCGCTCGGCCGGGTTGCGCGGCGCGTTGCTGAGGACCAGCACGTGCAGGTTGTCGCGGCGTCCACCCTGGGCGGCGGCAATCTGTTCGACGATCTCGCGCGCCGTCACTGCCCCCGCGTTCTCGAAGTAGCCGCCGTCGACCACGCGGCCCCAGGGCTTCAGGGCCACCGCCGCGCCTCCCGGCGGCGGCTTGGGCGCACCGAGCCCCGCGCGCTGCTCGATGAAGGCCGGCGGACTGACCAAGGGGAAGCGCGCGCTGTTGTGCACGGCCGTGGACAGCTTGAGGCCGGCGGTGGCGAGGCGTTCGTGGAACAGGTCGAAGGCATCGACGTGCGCCGCGCGCACCGGCGCGGCGATCGCGCGCTTGCCGTCTTCCACCGTCGTCGCGTTCAGGAACAGCAGCGGCAGGTCATGCAGCGCATCACCGCGGTACAGGTCCAGAAAGGGCGCGGCGAAGCGGTTCTGGCCCGGTCGCGATCCGACAAGCGTGTCGGCCCAGTCGTGCTCCCAGGTGGCTTCCAGCACCGCCCCGCGGCCGCCAGGCAGGAAGTTCGGCCCCGGGAACTGCCGCATCAGGTCGCCGAACAGGTAGGCCCCGAGCACCGGCGAGATGAAGTCGTTGCGGAAGAAGCGCAGCGCCTCCAGGTTGGCGCGCGAGCCTTCCAGGCCGCAGGGGCGTGGTGCGGCGGCGGCTGCGCCCGTGCCCGCTTCGGCGCGCTGTGCGACGTAGAAGGCCGCGCCCAGCGAACCGCCGGAGACGCTGCTGATCGCGTACACCCGGCGTCCAAAGGTGCCGCAGGTGGCGTCGTCCAGCCGGGCCAGCGCGAATGCGGTCCACACCGCCGCGCGCACGCCGCCGCCTTCGGCAGCCACGACGATCACTGGCGCGTCCGGGCCGTCGGCCGCGCGCCGCGACTGCCATTGCGCAAAGTGAGCGGCCAGTTCCGGCCGCGGGTCGGGGCCGGTGCGCAGTGTCAGGCCGCTGATCGGCCGGTACGGATCGAGGTAGCCCACCACCAGCGCCGAGAGCAGCGCCGGCACCACCAGCGACGGCCAGCCCAGCGTGCGCGGCAGCAGCACCAGCACCAGGCTGAAGAACAGGCACAGCGACGCGAGCGCCAGCAGCGCGATCGATGGCGCCCCCAGCGCGCGGCCGATGCCGATCGGCGCCGCCTGCAGCGCCGCGGCCAGCGCGAACGACAGGCCGACCCAGAACACCATCACCTGCAGCTGGCCGCGGGTCAGCGCCTGCTGCGGCGCGGCAAGGGCCGGCGGCGGTGCGCAGCGCTGCAGGGCCTGGCGGCCGCCCAACTCATGGCGCCAGCCGACCAGCGCATGGATCAGCAGCGTGCCGCCCATGGCCGCGGTCGGCAGCCAGCTGCTGCCGGCGCCCAGGCGCCAGACACCGGCCACCGCCAGCGTGGCGGCGCCCGCGGCAGCCCCGAGGGCCAGCGCCCACGCCCGCGGGCCTTGCAGCGCCGGCACCCGCAGCACCATCGCGAGCACCAGCAGCACCAGCGCCGCGATGCCCGCATAGGCCCACAGCGCCGGGCTGGCCCAGCCGCCGCTGGCGCGCGCGACCGCCAGCACCAGCAGTGCCAGTGCGAAACCCCCGACGGTGAGATTGAAGCGCCGCGGCGCCAGGTGGCCGTCCAGCAGCACCTCCATCGCGAGCATGCTGCCCAGGAGCAACGCCGCATGCGGCAACCACAGCGGCGGCTGCGCGGTGGCAGGAGCGGCCAGGCGGCCGATCGTCAGCGACACCGGCACCAGGCAGCCCAGCAGCAGCACGCGCGGCAGGTAGCCGCGCAGCAGGTCTTGCCAGCGTTGCACCCAGGGCGGGTGATCGCCGCGGGCATACAGGCGCGACAGCAGGCGCATTGCGCAGTACCAGACCGCCAGCGCCCAGGCCGACACCCCGGCCAGCCACCACGACTTGGCGCGCAGCAGGGCTTCGAAGGGCGAGACCTCGTCGACCTGGTCGACGAACTCGCGCAGGAACTCCTGGCCCTGGCCGGCGAACAGCATCGCATTGCCGGCGGCCAGCGCCAGCAGCGGCACGGTGATCAAGGCCAGCGCGCGGGCGGTGGTCGCGGCGGCGCGGGCCAGCGTGCGCAGGTGGCCGAAGCGCCCGCCATCGGGCCCGACCCCGCGCGAGGGGCGGCACGCGCCGCACGCGACCCGGCGCAGGTCCAGCAGCAGGCGGTGCAAGGATCCGCCGGTCGGTGTCTCGTCCATCGCGCACTCCCTGGGGCCAGGGCGCCGGTTGTACCGCTGCCGGCGCCGCCGCACGGCCAAGGGGGCGCAGAGCGCCGGAAATGCACAGGCCCGCGCGCGGCGGGCCTGTGGTGGGGGATCCGCCGCGGGCGGACCCGGTGGCCGGGCGGCAGGCCTGGCCGGACGCTCAACTGGAGGGTTTTTCGGCGCGGAAATCGTCGTGGCAGGCCTTGCAGGAGCCGCCGACCGCACCGACGGCGGCCTTGATCGCATCGAGGTTGCCGGTCTTGGCCGCGGCATCGAGCTTGGCGGCCTCGGCCTGCATCTTCTCGGCGGCGGCCCTGAACTTCGGCTGCTCCTTCCAGACCTCGGTCTTCGCGCGGTGCGGCAGGCCCTTGTCGGTGCCGTCGCCGAAGCCCTGGAATGGCAGCTTGGCCATGGTCGCCACGATGCCGGCGTTCTCGGCCGCCGCCTTGGCGTCGAAGGGCACGCGGCCCTGTGCCATCGCTGCGACTCGGCCGAAGTGGTTCCCCATCACGGTGAAGGCGCCTTGGCGGTACTTGATGGCGTCTTCCGGCTTTTGGAACTGGGCTGCCGCGGGCAGGCTGGCAAGGGCGGCCACGGTGCCGAGCAGCACCAGGTGCAGACGTTTCATTCGAATCCTCCGGGGTGTCAGTGCGATGGCTGTGACATGGCGCGCGCCCCTTGAGCGTGACGTGGAGAGGCGGCCGCGGACGAGTGTACGGGCCGGTCCGCGCAATCGAGCCCGGGGCGATCCCGGCCTGCGCGCCTGCGCCGGATTGGGCTATCGTCCCGGCTCTTCGGGCCTGATGACGCGGCGGTCGCGGTGGCGCGCGTGGTGTCGACAGGTCCTCATCGACAGCGACGACGGGGGACGGCGGATGAGCGAGACCAGCGAGCTGCGCGCGGTGCGCGTGTGGGACCTGCCGACGCGGCTCTTCCACTGGCTGCTGGCGCTGTGCGTGGCCGGGCTCGTCATCACCGGCAAGACCGGCGGCAATGCCATGCAGTGGCACGTGCGGCTGGGGCTCGCCGCGGGCGCGCTGCTGGTGTTCCGCCTGCTGTGGGGCATCGTCGGCGGACGCTGGTCGCGCTTCGGCAGCTTCGTCTACGCGCCGGGCACCGTGCTGCGCTACCTGAAGCGCGACCACCGCGACGGCGATCACTTCGAGGTCGGGCACAACCCGCTCGGCGCGTTCTCGGTCTTCGCGATGATCGGCGTGCTGGTGATCCAGGTGGCCACCGGCCTGGTGGCCGACGATGAAATCGCCACCACCGGCCCGCTCAACCGCTTCGTCGCCACCGACACCGGCCTGGCCGCCACCGGCTGGCACAAGGGCTGGGGCCAGTGGCTGATCATCGGCCTGGTGGTGCTGCACGTCGGCGCCATCGTCGTCTACCGGCTGCGCGGCATCGGCCTGGTGTCCGCGATGTGGCGCGGCGACAAGCTGCTGCCCGCGGCGGTGCCGCCCTCGGCCGACAGCGTGCGCGAGCGCCTGCTCGCGCTGGTGCTCATCGCGCTGTGCGCCGCCGGCGCGGTGTGGATCGCGCGCCTGGGCGGGTAGACTGGCCGCCCGGCCTTCCCGCCGCGACACCGCGACCCGCCGCCGTCCGCCGGGCCTTTCCCGAAGCCGCCGCCCGATGTCGTCCCCCGAACTGCGCCTGCAAACGCCCGACACGCCGGACCTGCTGCAGGCCACGCGCGAGATCTTCCGCGAGTACGCCGAGGGACTGGGCATCGACCTGGACTTCCAGAACTTCGACGCCGAGCTGGCCAACCTGCCCGGCGACTATGCAGTCCCGCAGGGCGCGCTGCTGCTGGCATTCGTCGACGACGAGCTGGCCGGCTGCGGCGCCTTCCGCCCGCTGCCCGACGTCGACTACGCCAATGCCTGCGAAATGAAGCGGCTGTACGTGCGCCGTGCATTCCGCCGCTTCGGCCTCGGCCGCATGCTCGCGCAGGCGCTGATGGATCGCGCCACCGAGGCCGGCTATTCCGTGATGCTGCTGGACACGCTGGACGACATGGAATCGGCGCGCGGCCTGTACGCGTCGCTGGGTTTCGAGACCATCCCGCCGTACTACTTCAATCCCGTGCCGGGCGCGCACTACCTGAAGGTGTCGCTCGATTGAGGGCGCCGCCGGTGAGGAGACTGCCATGAACGCCTTCAGCCGCATGTTGCGATCCGCCGGCCGCCAGCCGCCGCTGGGCGCCTGGGTCATGTCCGCCAGTCCCATCGTCGCCGAGGCCCTGGGCCACGCCGGCTTCGACTGGGCGGTGGTCGACATGGAGCACACGCCGCTGGAAATGATGGGCGTGATGCACCTGTTGCAGGCGCTGGGCAACACCCGCGTCGTGCCGGTCGTGCGCGTGCCGGGGCATGACCCGGTGATCGTCAAGCGCGTGCTCGACGCGGGCGCCCTCACGCTGATGTTCCCCTTCGTGCAGGATGCGGATGAGGCACGCCGCGCGCTCGCGTCCACCCGCTTCCCGCCGCAGGGCACGCGCGGCATGGTGGGCATGAGCCGCGCATCGCGCTACGGCATGCAGCCGAACTACCTGCAGGCGGCCAACAAGCACGTCGGCGTCATCGTGCAGATCGAGAGCGCCGGCGCGGTCGGCCGCATCGAGGACATCGCGGCGGTCGAGGGTGTCGACGCGCTGCTGGTGGGGCCCGCCGACCTGTCCGGCAGCATCGGCCGCCCCGGCGAAACGCTGCATCCCGACGTGCTGGCGCTGATGGCGCAGGCCGTGCGCGGCGCCAAGGCGGCCGGCGTCCCGATCGGCACCATGGCCTTCACGGCCGACGCCGCCGCGCGCTACCGCGCGATGTCCTTCGACTTCCTCGCCGTCGCTGCCGACCTGCACCTGGTGATGCAGGGCGCGGCCGCCACCCTGAACGCATTGCGCACCCAGGACGGCGCCGACCACGTGCACACCCTGAGCGGCGGCACGCGGGCAGAGCCCGGCGCCTGAACGTGCCGGGCCTGCCGCTGCGCGCCGCGTTCGCCGCTTTCCTGGCCCTGACTGGTTTTCGTTGATGCAAGCCCCCTCGATCATTTCCGCCGACGCCTTCAGCCCGCTGCCCGTTCCGCCGTCGCTGCTCGGCGAATCGCCGTTCTGGCATCCCGAAGAGCGCGCGCTGTACTGGCTGGACATTCCCGGCCACGGCCTCCACCGCTACCGGCCCGTGTCCGGCGAGCATCGGCAATGGCCGCTGCCTTCGGAGCCTGGCTGCTGCGCGCCGGTGCTTGGCGGCGGCCTGCTGATCGCGATGCGCGACGGGCTGTGGCGTTTCGACACCGGCAGCGGCGAGCGCCGCCGCGTGGCCGATCCGCCCTACGACCCGGTATCCCAGCGCTTCAACGACGGCAAGGCCGACGCCCGCGGCCGTTTCTGGGTCGGCACCATCGACGACAAGCGCGAACCCAGGGCGGCGCTGTACTGCTTCGACCACGGCGCGCTCGGGCGGGTGGCCGATGGCATCACCACCAGCAACGGCCTGGCCTTCAGCCCGGACGGCCGCACCATGTACTGGTCCGACACCAAGGCCCACGCGGTCTATGCATTCGATGTCGATGGGCAGGACGGCAGCCTGAGCCGCCGCCGCGTCTTTCAGCAGTTCGCGCCGCGTGCCGAGGGCGCGCCTTTGGCGGGTTATGGCGGCCGGCCCGATGGCGCGGCCGTCGACAGCGAAGGCGCCTACTGGTGCGCCATGTTCGAGGGCCAGCGCCTGCTGCGGCTGTCGCCCGAGGGCGAGCTGCTCGCCGAGATCAATTTGCCGGTGCGCTGCGCGACGATGCCTTGCTTCGGTGGCGACGACCTGAAGACGCTGTTCGTCACCACCGCGCGCGAAAAACGCCCTGCCGACGAATTGGAGCGGCAGCCCTGGGCCGGCCGCGTGCTGCAGATGCGGGTGCAGGTGCCGGGGCTGCCCGTGCACTTCGTGCGGGCCTAGAGCAGGCCAGTTTCACGCGGTCACGGGCCGCGCGCATCCAGGGCGGGCGGGCCGCCCCAAGACGGTGCTTGCATGGACCATGGCCGGTTCCGCAGGGGTTTCCACGTATACTCCCGCGGTTTGCCGAAGCCGAACGCGTTGCGACCACGATGAAACACCGGCCCATGATGACCAAGGGCCGGGAGCAGACAAACCCCGGCATGCCGGGGGCGTGGCAAGACCCAGAAGATGAGGCAGCAAACGCGCCCTTCAAGAGGCTGAGTCGAGAAGAAGCAGCCGAACTGAGGGCGAAGGAGCCGCCGGTGTCTCCCTGGCGGGTCGTCGCGGCGCAGGCCGCGGTCGGTGTGGTCGCTGCCTTGGTCGGCTGGCTGCTCACCGGCAGGAGCGAAGTTGCATGGTCGCTGCTGTATGGCGCGGCCGTGGTGGTGGTGCCGGGCAGCCTGATGGCGC
>CAMLJY010000085.1 GCA_946480465.1 uncultured Burkholderiales bacterium
AGCCGCAGATGTGGCCGTTCCCCCATCAAGGCTTCGCAACGACGAGTGCGCCCGTTTTGGGTACCCACCCTGCGGGCCGGGGTGTCTTCGGGCGCCCCGCGTCGTTGCAGCCCTTGCTCGGGGGAATACCCCGAGCGGCGGGCTGCGCCTAGCGGTGCATCCCGAATACACCCCGGCGCAGTCAGCTCCGTAGCGTTAACAGGCCCTAGCCGCGCACGGCGGTCACCAGCGCACGGCGGCGCAGCAGCCCGAACAGTGCCTCGAGGTAGGACAGCGCGACGTTCTGGCGCCGGCTGATCGAGGCCAGCACCACCGGCTCCACGCCGCCGCGCAGCGCCAGGTCGATCATCGCCGCCACGGCGTGGCGGCCCTTGGTGGTCAGCCGCATGGCGCGCCGCCTGCGCGAAGCTTCGGCCCGTCAGCCGAACTTGAACAGGATGCCGTGGCCGCCGCGCGGGTACTCCCAGGCGACGTTGGCATGTTCGGTGCAGATCACGCGGCAGCTGCCGCATTCCAGGCAGCCGTCGGTGATCAGGGTCACCGCGCCGTTGCCCTCGGCCTTGTAGCAGGCGGCCGGGCACACGTAGGTGCATTGCTGGGACTGGCACGCATTGGCACAGATGCCGGCGTCCTTGATCCGGATGTGCGGCCGCCCGTGATCCACCTTGTAGCGGTTCTGGAACAGCTTGTCCTCGACGTTGATCGCAGCGGTCATTGGGTCACCTCCGTGCTTCGAAGTGCGGTGCGAGCCCCCGGGCCCGTCGGGGCCCCTTCGGGTCCGGGAACGGCCGGGCAGGGGCTCATCGCGTGGCCCTCCACAGCTTGAATGCATCGCCGACCAGCCCGGTCAGCTTGCGCGCGGCCTTGAAGCTGCCCGCCACCTCGCGCTGCTTGGTCTTCTTGTCGATGCCATCGACGGTGAACATCGTCTTGGCCGCGCGGTTGACCAGCCCGGGGTAGGTGGTGAAGAACTGCGGGCTGGTCTCCAGCACCTCGGGCAGGTGGCGGTACTTCTTCAGGTCCTTCATGACGAAGCTCGCATCGAGCGCGTCCTTGTAGGCCTTCAGCGTGCGCTCGCTCATCGCTCGGTCGGCGGCCTTGGCCGCGATCACCGTCTCGGCCGCCAGCCGGCCGGTGGTCATCGCCAGGTTCGAGCCTTCACGGTGCGCGGCATTCACGAAACCGCCGGAGTCGCCGACGATCATCCAGCCGTCGCCATGCACGCGCGGCACGGCATGGAAGCCGCCTTCGGGGATCAGGTGCGCGCAGTACTCCTTCATCTCGCCGCCTTCGATCAGCGGCGCGATCGACGGATGGCGCTTGAGCTTTTCCAGCAGCGCATACGGCGAGGTGCGCTGCGGATTGGCCTGGAAGTCGCTGAGCAGGCAGCCCACGCCGATGGTCAGCGAGTCCTTGTTGGTGTAGAGGAAGCCGGTGCCGACCATGCCTTCGGTGACCGAGCCCATCATCTCGATCACCACGCCTTCTTCCTCGCCGACGTTGAAGCGCGCCTGGATGGTCTCCTCGGGCATGAAGAGGATTTCCTTCACCGCCAGGGCCGCGTTCTTTGGCTGCAATTCGCCGTGGAAGCCGGCCTTGCGTGCCAGCGTGGAGTTCACGCCGTCGGCCAGGATCACGACGTCGGCGAACACGTCGCCGCCCAGGCGGTCGCAGCGCACGCCGACGACCTTCTGGCCGTCCAGCAGCAGCTGCTCCACGGTGGTCTCGCAGATCAGCAGCGCGCCGGCCTCGCGCACCTTGGACGAGAACCATTTGTCGAACTGCGCGCGGATGATGGTGTAGCGGTTGTAGGGCGGCTGGTTGTAGTCGTCGCTGCGGAAATGCGTGCCGACGAAGCTCTTGTCGTCGAGCATCCACATGCGCTGCTCGATGACGTGGCGCTCCAGCGGCGCGTCCTCGCGGAAGTCGGGAATGATCCGCTCCAGCGCGTCGCTGTAGAGGATGGCGCCCTGCACGTTCTTCGAGCCCGGGTACTCGCCGCGCTCGATCTGCAGCACCTTCAGGCCGGCCTTGGCCATCGTGTAGGCCGCGGCGTTGCCCGAGGGGCCGGCGCCGACGACGATCGCATCAAACTTTTCTGTTGCCATGGTTCAGCTCCGTGAACGCGGGTATTCCCAAGCGGCCGCCGCGGAACCGGCTCTGCCGGGCCGCTGGCGGGCCTTGCAGGCCGCGTCGGGCCTGCCGGCCCGACCGCTCGCCAGGCGTGGAAGCTTTGCTTCCACGTCCGGGCTCGCCCCCTTGAGGGGAGGCGCCGAAGGCGCTCCGGGGTGGGTCATGCTCTTTTGCGGACGCGCTTGTCCAGGTGCGTGCGGAACACCTGCGTCAGCACCGGCAGCACCTGCATCGCGTTGCCGACGATGCCGTAGTGCGCGAAGTCGAAGATCGGCGCATTCGGGTCGGTGTTGATCGCGACGATCACGTCCGAGCCTTCCATGCCCACGCGGTGCTGGATGGCGCCGGAGACGCCGGCGGCGATGTAGAGCTTGGGCCGCACGGTCTTGCCGGTCTGCCCCACCTGGCGCTCGGCCTCGACCCAGCCGGCCTGCACCACCGGCCGCGTGGCGCCCACTTCCGCGCCCAGCACGCGCGCGAGCTCGTGGACGAGCTTGAAGTTGTCCGGCTGCTTCAGGCCCTTGCCGCCGGTGACGATGACGTCGGCATAGGCCAGGTTCACCGTGTTGCGATTGGCATCGGGAATGAAGTCGAGCAGCTTGGTGACGATGTCGGTCTCGATCATGCCCAGCGGCATCTCGACGATGCCGCCGCTGCGCGTCTCGTCGCGCCGCGGCATCTGCATCACGCGCGGCCGCACGGTGGCCATCTGCGGCCGGTAGGCCAGCGTCATGATCGTGCACAGCAGCGAGCCGCCGAAGGTGGGCCGCGTGGCGGCGAGCGCGCGGCCGTCGATGTTCAGCTCGGTGCAGTCGGCCGTGAGCCCGGTGCCCAGCGTGGTGGCCACCGAGCCGGCCAGGTCGCGGCCCATCGTCGTCGCGCCCAGCAGCATGATCTCCGGCTGGTGGGTGTTGACGAGGTCGGTCAGGCCCTTCGTGAAGGGCTCGTTGCGATAACCCTTGAGAACAGCGTCCCGCATGATGTAGCAGCGGTCGGCGCCGTAGGCGTAGGCCTCGCGGGCATAGGCGTCCAGCGGCTCGTCGGGCCCGCCCAGCAGCACGCCGGACACGTCCACCTGCAGCTTGTCGGCCAGCTTGCGGGCCTCGCCCATCAGTTCCCAGCTCACCGGGTGCACGTGGCCGCGGTCGTGCTCGATGAAGACCCAGACGCCCTTGTAGGCCTTGAGGTGCTCGGGCAGCTCGGTGTTGCGGCCGGCGCGGCCGGCGGCCTTCGGGGCGGCGGGTTTGGGCGCTTCGCTCATGTCGTGCTCCTCAAGCGGAGAGGCGTTCCACCAGCTCGTCCTCGAGCTGCGGATGCGCGGTGAAGATCTTCTGCAGCAGGTTCAGCGCCACGTCCTGCACGCTGGTGTCGGCCACCGCCTGCACGTCGGCCTTGTCGGTGCGCGGCGTGGGTCCGAACACCTTGCTGACGATGGTGGGCGAGCCCTTCAGGCCGATCTTTCCGACGTCCTCGATGCCGGCGTCGTCCTTGTTCCACTTGCGCACCGCGAAGCGCGCGGCGCGCAGCATGTCTTCGAGCGACGCGAAGCGCATCTCGTTGCTGCCCTCCAGCATCGTGATCAGCGAGGGCAGCGTGGTGTCCAGCAGCTGCACGCCGCCTTCGGCGCGCCGCTCCACGCGCAGGCGCCGCGCATCGAGGTCCACGTCGACGATGCGGCTGACGTAGGTCAGCAGGTTCAGCCCCAGGCGCTTGGCGATGCCGGGGCCGACCTGCGCGGTGTCGCCGTCGATCGTCTGCTTGCCGGTGAACACCAGGTCCACCGCCTGCTCCTGGCCGATGCGGCGGATGGCCGCTGCCAGCGCGTACGAGGTGGCCAGCGTGTCCGCGCCGGCGAAGGCGCGGTCGGTGACCAGCACCGCATCGGTGGCGCCGAAGCTGATGCACTTGCGCAGCGCGTCCTCGGCCTGCGGCGGGCCCATGCACAGCATGGTCACGCGGCCGCCGAACTTGTCCTTCAGCCGCAGCGCTTCTTCCAGCGCGAACAGGTCGTAGGGGTTGACGATGGCCGGCACGCCCTGGCGCATGATGGTGTTGGTCACCGGGTGCACGCGGATCTGGGCCGAGTCCGGCACCTGCTTGATGCAGACGACGATGTGCATGTCAGCCTCCGATGAGCCGCCGCTTGGAGGCGGAAGCCCCCTTGCGGGGTAGCGGGCAAAGTGAGCGTGGGGGCATGTTCATTCCTTCAGGCGGCGCGCTTGTCGGCCAGGCTCTGGCGCAAGGACGCGACGGACACGTGCCGCGTTCCATCGGCGTCCTGGAAAACCTTGAAGACCTTCTCCTTCGCGGCGGTGGAGACGGTGAAGTCCTGGTAGGCCTTCTGCAGCAGCTCGCGGTAGCGGCGGAACATCTCGACCTCGGCCAGGCCGGTCAGGCCTTCGGCCCGGTGAAGGTACTGGTAGAAGCGCTTCAGGATGTGCAGGCGGTTCACGTGCACCACGCGCTCGTCGTAGGGGATGCCGAAGAACTCCAGGAACTCGTTGGCGCTGGACAGCGCCTTCAGCCGTTGGGTCAGTCCGTCCATGCGTGTCTCCATCAGTTCGTGAGGGCCGCCGGGGCCGGCAGCACGCCGACGACCAGGCGCGCGAGTTCGTCGTCGCTGGGCGAGCGTTTGATCGCCACCGCGTGCGCGCGGATGCGCGCCAGCAGCTGCGGCAGCGCGGCCTCGGGCAGCGGCAGGCCCAGGCGCTGGCAGGCCGCGCGCACGCCGGCGGCGCCGGAGTGCTTGCCCAGCACCAGGCGGTGCTCGCGGCCGAGCTCGGCGGGGTCGAAGGTCTCGTAGTTGCGGCGGTCCTTGAGCAGCCCGTCGACGTGGATGCCCGACTCGTGCGAGAACACCGCGTCGCCGACGATGCACTTGTTGGCCGCCACCGGCCGGCCGGCGGCGCGTGCCACCTGCAGCGACAGTGCGGGCAGGGCGCGCGTGTCGACGCCGGCCTCGATGCCGTGCAGGTGGCGCAGCGCCATCACCACCTCTTCCAGCGCCGCATTGCCGGCACGCTCGCCCAGGCCGTTGACGGTGACGCTGGCATGCGTGGCGCCTGCGCGCAGCGCGGCCAGGGTGTTGGCGGTGGCCAGCCCCAGGTCGTTGTGCGCGTGGATCTCGATCTGCAGGTCGCAGGCCTGCCGCAGCGCGGCGATGCGCTCGTGCGTCGTGAAGGGATCGAGCAGGCCCAGCGTGTCGGCATAACGCACGCGCACCGCGCCCGCGGCCTGCGCGGCTTCGGCCACCTGCAGCAGGAAGCCGGCGTCGGCGCGCGAGGCGTCCTCGAGCCCGACGCTGGGCGTCAGCCCGGCATCGCGCGCCGCGCTGACGCAGCGCGTCACCATGCCCAGCACCCAGCCGCGGTCCTTGCCGAGCTTGCGCGCGATCTGCAGGTCGGACACCGGCACCGCCAGGTGCACCAGGTCCGCGCCGCAGCGCGCGGCCAGGCGCAGGTCGAGCTCGGACATGCGGGCCCACACCATCGTGCGCGCACGCAGGCCGGCGCCGGTGATGGCGCGGATCAGCTCGACCTCGGCCTCGCCCATCGCCGCGATGCCCACTTCCATCTCGGGCACGCCGGCGGCGTCCAGCGCGCGCGCGATGGCCAGCTTCTCGTCGTCGGTGAAGGCCACGCCGGCGGTCTGCTCGCCGTCGCGCAGCGTGGTGTCGTTGACCGTGACCGGCCGCGCGAGGAGGGCGTGCTGCGAGGGCTTCATGTCACTGCTCCCGCGCATGGTTCTTGGTGTAGCGCGGCAACTCGACCACCAGCGCGGGGCCGGCGAGCCTCACGCAGCAGGCCAGGCGCGATTGCGCATCCAGCCCCCAGGCTTCGTCGAGCTGGTCTTCCTCTTCGTCGTCGGCCGCGGCCAGGTGCTCGGCGCCGTCGCGGATGTGCACGTGGCAGGTGGCGCAGGCGCAGACCTTCTCGCAGGCATGCTCGATGGCGATGCCGTGCTCGAGCAGCGCGTCGACGAGGGTGCGGCCGCTGCGCGCGGAGAACTCCGCGCCATCGGGACACAGGTCCGGGTGCGGCAGCACGCGCACGGTGGTGGCCGGCCTGGCCGGCCGCGTGCGGCCTTCCGCGACGGCGATCGGAGCGAGCGTGGGGCTCATGTCACACCTCCAGCTGTTCGAGGCTGCGGCCGGCCAGCGCTTCGCGCACGCGGGCGTCCATGCGCCGCGCGGCGAAGGCCGTGGTGGCGGCGTTGAGCCCTTCGGTGGCGCGGCGCAGGCCGTCGCGCAGGTCCTTCTGCTCGGCCAGCGTGCCGCCTTCGTCGAGGGCGCACTGCTCCAGCAGGTCGGCCACGTCCTGCATCGCGCGCAGGATCTGGAACTGCTCGCGCGGCAGCAGCAGCGCGCCGTCCGCGGCCAGCGCGGCGTCCACCGCGTCGAGCAGGCGGCGCGCGTCGACCTCGGCCTCGCGCAGCATGCGCGCGGCGGCGTCGGCATCGGCGCTGTCCAGCGCGCCCTGCAGCATGCGGGCAACGGCATCGTGCGCCAGGCCGTAGCTGGGCTTGACCTCCACCTGGGCCTGCACGCCGGTGGTCTGCTCGCTGGCGCTGACCGACAGCAGGCCGTCGGCGTCGATCTGGAACCTGACCCGGATGCGCGCGGCGCCGGCCACCATCGGCGGTATGCCGCGCAGCGTGAAGCGCGCGAGCGAGCGGCATTCGGCCACCAGCTCGCGCTCGCCCTGCACCACGTGCAGCGCCATCGCGGTCTGGCCGTCCTTGAAGGTGGTGAAGTCCTGCGCGCGCGCGGTGGGCACGGTGGTGTTGCGCGGGATGATCTTCTCGACCAGGCCCCCCATGGTCTCCAACCCCAGCGACAGCGGGCAGACGTCCAGCAGCAGCAGGCCGGCGTCCCCGGCGCTGCGGTTGCCGGCCAGCTGGTCGGCCTGGATCGCCGCGCCCAGCGCCACCGCCTGGTCGGGGTCGATGCCGGTGTGCGGCTCACGGCCGAAGTACGCGGCCACCGCGCGGCGCACCTGCGGCATGCGCGTGGCGCCGCCGACCAGCACGATGCCGTCGACCTCCGCGGGCTTGAGGCCCGCGTCGCGCAGCGCGCGTTTCACCGGGCCCATGGTGCGCTCGACCAGGCGCTGGGTCTGCGCTTCCAGCGTCGTGCGCGACAGGCGTGCCGCCTGCGTCGCGCCGTCGTGGCGCTCGCAGGCCATCGTGACCTCGTCCGCGTCGCTCAGGGCTTCCTTCGCGTCGCGTGCGGCGGCCAGCAGGGCGGCCGCATCGCGCTCGCTCCACTCGAAGCCCGGGTCCTGCTCGCAGAACCAGCGCACCAGGCAGGCATCGAAGTCGTCGCCGCCGAGCATCGCGTCGCCGTTGGTCGCCAGCACCTCGAAGACGCCGCGCGCCAGCCGCAGGATCGAGACGTCGAAGGTGCCGCCGCCCAGGTCGTAGACGACGTAGACGCCTTCGTTGCCGGTGTCCAGGCCGTAGGCGACGGCCGCCGCGGTGGGCTCGTTGAGCAGGCGCAGCACGTTCAGGCCGGCGCGCTGCGCGGCGTCCTTGGTGGCCTGGCGCTGCGCGTCGTCGAAGTACGCCGGCACGGTGATCACCGCGCCCACCAGCACGCCGCCGAGCGCGCCTTCCGCGCGGTCTTTCAGCGCGCGCAGCACCTCGCTGCCGATCTCCACCGGGCTCTTGATGCCGGCGCGCGTGGCCACGCCCACGGCCTGCGTGCTCAGCGCGCGCAGCGCATAGGGCACGGTGCCGGGGCCGATGTCGGCCGGCGCGCGGCCGATCAGGCGCTTGGCCGAGGCGATGGTGTTGTGGGGATCGCGCGGCGCCAGCGCGCGCGCTGCATCACCGACGACGACCTCGCCATTGGGCGCGTAGTGCACGACCGAAGGCAGCAGCGTGCGCCCCGCGCCGTCGCGCAGCACCGTCGGCACGCCGCTGCGCAGCGCCGCCACCAGCGAGTTGGTGGTGCCCAGGTCGATGCCGACGGCGAGCCGGTGCTGGTGCGGCGCCGCGGCGCGACCGGGTTCGGCGATTTGCAGAAGGGCCATGGTGGTCGATCTCAGCAATGGCGCGGGCTTGTCCAAGCGGCCGCCGCGGAACCGGCTTTGCCGGGCCGCTGGGGGCGCCCCCTTGAGGGGGAGGCGCCGAAGGCGCTCCGGGGGTGGGCCATCACACCGCGAAGGATTCGCCGCAGCCGCAGGTGGCCGACGCGTTCGGGTTGTTGAACTTGAAGCCTTCGTTGAGGCCTTCGCGCACCCAGTCGAGCTGGGTGCCGGCGACCATCGGCAGGCTCTTCGCGTCGACGAGCAATCGCACGCCTTCGCTCTCGAAGCTCAGGTCTTCGGCCGCCGGCGCATCGGCGAACTCCAGCGCATAGGCATAGCCGGAGCAGCCGCTGGTCTTCACCGCCACGCGCAGGCCGTAGCCATTGCCGCGCTGGTCCAGCGCCTTGCGGATCTGCCGGGCCGCCTTGGGCGTCACGCTGAGGGACATGGTGGACTCCTGGTGTGGGCTCAGACCGAGAACGAACTGCCGCAGCCGCAGGTGCTGGCGGCGTTGGGGTTGCGGATCACGAAGCGCGAGCCTTCGAGGCCTTCCTCGTAGTCGATCTGCGCGCCGGCCACGTACTGCAGGCTGGAGGCGTCGACCAGCACCTTGATCGCGCCGGCCTCGACGCAGGTGTCGTCGGCCTTGACCGCGTCGTCGAAGGCGAAGCCGTACTGGAAGCCCGAGCAGCCGCCGCCGCTGACGAAGATGCGCAGGTTCAGGTTCGGGTCGCCTTCCTCGGTCAGCATGTCGCCGACCTTGCGCACCACGGCATCGCTGATGACCAGCGGCGGGGCGCCCTCGGGCAGCACGAAAGGGGCAGCGGGCGGCATGCCGCCGGTGGCGCAGGACGTGCTGGCGTTGGGTTGCGATTGGCATGCGGACATGGGCAGGGCTCCTTGTGCTATGGACGTTAGGGGCGGCGCGGACCGTCAGGCCGCGACCTGCGTGGGGTCGCAGGCGGGTTGCTCGAGAAGGCCGGCGTGCTTGCCGTCCCGGCGCTGGCGGTAGTCGGCGACTGCGGCCTTGATCGCGTCCTCGGCCAGGATCGAGCAGTGGATCTTCACCGGCGGCAGCGCCAGCTCCTCGGCGATCGCGGTGTTCTTGATGTCGAGGGCCTGGTCCAGCGTCTTGCCCTTCACCCATTCGGTGACGAGCGAACTGGAGGCGATCGCCGAGCCGCAGCCGTAGGTCTTGAACTTCGCATCCTCGATCAGCCCGGTGGCCGGGTTGACCTTGATCTGCAGCTTCATCACGTCGCCGCAGGCCGGCGCGCCGACCATGCCGGTGCCGATGTCGCCGTCGCCGGCATCGAAGCCGCCGACGTTGCGCGGGTTCTCGTAGTGGTCGATGACTTTGTCGCTGTAGGCCATTTCAGGGGACTCCTTCGGAATCAGTGTTCAGCCCATTGCACCTGGCTCAGGTCGATGCCCGCGTTGTGCATGTCCCACAGCGGGCTCAGCTCGCGCAGGCGCTCGACCGTGGCCCTCACGCGCGTGATGGCGGCGTCGATGTCGGCCTCGCTCGTGAAGCGGCCCAGCGAGAAGCGGATCGAGCTGTGCGCCACCTCGTCGGGCAGTCCGAGCGCGCGCAGCACGTAGCTGGGCTCCAGGCTGGCCGAGGTGCAGGCCGAGCCCGACGACACCGCGATGCCTTTCATGCCCATGAGCAAGGACTCGCCTTCGACGAAGGTGAAGCTGACGTTCAGGTTGTGCGGCACGCGCCGCTCCAGGTCGCCGTTGACGCGCACCTCGGGGATGGCCTGCAGGCCGGCGAGCAGGCGGTCGCGCAGCGCACGCATGCGCGCGCCCTCGACGTCGATCAGCTCGCGCGCCAGCCGGTAGGCCTCGCCCATGCCGACGATCTGGTGCGTGGGCAGCGTGCCCGAGCGCATGCCGCGCTCGTGGCCGCCGCCGTGCATCTGCGCCTCGATGCGCACGCGCGGCTTGCGGCGCACGTACAGCGCGCCGATGCCCTTGGGGCCGTAGGTCTTGTGGGCCGACAGGCTCATCAGGTCCACCGGCAGCACGCTGAGATCGATGGCCACCTTGCCGCTGGCCTGCGCGGCATCCACGTGCAGCAGCACGCCGCGGCTGCGGCACAGCGCGCCGATGGCGGCGATGTCCTGGATGACGCCGATCTCGTTGTTCACGAACATCACCGAGACCAGGGTCGTGTCGGGGCGGATCGCCGCCGCGAGCACGTCGAGGTCCAGCAGGCCGTCGGGCTGCACGTCGAGGTAGCTCACCTCGAAGCCGGTGCGCTCGAGCTCGCGCATCGTGTCGAGCACCGCCTTGTGCTCGGTCTTCACGGTGATCAGGTGCTTGCCCTTGCCGGCGCGGAACTGCGCCGCGCCCTTGATCGCGAGGTTGTTCGACTCGGTGGCGCCGGAGGTCCAGACGATCTCGCGAGAGTCCGCGCCGATCAGTGCGGCGACATGCTCGCGGGCGATCTCCACCGCTTCCTCTGCGGCCCAGCCGTAGGCGTGGCTGCGCGAGGCCGGGTTGCCGAACTGCTCGTACAGGTACGGCACCATCGCATGCACCACCCGCGGATCGACCGGCGTGGTGGCGGCGTAGTCCAGGTAGATCGGTCTTGCGTCCAGCTTCAGATCCATCGCGTGACTCCGGCTCAGGGCTTGTGCCATGCATCTCAAGGACCGTGCCAGGGGCCGGGCCAGCGCGAAAAGACGGTGTGCATCAGGCACTTGGGACTGCGCAGCGCGCGTTGTGGCGCGGCCGGCGTGCAGCGCGCGGCGGTGTCGTGCTGTCGGTTTTGTCGCAACAGCGACGCGACGGCGATCCGCGTGCTTCCGCACACCTGGGCGCGTGCTTGGGTGCGGCACCGAGCCGCGTGCCTCGGCGTGGCGACCGGGGCCGGCGCGTGGCGCGGCGCATGGCATCGAGCCTGCTTGCGCCCTCCCGATCCACGGGAACAACGGAGCAAGCAGATGAACCTGTTCACCGGCGCGGTGGCCGACGAGTTCTTCGGCGGCGAGGTGCCGCCGGCCGTGCGCGAACTGCTGCACCGTGCCGCGCAGGCGCCGCGCGGCGAGGTCGGCCCCCTGTTGTGGACGGCGCAGGCGTTGGCGCCGAACTGCCTGCCGGTGTACTACGCCCTGTACAAGCACCACGCCACGCGGCGTGAGCTGGAGACGGCCGAGCGTGCGGCGCAGCGCGGCCTGCTGGAAGCCGCGCGCCAGGCGGGCCTGCCGCAGGACTGGCGCTCCGTCGAGGCCGGCCATCCGGCGGCCGCGTTCGGCGACAACGGGCCGGCGCGCTTCTGGCTGTTCACGCTCAAGGCGCTGGCCTTCCTCGCCCTGCGACAACAGCGGGCGGGCGACGCGGCCGCGCTGCTGGCGCAGATCGCGCGGCTCGATGCGGATGCACGCATCGGCGACGAGGTGATCGCTTCGCTGCTGGCGTCGCTGGGTGGGTCGCGCTCGTGAGGCGCACTCGTGAGGCGCACTCGCGAGCGGCAGGTCAGCGCATCAGCGACACGCCCTTGACTTGTCCATACAAGCGCTCGCCCGGCCGCAGCTGCAGCGTCTCGAGCGAGCGCCGGGTGATGCGCGCGAGCAGGCGCGCGCCGGCGCGGCCGGCGTCGTCGCCGTGCCCGGCCGCCAGGCTCAGCAGCGCCGTGGCCGCGTCGCCGTGCCAGCCGAGCAAGGTCACCGGCAGCACGTTCAGGATGCTGGTGTCGCCGGGCGGTCCGCGGACGACGCTCACATCGCGCGCCAGCACGCGCACGCGCACGGTCGCGCCCGCCGGCTGCGCGACGCGGCCGACCCAGAGCATGCCGCCGGCGATGCCCAGGTGGGTGAGGTCGAAGCGCTCGTCGTGGCCCAGCACGCGTGCGTCCAGCACCGTGCCGCCGCCGTCGATGTCGGCCAGCGGCAGGTCGCCGCGCGCGAGCAGCTCGGTGAGCGCGCCGGCGGCCTGCACGCGGCCGGCCTCCATCAGCACCAGGTGATCGGCCAGGCGCACCACCTCGTCCATCGCATGCGTGACGTAGACGACGGGCATCGCCAGCTCGACGTGCAGGCGCTCCAGGTAGGGCAGCACCTCGGCCTTGCGCTGCGCATCGAGCGCCGCGAGCGGCTCGTCCATCAGCAGCAGCTGCGGGCTGGTGAGCAGCGCACGCGCGATCGCGACGCGCTGGCGCTCGCCGCCCGACAGCGTGGCCGGCGCGCGGTCCAGCAGCCGGCCGATGCCGAGCAGGTCGGTGGCCTGCTCCATGTCGATGCGGCGCAGCGGCGGCGCGATGCGGCGCCGGCCGTAGTCGAGGTTGCGCCGCACGCTCAGGTGGGGGAACAGCGCGGCTTCTTGGATCACGTAGCCGATGGGCCGCCGGTGCGTGGGCACGAAGCGGCCGCGTGCGTCGTCCTGCCACACGGCGGCGCCGAGCGCGACGCGGCCCGACGCACGCTCCAGGCCGGCGAGCGCGCGCAGCACCGTCGTCTTGCCGCATCCGGAAGGGCCGAACAGTGCGGTGATGCCGCGACCGGGCAGCTGGCAGTCGACCTCCAGCGCGAAGCCGGGCCGCTGCAGGCGCACATGCAGGTCGAGTTGCAGGTCGAGTTGCAGGGCGAGCGCCTGGGGCGATGACGACAGCGGCGCCAGGGTCTTCTGCGGCGGCCGGGCGGCCTGCGCGTGGTCGCGAAGCTTGCCGGCCGGGCCGAACCAGCCGAGTGGTGCGAACGCGGCGGAGAAGCTTCGGGCTGGACCTTCCGGCAAGCACCCTCGGGCCGGCCCGGCGGCCTCAATGGGGTGCTCTCGAGCTTCCCCCTCCGGCTGTCGCCGCCCTTGCGGCGGCCCGGAAGGCTCAAGCCACGGCCACATCACGCGCCTTCCGGCCCAACGGCCGCTCGACGAGGTAGAGCGTGCTCAACACGACCAGCGCGAACACCACCATCGCGGCGGCCAGGCGGTGGGCGTCGGCAAACTCGGCGGCCTCGACATGGTCGTAGAGCGCCACGCTGAGCACGCGCGTGCGGCCCGGCAGGTTGCCGCCGATCATCAGCACGACGCCGAACTCGCCCACGGTGTGCGCGAAGCCCAGCACGGCGGCCGTGAGCAGGCCGGGCCGCGCCAGCGGCACGGCGACGGTGAAGAAGCGGTCCCACGACCCGGCGCGCAGGGTGGCCGCCGCCTCCAGCGTGCGCGGCGGGATCGCCTCGAAGGCCTGCTGCAGCGGCTGCACGACGAAGGGCATCGAGTACAGCACCGAGGCCACCACCAGCCCGCCGAAGCTGAACGGCAGGCGGCCGAGGCCGAGCGCCTGCGTCATCGCCCCGAGCGGCCCCTGCGGCCCCATCAGCAGCAGCAGGTAGAAGCCCAGCACGGTGGGCGGCAGCACCAGCGGCATCGCGACCAGCGCCGACCACAGCGGTTTCAGCGGCGAGCGCGTGCGCGCCAGCCACCACGCGAGCGGCAGGCCGAGCGCCATCAGCACCCCCGTGGTCAGCGCCGCCAGCTCGGCGGTGAGCCGGATCGCGAGCCAGTCGTCGGGCGTGAACGGCGTCATGGCCCGTCGATGCCGTAGCCATGGGCCTCGATCACCGCGCGTGCCGGCGCCGTCTTCAGCCAGGCCAGCAGTGCGCGCGCGGCCGGGTTGTTCCTGCCGGCCTCGAGCAGCACCGCGTCCTGGCGGATCGGTCCGTACAGCGATGGCGGGACCAGCCACCATGAGCCCGCACGGCCGCCCGAAGGGCGAATACCGGAGGGCGCAGCCCGAAGGTGCTCCGGTGAGCCTGCGGTGGGCCCGGCCTGGGGCCCCTCGGCGCCGATGACCTGCGACAGCGCGACGAAGCCCAGCTCGGCATTGCCGGTGGCGACGAACTGGTAGGCCTGGGCGATGCTCTCCGCCGTCACCAGGCGCGGCGCCAGCGTCTCGCGCAGGCCGCGGGCCGCGAGCACCTGCAGCGCCGCGGCGCCGTAGGGCGCCACCTTGGGGTTGGCGATCGCGAGGTGCGCGAAGCCGGGGCCCGCCAGCACCCGGCCCTCGGCATCCACGAAGCCCGGCTTGGCGCTCCACAGCACCAGCCTGCCGATGGCGTAGGTGAATGGCGTGCCCGCCACGGCGTGGCCTTCGTGCACCAGCTTCTTCGGCGTCTCGTCGTCGGCGGCGAGCAGCACCTCGAAGGGCGCGCCGCTGCGGATCTGCGCGTAGAACTTGCCCGTCGCGCCGGAGGAGAGCTTCATCGCATGGCCGGTCGCGGCCGTGAATCCCGCGGCCATCTTGCCCAGCGGCCCCGCGAAGTTGGCGGCCACCGCCACCTGCACCTCGCCGGCGCGCACCGTGGGCGACCCGGCCAGGGCCGCGGCCAACGCCAGGGTCGAGGCCACCGTGTGCCAGAGCATCGTCTTCATCTCGCTTGCCTTGTCACAGTGGAACGCTTGCGATGGCCGCGTCAATCAGACATCAGCACGTTGCCCGGCGCCGCCCCGTCCTCGGGACCGAAGCAGCGCGCGTGGTCGCTGCACTCGCCGCAACTCGGCGCCCGGCATTGCACCAGTGCGCGGTCACACAGCTGCTTGTAGAGGAAGCGCTTCCACTTCATGTCTTGCACGTTCTTCGCCGCCAACGCGGGAAACCAGTGCGTCATCAGCGCGGACAGCGCCGCGCGCGACGCCAGCCGCAGGTCCTGCCACAGGTGGTCGTCGCCGAGGCAGCCGACGGCCACCGCCTCGGCCACCGCGGCGCGCTCGGCCGCGCTGCCGGCGCGCGGATCGGCATGCTCGATCAGCAGCGCCGCCACGTCTTCCACCTCGTCGGCGCGGAGCCGCCGTCGCGCCTCGATGTGCGCCGGCGGCGGCACCGTCACGATCGCGGTCGTGGTCGTGGTCGTGGTCGTGGTCGTGGTCGTGGGCGTGGTCGTGGTCGTGGTCGCGGGCGCCATCGCTTCCATCCTGTTCAGGCTTCCAACGCCGCGTGGGTGTAGCACTTCTTCGGGCAGATGCGCGAGCAGGCGGTGCAGCCGATGCACAGCTCGCCGTGCGCGATCGTCATCACCTTCTTCTCGTATTCCTCGTCGTCGTCATCGTCGTCGAGGTTCACGCCGACGCGCTCGCCGTCCTCGTTGAGGCCGACCATTGCCAGCACGCCGCGCGGGCAGACCTTGAAGCAGCGGCCGCAGCCGATGCAGGTGGCCTCGTTGATCTGCTGCACGAACTTCGGCGTCCAGACTTCGCCGCTGGGCAGGGTGACGGAAAAGCTCATGGGCGGCCCCTGCGCTCAGGCCGTCGCGGCGGCCAGCTGCCGGCGCGCCGCCATCAGCGCGGCATGGGCGTCGTAGGCGGTCTGCGCGACCTCGAGGATGCGTTCCCAGTTGGTGGGCAGCTCCTCGGACAGGTCGTGCAGGTCCATCTTCGCCTGCGTGGCCTTGGCGTTGAGCTTCTTCACGTCGGCCTTCAACGAATCGGTATGGCCGGGAGAGCTCGTGGGCTTCAGGTGCTCAGCCATAGGTGGCCACCTCCTTGTACGTGCTGACCATGCCGATGCCTTCGTCGACCAGCTTGCGGCCGGCCTCGGCCAGCTTGGCCAGGCTCGGGTAGCCGAAGCGGTGCACGTCGCGCAGGTGGCGGTTGACGGCGATCAGCCGCCCGGCGGTGAGCACCGCGCGGCCGAAGCCCTCGTGGCTCATCTTCATCATCGGGCTGACCATGCAGCCGGTGGCGCGCTCGATCGCCAGGCCCACGGCGTTGTGGAACAGCTCCAGGCGCCACAGCGTCTCGGGGTCGGGGTCGCCCATGATCGGCAGCGCGCGGCGCTGCTCGGTGCTGAGGATATAAGGCGCTAGCAGCTGGGTGTCGCTCTTGCCTTCCCAGGTGCCGTGGGTGTCCTGCGCGCGGATCTGCTTGACCAGCTCGCGGATGAACGGGTCTTGCAGCAGCGCGTCGTCGCTCGCCGCTTCGACCGTGGCCTCTGCCGTGGCCTCTGCCATGTTCATGACTTCACCTCTTCGTCGCCTTCGAAATCGAATGCCTTCTCCTGGCCCTTGGCGAGCGCCTTGCGCAGCCAGGGCGGCGGCGTGCCCTTGAGCACTTCCTGCATCCTGTCGAGCAGGTCCAGGATGGGCTCGGGCTGCGCCACCTTGATCGGGTGGATCTTGCTGGCCACGACGCGCGCGGCGGCCGAGCCGCCGATGGCCGCGACGTAGACGATGGCGCAGTCCTTGATGGCTTCCAGCTTGGGCGCGAGCTTGTCCTCGTTGCCGTCCTCCGCCAGGTCTTCGCCGAAGCCGAAGTCCTGCACGAAGTGGTAGCCGCCGGCGTCGATCTCGTAGACGGCGAGGTGTCTGGCCCAGCCGAAGTGCGCGTCCACGCGCTGCTGGTCCTGGGTGGCGAAGGCGACTTTCATCAAGGCTCCTGCGTTGTCATGCGCTGGCGGTGGTGGTTTCGCGCGCCGGTGCCGGCTCCCCGCGCGCGGCCGCCAGCGCCTCGCGCGGCAGCGGCCAGTTGTCCGGGCCGTGGTGCGGGATCTGCTCGATCAGCAGGTTGCCGACCTCGTAGACCAGGTTGCGCGTGCCGCGGTAGCCGACGTGGCAGCGGTGGGCATTGCCGATGCGGTCGAACATCGGGATGCCCAGCCGGAACAGCGGCTTGCGCAGGCGCTCGGCCGCCTGCCGGCCGTGCGAATGCGTCATCAGCAGGTCGCAGCCGGCGGCCTGGGCCGCCAGCTCGAAGTCCTCGAGATCGCCGATCACCACCTCGTTGGCCGGCATGCGCGCCAGCAGCGGCGATGGCGTGGTGGTCACGCACACCGACAGCTCCGCGCCCATCTCGGCCAGGAAACTGCCCACCGACCACAGCAGGTCCGGCTCGGCGCCCAGCGCCACCTTGACGTTGCCGAAGTGGAAGTGGCCGTCGAGCATCGCATCGACGAGCTGGCTGCGCTGGCGGCGCAGGCGCGGCGGCACCTCGCGGCCCGAGAGCCGGCTCAGCGCCTGCACGAAGGCGTCGGTCGCGGTGAGGCCGGTGAGCCGGTCGAACAGCGTATACGGCACGCCGCAGCGCGCGCGCAAGGCTTCCGCCGCGGGCCGCATCTGCTCGCCGATGGCCAGCGTGTGCGCCGCACCGCCCAGCTCCTGCAGCGCCGCGAGCGGCGTGCCGCCGAGCGTGGTGCCCAGCCAGTCGTCGGGGATGTGCCCGTCCAGCGAACCCGAGACATCGGGCACGAAGGTGGGCTGCAGGCCGAAGGCCTCGATCAGCTCGCGCAGCTCCTCGATGTCGCCGGGCGTCAGGTGGCTGCCCGGCAGCACGTTGATGCAGTGCTCACGCCGCGGGGTTTCGGTACGGGGCAGCTGCGCGACGAGCGTCGTCACCGCCTTGGCCCAGCCGTCCTGGAAGGCGCCGGTGTAGTCGGGCGTGGAGACGTAGACGATGGCGGTGTCGGCCAGTTCGGGATGCTTCTGTCGCGCCAGCGCGATGTAGCCGTCGACGTCGTCGCCCTTGGTCTCGGTCAGCCCGGTCGAGCAGATGGCGATGATCTGCGGCCGGGCGCGGCTGCGGATGTTGAGGATCGCCTTCTCGATGTTGTCGTAGCCACCCATGATGGTGGTGGCCTCGTTCATCGCCGTGGTCTGCAGCGGGATAGCCTCCTTGAAGTGGCGCACCAGCAGCACCAGGCCGAAGGAGGTGCAGCCTTGCGAGCCGTGCATCACCGGCATGCACGACTGCAGCCCCATGAACGCATAGCTCGCGCCCAGCGGCTGGCTCATCTTCAGCGGATTGACCGCGCAGGCTTTCCGGGGCTCGACGACGTGGGCCATGGCTGCTGATCCTGCGCGTTATGCTGGCTGTGCTTCGCTGGCCAGCTGCGCGGCGTCCTGCTCGACCAGCAGCGGGTCGGCCGCTTCCCACGGCGCCGGCGTGCGCACCTGCTGCCACACCGGGTTGAAGAGCGCCTTGTCGATCTCGGCCACCATCTCGACCATGCCCTCATAACCCGCGAAGGCGTGGTGGCGTTCCTGGTTGATGTCCATCCACGGCATGCGTGCCTTCAGCGCGACGAACTGGCTGCGCCCGCCGCTGAGCATGATGTCGGCCTTGGCGTCGCGCAGCATCGCGTACATCTGGCGCGGCGTCATGTCGTCGATCATGTGGGCGCTGTCGTCGGAGCTCAGGCCCATGATTTCCTTGATCTTTTCCTTGTCTTCCTTCGTCGACTTCTTGATGCTCGTCCCCACCACTTCCAGCCCGGCCTCCTGCAGCGCGGACACCACCGACCAGCTCTTCACGCCGCCGGTGATCAGCAGCACCTTCTTGCCGGCCAGGCGCTGCTTGTAGGCGCGGATGCGTTCCCAGGCGCGCGCTTCCTCCACCGCGATCAGCGCCTCGGTGCGCTGCTTCAGCTCGGGGTCGGCGCCGCGTTCCACCAGCAGCCGCGCGATCTCGCGCAGCGTGGTGCTCATGTCGCTGATGCCGTAGAACGAGCCCTCGAAGTACGGGATGCCCCAGCGCTGCTGCATGCGCGTGGCGATGTTGATCATCGACTTCGAGCACACCATCATGTTGGCGCGCGCGCGGTGCGCGGCGGCCACCTCGGCATAACGGCCGTCGCCCGAGATGCAGCTGAGGATGCGCACGCCCAGCGCGTCGAGCAGCGGCTTCACCTGCCACAGCTCGCCCGAGAGGTTGTACTCGCCGATGATGTTGATGTCGTAGGGCGTGGTGTGCGCGGGCTCGACGGTGCCGATCACATGGTCCAGCAGCGCCTCGGCGCCGAGCTTGTTGCCCAGGTTCTTCGGGCCTGCGAAGCCGGGCGCATTCACGGGGATGACCGGCTTGCCGAACTTCTCCGAGGCGCGCTTGCACACCGCCTCGATGTCGTCGCCGATCAGCCCGGTGACGCAGGTCTGGTAGACGAAGACCGCCGGCGGGTCGACCTTCTCCAGGATCTCGCGGATCGACTTGAACAGGCGCTTCTCGGCGCCGTAGATCACGTCGAGCTCGTTGATGTCGGTGGTGAAGCCGGTGCGGTAGATGGTGGCGCCGGACGACGCGCTGTGCCGGTTGTCCCACGAGTTGCCTTCGCAGGCGATCGGCCCGTGCACGAGGTGCGCGACGTCGACGATCGGCTGCAGCGCGATCTTGGCGCCGTCGAAGGCGCAGCCGCCGGCGGCGGCGCCCGGCGTGAGCTGCTTGGTGCAGCCCTTTTTGCGTTCCTTCTCGCTCTTGCCCTGGTTCTTGTCGCACCCGGGCTCGTCGAAGACCTCGGCGATCTTGGCTTTGAGGGATGCGGACATGCGAGGCCTCCTTCGGCAACAAGCGGCGACATGGAACAGCGGGTGCGAGCGCCTATTGCAGCTTCAGTGCCAGGGCATGAAAGCACGGCGAATCAAGCACTTGGCTCGACGCCGCGGCTGCCGGCCATGGTTTTCGCGTCAGGACCCTGTGGTGAATGGCGGATTCGCGACAAAGCGCGCGCCGTCTCCACTTCTTGCTGAAGAGCGCATCCCTCCCTCGATCCGGGTTGAGCCCCAGCCGCGGCGTCAGCTGAAAGACGTCCTGGGAGACAACGGGACGCTGAACGGGTTCGTCGAGTACGCGGTGCGGGCGGCCGTCGAGCATCGGCGATGCCGAGCCGGGTTTCCCGCCGGTCCGAAGTTTCCCCGCCCGCGGAACGCGCTTCTTCTTGGGTGACATGCACTCGAAAGGACTAGCGGCTTCCGATTCCCGTTGGTCATCACCGGCAGGCGGTCGTCGGCCAGGTTGAACTGCTGGAACACCATGGCCACGCCGGTGCCTGGTGGCGCGTTGGCGGCCGCGTGGACGCTCACCTTCGGAGGTAGCCGTGGCGCCCGGCGGGCAGCACTGCAGCGGGCGCCGCACGCGATGCCTCCGGAGCGCAGCATCGACCAACGCGCCTCCATCCAGTCCGCAGCCCGGCGTTCACGCGACGATCGTCGTCGCTGCCGGCGGTCCGCCGTCGGGTGGCGGGAGTCCGGCGTGCGATCAACGAGGTGTTCAGCCGGGGCTGAAGGACCGAGCGCCCGGCACAGTGCCCGGTGCGGCGCCCGCACCGTCCGGGAACGGGGAGCCGCCGGCGGCGCGCGCATCGGCATCGTCTGGGCCGGCGGACAGCTCGACCGCCATCGGAAACTGTCCGAGCACGCGGCGGGCGAACGATTCGTCCGCGCCGGGGCCGAGCCTCGCCTCGACCACCAGGCCCCGGCGGGCGTCGCTGCGTGCGCGGAGAGCAGCCACCGCCACGCCGGCGCCGCGCAGCGCGTCGGCCAGCGCGTCTTCCACCTCGCGCTGCTTCAGCGCCGGCTTGAAGATCTTGCCCACTGCCGTCAGCGGCAGCGCCGGCACGACGCGGATGGCCTTGGGCGCCGCGGCGCGTTCGCCGATGCGCTTGCGCGCGAAGTCCAGCAGCGCGACTTCGTCGGCGCTGGCGCCGGGCTTGAGCTGCACATAGGCCACCGGCACCTCGCCGGCATGCGCATCCGGCCGGCCGACCGCCGCTGCCAGCTGCACGGCCGGGTGCTGGTGCAGCGGCTGTTCGATGACCGCGGGGTCGATGTTGTGGCCGCCGCGGATGATGAGTTCCTTCTTGCGGCCGGTGAGGTGGAAGTAGCCGTCGGTATCCTGGCGGCCGAGGTCGCCGGTGTTGAGCCAGCGCTCGCCGTCGCTGTCCACGATCCACAGGCCTGCGTCCTGGTCGGCGAGCTTGTAGCCGGCGAAGACGTTGGGGCCGCGGATCGCCAGCACGCCCACCTCGTCCACCGCGCAGTCGCGCTGCCAGGCCCCGCCCTCGTCCAGCAGCTTCGTCGGCCCGTCATCCGGCGCAGACAGCCTTCAGACCCGCTGGCACCGCGCAGTCGATGCCGACAAGCCGGCCGGCTGGCACACGCAGCTGCCGACGGAGCCGATCGTCAACATCGGCTACCCAGGGGCCACGCTGCTGGCCCAGGGCCAGTGGGGGCCGCACGACGCAGTGGCGCGTCGTTCCGGTACTCAACGCGGGGCTGGGCAACTACTTCACCGGCGTCGGGCTGGGCGTGTACGGCGAGCTGGGCTCGAACCTGGTGGATGCCCTGGGCGGCACGGCGCTGCGCCAGGGCTTCAATGCCGCCTCCACGGTCGGCGTCGGGCCGGTGGACCGGTGGTCCGTGTCGCTCTCCGGCGGCATCGTGGGTTATGCCGTGGCGCACTACTTGCCGCTGGACGGCACCGTGTCCAAGAGCAGCCGATCGGTCGACTCCGAACCCTTCATCGGCATGGCCACGCTCGGCGTCACCGTGCGGCGCCGGGGCTGGGTCTTCTTCGCCGGCCGAACCGCGTTCACCAAGACCTTCGCGACCGAGCGCCAGCGCGCCGAGTTCGGGACGATGAGCTTGAGCTGGCACCACTGACCAGGGCCTGTTGCTGGTCGACCCAGGTGGGAGGGCCAGGCACGCGGGGGAATGAGCGAGCCTCGCTTCCCCGGGCGCCGATCGCTGCGGCTCAACACTGGCCGCGGCCGCCGGACTCTTCACATGCCAGAACTACATCCTGGCGTTGTTGACTCTGGGAGCGCGGGCTGCGTACAGAGGACGCTCGTGACAGTCAACCAAAAATGCAGGGCAGCGAGATCGTCTCCGGTGCTGGCGATGCCGACCGCGCGAGCAGAGCCCGCGGCAACACTCACAGTGTTTAGGCCCTCTGCTTGGGAACCGGCTCGGGTTCCGTCGTCCAGCGAACCGGGGTCGATTCAGGATCCCTAGGGGACGCCGGTGTTGCAAGTTAAGTCGTTGATTTGAAAAGAAAAACGGCTCAACTGACTGGTCGGAAGTTGCA